>NZ_JBIVQG010000005.1:0-305695 GCF_044755025.1 Paenarthrobacter sp. NPDC092416
CCGCTGCGACACCCTCTTCGCCATGCTCCGCGATGGCAGCCTCTACCACCCCAAAACACCCCAAACCCCTTGACGAACAACATAGGGACACTCTCTGATGTCGCCGTCGAGCCCCTGAACTGGTGGTGGGGTACCGGATGATCACCCGGATCATCACACCTATCGCAACGTTTCGGTGCCCCACCTCCGCTTTGATGCTGCCTTGGCAGCCAGAGCCCTTGAAGAAAAGAGGAGCAACCCCGTGGACTTGCACCCACAACCGGACTGGGGCCGGCTGTTCGGCCAGCATGTGGAAATCCGCCAAGCCGGACACTTTGTCAGAAGCGGCATCGTGGATGCCGTGATGCCCGACAACTCGATCATTTGGCTTTCAGCCGAGGGGCCATGGCCCCGGGAAATGGTCGAAAAGTCAGGCAGCCGGGAGGTCTTCGCCCGCTATGAGTGGGATGTCCCGAAGCAGAACAGAGCTGACCATCCCCTCAAACACACTTCTAAGGACGACTGAGATGAGATTGGTGATTATTGGCGCCCCAGGCTCCGGGAAGGGCACGCAGGCGGCCCGCATCTCGGAAAAGTTGGGAGTTCCCGCGATATCCACAGGCGATATCTTCAGGGAAAACGTCAGGAACCTGACCCCGTTAGGACAAAAGGCCACGACTTTCATGGATAACGGGGACTTCGTGCCTGACGCCATCACGAACCAGATGGTCCGGGACCGTCTGCGCGAAGAGGATGCTCAACAAGGATTCCTCCTGGACGGTTACCCGCGAACCGTGGCTCAAGTGGACTACCTTGATGGCATCCTTAACTCCGCAGAACTGGGAATCAGCGCTGTCCTTCAGCTTGTTGTCCCCGACAGCGAACTCGTATCCCGTCTGCTGGCCCGTGCAGCCGAATCGGGACGATCCGACGACACGGAACAGGTCATCAAACATCGACTCGAGTTGTACCACCAGCAAACCGAACGGGTGGTCTCGCGCTATTCCGAGCGCGGCATGTTGGTCAAAGCCGACGGCACCGGATCCATCAGCGATGTCCTGGAACGTGCCCTGCAGGCCGTCACAGAGGCGTCCGGGGTATTGTCCCGGCTGGTGTCTCAGTGATCATCAGGACCCATCAGGAATAGGGAATGCTCGTCTGTCGGGCGGCGAAGCTGGTCGTCCAGCGGCTTCCAAGCCATCGCCGCGTCGATGCTCCAGGTTTCGTAAATCGTTGGTGTTGCGCCCGAAGGCTGGTCCGCTCCGGGGTGGAGCGGACCAGCCTGTGGTTGGTTAGTCCTGGCCGAGTCCTGCAGCGGAGGTCTTCTGGCCCTGTACCTCGTTCAAGGCGCGGAGGTCGAAGATCCCGTTGATGTCGGCCTGCTTGGTGGTCCCGGCATCGACGCCGTCCTGCAGCAGTTTCTTGTACGTTCCGGCCAGCGGGTCCGTGGTGAAGGTGATGTTCTGCAAGGCGCGCTCGATCACATTCGCCGAGAGCGGCTTGCCCGCGGTGTCCTTCAGGACAGCGTTGATGGTGCTGGCCTTGTCCGCCGCGGATGCGTTGTTCAACCAGTTCACGGATTCCACATGGCCCTTCAGAAGTGCCTTGACAGTTTCCGGGTGTTCAGCAGCGAACTTCTTGTTGACGATCAGGATGGTGGTGGTGAATTCACCCTTCTCCCACAGATCCTTCTCATCCACCAGGACCTTCGCCCCGGCTTCGAGCACCAAACGCGAGGCCCACGGCTCCGGCAGCCACGCGCCGTCGAGCTTCCCGTCCTGGAAGAGCTTGAGCGACTGGGCGTTCTCGGTCGGGTTGATGGTGACGTCGCCGCTGCCATCGGGATTGGTCTTGTAGCCCTGGCCACCGAGCCACGCGCGCAGCGCCACATCCTGGGTGCCGCCAAGCTGCGGCGAAGCGAGGATCTTGCCCTTAAGATCAGCGGCCGAAGTGATCTCGGGCTTCACCACGAGCTGGGCTCCGCCCGATGCGGCGCCGGCGATGATGCTGATGGACTCGCCGTTGCTCTTGACGAAGGAGTTGATGGCCGGATTCGGACCAATGTACGTGGCGTCAATGGCACCGGCATTGAGCGCCTCGATCGCGGCGGGACCGGCATTGAAGATCTGCGTGCTCAGCTTCGTGTCACCGAGTTCCTTGGCGATGAAACCCTTGCTGGTACCCACCAGCGCCGGACCGTGGGTGACGTTGCTGAAGTACCCGAGCTTGAGCTCAGCAGCCGGCGACGTCGTCGGAGCAGGTGCGGTTTCGTTGTTCCGGGAGACCGCGGAGGCAACTGCAGCGCCGGCACCGATCAACAGCACCAGGCCAACAGCCAAACCGATCTCAAGAGCACGGCGGCGCTTGGGCTTGGAGGGACTCTCACCGGCAACGATGCGAGTGGACGAGTTGTCTTGGGGTGAAGACACGGACGTATTCCTTTGCGAGGAGGCAGGCCTGCAGAAGCTCCAGGCCTTTTGAACGGAGATGTGGTGAGGATGCTGGGAAATAATCCGCCGACACCCAGTGAACGTCGAGTAGGCAAGAGCCTGGGACGTCCTGTGAGGGATCCTCGTGCGGCGGAGGTTGCTCTTCTTCAGAGCCGATGCATGGGTTTGAGATTACGTACCCCACTGCAGCGTGACAACGGGAGCTGACATCACCGGTAACGAGGGGACGCGCGCATTAACGCATCGACGTGCAGCTTCATGCAAAGACAAGAAACTTCATCATTGCGGCGAGCTCGCACACAGGACCTATTCCTCGCGGTCGATCTCCAAGTAGCTGAGCCCACTCAAATCCAGCCAATACTGGGTTGGTGTTTCCACCAATCGCAGCAGCACGCCCTGGCAGTCGCGGCACCGGACCACAACACCGGGCGCGTCTGTGAAAACCATGGCCTCGCCAAAAGCCCTGACTGAGCCGCAATGCCTGCAGCGTCCCAACGCCGCGATGATGTCGATGCGGAACACTTCGGACAGGGCGCCGGCTGCGGCGTTTCCATCCACGTGCGGAATCGGATCATGCGGTGCTGCTGCAATATCCTGATCTTCGGAGTCGGGGACAGCGAAGTCGTCGGCGCTGGTCACCGGATACCTCCCGTCCCGCCAAACCGTTCGGTCTTTATCGACGCCGGCGAATAGCCAGCCATTACAAGCCAGTCCGCAACGGTCTCCACGAAAACTGTTTGGCCGCAAACAAAGACATCCGGGTTCTCCTCTGTTGGGAAGATCTTGCCCAAAAGGCTCTCCGCCGTAAGGCGGCCCGGCGTGGCCGGCCAGCCCTCCGGCGTCGAACGCGTATAGACGTAGTCGACCATCAGCTTGGCTGATTCCTGGTCCAATCGGCGCAGTTCGTCACGGTAGAGCGAAGCATCCGGGGACTTGAGGGAATAGAGCAACCTGAAAGGGGCTGCGTTATCCGAAGCCTGATGGGCGCGGATCATCGCCATCAGCGGCACTACACCTGACCCTCCTCCGATCAGCTGCACCGGGTTCGCACTACCCGGCCGCCAGATGAACCAGCCACCCACTGGTCCCCGGATCTCCAGCCGGTCCCCGACTGTCAGGTCCCGGACGAGATAAGGCGACACTTCGCCGTCGGGCAGTTCGTCAACGGTGATTTCCAGATGCTCATCCGCATTTGCGGATGCCACGGAGTAAGACCGGATGGCTGTATACCCATCGTCTGCGGTGAGGCGGATATCAATATGTTGGCCAGCCAGATGTCCCATCAAACCATCAACCCGCAGCCTTATGGTCCGGGCTGAGGCGTTTTCCCGTACCTCGCCCACCACTTCAGCGACATGCCATACAGAACTCACAGCAAGGGCCTCACGAGTACCGCTCCTCGCGCCAAGGATTGCCGTGCAGGTGATATCCGTTCGATTCCCAGAAACCGGGAACGTCTTCACTGGTCAGTTCCAAACCATGAATCCACTTGGCGCTTTTCCAGAAATATAGATGGGGCACCAGGAGCCGGGCCGGACCGCCGTGAGCACGTTCAAGAGGTTCGCCATTAAACTCCCAGGCCACCCACGCCTTACCGCCCAGAAGGTCCCACAATGGAACATTGGTTGTGTATCCGCCGAAGGAATGGGCGGTGGCGAAGTCGCTGGTGGTCTCGACGTTTTCGAAGAGGGTGTCCAGCGAAACTCCACGCCACGTTGTTCCCAGTTTTGACCAGCTGGTCACGCAGTGAATGTCTTTGGTGATTTCTTCCTGCGGCAACGCCGTGAACTCATTCCAGGACCATGCGAGCCGCTGGCCATTCTCCGAAGTGATGAAGAACTCCCATTCCTCGACGGCAATGAGCGGAGCGGGCCCCGCCGTCAGGACGGGAAAGTCCCGCGTTTCATGCTGGCCCGGAGGCAATGCGGCATTCTCGGACCTTCGTCCACGGAAACCGGAAGAAATGATACCCATGATGCACCTCCACAGTGGAGCTCCACCCGGCAAATGACCGTTGCCCCAACCATAGGGCAACCTCTGGACGTGGTCTAGGGATCGACAAGCCTCAACCAGTCTCTCGGGCAATCGAGGAAGGTGGGCGCCGTCATTCGGTAGGTTTGTGCGGTAAGACCGGTCACGGGTATATCGACTCATTGGAGAAGGCGTGAAAGCGATTGTGTACGAAGAGACGGGTTCGTCATCTGTGCTGAAGCTTCAGGACAAACCAGTGCCTCATCCCGGCGCAGGTGAGGTCCGCGTCCGTGTGGTCGTCTCAGGGGTGAATCCCACTGACTGGAAGTCCAGGGCAGGCGGACGAGTAAGCACCGCGCTGGAAGCACCGAAGGTTCCTAACCAAGACGGCGCCGGCGTGGTGGATGAGATCGGCCCCGGAGTGAAAGAACCCAGCGTCGGAGACCGCGTCTGGCTCTGGGACGTGGCTTGGGGCACCAATGAGGGCACGGCACAGGAACACGTTGTTGTCCCGGCGGCCAAAGCCGTTGCGCTCCCGGGCACTGAATCCTTCGATACAGGCGCATCCATTGGCATCCCAGCCCTGACTGCCCACCGGGCGCTGACCTCGAACGAGGACGGTCCTGCCAGACTCGCCCCCGGGACCTTGGCGGGACGAACGGTACTGGTCACCGGCGGCGCAGGCGCAGTGGGGCACGCTGCCATTCAGCTCGCCATCTGGGCCGGAGCAACTGTCATCACCACTGTCAGCGGAGAACGGAAAGCTGAGCTCGCACGCCTCGCCGGAGCCCATACAGTCATCAACTACCGCACGGACGACGTCGTGACCGCCGTTCGTCGCTCCGCCCCCGACGGTGTCGATACCATCGTCGACGTTAATGCTCCAGCCAACATCGAATCCGACGTGCGGGTTCTCAAGCCAAGCGGAACCATTGCGATATACGCCGCGAATCCCGGAGAATCACTGACCGTTCCCGTCCGTGAAAGCATGACCAAGAACGTCCGGTACCAGTTCATCCTCACCTACACGGTCACCGAGGAACATAAACAGCACGCCGTAGCTGCCGTCTCCGAGGCGCTGAAGGACGGCGCGTTGCGCGTCGGCAAAGAACATGGCCTTCCGCTGACCCGCTTCCCGCTCGAAGCGACTGCTGCGGCGCATGACGCCGTGGAGCAGGGCACCGTAGGGAAGGTCCTCATCGACGTCGCACCACCTTCCTAAGCTCCTGCATGGCCTCAAGGCTCGACATCATCTAGCTATGGCGAGAAGGACCATGGCTGTTGCCCAGTGCCAGCAACGCGGCCGCCGCATCACGGGGTTTCTGCAGACTCAATCCTGTGTATTTCTCAAAAGACGCGAGCCGGTTCACGATGGTGTTGCGGTGGCAGCCCAACGACGCTGACGTTTCCACCAGGCTCCCCGTGTCCAGGAAAGTGGACACGGTTTCGAGGAGCCGCTCACGTTCTCCATCAGAGCAACGGCGCAAATATGGAAACACCAGATGGGCGGGATCGCAACCTACTTGGGCCAGCCGGTACCGGGCGATGGATTCCCATCGGTCCTCCAACCGGAAGATGCCGGCAATGCCCATGGGCAGGTCCGTCATGATTTCGCGGGCAGCAACCACCGCCATGCGTACACCGGCGAAGCCGAAGGAAACCGGTGCCACACCTGCCGCCATGCCCTCGAAGACCGACTTCTCCTCGAAGGTCAGCTCCGCTCGAGTGGACTGCCGCCGTTGCATGATGACCACCGTGTGGTGACCTTGGTCCGACGTGAAATTCGGTTCATTCCGGCGGGACTTCAGGCTAAGACTGCGCTGAACGGCCAGGCTATCGTCCCGGCTGATCGCGGCCACAAGGAAATCGGCGTCGGGATTGACCCTCAGGGCGCCGGCGATTCTCTTCATGTCCGACGGCGATGGCTCGGCAGCCGCTAAAAGTTTGGTGAGATATTGATGCTGCAGGTCAGCGTCCGCCCGTTCGATGTCCTCGAACTCGGCGAGGTATCCCTCCTGGACGCGGACCGCGAAGGTATCAACGATGCGCCACACCAGTTCGGTCCGAGCCACCAACAGCCCCGGGTTGACCCCCAAGGACGGTGCGGACAAGGCATCCCACAAAACGGAGAAGTCCATGCGGATCGCACGGATCAGGCTGTCCAGGGGGACGCGCTGGCGGGCCCGTTTGGCACCAAGTTCAGCAGCCAACGATTCCAAGGCACCAATATCGGCGCCGCTCCGGGCCAAGGAATGGAGCATGGCGCTGAAGGACTTCTCGCTGCTGCTCCTCAAATCCTCCATGGTCAGGCCGGACTCTGAATAGGAAGGATCAACGAGGATAAGACTCAGGAACTTCTCCGCAAGCTCGGGCACTTGGTGGTCCAGGGTCTCTATGATCCGCTGCCATTGTGCGTCGTCGACCACTTTCCGCCCTCCCTGAAATTGCCTATCTCAAGCATGGCTTTCAGCTATGACAAAAGCACTGTACATTCGTACATTTTTTGACTGCGAATCCCCTCTTTGGCGTCATTGGCGGACCCTCACTCTCTTGGAAAGATCGATACCTGTCGCCCAGTGGCGGCAATCACATTCCAGGAGTTTCCATGAGCACAGCAGACCCAGTCCAGGAACGGACCACCACTGTCCGCGCGGACGAGCAAACGGGATACAAGAAGGGCCTCTCAAATAGACAGGTCCAAATGATCGGGATCGGCGGGGCGATCGGCACCGGGCTCTTCCTCGGCGCCGGCGGACGACTCGCGTCGGCCGGCCCCATCCTGCCCATCATCTACGCCATCTGCGGCGTCTTCGCCTTCTTCGTCCTCCGGGCCTTGGGCGAACTGGTCCTCCACCGACCGTCGTCGGGTTCCTTTGTGTCCTACGCCCGGGAGTTCTACGGCGAAAAAGCCGCCTACGTTTCGGGCTGGGTCTACGCCATTTCCTGGGCCCTCACGGCAATCGTGGACATCACTGCCATCGCCGTCTACTTCCACTATTGGACTGCCTTCAGCAGCGTCCCCCAATGGGTGCTGGCACTGGCGGCGCTGGCGGTCGTCACGGCCGTGAACTTGATCTCTGTCAAACTCTTCGGCGAACTTGAATTCTGGTTCTCCGTCATCAAAGTGGGCGCGCTGGTCGCCTTCCTCCTGGTGGGCGGCATCTTCTTCGCGGGCAACTTTCCCGTGGCTGGCCACACTCCCGGTTTCTCCCTGATCACAGACAACGGCGGTCTCCTACCCAACGGATTGCTGCCCGCCGTCGTGATTGTCCAGGGAATCGTGTTCGCCTATGCTGGCATCGACCTGATCGGTGTCGCAGCAGGTGAGACGAAGAACCCGGCGAAAGTCATGCCCAAGGCCGTCAACGCCGTCATTTTCCGCATCGCCATCTTCTACGTTGGATCCTCAGCCCTGCTGGCCCTCCTGCTGCCTTTCAACGCCTACAAGGCCGGCGAATCCCCCTTCGTCACGTTCTTTACGGCCATCGGAGTCCCCGGCGCGGGCGATGTCATGAACTTCGTTGTGCTGACAGCGGCCCTGTCCAGCCTCAACGCGGGCCTGTACTCCACGGGCAGGATCTACCGGTCGATGGCCCAGTCCGGGGCCGCACCGAAGTTCATGGAACGGATGAGCCGAGGAGGAGTGCCCTATGGCGGAATCCTTTTCACCGCCGCCTTCACTTTGCTGGGCGTGGCCCTCAACGCCGTGGTTCCGGCAATGGCCTTCGAAATCGCCCTCAACGCAACCGCCTTGGCCATCCTCTGCACCTGGGCAACCATCATCCTTTGCCAGCTCAAACTCTTCCGCTTGGCGCAACGCGGCGTACTCCAGCGCCCATCCTTCCGCATGCTCGGCGCCCCGTGGACGTCCTACCTGACCTTGGGTTTCCTGGGTGGGGTCCTGGTGCTCATGCTCTTTGATTTCCCCGTAGGCACCTACACCGTAGCCGCCCTCGGCGTCATCATCCCGGCACTGATCGCTGGGTGGTTCGCCGTCCGGAAGCGCGTCAATGACATCGCGCTCACCAACCCCGGCAGCCATGCGCTGCCACGCATCGCCGCACCAGCAGCAGACACTGCAACGGCAGCCCGCCCCGCACCCGAGACCAGCAAGGAAGGCACCACGCCATGAGCCTCACCGCCACCACCGCCACCACCATCACCGCAGATTCAGAAGCGTTCCTCCGCGACTTCCGAAGCCTGTCAGTCATCGGCGAGACACCCGGTCATGGAGTGGACCGCCAAGCCGCAACGGCAGCAGATGCCCAGGCACGAACGTGGTTCACGTCCTTGGCCGCCCAGTACGGATTCAGGACCGAAACCGACCAAGTGGGCAACGTCTTCGCGCTCATCGAATGGACCCCTGGCGCCCCCTACGTGTTGGTCGGCTCGCACCTTGACAGCCAACCAACCGCTGGAAAATACGACGGCGCGTACGGTGTCGCAGCTGCCCTGCATGCCGGGCGGAGACTGGCTTCCACCAACAGGGAGGAAGCGCCGAAGTACAACCTGGCGATCGTGGACTGGTTCAACGAAGAGGGCTGCCGCTTCGCCCCGTCCATGATGGGCAGCTCCGTCTACACCGGGAAACTTCCAGCCTTCCAAGCACTGGCCGTGCAGGATAAGCAAGGTATCACCGTGGCCGAAGCCCTCGACGAAATCGGACACCTGGGCACTGGGACCGGGCCGGAGGCAGCCGCCTACGCCGAGATCCACATTGAGCAGGGCCGCTCCCTGGAAGACTCCGGGACCACCATCGGATTGGTCCACTCCTGCTGGGCGGCCGCCAAGTACACGGCCACCGTCCACGGAGAGCAGGCCCATACCGGGTCCACCGTTATCGCCGACCGCAAGGATGCCTTACTCGGCGCTTCCATGGTGGTTGTCCTGCTCAGGGAAATCGCCGATTCCTTCCCGGATGCAGTGCTGCACACATCCGTCGGACAGCTCGATGTCTACCCCAACTCCCCGGTGGTGGTTCCCAGCAAGGTTGAGTTGGTGATGGATCTGCGCAGCGCAGATGAGGAAGTACTCGCAGCCGCAACGGCGATGCTCCACCAAGGGATCTCTCGCGTTGAGCGGCAGGCCAACGTCTCCATTGATGTCCAGCAGTCGCACGCCTGGGGTGTGCTCCCCTACCAGCCGGCCGGCGTCGAGCTCGCCCGCGCATGCGCTGAGAAGCTGCAGCTCAGCAGCGCCCCCGTTTTCACTCTTGCAGGCCATGACTCCATCAATATGAAGGACATCGTCCCCACTGTCATGCTCTTTGTCCCTAGCGCCGACGGGATCTCACACAACGAACGCGAATACACCAACGACGCCGACGCCTGCGCAGGAGTCGACCTTCTCACCGAAGTAGTGGCAAGGCTTTGCCGTGGAGAACTGGACGGTGCGGAGTGACGACTTCAGCGACAACGCTGCGCGTCGCTGTCCTCCAGGCCACCGGCTTGGTCAACTCGGCAGCGGAGAACCTTCGGCGTCTGGCCACCCGCGCCCTCGAAGCACGCCAGCGTGGGGCCAGCCTCTTGGTCACGCCCGAACTGTTCACCAGCGGCTACGCTCCTACTTTGATCCACGGCACAGATGGGGCAGCGCACCGGGCGCAACTGGCCGCGATCGCCGTCGAACATGGCATTGGACTCGTCGCATCCACCGTGGAACATGACAACGACAAGCACTACATCTCAGCGTCACTCTTCGACACAGACGGGACTGAAGTGGCCCGTTACCGCAAGCAGAACCTCTTCGGCCTCGACGAGAACTCCGTCTTTACCCCCGGAACCCAGCCTCCCGCCGTCGTGACCTTCAACGGCGTGAAGATCGCCTTGGGAATATGTTTCGACGTCGAGTTCCCCGAGTTCGTGAGGTCCGCCGCCCTGGCAGGGGCCGAGTTGTTGTGCGTTCCGACGGCGGTCCCGTTGCGGGCGGCAGGCCCTGCAGGTAAACAGCCGTTCGATACCCGGCTGGTCCCGTCGATGGTGATCCCCACCCGGGCACTCGAAAGCCAACTGTTCATCGCCTATGCCAACCACGCGGGCCCGAACTTCGCAGGCCTGAGCACCATCGCCGATCCCTACGGCCGCCACCTCTCAGCAGCGGCCGATGACGGCGAGCTCATCGTGGCCGACATTGACCTCAGGACCCTGACCCAAGCCAGGAAAGACACCGACTACCTGGCCCGTTGCACCCACCGATCCACAGTCTTCAACACCCCTTAAGGACACCAGTGACCATCGCAGCCACCAGCACTCCGACTGCACCCCCGTCCGCCGCCACCGCTGCGGCGCACACCATCACCATGCTCAGCCCGGATTTCCCGTTCCCCTATGACGAATACCTTGCCCACCCGGCAGGCCTCGGCTCCGTGCCGCCAGAAATCCATGGCACGGAGATCGCCGTCATCGGTGCCGGACTGTCAGGGCTGGTAGCCGCCTACGAGCTCATGAAGATGGGCCTCAAACCGGTGATCTACGAATCCTCCCGGATCGGCGGCCGCCTGCGGGCCGGACGCCCGGAGGGACAGGCCGGTCCCGTAGCCGACCTGGGCGGCATGCGATTCCCCCGCTCGGGGCAGTCCTTCTTCCACTACGCCGACAAACTCGGAATCCAGACCCAGCCCTTCCCCAACCCGCTGACCCCGGCAGCGGGCAGCACCGTGATCGAACTCGGCGGCACAGCCCACTACGCCGAAACCGCAGCTGACCTGCCGCAGTTCTTCGGCGATGTCGCCGCGGCATGGGACGACTGCCTGGAAGAACGCGCGCACTTCGCTGCCATGCAGGAAGCCATCCGCGCCCGGGATCTGCCCACCATCAAACGGCTCTGGAATGACCTGGTGCCGCGCTTCGACGACGTGTCCTTCTCCGGCTATCTCGCAACGTCAAAGGCGTTTTCGGCGCTGCCCTTCGAATACCGGGAAGCCTTCGGCCAAGTAGGCTTCGGAACCGGCGGCTGGGACACCAACTTCCCTGATTCCTTCCTCGAAATCCTGCGCGTGGTGTACGTGGACGCCGACGCCGACCAGCACCGGATTGTTGGCGGTGCGCAGCTCGTCCCCGAGCGTCTCTGGCAGCACTCCCCGGATACCATGGCGCACTGGCCCGCCGGAACGAGCCTCGCCTCGCTCCATGGCGGCCATCCCCGCCCGGGCGTCGCAGCGGTGCGGCGGTTGACGAACGACGACGCCACCCCCGGGGACATTTCAGTCACCGATCGCTGGGGCAAAACCAGCGCATATCCGGCTGTCATCGCAACCTGCCAAAGCTGGCTGCTCTCGGCGAGGATCGACGTCGACGAATCCCTGTTCAGCCACAAGTTGTGGACAGCGATTGAACGCAGCCACTACATGCAGTCGTCCAAGACCTTCGTGGTGGTGGATCGTCCCTTCTGGAAAGACATCGACCCCGAAACGGGGCGCCAGATCATGAGCACCACCCTCACCGATCGGCTCACGCGCGGAACGTACCTGCTGGACAACGGCCCGGACCAACCCGCCATGATCTGTCTGTCCTACACATGGAATGATGACGCCCTCAAATGGCTGCCACTCGACGCCGACGAGCGCGTCCGGCTCATGCTCCACTCCCTCAAGCAGATCTACCCCACGGTGGATATCGCCTCACACATCGTGGGTGATCCCATCACGGTTTCGTGGGAGGACGACCCCAACTTCATGGGCGCCTTCAGCGACAACCTTCCCGGCCACTACCGCTACCAGGAACGGCTATACACGCACTTCATGCAAGCAGACCACCAACCCGGTCACCGGGGCATCTTCCTCGCCGGCGACGACGTTTCCTGGACCGGCGGCTGGGCCGACGGCGCCGTCACCACGGGGCTCAACGCCGTCTGGGGAGTCATGAACCAGCTCGGCGGCTCCAGCCCGGTGGACAACCCGGGCCCAGGCGACCGATTCGAAGAACTCAAACCCATCCGCCTCCCCTAGTCGCTGCTGGCGTGGGCCGGGGCTACAGCCGCGGCCCACGGCAACAGCATCTCGCTCCTGCACCTTGAGCAAGGGGGCTTCGACATGATTCGCCTGTGTCAGGCGACCGCTTTCTCAACGAGTGCGCGAATCTTGGCCTCCGTCGCAGCATCCAGCGAGGTGATGGTCCACGCGACAGGGTGCATGTGTGCGCCTTCCTCACGTGCGGGGTTCACCACTTCGCCAAAGCCAAACGCGATGAAGTCCTTATCCGGTTTGATGTAGCAGACGTCCTTGCCATCCTTCACATAGAAGGGAAGTCCCCAGCGCACGATCGGCTCCAAGGAGGGTGCGCTCTCCCGGATAATGGTGTGCAGGCGTTCTCCGATGGCCCGGTACTCTGCGGGCGCCTCACGGAGTTTGGCGAGAACGGCCTCGTCACCCTTCTTCGTGAACATCGTGTTCAAGCCTCCTTAAATTTGTCCCAAGGCAGTTGTTGTGACCGGACTCGTACGCCCTGGACCACCGAGGTGGTCCGCGACGGCGACGGTGCAAGCCTACGTCGCAGGGGCTGAGGTCGTCGAGGAGCCGCGGCGGACGCCTGGGCACATAGTTCCGTGTGAGGGTGTTGCCCGCTCTGGAACTGACCCATAGGCTCGATTGCGTGAGTGGCAGGGACGGCAATCCGAGGAGCGGGACCGACCAGCAACCCGTGGAGGAAACAGGCATGGCAACAGGCAAAGTCAAATGGTTCAACGCTGAGAAAGGTTTCGGATTCATCGCCCCGGACGACGGAGGTCCGGACGTGTTTGCGCATTATTCAGCAATAGCATCGAGCGGATACCGCTCGCTGGAAGAGGACCAGAAAGTCCAATTCGAGATCACCCAGGGCCCGAAGGGTCCTCAGGCGGAGAATATCCAACCCCTCTAGGGGTCCACGCTACTGAAGAACGGTCGGGCCATTGGCCTGGCCGTTCTTCAGCATGAGATAGGTCTCTGCAGAAAACCTAGGCAAATCTTTATCAAATCTGTCCTTTTGCCTGACCCATTCTTGAGCCCGGCCCGACACAGTGGCGTATAGCAAAGCCAACACACTGGGCACAGCGAAGGACAGGACCATGAACACGAGGACTGTACTCACAAGTCAACATACCGACAGCCACTGGACCGCGGACGACATCAAGGAAAAGCTCGCGCGGGAGCTGGAATCTGATCCGGCCTTAGCCGAATTCCTTGCCGCAGCCCCCAACATGGCGCGCGCTCTCAGAGCCGTCCTGAACCTGGACCTTGGCGAACTCAACGAGCGACTGGTCCGAGCTGAGATTGGCGCCATCTTGCATTAATGGATGCACCGGACGGAAGCGCATCCAAGAAACACCTGGCAAGGCACTCAGATGACGTCTTCAGGCTGCCGCCGGTTAGCAAAGCCACGCCGACTGGCCCGAGATCGCCATCGAGGCCCTGAGCTGCTAACGCACCAGCAGGGTCTCCTCCTCCAAGTGGCCAAGCTTGTCCGGGTTCCGCATGGCGAAGATCCGTGCGATCCTGCCGTCCTCCACCACAAAGCTGATGAGTGACGGACCTCCTGCTTCGTCGTCGATCCGGATGCCCAGGCCGCCGTTGAGCCAGAGCAGCGCGAATTTCGGGTTGAGCGCGGCCTGTGGGAAGTTCCGCAACAGATTCGTCACCTTCTTTGCTCCGTACACCGGCACCCGGACCGCCTGGGCGACTCCGCCGCCGTCGGCGATCAATACGACGTCGGGGGCCAACACGTCCATCAACCCCTGCACATCCCCGGTGGTGACCGCCGCCAGGAACCGTTCGACGACTTCCTGCTGCTCGCTGCGGTCCACGCGCACGCGGGGGCGCCGGGCGGCCACGTGAGACCGCGCACGGCTGACGATCTGGCGCACTGCTGCCCCTGTCTTACCCACTGCCTCGGCAATCTCCCCGTAAGGCACGTCGAAAACTTCCCGCAATACGAAGACCGCCCGCTCCACAGGGGTGAGTGATTCAAGGACCGTGAGCATAGCAATCGAGACGCTTTCGGCCAGTTCCACGTCCTCGGCGACGTCCGGCACGGTGAGTAGCGGCTCGGGGAGCCATTCCCCGACGTAATCCTCCCGCCGTCGTGACTGCGTGCGGAGGCGGTTGAGCGCCTGGCGGGTGACGGTGCGAACGAGGTAGGCCCGCGGGTCGCGGACGCCTGCGCGGGCGTCCGGACCGAGTTCAGCCCACCGGAGCCAAGCCTCCTGCACTACGTCCTCGGCATCCGCGGCGGAGCCGAGCATCTCGTAGGCGACAGTGAAGAGCAGGCCACGGTGGGCGACGAACGGGTCATGCCTGTCAGAGACACTGAGGCTGCTCATGCCGCTCAGGCTACCCCTCCGCCGCTGCGCGCAGCGAGCGGCTTCAACTCACAGGACTCCGCAAATCCCTCGGATTCGATGCCGACGGCCACGTTGCTGCGAGTCGTGAGGTTGGCGAAGCCGATAACGCTGGTCAGTTCGATCAACGCCGGCGCGCCCAATTGCTCGAGCAGCCGGGCCGACAGCCCGTCAGTCACCGAGACGGGCGTGGAGCTCATGGCCTCGGCATACTCCAGGACGTCCCGCTCCAGCGGCGTGAAGGCCTCGGACTCACGCCAGCAAGGGATCTGCCGGGCCTTCTCCAGGTCCAGGCCGTGGTTGTGCGCCATGAAGTAGTTGTAGTCCAGGCACCAGCTGCAGCCCACGAACGAGGCCACGGCCATGTGAGCGTAGGACTTCAGCGACTCATCGCAGCTGTCCCACCTCTGCAACTTCTGTCCGAAGCCCATGGATGCCTTGAGGACGGGCTGGTTGTGCCACATGACGCCCAGCGATTCCGGGACTTTCCCGAACATTTTCGCGCTGAACTTCTTGATGATCGCGCCGTAGAAACCGGTAATTTCTGCGGCCGGGATCCTGCTGGTCATGACTCCTCCTGCGGGTCGGTTCTAGGTCCTACGACATGAAGACACCGCCCACGCCCGATCTGTGACACATCGGCTGCAGCAGCTGATGCGAAATATGACGCACCCTGGACCGCTGTACCAGCCCCCTGCCCGTGTCGCGGCCACCGCGCGACGTCGTCGGACTCCGCCTGAGCCGCTCCCTGCTGAGGCGCTGCGCCCGCGGCCTGCGTGCCCCGCCCGGCGGCGGGTCCACCACCCAACCCCTGGACCCACTCCCCCACACCATCGCTGGCCCAGTTGCCATCGCGGACGTGACAGCACTCAAGGACCACTCTCCGAATGCGCTTTTCCTGCCCAAAAACTGCGCCAAGGCTATGGAAAACCATAGCTGCTCTTGATCCACGGACGTCATGGTTAATCCAGAGGGAGCCCGGGAATGTGAGCCACTGACGCGGCAGGCAATGGGCAAGAATCCGGGAGCAGGAGGAGCCATGAATCAGGCAGCACCTTTGAAAGAGGCATCCGCCATGGCGTTCGGTCCGCGGGGCGCGCTGAAATGAAACGGATAGCAGCGCACCAACCCGTCTGCCGACCCTCCTGCGGAGCCAGTGACGTTCGCGTATCCAGCGGAATCAGCTGCCCGGCCACAGTGTGGTGTACCGCGTCGACACCGAAAACATGGACCTGCGGCGACCGCATTCACGACGACGGATCCGAAATCTGGCCTGATTGCCACGACTGAACCTTGCCGAGCCACCACCAGGCCCCTGAACTGCGAAAACATGGTGCCCGACGTGGGACTCGAACGGGATTCCCGGCCTTGCAAATACTGGGAAGTGGCGGAAACATGCGGAATCAGGGCCGCTCCAGCACCGTGTACGGCCCAGTCCGAGGCCCAGTGCACACTCTGCGCACCCCCAATTCAGCCTTCCGAGCAACAGCCGCGCTCTCCCATTGAGGGAACGCGGTTCTTGTTTGCAATGGGACAACGGCCGGGTTCGCCCCGTCCACGTTGCGGTCGACGGTCGACGCCGCCCCGAGGAACGGTGCGTGCCGCAGCCAACCGAAGCGCAGGACCACTCCCGGAGAAGAACCTCATAATCGCAACGCCTCCAATACGCATCTCATGAGCCTTTGGGCGCACACCCGCATGACCAGCCCAAAGCAGCAATAGTGACGCAGTTAGGGTGACCTCGAACCAGTGACAGTGGGGAGTGTCTTGACCGGAACCCATGTGCGCCATGGAGCGGCCTGCTCATAGACGTTCGCGATGGCAAGAACAGTCGCATCTGAGTGCTTGAGCCCCATGATGTGCATTCCGATGGGCTGCCCGCTGGCGAACCCGCAAGGCACACTGACGCCGGGCATGCCGGTCAGGTTTGCAACAGAAAGCATGCGAAGGGCGGCTGCCAGTGAGCCCCCGCCTGTGGAGCCGGTGAGTTCGGTAGACATTGATGCCACAAAAGGCGCGATCGCCGGGAGCGTGGGCGAGACCAAGCCGGCCACTCCTGCGTTGGCCATGGCGTCCGGTATGAAGCCTTGGAGGTACCTCCGTACCTCCCATGCCAAAAGGATTTCTTCCTCGGAGGCGAGGGCACCCGTTTCGATCATGATCCGAGTGGCAGGCAGGTATCTTTGGGCGGCGCTTCCCAGTCGCTCGCGGTGATGGTGGGCCGCTTCCGACAGTGATATCGCCACACTGGCATGCAGGGCGAGGTCCACCTCGGGAAGCCGAAGCTCCACGATCTCGATCCCAAGATCCGTGAGAACGGCCAGTGCCCCTTCCACGGCTGCCCGGACATCGGCCGCGACCCCCCATTGGGACCACATGCCGCGATCAACGCCAAGCCGCAACGGAGCAGGCAGGTCGCCAATCCGCTGAGAGACTGGCCCTCCGAGCCGGGCGAGCGCCCGTGGGTCCACCATCGCGTCCAGGAGTACCGCGCAGTCTCCCACGCTCCGGGCGATCGGCCCCACATGGTCCATAGTGTGGCTGACGTGCAGGACTCCTGTGGAAGACACGACGCCGGCACTGGGCTTGAGCCCCACCAGGCCGTTGACCGACGCGGGGTTGCGGACTGAACCGCCGGTATCCGTGCCCAGGGCCCCGGGAACGCTTCCAACGGCGACGGCGACTCCTGAGCCGACGCTGGAGCCGCCAGCATACCGATCGGGATCCCAGGGGTTCCGCGACGGCGGCGTCCCCTGCCCGAAGGCGAACTCATGGGTTTGCAGCTTGCCGAGGATCACGGCGCCGCTGGCCCGCAGTTGGTGTACGACGCCGGCGTCGTCCTTTGCGATGTTCCCCCGCAGGCTCTCGGAGCCGCCTTGGCTCGGCATCCCGCGGACGTCGATCACATCCTTCACCCCCAGCGGAATGCCGTGGAGGCCGCCGCAGAAGTGCCCTCTCGCAGCCTGCTCGTCAGCCCGGCGGGCCGCCTCGCGCCCTCCTGACTCGTCCACGAAAGCCCAGGCGTGCGCGTAGTCCTCGGTGTCATGGAGCCGGTCCAGGACGGAGTCGAACAGTTCGACAGCCGACAATTCCGTTCTTCGGAGGCGACCGGCGGCCTCGGCGATGCCGAGCTCCCAGGGTTCGGTCACGGTGTCACCTCATGTTCCGCCGTACGTGTCAGCTGCTCGAAGGACGCCTTCAGTTCAGCCATTCCGGCCCGGAAGTCACGGTACGCAGCTTCCAGTGCAGGTAAGTCCTCCAGGGCGATGTCCTTCCCCACCAGCTCGCGGATGGCCGCCAGCTGCCCTGTGCTCAGTGCCGAATCACCAGGAAATGCTGCTTCGCTGCCAACTGCGTGGCTCATCGGTGGGCCTCCAGGGTGAGTTGTCCATCGCGGACCACGCAGATGCCGTCCACCAGGACGGTCTGCACATCGCGGAAGTCCTCCATCCGGGCCACGACCACGTCCGCCACGCGGCCCGCCTCGAGCCGTCCGCTTCCGGGGGCGATGCCCGGGATGAGGTCCGCGACGGCAGAGCTTGCCATAGAGACAGCGCCAGCCAGAGAGCGATGACCGTGGGCCACAATGTCCTGGACCGCGGAGATCAGCTCGTCGTGGTCGCCGTCGTGCCCGTAGTCCGTGCCGATGACAGAAATGAGTGCCGGTTCCCGGAGCAGCAGGTCCCAGTGTTCGCGTGTGGTGACGGTGTGCTTGCGGTGCAGGAGATCGAACACCGAAGCCTCGGCGGGCCAGCCCATTTTGCGGCCCAGGATGGCAAGCTCGCGGGCTTCGTCGGGGGTATGGGAGGGGTGGTTGACGTGGGCGGCAATCACGGTGGCCCCGCTGCCGTCGGGCTCCATCATCAGTTCACGCATCACTCCGGCGGTGGCCGAGGCGCTGTGAACGATGGCCGGCACGCCAAACCTCGCCGCCGCCCGGACCCCTTCCCGGATGCCTTCGATGGCCGGGAGGAACGAGGGCATCACGGAGTCGGTGACAAGCGTGACGAGCTGGGTTGCGGTGAACGCCTCCGCGAGGCCAGCCGCTTTGGCCGCCTCGGCCAGTGCGCCCACGTTGAGCGCGCCAACGTCGAGGAAACGGCCCACCACTGCTTCTTTGATGCGCCGCGCCTGGTCGATGGTGATGGGTATCCCGGAAGCCTTGTGAATCGCTGCGGGGATGTAGACGAGATCCTGGCCTCCGCCGCCCAGCGTTTGGCCCCCACCCAGTTCGCCGATGGCGACGGCACCGTCGTCGAGCATGCGTTCAACGGTGAGGTCGCGGGCCTCAGCCGTCAGTCCATGCCCGTCTGCCATTTCCGCCGCGTGGAGGCAGTGCGGCAAGTGTGTGGTGGCGCCTCGAACATGCACCGCGTGCCGGCGGTCGGCTTCGCGTACGTCGTCCATGGATGCGAAGCCACAGAGGCTCAGGACGGTGGTGGTTCCGGCCAGGAGGTGCCTGTCCAGGTTGCCCATCCACCGCTCCGCGGACAGTGCCGTTGCCGCACTGGGGAACAGCGCGCCGGGGGTCACGCCGTGGGTGTGGCTGTTGATGAGGCCGGGCATCACGACACTTCCCGACGCGTCGATAACTTCGCCGGAAAACTCCCGGCCCGCACCCCAGTGGTCGAGGACGTCCGCGATGCGGCCGTCGCGGATGACCACCGCACCGGCCTCGATGACGGTGTTCCCGGAGCCCGTGACAATGGTGCCTCCGCGAATAAGCGTAGACATTCGCTCCCCTCTCGGCTAGTTTCATCATATCGAAGTTTGCTTCACTATAGCCGCAAGAGTGTGGCGTCGGAACCCCCGGAAGGAGAAGCTGATGGCACTGCCACAGACGCAGCGGGATTTCATCGGATATGGCGAAACTCCGCCGAATTTCTGCTGGCCAGGCGACGCCCGCGTGGCCGTTTCCCTCGTCATCAATGTGGAAGAGGGCGCCGAGCGAAGCATTCCCCGCGGCGACACCGCCAACGACCTCGGGGCGCACTGGATTCCGGCGCCCGCTTCAGCAACACGGAACCCCACCCTGGAATCGGCCTTCGAATACGGCGCCCGTGCCGGCGTGTGGCGGGTGCTGCGGATCCTGCAGAAACACGACGTCCGAGCCACCGCCTTCTGCTGCGCCATGGCACTGCGCCTGAATCCGGACATCGCGGCGGCACTCGTGCGCGACCGGCACGAGATCGCTGACCACGGCCACCAATGGGACACGCACACAGAGCTCGACGACGAAGCCGAGGAACGCCTCATCCTCGCGTCCCGCGACGCGATCAGGGCTAGCACAGGCCAGGCTCCCACGAGCTGGTATTCGCGTGACGGACTCAAGCCTGGTACGCGCAGCGTGCTCGCCGGGAGCGGATTCACCTACGAGTCCAACAGCTTCAACGACGACCTCCCGCACTGGGGCGCCGGCCCGGACAATCCACCGCTCCCCGTACTGCCCTACGCAGGAGACACCAACGATTCCGGGCTGTTCCGGCAGTTCCCCACCGCAGCCTCTTTCGGGAACCACCTGATCGCGGCCCTGGAGTTGCAACTCGATGACCCCCGCGGCGGCCCCTCGATGATGAGCGTCGGGCTCCATCCACGGCTGATCGGACGCCCGGCGTACGCTGCCGCCCTCGACCGTTTCCTGGCCCATGCGCGCGGCAAGGCAGTCTGGTTCGCGACGCGCAAAGAGATCGTGAATGCCTGGAAACGGACGACGGCGGACGGGTCACCAGCGTCATAGGGCGCCGTCGCCGTCGGGCTAGTGCGCTGCCAGCAGCGCACCCCACCCGGGGATCGGGCGTGAAACGCCCGCCAGGTGAAGCACATGCCACAAGGTAGCGATGGCGCTGTCCACAACGGGGATGCCGAACTCCTGCTCGAAGGCCTCCACAAGGTAGCCGGAGCGCAGGTTGGTGCCGACGCACACCACCGCCTCAAGGCCATCCACAAAGGCCGGGCGCATCATGGCACCGATGGCGGCAGCGTCCAGACGGGCGATCTCCGGGTTGCTCATGACGGCATTCGGAACCGAAACGGCGCGCACGTCGAAGCCGTAGCCGGAGTACTCGCGCTGGATCCCGGCAGCGATGGATTCGGGGCCCGGAAAGACGAGACCGATCCGGCTCGC
This sequence comes from Paenarthrobacter sp. NPDC092416, assembly GCF_044755025.1. Classification (NCBI taxonomy): domain Bacteria; kingdom Bacillati; phylum Actinomycetota; class Actinomycetes; order Micrococcales; family Micrococcaceae; genus Paenarthrobacter; species Paenarthrobacter sp. NPDC092416. Next base: position 20,836 of record NZ_JBIVQG010000005.1, read on the forward strand.
AGACAGCGCACTGAGCGCCTCGGCGACGGCCACGGAGGCGGTGGTCGCGGGCGCGCTGCAAACCGCCTTGAGCTCGGCACAGAGAGCCCGGTCGCCGGCAAGCCCCGTCCATGAACCCGAGGTTCCGTGGAACGCGACCGCCTGCAAATCGGCGTCGTTCAGCAAGGCCGGAGCGTCGCCCAGAACGCCCAGGTCCACCGCGTCATCAAGGCTCGGAGGCAGGCGGAAGCGGCTGTAGTGGACCCCTAGGTCCGGCTGCCCCGCAAGGATCGATGCCGTGAGTGTCTCCGCGTTCGAGTTGCTCGAGGGGACAAGGAGTCCCAGCCGCGTCCCCGGCCCGGGAACGCCCACGCTTAGTGCGCCTTGCCGAGGGACGGCGGCGTGGAGATGGCGAGCATCACCGCGGCCGAATTCGTGTGGTTGCTCCACCAGTGCGGCAGGGAGGCGTCGTAGGTCAGGCTGTCGCCGGCTTCCAGCACAAAGTCTTGTCCGCCGATGGTTGCCACCAGCGTGCCGGCCTGGAGGATGACGCATTCCTCGCCCTCGTGGGAGTGCGGAACGTGGGCGCCGTCGAAGTTGGCCGGAATGGTCATGCTGATGACCCCCAGCTTGCGCTCCGAGTCGGGAACGATCAGCTCCATGATGATGCCCTGCGAGGGGATTTCGATCCGGCGACGGTCGGCCTTGCGGACCAGCATGTGGTCCTGACCTTCGTTGGGATCCGTGAACATGCTGGACAACGGTAGTTCCAGGGAGTTTGCCAGGCGCAGGAGGGTGGCAAAGGACGGGTTGCCGATCCCGCGCTCGATCTGGCTGATGAGCCCCGCGCTGACGCCTGCACGTTCGGCGAGCTCCTCCACGGTGAACCGGCCGAGGCGCTGCTGTTTGATCATCGTGCCGAGATGGGCGATCCAAAAGTCGCGTTCCACGGACCCGGTTGCTTCGCTGCTGGCTGTGTCCGTGGCTTCCACAACGACTCCTTCATTAGTCCTTGGTTTTGCGTCAGTATATCGAAGATGATTTCGCGTGGGAGGTATTTTGGAGGCCCTGGATTCGACAGGCGTTCCGCTTCTGCCGACGGCGCTCATGCGGCCCTCAGATCGGCGTAGCCGCTGAGAATGGAGGCGAGTTCCTTCTCCCAATACACCGCACAGCGGTCTGCTCCGCGGTCGAAAACGCTGGCCGCGGCGGCCATCCCCGGCGCGGGAAGTCCGATGCTGCAGCCAGCGCGCGCGAGCACGTCCACAACAAGCTCGATGGCCTCGCGCAAGGCTTCCGGCCCACCATGCCCGTGCCGGAGCAGGTCGGCAGCAAGATCCGTGGGACCCACCCAGCCCCCGCCGAAAGCCTGGCTGCCGACGAATTCCTTGACGCGTTCCACGGCTTCCACCGTCTCAAACAATACCGATATCACGGGAGCCAAGGAGTAGTCCCTGCCGTAGCCCGAGGCCGGCGTCACCTGCCTCGGCCTTGATCCCTCCGGAGCGTAGTGCGTGGCCTCATATGCGCGTTCCAGCTCGTCCACAGTCCGGAGCTGCGGGAGGACGATCTCCGCCACACCGGTGTTGGCGAAAGCCACCAGCGTGTTCGTGGCCAGGTCCGGCACCCGCACCGCCACCTTCACTCCGGAGCCAGCCAGTCGCTGCACCACATCGGCGCACTGCTGGATGGTGATCCCGGTCTGCTCGGCGTCGAGGACCAGGAAGTCCACGGTGGCATGGGCGAGGAGCGCCAGCAGGGTTGGCGTGGGATCGGCAGTGATGATGCCGACGCTGCGCTCAAGCGGTGCGGCTGGTTCCTGGGGCATGGGATGTTCCTCCTGGAGGTGGTGGCGCGGGGTGGCGTCGCGGAAGGGACAGCGGCTGGTGCCGGTGCGGCGGCTACTCGTCCGGGACGAACTGCCAGTCCGCGGGCTTGCTGACGCCGACAATGAGTTCCACGTCTTCGTCGCCGTCGTTGGTGAGTCCGTGGCTGGTTCCGCGGGGGACGTAGATGCCGTCGCCGGGCTTTGCCCGGTAGTCCGTGCCGCCGAGGTGGACCACGGGTGTTCCGCTCAGGACCACGTAGAACTCTGAGGCGTCCGGGTGGTGGTGGCACAGGTGGTGCTGGCCGGGCAGGATCTTACCCCAGCTGACGCACAGGTCATCCGAACCGCTGAGTTCCCGGGAGATGAGCGTGCTGACCAGGCCCTGGTCCCGCTGCCCGTTGAGCCCGATCTTGTCCAACGCCATGAAGCCCTGCTCGTGGACGTTGTGGACCAGGCGGGCAATGTCCACCGTGGCCGTCCCTGTCTCTCCTGCGGGCGTCATGCCGCACCTTCCAAGGCGGCTTCGGTCTTGGCCGGCACGGGCGGGTGCGCCATCCACCAGCGCGCGATTTCCTCACGGGTGGCAAACCACACACCCTGCTGGGACAGGGCGTATTCGAGGAAGCGGCGCACGCCGTGGGCCACGCTGGGCCGGCCGCCGATCCTCAGATGCAGCCCAACGGACATCATCTTGGGCACGGTCTTGCCTTCGATGAGAAGACAGTCGAGCGAGTCCTTCAGGACGTTGAAGAAGTCCTCGCCCGTGCCAAGGCTGCCATTGCCCCAGAATCGGGCGTCGTTCGTGTCGCCCGAATACGGAACCACCAGGTGACTGTGCGGGCCGGCTTCCACATAGTACGGAAGGTCGTCGGCGTAGGAATTCGAGTCGTACAGTACGCCTTCCTCGGCCAGGATGGTGCGGGTGTTCTCCGTGATCCCCTCACGGACGTACCAGCCCACGGGCCGCACTCCGGAAACGGCCTCGACGGCGGCCAGGGACTTGCGGATCTCCTGCCGTTCCTCGTCCGGTTCCATCCCGACGGTTCCGCGCCATTTGTAGCCGTGGGCGCAGATCTCGTGGCCGTCCCGCACCATGGCCAGGGCGGCGTCCGGGTTCCGCTCAAGGGCGGCGCCGCAGGCCATGACGGTTGCCTGGACGTTGTACTCGCGCAGCATCCCGAGGTAGCGCCAGATGCCCACACGGCTGCCGTACTCGAAGAAGGACTCCTTCATGAGGCTGCGCCGTGTGGGGTCGGCGGACCAGCCGCCGAAGATCGAGACGTCCTCGTCCCGCTCGTCGCCGGCTTCGATGGAGCTCTCGGCTCCTTCCTCGTAGTTCAGCACCACGGAGACAGCAACCTTCGCGCCGTGCGGCCAGGTGACAACCGGAGGGTTCTCGCCGTATCCAATCAGATCGCGCATTGGCTTCTCCTTGCCTGTTCATTAACTTGATAAGACTTCACGTCAGAGCGCCTGCCCTTCGTAGACCTTCCGGTGGGCGGCCAGTGACGTCCTGAGCATGCTGTCGACGTCGTCGATCACGTTTCCGTGGGCGGGACCGATCATCAGGGCCGGATAGGACTCCAGGGTGTCCTCGATGGCCTGGAACGCCGTACCGACGTCGACAAACTTGGTCCAGTAGAGCGCGCGTCCGGTGCCGTAGGCGGCCTGTTCCACTGAGGGCGGCTCAGGCATTTCGGTGGAGAGCAGGCGACACTGCCCAGGCAGGTGCACCGGTTCGTCGTCGTCCTCCGGTCCCGGAATGTCGTGGATGTAGGAGAAGCCGTCGGAGACGAACATGATCCGTGCACCCGCGTCGTAGCCCCAGAGCGTATTCTCCAGGTCCCGGATGTACGCCGGGAAGAAGCGGAACTCCCTGCCGCCGAGATCCAGCGACTCGCCCGCGGCCTTGGCTTGCAGCCGCTCCCGGTACTCCGGGAAATGGAGGGCGTAGTCGCGGACATCACCCACCACCACAGCCGAGGGGTATGTGGCCAGCAGTGCCGGGAGATTGCCCGCGTGCGGGATCTCCGGATGCGTCGGGAAGATGTAGTCAAGCGTCCGCCCGCCCAATGCACGGTCCAGCTGCGCCAACACCGTCTCCCGGTGGGCCGGATCGCCTGTATCCACCAGGATCGACGCTTCGGAGCCGATCACCAGGTATGAGGAGACATGGTAGTGGACTTCCTGACCTTCGGCGCTGGCCGACAGGCAGCCGCCCAGCCAGTGGACGCCGTCGGCGAGGACGCGGCCGGGAGTGCGGTCGGGACTCATTGGATGCCCACTTTCCTGATGGCCTCGGCCAGTGCGGTGGCTTCCGTCGCACATTGGCCTTCGCCGAGGAACGGTTCGCCGTAGCCGGGTCCGATGGCCCTGACGTGGCGTTCTTTGATGACGTCTTCGACGTCCTGCGCAATGCCGCGCGTATCGGCCTGGGCAAACCACTGGAACTTCTGCAAACCCGCGGCCGCCTGTGCGCTGCCATACGAGCCGTGTGTGAAGGCATCGGAGGTCAGGAGAGCCCCGGAGGCCGGATCGAAGATCCACAGTGTGGGCAGGAGCCGCATCAGCGGCGAGACGAACTCCAGCGTCAGGCCGTCCATGACCACCACGTCAAGGGAGTCTCCCGGGTTGACCATGATGCGCCGCGGAGTCGCCGAGGTCCTCGGAACCGTGATCCCGCCGGTGTACCAGACGGATTCGACCTCGAACCGTGCCTCGATGGCGGGAAGGTTTAGGCAGCATTCCATCTCGGTCCGGGTGAGCACGACGGCGAGCCGTTCCCCTGGTTCGAGCAGTGATTCCAGCTGCCGGATGATCTCCGCCTCGTGGAGCCGGATGCCGGTGTCAACGAGCACCGAGCCGGCGCTTCCCTTGATGAGGTAGCAGTTGACGGGCTGGATGGTGTGGACGCCGGGCGGGCACCAGCTGACCTGCCCGTCCAGGGAGATGTCCGCTCCCAGGCGATAAATGCGGTCACCGATCAGGCTCTGGGCGCCGTTGACGGCGGACGCTGCCTGGGCTGTGTGTGGATTCAACGACTTTCTCCTCTCTGATTTTCCGAATCGGCGTGTTCCGAAGCGGCCGGCCTAGGCGGCGCTGGCCGAGTCCCAGACGGCGATGGCCTCGTCCAGTGTGCAGACATCGTGGCGTGCCCGCATGACGGTCAGTGCGGCGTCATGGACCACCGTGTCATAGGCGCCTACGGCGTCCTCGAGGAGCACGGCATAGAAGTCGTTGTGGACCGCGTCCCGCAGCGTCGCCTCGACGCATCCGCCGGTGGAGACGCCAACCAGGGCCACGGATTCGATGCCCTGGCTCCGCAGCAGGAGTGCCAACTCCGTGCCTACGAACGCACTGGGACGGCGCTTGGTGATGATCACTTCGCCGTCCTCGGGCCGGCACTCGGCACAGAACTCCGTGGCCGGATCGCCCTTGAGGCTGAGCTTGCCCAAATCAATGGGCCGGCCGTTGGCCGCCGTGTACAAAGCCCGCAACCAAGCGGCAGGTGAGCTGCCGCCGTCGGGCAGGTTTTCGACCCGGATGTGGAAGACGGGAACGCCGTTCTTCCGCGCCGATTCGATGGCCTGGCCGCAGCGCTTGGCGACGTCGGGCATCATGCTCAAGTCGTGGCCGGAGTCGCCGATGGCGCCGCCGGCGTACACGGCACCTTCCTGCATGTCGATCACCACGAGGGCGGTGGTGGCCGGGTCGAGCAGTTCCTGCAGCGTGTCACGGACCTGCTTTCCGCAGATTTCAATCATGGGAGGTTCCTTCTTTGAGGGTGTGTCTGCGAGGTGGTGCCGGCCGAGTTCGACGCCGGCACCACCCGAGGACTGCCGGCGGCCTAGCGGCCGAGGGCGTTGAAGTGGATCTGGCCGTTGGTGAGGGGCACAGCCCCGGACAGCCCGGTCTTGGTGACCAGCACTCCCCTGGTTTCGACGAGCGACAGGATGGCTGCGCCGTCGTCCACAAGTGAGGTCATCTTCTTCAGGAGCGTGCTGCGCTTGTCCGCCTCCGAGTCCGGCGTGGCGGCAAGTTCGCTGCGTGCCTTGTCGAACTCCGGGTTGGACCACCCGGTGGTGTTGCTCGGGGCGCCGGTTCCGTAAAACGCGTAGCTGTAGAACGCGGGGTCAGCAATCACGATCGGCTCCGAGTAGAGCACCGCTTGGTAGCGGCCTTCCAGCAGCGCCGTGGAGAAGTCCGTGGAACTGGCCACGTTCTGAAGCTGGACGTCGATCCCGACGTCCTTGAGCATGGACTGGATCAGCACTGCCGACTTGGCTGCCACCGGGCCCGGACGGGTTGCACTGTAGCTGAGCGTCATCGGGAACCCGTTCGCATACCCGGCCGCGGCCAGGAGCTTCTTGGCCTCATCCTTGTTGAACTTGTAGATCGCCGAGTCCTCCACCATGGGGAAGATGGATCCGGCCGGTTCGCCGAAGCCGGCGTAGGCGCCCTTGATCAAGGCTTCACGGTCGATGGCCATGGATACGGCGTGGCGGACTTTGGGGTCGGCCAGCGGACCGGTTTTGGTGTTGATCATCATCGTGTCGCGGGTCTGGCTGGGGCAGTTGAGGACGGTGACGCCCGGTGCCTTCTCCAGGGACTTGTACTGGTCGTATTCGAAGCCGTTGGCCACCTGGACCTCGCCGGATTCCACCAGCTGGCTGCGGGTGGCGGTGCTCTGGACCGCTTTGACGGACACGCGCTTCACCGTCCCCCGGGTGCCTTCCCATGCCGGATCGGCCGTGACGGTCAGTGAGGCGCCCGGCGTGAATTCTTCAAGCTTCCAGCCGCTGTAGTCGGCCAGGTTCTTCGACAGCCAAGTATTCGCCGTAGGGTCTTCCGCGGTAACGTGCTTCTTGGCCTCGGTGCTGTCATGGACGTAGAACAGGTTGTTTTGCAGGGATTCCTCGGTGTAGGAGGTCAGCGCCGTGGTGTTGAGCTGGAGGGTCTTGTCATCGATCACCTTGACGAGGTTGTCCACGTTGAAGCCGCTGCTCTTCAGCGTGCCCTTCATGACCGGCTGACGCTTCATGCCGATATCGAAACTCCACCGGACGTCTTCGGCCGTGAGGGTGTTCCCGAACTGGCTGGTGAGCTTGCGGAGCGTGACCACAACGCCGGTGCCATCCGGGCTGGGCTTGACGCTTTCGGCCAGGCGGCCGTTCAATTCCGTGGACGGCGCGGGGCACGTCTGGCCGTCGCTGGCGGCGGCTTTGTACTCGAGGAGCTGCGAGCCGAGGCCGCTGAGCACTACGTGCGAGGCGCTGCCTCCCCAGGGTGAGGGGGTGAGGCTGTCCGGCAGGGATCCCACCGCAACAACAACGCTTTCGATGGTGGGGTTGACTGTTGCCTGCGGTGAACCTCCGCAGGCAACAAGGGACGTGGCGAGGGCGACAGCAGCGCCCCCGGTGATCAAACGCAGACGTTTCATAACAGTGACTCCGTTGATTGGGGAAAGCTACGGCTGAACAGTCTCGTAGCGGTAAGCCTGCTTGTGGCCGGCCCGGATGATGGGCTCCACGTCGCGGATGTTGCTGATGAAGTTGCCGTGGGTGGGGGCCACGGATTTGACGCCAATCTCATCAATAAGATGAAGAACGCGGTCATAGATTGCATCGGCATCGTTGGCGAAGCGTGCCCAGTACAGGGCGCTTCCGGTAAAGAAGGCAGCATTCTCGACGGCGATAGGCACCTGCAGTTCGCCGGTGGTCAGTCCGCATTCACCCGGGAGGTGTACCGGGTCTTCGTCGTCGAGTTCGGGGCGGTGCATGTAGCAAAAGCCGTCGGCGGTGAAGAGAACGCCTGCTCCGGGTGCAAAGCCCCACTGGGTGTTGGGCAAGTCCCGGATAAGGGCCTCCACCACCAGGAACTCCTGCCCGCCAAGGTCGATCCGGTCCCCGGGCACCTTTGCGTGGAGGTTCGGAACGATCTGTGGGTAGAAGAGGTGGTAGTCGCGGATGTCACCCACCACCTGAACGTCCGGGTACTTCTCCACGAGCCGGGGCAGGTTTCCTGTGTGGGGAAGTTCGGGGTGCGTGGGGAACACGTACGTCAGCCGGCGGCCGTCCAGCAGCTCGTCGAGCGTGCTGGAAATGATGGGCCAGCTGGACGGGTTGCCGGTGTCCACCAGGATGGACGAATGCTCGCCTTGGACCAGGTAGGTGGAGTTGTGGCCGTGGATCACCCGGTCCGCCAGGTGGAAGGGGAGGCAGGAGCTCATCCACGTGACGCCGTCCGCGACACGTCGGGGCAGGTCACTGCTCATGGTTTCTACGAGTTGTTCTTCCATAATGGTCTCCTAAACCAACTGCGGGGTGAGCGCGTCGAGCATGAAATCGAGGTGGCGCCGCACCACATCGCGGCCCTTCAGGACGCAGCCGCGGGATGGGGCGATGACCTCGGGGTCCAGTGTGTCGAATTTGTCCTGGAGCCACTCCCGAAGGGGCTCGCAGGTGGAGCGCGGGATCCACTCGTATTTCGCGTACAGGTGGCCGGCCACCTGTTCCACCGTGGTGGTGTCCTCAACCGTGGAGTCGATGATCCGCTGGCCCTCCGGCCCGTTCATGAGGCCGTGGGTGAAGGTGTCCGAGGTGAACAGCGTGCCCGTTTCCTTGTCCCAGCCCCAGAAGGTGGGCAGGAGGCGCAGCAGGGGCGATTCGACTTCCAGCACCCGGCCCGGAGCAATCTCGATCTCGGCTGCACGGGCCATGGAGTCGCCGGTTTCGGTCCGCTGGGCGTCGATCTGGTGGCGGCGTCCCCGCAAGGCCAGGCGGCTCACGTCATCGAAGGCGTCGAAGGGGTTGATGACCCCGCCGGTGAAGAGCCGCTCGATGTCGAACCTGCCGGCGATGGGTTCAAGATTGGACACACAGTCCATCTCGCTCCGGGTGAAGAAGACGGACAATCCCCCGCCTTCGCCGATGAGCCCTGCCAGGTCGTCCAGGATCCGTTGACTGTGAACGGCCAGGCCGGAATCGACCAGGAGCCTGGAGGAGCCTTCGCTCAGGAGGTAGGCGTTGGACGGCTGGAATCCTGTTGCACCTTGCGGAACCCAGCTCACACGGCCGTCGAGCGGAATGCTTCCGCCAAGGACCGTCAACTTGTCTTTATGCAATGAAGTGAACATATCTTCAATCTATTGAATATCGAGGGTTTGTCAAGGATTTTCTTTGCGGCGCGGGCTTTAGCCCTGCTGCGCGGCCGGCTCCGCCGCGGGGCGCAGCTTGGACGGGCTTTTCACGCCACGTATGACGTTGTGACGCGTGCGGGGGTCCAGGAGGGTGATGAGGGCGTCCAGCAGCACATAGCCCAGGAGGCTCGTGGCACCCATGATGAGGACGAAGCCTTGGATCACGGGAACGTCGCCCTTGAGGACGCCGTCCAGGGACCAGCCGCCCACGCCGGGCCAGGAAAACACGCTTTCGATGATGGCCGCTCCGCTGAGGGCCGCGGCGAACAGAAGGACCATGTACGTCATCAGAGCCCCGCGTACATCACTGAGTGCGTAGCGGAACACCTGTAGCGGCCTCAGTCCGCAGGCCCGGGCGAATTCGATCTGTGGTGAATTCAGCACCTGGAGGAGGCCGGTCCGGACGGTCTTCCCGAACGGGGCCGCGAAGAACAGGCCCATGGTGATGATGGGCAGGACGGCCCTGCTGAGGATGGATTGCACCGTTCCCCAATGACCGGCGATCACGGCGTCCAGGGCGAGGGATCCGGTGACCTTGGGTGGTGGAATGTCGGCGCTGGACAGCATGCCCAGCGGAGCGGGCGCCAGGTGGAGCTGCTGGTAGAAGATGAACAGCAGGAGGAGGGCAAGAACAAACTCCGGCATGGCCATGAGGAACGAGACGCCGGCGGTGAAGGCCTTGTCCGCTCCCCGCCCGTAGCGGTAGGCCGCCAGTGTGCCCATGCCCATACCGATGAGCAGGGCAAGGACCAGGCCGGGAACCAGGTAGACCAGGGTGTTGGGCAGCCGGGTCCAGATCTCCCCTGCCACGGGGCTACCTGTGAAGAATGAATTTCCCAGGTCTCCGCTCAAGGTGCGGCCCATGTACTCCAAGTAGCGTTCCCAGAATGGTTTATCCAGGCCCAGCTGGGAATTGATCCGGGCGATGTCTGCCGGGGTGGCATACTCACCCAGAAGTGCAACGGCCGGGTTCCCGGGAAGCAGCGAGACCAGCCCAAAGCTCAGGGTGATAAGCCCCAGGAGAAGCAGGAAGGCAATGACAAGGCGGGACAGGACATAGCGGATCATGCCAACGCCTCCCTTTCTTCAGGGACGTATGGGATGGGAGGCATTGCCGCGGCCATGAGCGCCTGCGTGTAGGGCTGCTGCGGACGGGAGAGAACGTCATCCGTAGTGCCCGTTTCAACGAACCGGCCACGGTGCATGACAGCCACGTGGGAACAGAAGTGCCGGACGGTCTCGATGTCGTGGGAGACGAAGACGTAGGTCAGTCGCCTCGCGAGCTGTAGCCTGGCGAGCATCTGCAGGACGGATGCCCTGATAGTCAGGTCCAGGGACGACGTCGGCTCGTCGAGGACCACCAAGGTGGGGTCCGTCACGAGGCACCTGGCGATTCCCACCCTTTGTTGTTGACCGCCGCTAAGATTGGCAGGGCGGCGGTTCAGGAAATCCGGCGAGAGCCCCACCTCTTTCAGCGTGTCAATGACCCGGCGCAGGCGCTCGGCCTTGGATCCGTACGTCTTCGCAACGATCAGGGGTTCCTCGACAATCTGGCGGATGGTCAGGCGGGGATTCAAGGAGGCGAACGGCTCCTGGAAGACAATCTGCCAGCGCCGGCGCCGGTTCCGCAGCTGAGCCTTCGACAATGCACGGATGTCTTCGCCCTCAAGGAGGATCGTGCCCGAATCGGCCTCAATGAGCCTGAGGATCAGGCGGCCGAGGGTTGACTTGCCGGAACCGCTTTCGCCAATGATCCCCAACGTCTCGCCGCGTTCCACGGCGAGGGAAATCCCGTCAACTGCCGCAACAGGCAGTCCTTGCGGCGTCCGGAAGGACTTCCGGACATCCTTCAATTCAATGATGGGCATGGTCAGATGCTCCTGGATTCGGAGAGTTCGGTAGGAAGCGTCGTGTCGCCAGAGCGGGGCACCCCGCTGACCGGGACAGCTTTCGGCTGAACGACGGAATTGAGCAGCGAAACAGTGTAGGGATCCTGGGGCCGAACGAACACCTCGGATACCGGACCCTGCTCAACGATGCGGCCACGGTACATAACGAGGACGCGGTCGCAGTAGTTGGCCACCACCCCCAGGTCATGGGTGACGATGAGCATTGACCGCCCGCTCCCCTTGGTCAGCCGGGTCAGAGTATCGAGCACCTGCCGCTGCACGGTGAGGTCCAGCGCCGTCGTCGGTTCATCGGCGATGACCAAACTGGGGTTGAGGTACAAGGCCATGGCGATGACAACGCGCTGGGCCATGCCGCCGCTGAGCTCGTGCGCGTAGCCGCGCATGACGCGTTCTGGATCGTTGACGCCGGAGGAGGCCAGCAGTTCCAGGGCCCGCCCACGCGCTTCGGCGTCGGCCTTAAGCCCGTGCGCCCTGGCAATGTTCGAGAACTGCTTTTCAATGCGCACCACCGGGTTCAGGGCACTGAAAGGGTTCTGCGCCACGAAGCCGATTTCCTTGCCCCGAATGGGGCGGATCTGCCGTTCCGGCAGGCGAATCAGGTCCTGTCCTTGGAACTCGGCGGTGCCCTCCATGACCCGCCCCGGCGGCATCAGCAACTTAACCACGGAGCGCACCACAGTGGACTTGCCCGAACCTGATTCACCCACGACGCCCACGATTTCATTGCTGCCGACATCAAAGGAAATGCCGTGGAGGGCGCGTGTCACACCTTCGCGGGAATGGAACTCCGTCACGAGGTCCCGCACGTGAAGTCCTATGGTCATCGTGCCCGCTCCACTCGTTCGATCTTCGTTTCGATTGCTCCGGCAATCACATTGAGTGAACCGATGGCAAGGAGCATTGCGGCTGTGGGGAAGGCGGCCGCCCACCATTCGCCGCGGATGAGCATGCTGACGCCGTCGTTGATCATGGCCCCCCAGGTCGGTGTGGGCGGCTTGACTCCCACGCCGAGGAAGTTCAATGCGGCGATGGTGCCCAGGGCGTTGGCCGCCGTCAGTGTTGCCTGCACCAGAACCACGCCGTAGGCGTTGCGGAAGATGTGGTTGAACGCGATGCGGGCCGGCGAGCACCCGATCGCCGCCGCAGCCTCCACATAGCGCGCGGAGCGAAGGGCCATGGCCGCAGCCCGGGACAGGCGAACGAACCTGGGCGCCGCCACTATGGCGATCGCCAGGACCACGTCCGTTGCACCGCCGCCCATGAGCTTGATGGAGACGACCGCGATCACGATGATCGGCAGTGCGGCGAAGGCGTCAATGACGCGCATGATTGCCTCGCCCAGCCGACCGCTCGTGGCAAACAGTCCCAGGGGGACGCCTACGAGCAGCGACAATGCCGTAGCCGCGAGGGCTACTGGAAGGTCCAGTTTCGCGGCCTCGATGGTCCGGGAGAAGATATCCATCCCGTTTCCATCGGTGCCGAACCAGTGCGTCCCATTCGGTGCGATGCCGATCGCTTCGGTGTCCGGACGCATGGGATCGTGCGGCAGCGGGGCCACGAGTGCCAGAAGAGGCAGCCCTACAATAATGGCCACCGCAATGACGGCCATAATGGTGTTGGACCGGCCGACCAGGAGGATCTGGCCGCGGCGGGCCCACGTCGTGGCCCGAAGGCCGGGTGAGGTGCGCGGAAGTCCTTGGATGCTCATCGGGCCCCCGCTGGGAATCGGCCGGCAACGATGTCTGAGGCGAGGCAGACGCCAGAGCTGCTCGCAATGAGTCCACTCGCAATGTATTGAAGATTGTCCTGCTTCAGGACCAGTGGCTGTTGCATGTTCAGCTCCCTGTTCGGACCTTGATGGGCAACCGCCTCATATCAAAGTCTCATCACTTTATTGAATGTGACTGTAGCGCCAAGTGTGACGAATTGCACTCTTTTTCTGGAAAATCAGGGGACAGCCCCAAAGTTGTCGCGGTCAGTCGACGTACTTACCGGCCACAGCCGGAGGCTCGCGCGGGCCCCGGGGACGCTGATTGCCAGCAAGAACCCCATTGACACCACAGTGAAGTGACTTCAATATAGTGAGCATGTACCGATTGTGATGAAGCTCAGGTGCTTTCGACGCCGCCAGCACCCACGGAACAGATGAGGAACGGACCCGATGCCCAACTTTCAACAAACAGCAGCCGCAGTAGCCACCCCGCAGCCCGACCCGGGCCAGCCGGTGAAGTACCTCCTCCACGATGGCGAGTTGGTGGACTACGCCGACGCCCGCCTCCATGTGCTGAGCACCTCGCTGAAGTACGGCGTCGGAGTCTTCGAAGGGTTCCGCGCGTACTGGAGCGAGGAGGAACAGCAGCTGTACGCGTTCAGAGTGGCCGACCACATGAAACGTCTGATCGACTCCATGAGGGTGGTGGAGATCGACGGCCCGCAGAACATCGACGAACTCGGCGATCAGCTGCTGGGACTGATCCGGGCAAACGATCTGCGGGGAAATCTGCACATGCGGGCCCAAGTGTTTGTCGATTCCAAGGATGGCAAGCCGGAAGACACCGGCCCCTCCACCGTTTTCATGGCGGCCATTCCCATGGGCAACTACTTCGGTTCCACAGGCCTGGACGTGCAGATCAGCAGCTGGGCCCGCCTCTCGGACCGGTCCATGCCGCCCCGGGTAAAGTCCATTGCCAATTACCAGAACGGCCGCCTCGCCCTGTTGGAAGCCAAGCGCAACGGCTACAACGCGGCGCTGCTGCTCACGGAGAACGGACACGTTGCCGAGGGCGCCGGCTATAACGTGTTCATGGTCCGCCAGGGACGGCTTTGCACTCCCCCGGTGACGGACAGCATTCTCGAGGGCATCACCCGGGACAGCGTCCTGCACCTGGCCCGCACGGAGCTGGGCATCGATGTCGACATTCGTCCTATCGACCGCACCGAGCTGTACTCGGCCGACGAAATCTTTGTGTGCGGCAGTGCCGCGGAGGTCAACCACATCGCTTCCGTTGACCGCACCACCATTGGCAAGGGAACTGCCGGTGAGATCACCCGCAGCCTCCAGGACTTGTACCGGCAGGCCGTCATAGGACGCGTGGCCGCGGACCAGAACTGGGCTACCCCCGTCTACCCGTCCTGAAAGGAGACACCCATGCAAGAAACGCAGACGCTGCAGGTGGTGCCGCGCGGGGAACTGGCGCGCGCCGGGTACGAGGACGCCTCATTGTCCTTTGAGGCGAGCGCCGGTCCAGTCCTCGAGGTCAACCAAGGCGAGCACTTCTGGCTGGACGCACGGAGCCTGCTCACCGGCGGCCTCTTCGAGGAGACCGGTGAGTACGAGAAATTGTCCATTCCCGTCACCGGACCTGTGGCCATCCGCGGAGTAAATCCCGGCGATGCGCTACGCGTGGACATCCACGAGATCAGGATCGCCGGCCGCGGGGCAATGGTCACCTTGCCCGGCCGGGGCGGCTTCACGGGAGGTCTTGGGCGCTCCGGCCGCGTGGTGGAGATCGTGGACGGCCAGGTGCTGTTCGACGACGGCATCACCATCCCCGTCCGGCCCATGGTGGGCAAGCTCGGGGTGGCGCCCGTTGGCGCCGGCCCCAATTCCAGCACCGTAGGAATCCATGGCGGCAACATGGACTGTAAGGACGTGACGGCGGGGTCCGCCGTCGTACTCCCTGTGCAGGTGACCGGAGCGATGCTGTACGCCGGCGATCTGCATGCGGCGCAGGGCGACGGCGAGTGCTCGCTGACCGCCGTCGAGGTTGAAGGCAGCGTGCGGCTCTCCTGCACCGTGATTCCCAGGACGGCCGTTCCGGACGCTGACACCGGCATCCGGCGACCGGTGGTCCTCAGCGGCGGTTCCGTCATCACCATCGGCGACGGCGACACCTTGGACGAAGCGGCGAGGCTTGCCCTGGACGACATGCTGGAGCTGCTTCAGACGGACCGGAACTGGTCGCGGGAGAAGACCGCGATGCTGCTCAGCGCGGCCGCGGACGTGTCCGTCTCGCAGCTGGTCAACGCCCGGGTCTCTGCCAAGGTCACGCTGGCCTCAAGGTATTTCAGCACCGAACCCTTCACCATTGATTCTTCCGACACTACGAATGCGCAGGTCTCCGATGTTTGATCTCCTCCTGACCAATGGCTTGGTCGTCACCCCCTCCGGTGCCGAGCGTCTGGACATCGGCATTTCGGAGGGCAAGATCGTGTCGCTCCGTGCCTCTGGGGTGGGCACACCCGACGAAGCCCGGCGCGTCGTGGACCTGAAAGGCCAACTGGTGGTGCCCGGCGGCGTGGACCCGCACGTGCACACAAACTCGGTGCTTCCCACCGCGGCGGAGAGCGGCATCATGTGCTTCGGGCCGGACCGCGTGAGCGAGGGCGCCATCTACGGCGGCACCACCACTCTGGTGGACTTTGCACACTGGAAGCCGGGCGACGAACTGTCCGAGTCGTTCGCACGGAAGTCGGCCGAGTGGGCTGGTTCCACTTACACGGACTACGCGCTGCACGGCACCTTCAAGGAGCCGGAGATCCCGTTCGAGGTCCTGGAGCAGGTCCCGGACGCGGTGGCCAACGGGCACGGCAGCTATAAGGTGTGGATGACAAACACGACGCCCTCGCGGCCTAAGCAGAAGACGGACCTGGGCAACATGTGGGGGTTGATGGAGCAGACGGCCGCCGCTGGCGCGATGCTTGCCGTCCATGCTGAGGACGACGACATTGTCATGTACTCGTACAAGAAGCTGCAGCGCCAGGGCAAGACCGCCCTCGAGTACATGCACCACGCCCACAACAACCTCTCCGAAAAACTCTCCTTCCAGCGGGCCATCACCCTCGCCCATCATGTGGGGGCCCCCATTTACCTCATGCACGTCAGCGCCCGCGAAGGCGTGGATGCCATCCGTGAGGCACGCGGCCGCGGCCAGGCGGTGTACGGGGAGATCCTTCCGCACTACGCCTACTTCACAGCTGAGGACTACAAGCAGGAGAACGGAGCAATTTACCACACGTACCCGTCGTTGAAGTCCGAGACAGACCGGGACTCGATGTGGGAATCGTTGCTCGACGGTTCACTGAGCACCCTGGCCACCGACGGCGTGTGCACCGACCTGGACGTGAAAACGCGCGGCAAGACCATCCTCGACGCGACCGGCGGCCACGCCGGCGTCGAGATGCGCATGGCAGTGGCATACACCGAAGGCGTTAAGAAACGGGGCCTGGACCTGACCCGCTTCGTGGACATCACATCGGCAAACGCTGCGAAAATCCTGGGCCTGTACCCACAAAAGGGCGTCATCGCCATCGGCAGCGACGCAGACCTGGCCGTGCTGGACACCACCATAGACCGCAAGATCACGGCCACGGACCTTCACGAGGCGGACTACACGCCATGGGAAGGCTACCGGGTGGCTGCCTGGCCGAGCATGACCGTGCTGCGCGGAACCGTCGTGGTGGAGAACCGAAAGTTGCTGACGGGCCCGGGCGGATCGCTGCTCAAGCAACGCGTGTCCAGCGACGTCCTCAACCGACCCGCGTGCTGACGGACTCGATTCTTTCCCCCTACCTCGCATCGTGCTGGAACCGAACGGGGCGACTTGCTGGGGGCTTTTTGGGTCTACGCCGTGGTGTTGGTTCCAGTGGGCCTTTCGTCGATGACTTTCCTCAACGTGTGAAACACCAGCATCCAACTCTCCGTCAGCCCTCAACTGCGAGGCCGGGTGCTTGCGCTCCACCTTGCCGTGCTTCAGGGCGGCACGGCCCTTGGAGCTCCGCAGATGGGTTGGATCGGTACCGAGTTCGGCGCCCGGTGGGCCCTTGCCACGGGTGGAAGCGCCGTAGTGCACCCAGGCCAACACCTGGGATCGGCTTCCCTGCCGAGGTTAGCTGACGGTAAGCACAGCCCCATTTCCCCGATGTCACGCTGCGCGGCAGCGTTCGAAATAAACTTCTGACGCTGCTCCAGACTCACGGATTTGAGAAGTCCGTCCCAATTCGCAGCTCCCATGTCGTACATGCTCACCGTGGCAATGACCTTGATGCGTGGGTCGATCTTCGCCGCGCTGAGGACGAAGCTGCCGCTGCCACAGATCCCGATGGCACCGATACGTTCTTGGTCCACGAAGGACAAAGAGCGCAAGTAGTCGACCGCTGCACTGAAGTCCTCAGCGTAAATGGTTATCCGAGTCTGCGGTCCTTACCTGATGTGCCTCTTTGATCCATCCTCCATAGATCGAATGGGGGAACTGCCATCACCTGACGCCAGCCCCGCTCGGCGAATCTCCCCAGGCATTTCCTTGTGGAGGCGTCGGCCGTCTCTGGTGACATTAGAGACTGGCTGGTCCGGGCTGGCCTTGGCCACGAGTCCGATGGCTCCTCCACGCTCCGTTGCCGTCTTCTATCGCAGTTGGTCGAGGAGGGCCTTCGTCTCGCGCGCTGGTTGGGTCCCAATGGCGGCCAAGGCCGTGACGCATTCTGTGTACTTCAGCAGCACGTCGTCATAAGACCCCAAAGCCGATGCCGTTCGCATGCGCAACCGCCAGGCGACTTCCCTCAGCGGCTCGTCCGCTAGAACCGAGGCGGCGAAATCATCGGCTTGGGCATACGCACCGAGGTCAAATGCAAGCTGGGCGCTTTCGAGCCTCAATGCCACAGAAACCCCTTGGATTTCTGCACGGCGGCCCTCAAACCATTCCGATTTGGCTTTCGGGAGGTAGTCACCTAAACCCAAGATCGGCAATGCCGCTTGGATTTCCTCGAGTCTTGCCCTCGGATCGTTGCTCCGCGCGCGTTGGGCCACCTGTTCGAAGCGCCTTGCATCACTCTCTACTGAAACATGCTCCGCAAGGCCGATGGTATCGCTCGACATGAACGGACCGACACCGTCGGGCAGCACAGAACGGAGCTGGTGAACGACTTGCCGCAAGTATGAACGCGATGTGTTCGTATCGCGTCCATCAAACAAGGCGTCCAACAGCTGCGGTCGCGTGGCCGTCATGCTCCCAACGGAAGCCAAGTAGGCCAGAAGCTCATAGCATTTTGCGATTCGCGGTTTCGCTTCGGCACCACCGATGAGGATCTTGGGGTTCCCGAACTCATGCAGCTGAACTATGACCGTGGAGGAGAGCACTTTGCGGGACTCTCCGTTCAGTATCCTGCTTCCGAGCCGATGCCAATCAGTGTCGCTGGTGGCAAGGCCATCAAGTCGTCGTGAAAGAACCTCCGGGAACTCCCTGAGTGCCCGGAGAATCACTTCATCTGTGCCCTGCTGGCGCGCCGCTGCCAGCGCAATATCCGAAGCAAGGTCGGACGTCTTCTCGTCACCGCAATGCCAAGCCGCTTCGGCCAAGTAGACAGCAGCAATCGGGAGTTCCAAGACCCGTCCGGAGACGCGCATCGAATCCATGGCCCTCCGCAGCCTGACACGGGCAGATTCGTACTCCCTGAGAATGAGATGGCAGAGACCCTGCCAGACATCGATCTGCTCTGCCGTGGACTGATAAGCCCTGGAGGACTCGTGCCTTTCCAAGGCTTCGAGGATTTGACGGGCTCGAAGGGGATCGTGCTTGAGCCTGAGTTCAAGCTTGGCTTCGGTCAGTTGGGAGAAAAGATCCCACACTACAGAACCGTTGCGCCGTGCCTCAGCACGGCCCTGCGCGATGCATGAGCGGGCGTCATCTTCGCGTCCCATGTCCGTAAACAGCTCTGCCCCCACCACTGCCCGGAGCCCGGCAGTCAAGACACCCGCCGCTTGGGCCCGCTCATACAGCCGATGAGCCTCGTCCAGTTCTCCGACAGCGCGCAGGGCAGCTACGCGCCACGGCGCCACCACAGCATCGGTCGCCGGGTTCGCGGTTGGAGCTGATGCCGCGGCGAGCTCGCCACGCCAGTATCGGAGACGAAGAACGAGTCCGTCGACGTACACTCCAGCTGTTGAGGAGGGGAAGGGATTTGCTGGTTCTTCGTCAATGAGCGTGAGGAGGTACCTTGCCGCTTCAAGTTCCGGCCCATCCTGGGCAACCGTCAGGACCCTGGTAATGTCGTCCGTGCGACAGGCGTGATAGTAGCACCAGATCATCATCGCTGCGGCATTGCTTGAGCTCCGGGCCAGCGCCTCTCGCTGTCCCAAGGCCTCCAATTGGTCGGCTATGCGCACGCCGCGCCAGTATTCCTCACGTGCGACGGCCAGCATCAGTTCCGCCGTCGTGAGTGGGCTAAGTGCGGCCTGGCCGTGACCGGCCAGGGCATCGAGCCACCTGTCGGCCACGTCATAGTCACGACGATCAATTAACGTGCCAATGGCCTGTTCGGCGTAGGGCAATGCCTGGTCGTACGCGGCAACTGACAGCAATTCTTCCGTGGCCTCAATCAGGAAACCCTCTGACGCCAGCAGTTTGCCGAAACGGACTTTTAAGGCCACCACATCGGCTCTGGGACGCCTCTCCAAAAGCACTAAGAGGTAATCCCGCAAAACCGGGTGATAGCGGACGGTCTTGCCGCCAGGCACCCAAACGGCCGGGATTCGGTGGGCTCGCAATTCCGTCAGGAAGCCTTCGGTACGTTCCAGTCCAAGAGCCGCAGCACGTGGAGCGTCGACAGCGGCCAGCAAGGAAGTCGAAATCGCGAATTCCCTCAGTTCGTCGTCCAACCCTTGAAGAACATGCGTCCACAGATACGCGTGGAGTGGGTCAATCTCCGGCTGAAGTGCGAGTTTGATGGGCTTCGCTGTGGTTCCAGCGAAGAGAACTCCCACCACCCATCCCCCAGTTGATTCCATAACGGCATCAATGTCGTCAGTTGAACCGCCGGCAATATCAAGCGCGACCCCAGCTTCATCCTGGGTAAACGCAAGCTCGCGATCGATGAGGAAGTCCAGCCGCTCCGACCCGGGAACTGCACTGGAGGGAAACGTGACGGCATTGCGCGAGATCAGGATGATCCTGACGTTCGACGGCGCAAAGCGCATTAGATGGTCGATAACGTCCAGCGCGTTGGCGTGGTCCGCTATGCGGTCCAACTGGTCCAGGACAAGCGTCGTCCGGGACTCCCCCACAAGGGCTTCGATCAATAGGCCGGCGACTTCGCCGTGGGGTGCCTGGGAAGACAACGCAAGCTTCACCAGCTCGGGGACCTCAGCGGCAAAGGGAGCGAGGGCAGCCGCAATGTAAGTGAGCAGCCGGCCCGGCGAAGCATCGGCAGCGTCAATGGTTAACCACGCCGTACGTTCGTCGTTCTTGAGTGCACTACGGACCGCTGTGGTCTTGCCTGCGCCTGCCGTTGCACACACCATCAGCACCGGCAAAGCGTCTAGCCTGCTCTGAATCGACATGTCCAGCCGCGGCCGGTCCAGAAAGATTTCGGGCAGCGGCGGAGGCATGACCTTGCCCCGTAGAAGGGGCAGTGTGTGCTCCATTGACACGTCTAACTCCTGGCACCAGCGGCAGTGAACGGGAACTGAGCCGGTGCGTTAACGTATTTCTCGAAAAACCGGAGTGACGGTTTCGGGTCGGTTAACCGGCTCCTCAATACTGTAGCGCTATGAATTGGATGCAAGCTCCACAGCGACCCCAAGAAGGCGCACGGCTCACAGGTCGAGAGCTCCGCAGGCTCGCGGATCTGGTCATGTCCTCAGACATTCAACGTCGAAGGATCACTCCGTTGAGCCGAATGATCCCTGGCCTCTCCATCGAGGATGCTCGGCTTGTTCGTGACGAGGTAATCCGTCGTCGTATGGCAAGGGGCGACCACAGCGCCGTGCTCATTGGGCAGGACCGGGTATCCGGGGATCCGGTGATTCTGAGTGAACGGATGGTTTCTTCCACGCCAGCGAGAATCCCCACTGATTCGGTCCCTTTGCTGGTCCGTGGCGTCGTCGGACTGCTTCTAAGCCCCGAGTGCTTGCGGCAGGCGCTCCGCGGCAACGGTGTGCAGGCCAAAGACGGAAAGCTGCAAGTAGGCCTCGAAGTAACCAGCCGCCGTTTCGACGACAGCGCAATCGAGACAGCGGATCTGGTTGCCGTCAATGGCGGAGTGGCACGGCTGGTCTCTTCCATTTCACTGACACAAACCGAAGCGGAGCCTACATTTCGGATGCTTCGCGACGGCGTGGCCGTGGAGGAAGGAACTGTTCCGGCCCCCGATACGGTCCGGCAGGCAGCGGAGGGAATCACAGCAGACGCAATCCGTTGCTGCAGTCCTCTTGCGGAACTCTATGCCTTGGACGCAGCGCCTCGTCCTGGGCCGGAAGTTTTTGTCGCAGTCGGTCTTGGTGAGCCGATCGCGCTGATATCCAACAACACCGTAGAACTCGAGGTGGCAGGCGCCCGCGTGGCTTCCGTCATCGCCGATACAGACCACTTCATGTGATGGGAGAAAGCCCAATGAGCAAGACGTCTTTGCCTTCCGCCGGCCCGGATGAGGCCGTTGACAAACGATCCATACCGGACCCCGCTGCCAAGTCCACTCCACCGCGACCTGCGAAGCTAGCCATCCCGCAGGAGTCCCTCTTCCGCCGTCTGACCTACAAATACGCCGTTCTGGGCGTGCTCATCTTCGTCGTTGCGTTTTTCTCCATCGCAGCCCCGGAAACGTTCTTCACGTTCGAGAACCTTCGCGTGGTCACATCATCCCAGAGCGTCCTCATCATTGCTGCCCTTGGCCTGGTCATCCCCTTCGCGGCCGGCGAATTCGATCTCTCGTTCGGCCCAATGATCGCATGGTCCTCCATCGTCCTAGCAGTGCTCAATGTACAGATGGGACTCCCCGGAGAAATCGCCATCCCCATTGCCCTGGGCTCCACAATGGTGTGGGGACTGCTGAACTCGTACTTCATCGTCAAGATTGGCATCAGTTCAATGATCACCACCCTTGGCATGGGTACGGTCATTACAGGTCTGACCCTGGCCGTTTCAGGTTCCCAGGTCATCGCAGGGGCACCGGAGTTCCTCAATCAAATCGCCACCACACAGCTCTTTGGCCTGCCACTGCCCGTCTACTTCTCCTTCCTGCTGGCGGTCATTGTGTGGCTCTTCATGGAACACACACCCCTGGGCCGATACATCTACTTCACCGGTGAAGGCCGCGAAGTTGCCCGACTCAGTGGCCTCCCTACAGATCGCATCCGAGTCTTCGCCCTCACCGCCAGCGCCTTCTTTTGCGGCTTGGCCGGTGTTCTCAATGTCGGACGCCTCGGCAGCGCCGACCCCAATCTCGGCTCATCGTTCCTGCTCCCGGGTGCTGCGGCGGTCTTCCTTGGCGCCACGGTCATCAAACCGGGTCGCTTCAATGCGTGGGGCACTGTGATCGCAGTGTTCCTGGTTGTGACCGGCGTGACCGGGCTGCAGATGTTGGGCGGCGCAGGTTGGCTCGAAAACGTCTTCAACGGTGCCGCATTGGTCTTGGCCGTCTCTTTTGCCGCAATCGTCAGCCGCAAATCCGCCTCCTCCTCCTGAACAACACCACTCACCGCTCCCCCGTAACCCAAAGGAATCAATTCAATGAAGAATTCCCGCCCACTGAAGTCGCTCGCAGCTCTTGGCCTTGGCCTCTCGCTCATCGGTCTGACCGCCTGCCAGGCCGGCAATGCATCCCCCTTGGCCAACTCCACAGTCAACGCGTCCGAAGGAAAGATCGCCGCACAACGGTTCGTGGAGACCAGTGCAAAGCCCGCAGTCTTCCTGTCTCCTGGCGAGGCAATCGACATTTCGAAGTTCAAAGGCAAGACCATCTCAGCCGTTACGCTGGACAACTCCCTTCCCTTCGTCCGCGCGGTACTTGATGGCATGGCCGAGGCCGGCAAGCAGGCTGGCGTCCAGGTCGATATCTATGACGCCAAGGGGTCCACGGACACAGCGGCAAAGCAGATGGACCAGGCCCTGGCTTCCAAATCGGCGGCAATCGTGGCGTTCGGCATTAACTTCAATTTGCTCCCGACTGCCATCAGCAACGCGAACAAGGCCGGTGTGCCTGTCATCGGCGCACTGAACGTTGATGTGAATGCGTCCATCGAAAAGGGCGCCGCTGGTGAAGTCAGTATCGATTACTTCAAGTCCGGCAAGCTAGTGGCCGCCTACGCAATTGCCAACACCGATGGTGCTGTGCACGGCGCAGTTCAGAATCTCCCGTCAATCGAGACCTTCACCGCAATGCGCAAAGGCATTGAGGAGGGATTCAAGGAATTTTGCTCCAAGGAATGCACCCTCCAAGTTGATGATTTGATGCAGTCCAACTTCAAGACCGCGGCCGAAACCCTGACAGGCTCCCAGATCTCCCGCAATCCGAAGCTCAACTGGGTGTTCCCCGCAATCGACGGGATCGCGCAGTTCACCATTCCGGCTGTTGAACTCTCAAGCCGCAAAGCCGAAATCCGAGTCGGGAGTATTAACGCCTTCGAGGCGAATCTGGGCTTCATCCGCGATAAGCGAGTCCAGGCCGTTGACGTAGGAAACAGCAACAACTGGCTCGGGTGGGCCATGATGGACCGCACTCTGCGGGCGCTTGCGGGGGAACAGCCCGCCATCAGCGAGGTACCCGTGAAGCTTTTCGATGCCGAGAACATCAACGGCGTGGATATCTCATCCGAGGCTGCCCTCTACGACAACGTCGACTACAAGCAGCAGTACACCAGCCTCTGGAAGTAGCCGATCCGCTTGAAACGGGTCAATCGCAAGGGAGAGAAGAATGAAGCATCGTCAGAGCATCGCCCCACATGAGGGAATCGTACTGTCGGGCGTATCAAAGACTTTCGGTCTGACAAAGGTTCTGCATGACGTCTCGATGACTTTCGCCCCCGGAACGGTGACTGGGGTGCTGGGTGAAAACGGTGCAGGTAAATCGACGCTGTTCAAGATCCTTGCCGGGATCTACGAGCCCGACGGCGGGGCCGCCTTGCGCGTCAACGGCCGCGAGGCGTCCCTTCCGCTGACGCCGACAACTTCCGCGGAGCTGGGTTTCGCGTTCGTCCACCAGGACCTTGGGCTGGCCGGGTCCCTGTCAATCATGGAAAACGTGTTTGTGGGTGCCATGATGCGCAAATACGGCCTTATCGATTGGAAGGGCCAGGCAGCCAAAGTCCGTGAACTGTTGGCGGGCCTCGGCGTGGACCTCGATCCTGCGACTCCTGTTCAGGACTTGACCCAGGCAGAGAAGGCGGTCGTTGCCATTGCACGGGCCGTCTATGCCCGAGGGCGAGGCTTCTCGACGCTGCTGGTCCTCGACGAACCGACCGCAAACCTCACTGGAGTGGAACGTGATCGCCTGTTCGAAGCGATGCGTTCCGCTGCGGCGAACGGCACGGCAATCGCCTTCTGTACGCATCGCTTGGATGAGGTGATGACTGCAACTGACTCTGTGCTGATCCTCCGGGATGGACATGTAGTGATGGACGCTCCGACCAAAACGATCAAAGACGAGAAGGAACTGGCCAGGCACATCCTGGGCAGGGATCTCGAGTCCCATTTCCCGGTTCGCGCCAGCCACATTGTCCGGGAAGTCAAACCGGCCATTAGCGTCAACAACCTGAGCGGCAGCGGGGTCAGGGAGCTCTCCCTTGAGATCTGCCCAGGGGAGGTCGTGGGGCTGACCGGCCTCGCGGGCGCCGGGCATGATGAAGTGCCCGACTTGATCCTTGGGAGCATCAAGGCGGACTCAGGCACCGTGCAGGTAGACGGCAAGACAGCCAGGACTTCTTCGCCGGGAGCCGCCACAGCGTTGGGAATTGCCATGCTTCCGGCAGACCGAAAGCGGCGTTCAGGGATCATGAGTGCCTCCATCGCTGAGAACCTGACCTTGGCGTCGTTGGGGCGATTTACCCGGCGGGGTTTCATCGACCAAAAGCGTGAGCACAAAAGCGTGGTCAAGGCCATGGAGCTCTTTGATGTGCGTCCTGCCGGAGATCCGAACATGGCACTTGCGACACTCAGCGGAGGTAACCAGCAAAAGGTACTTATTGCAAAGTGGGCGGCCAAGGAAGGGATTCGTTGCCTCATTCTTCATGAGCCCACGCAAGGCGTCGACGTCGGTGCAAAGAGGACAATTCTTGAGCAGGTGGGACTTATGGCCGCCCAAGGTGTTGCCGTGCTCATCGTTTCGTCCGAGCACGAGGAGCTCAGCCATCTCTGTGATCGCGTTCTGATCATGCGCGGCGGTCATCTGCGCCGTGAACTGACCGGTGCTGGAGCCAAGCAGATTACCGAACAGTGTTACGTCGCGGTATGAGAATCGTGCAGAACTCCAACGCTGGCCGGTTGTTGCGAACCCGCCGCATAGCGGTCATCAACTCGAACTCTTCTGACCGTGTTACCCAACAGCTCGCAGACACTGTGACGCCGGAGCTGTTACCGGGCACAGAAGCTGTGTTCCTCAACCCGGCAGAAGGTCCGGAAGGCATCGATACACTCTTCGACGTCATCGTTTCAGGTGCCCACACTGCGGCGTTGGTAAAAGAACACAGCCGTGACTTTGACGCGTTCGTGGTTGCATGCGGCAACGATCCTGGTCTGGCTGCTGCCCGTGAACTGACTGACCGGCCTGTCATCGGGATAGCCGAGGCGGGGATGCTTCAGGCCTGCGCCCACGGTGCAACCTTCAGCGTCGCAGTCCTGGCGCCGGCCAAAGTTGCCGGGATGCGCGCACTTGTCCGTAGCTACGGTCTGGAGTCCAGGTTGGCATCAATCATTCCGGCCCGAACGACCAGCAGGGACGCGGCCACGTCCCCGGACGAACTTCTTGACCAACTCGTTGAGGCCTATAGTCGTCGGACGAGCGACGAGCTTGGCGATGTGCTGGTTCTGACGGGTTCGGTCATGGGTCAGATCGCACCGGAGCTCGCTGCCCGAGTCAACCGTCCCGTCGTCGCCGGGCTTCTCGCCGGAGTCCGGATGGCAGAAACCCTGGCGGACTGCCCAGCTCTCTCAACCTATCCTTCCAAGGAGGAAGCATGACAACCCGGTTTGTACTCGGAGGCCCGATCCTCGACACGGATGAACGCGCCTTTGTCAGGGACCAAATGGTGGTGATCGACGGCGGCCGCTTCGTCGGGATCGAGCCAGTCAGCCAACTGCCGTCCGACGCCCACGAGGTTATCGATGTTCGCGGCGCCCACATCATCCCCGGTCTCATCGATTCGCATTTTCACCTGATGAGCCGTTCCGGTGTGGAAGCCGATCCCAAGCTCATCACCACCAGCGTCGTTGACGGTGTCATCACCGCGAGACGGGCTATCGAATCCGGCGTCACCACAGTCCGCGATCCAGGCTGCAAACACCGAGGAATCCACGCCTTCCGCGACGAGATCTCAGCGGGCCGGGTATTGGGCCCGCGTGCCTTCACTGCAGGTCCGAACATCGTAGGCCGAGGCGCCCCTGTGGACTGGCGGAATCACTTCGCGGACGGTGTCGATGAAGTCCGGCGGGCCGTTCGTGAGGAACGGCTTGGTGGGGCGGACCTCATCAAACTTGTCCTCTCCCACACCACCGGCGACTCGGATTGGACGATGTGCCTCCGCTACCTCAATGACGAGGAGATCGCCACGGCAGTAGCCGAAGCGCATTTGCTCGGTGCCCGGGTTGGCTGTCATTGCGAGGGCCTCGACGCTGCACGCTCGGCAGTGAACGCCGGCATCGACGTCATCGACCATGGGCTGGCCCTGGACGACGAGCTAGTTTCCCGGATGGCGGACCAGGGGACGTTCTACGTACCGACTCTCTGGGCCTTCTCCACGAAAACGCACCTCACTGTGGGCAAGACCATCACGGAAGACCGCGCCGCCGTTTACGAAGAGCGCATAGCGCGCGTACACCGCGAATCCGTGCAGCGGGCCATGGCTGCCGGCGTGAAGATCGCTGCAGGATCAGACCCCATCCACTGGATTCCAGCCCGTGATGTCATGGTCTGCGAACTTGAAGCACTCGTCGACGCCGGAATGACCAAGCTCGACGCTCTGTTCGCTGCCACCGAAGTCTCCGCGGAGGCCATCGGCGATTCAAGGCTGGGCAGCATCCGGGCCGGAAACTTCGCGGACCTGGTAGTCGTCGACGGCGATCCATCTAACGATCTGCGCGCCCTGGCCAGACCCCGAATGGTCATGAAAGACGGCGTTGTCGTGGTGGATCTTCTCGACGACGACAACGCCGCCGGCACGCTGTGGGCCGACATTGCCACCGGAGCACCTGCGTCAGACCGGCAACCCGAGATCTGGCTCGCGCGCAACTAGCACCAAACCATTTTTTCCATTATCAGGAGGACCCAATGACCATTGAAATTGCAGAAGACTGGGCCGAAGTTGCGGCTACGGCAGCACCGGAAGGCGGAGCCTTCATCAACGGCCGGTTCGTCGGAGCAGCATCCGGCGAAACGCTCGAGAATGTGAGCCCCGTCAACGGACGGGCGATCGGACATATTGCTGCCGGCGCCGAGCAGGATGTCAATGCAGCGGTCTCTGCTGCGCGTCTCGCCTTCGAAGACGGACGGTGGTCGGCGGCCCCTCCCCGCCACCGGAAGCGGGTGCTGTTTGCCTTTGCCGCCGGAATTCGACGGGAACGGGAGCGGCTTGCAACGATCATGACCGCTGACTGCGGGAAACCGATCTCCGCTTCCCTCGGCGAAGTAGACCACGCCGCGGACGTACTTGAGTTCTATGCAGAGGCGATCGACAAGTGGGCCGGCGAGGTCATGCCAACCGCACAGTCTGCTTTGGCCCTGGTCACACGCGAGGCCGTAGGCGTCGTTGCTGCAGTAGTCCCCTGGAATTTCCCTCTGGGCATGCCCATGTGGAAGATCGCACCAGCATTGGCAACGGGTAACTCAGTGATCGTCAAGCCTGCCGAACAGGCTCCACTGCCTGTGATCGCCCTGGCGCGCATTGCGGCTGAAGCGGGAATTCCGGATGGAGTGTTCAATGTGGTCCCCGGCCTCGGCGAAAAGGCCGGAAAGGCCCTGGGACTGCACATGGACGTGGACAAGATTGCCTTCACTGGTTCCACACAGGTAGGCAAATACTTCCTCCAATACTCGGGACAATCGAACATGAAGGCCGTTTCGCTGGAGTGCGGCGGCAAGTCCGCCAACATTGTCCTGGCGGACGCTCCGGACCTCGAGGTCGCCGCCGCTGCCGCCGCTCTTGCCGCATATGTCAACCAAGGTGAAATGTGCAGCGCGGGTTCGCGCCTGGTGGTAGAAGAGTCCATCAAGGACGAGTTCATCGAGCTGGTGGTCACGGCCAGCCGCATGTGGCGCCCCGGTGATCCTTTTGCTGCGGACACCCGCATGGGAGCCCTCGTGGACGCGGCACAGCTTGATCGCGTTCATGGCTACGTGGACATCGGGCGACGTGAAGGGGCCAGGCTGGTCACCGGTGGCGAGCGAGCACGCCTCGAAACGGGCGGGTATTACCTTGAGCCCACGCTTTTCGCCGATGTGGACAACCAGATGCGCATCGCTCGGGAAGAGATCTTTGGACCCGTACTTTCCGTGATTACGGCCAAGGATGCCGAAGACGCCGTCCGGATTGCCAACGACTCTGATTACGGGCTGGCCGCAGCTGTATGGACCAAGGACGTCTCCAAAGCCCACAAGGTATCCCGGGCCTTGCGCGCGGGCACGGTGTGGGTGAACTGCTACAACCAGGCGGACGTGAATGTGCCGTTCGGAGGGTTCAAGCAATCCGGATTCGGGCGGGACAAGTCGCTTCATGCACTGGAGCAGTACACCCAGCTCAAGACGAACTGGTTCAACCTCGATGTCTGATTCACCGCGTCCAACCCTTGTCAGCGGTGGCATGGTGGTGACCGGAAACGGTGTTGAGCGGGCGGATGTCCTCGTTGTCGATGGTGTCGTGGCCGGAATCGGAAGCTTCGAGTCCGGCCACGACGATGCTGAAGTTATTCAAGCCGAAGGTTGTTACATCCTCCCGGGCGGTGTGGACTTCCACACGCACATGGATTCGGTCTTCCGGGGGTCCATCAGGACCGCTGATGACTTCGCGACGGGGACGGCTGCTGCGGTAGCCGGCGGAACCACCACCATTGTCGACTTCTGCCGGGCAGAGCCCGGCGAGTCCCTTGCCGCGGCTCTCGAACAGTGGAGGTGGCGGGTGGCCGGGCAGCAGCCCTGGGCTGATTACGGCGTACACATGGTGCTGGTGCAGCCCGACGAAGACACCCTGTCCCAGTTGTCCGGCCTTGCCGATCTCGGTGTGACGAGCATAAAGATGTACTTGGCCTACCCAGGACGCATGATGAGCGACGACCGGGCACTGCTCAGAGCCATGCAGCGCGCAGCCGAGTCGGACCTGCTGGTCCTTGTTCACGCAGAAAACGGCCACGCCATAGAGGTTTTGGTGGAAGACGCACTATCCGCCGGCCACACGGAACCCGCTTGGCATGGCAAATCCCGGCCTTCCGTGACTGAGGCGGAAGCCGTTTCCCGGGCAGCGGTGTTGGCCGGGTTGGCCGGCGCCCGTCTCTATGTCGTCCATGTCTCCTCCGCGGCTGCTTTGTCGGAGATTGAGCGAGCGCGTATGGCCGGTACCAATATCACTGCTGAGACCTGTTCGCATTACCTGGTCTTTGATGATTCGATGTTGGACGGTGTCCCGAATGAGGTGGCCTCACGGTTCGTTTGTTCACCGCCAACACGGGCCCTCGAAGACCAAAACGCCTTGTGGGAGGCACTCAGTCACGGGTCGCTCGCTGTGCTGTCCAGCGACCACTGTCCGTTCGCCCTCGAAGGGGAAAAGATCGTTGACGGCGACTTTACCCACATCATGAACGGGCTTCCCGGGGTTGAGCAAAGGCTGGCAATTGCCTATCAAGGCGTCGCCAACGGCCGGTATTCGCTGGAGCGAATGGTGGACTTCGTCAGCACCGCGCCCGCCCGGCTGGCCGGAATACACCCAAAGAAGGGTGAAATAGCGGTTGGTTCGGACGCCGACTTGGTGGTCCTGAATCCACATGCCACAACGGTGCTCTCTGCTGCGACCCATCACTCTGCCGCTGACTACCTGCCGTACGAAGGCATGGAAGTTGCCGGTCGGATCACCAGGGTATTGCTCCGCGGCAGCACCGTTTTCGTCGATGGTTCGGTAGTTCCGGGGAACCGGCCGGGGACGTTCCTGCATCGCTCCACGACACATCAACTAACAGGAGAAACCCTATGAATCAGACCATCCTGGCATTGCCGCCAGCACAGGTCTCAACCAACCGCGGCGGCTTTGGACCCGGGCACTACGTCATTACACCGGCCAACCACTTCGGATCCAAGCTGCCGGAATTTAGCCGCACCGTGGTCAAGAAGCTGACCACGCCACGAAACGGCTCGGCACGTGTAGCGATGTACCTGCTGGAAATTGAGCCGGGGGCTGGAACAACGGCACCCACCGGTCTCGGCTTCGAAAATTTCCTCTACACCCTCGACGACGGAGTGACCGGCCCGTTTGGAGACAACGCCCCCGGTACCTCGTACGCCTATTTACCACAGGGACAGACCTTCGAACTTGAAAATACCTCGGAGAACCCAGCCCGGGTGCTCTGGGTGAAAAGGAAGTACGAGGCATCTGAAGGAGCACCTGCTCCTGCCAAGGTCGTTGGCCGCGCGGACACCATGTCCCCTACCCCGGGATCCGTTCCTGGCGTCTACCGTTTGGAGCTGCTTCCGGCGACCCTGGATTTTGACTTCGCCATGAGCATTCTGTCGTTCGACCCCGGCGCCGTCTTCCCCAAAGTCGAGATCCACGATGAGGAACACGTCCTTTACATGCTGCAGGGCCGCGGCGTCTACGTCCTGGATCGGACCCACTATGAGGTCCAGCAAGACGATTTCATCTACATGGCCCCGTACTGCCCCCAGTACTACTACCCCGGCGGGCTGTCGCAGTCTGCCTACCTGCTCTATAAGGATGCCAACCGTGACGGTTTCTGAGGATCGCGCAAACTTGCTCCAGACTCTGCGCAATAAGCAAGGTGACCTGATGACCCGGGTGGAGGAACGTGCCGACGAGTATCTTTCGTGGCTGATTGAGTTCGCTTCCATACCCAGCATCAGCGCCACAGGCGAAGGCGTACGGGAATGCGCAGAGCATCTCAAGGCACGCATTGAATCAATCGGACTCAAGTCTGAATTCCTCGAGACCGGATCGCACCCCATTGTCTGGGCAACGTCCGGTGAGAGCCACAGAAAGTTGCTGGTCTACGGCCACTATGACGTCGTACCTGCAGGTGACGAAGCCGAATGGAAATTCCCTCCCTTTGAACCAACGGTTCACGAAGGTTCCCTCTGGGGGCGTGGAGTCGGCGATAGCAAAGGACAGATGCTTGCACATTTGTGCGCCTTGTCCGCCTGGCTGGACGTCTTTGGTGAGTTGCCACCTGTCCAGATCAACTTCATGTTTGACGGCGAGGACGAGATCGGTTGCGGTGACACCTCGGAATACATCCGGACGCATGTTGACCAATTCCGCGCCGACTTCCTCTACACATCAGACGCATCGACACTTGGCGTGTGGGATCCTGCGCTTTTCCTCGGCATCCGGGGCGCCCTGTATGTGGAACTGACAGCTACAGGGAGTGACAGCGAATGGCATTCCGGGAGCTACGGAAGCATCCTGCCCAATCCGGTGACCAGGATGGCCCAGGCGATTTCGTCGATGGTCGATTCTTCAGGCCGGGTTGCCATCGAAGGGTTCTACGACGGAGCAGATCCCATTACGGACGAGCTCCGTGACTTCGCCGCGAAACTACCAGCCCAGTTCCTTCCGCCCGCCGAGGAATTCGGTGTTCGGAACTTTGAACGGGACCACCCCCTGGACTCAATGTTCTTTGAGCCCCGGATGTGCGTGTGTGGCATCGAAGGTGGCTACACGGGCGAAGGTCTGAAGATGGCAGTTCCCACCTCAGCGAAGGCCAAGATCGATTTCGCTCTCCTCAAGGGGCAGCGGCCAAGCCACGTGGCAACTTTGCTGCGCAAACACCTAGATGTGAACGGCTACGACGACATCGGAATCACGGTACTCTCGGATGCTCCCCCTTCGGGCGTTGACAGCCGCCACCCGCTGGTCGCGACCGCCGTCGCTGCCCTGGAGTCTGTGTGGGGCCGGCCGCCAGTAGTTATCCCCTCGATCGGCGGCGGTGGAGTCTTTGCCACGTTTGTCGATGCGGTGGGCCTGGATTGTCTTTTGGTGCCCTACGCCCAGCCGGACATGCAGGAGCACTCGGCCCGGGAGCACTTGTCCCTCGAATGGTTTGTGAACGGCATCAAGACCAGCGCAGAGGTATTCCGCCTACTCTCTCTTGCCGCCCTTGAACAGGACGAAGGCGACGCTGATGCCAATAGTTGACGTTCACACGCACTTCGTTCCTGATTTCGTCCTGGATATCCTCCATCAAGGCACTGGAGAGCACGGGATCGTTGGAACCTCTGGCTACTTGGAAACGCAGGCCGGGAGACTTCCCGTGCACTACCCGGAGATGCAAAGTCCCGGGGCGAAACTCGGCGCTATGGACGCGCGCGGAGTGGACATTTCCCTTGTTTCGCTCACACCCCATCTGTTTATCTACGATTCCGAGCACGATCCCGTTGGTTTCGCCCGCAAGGCGAATGATTCTTTGGCTGGCTTTGCCTCATCGTCGGACCGGTTGTTCGGAATCGCTGCTTTGCCCTTGGGCCACCCGTTGGAGGCGGCAGATGAACTGCGTCGGGCGGTTTCCGTGCTCGGCCTTGTGGGAGGGATCATCGGCACCGGGCTGTCGTCCGAGCAACCTTTGGACGTGATTGGCCTGGACCCGGTGTTTGAGGCCGCCGCAGCACTGAACGTGCCCCTGATGATCCACCCCTATTACTGCGGCGTGATCACGTCGCCAGAGTTTTTCCTGAACAACACCTTGGGAGTTCCGTTTGATACTGGCTGGGCTGTGGCTCGGCTCATCGCTTCGGGGACACTGGACTGTCACCCTCGCCTGAAACTGCTCCTCCCCCATGGTGGTGGAGCATTGCCGTACCTGTTCGGACGGATGGAGAATGCCTGGAACAGGCGCATCGAGGTACGCGAAGCAGCACGGCGGCCGCCGTCGGCGTACAAGAATCAATTCTGGTACGACTCGATCGTGCATTCCGACGAGGCCTTGCGCTATCTCGCGGCGTTCGCCGGTGCCGACCGGGTGCTGCTGGGCACCGACTCTCCATACCTGACCGGGGACCAAACGCCGTGCCGAACCTTTGCGAGAGCTGGGCTGGACCCCGATATCGCTTCAGCGTCCACGGCAGACCTTTTCCGCCTGCAACTTCCGGAGTGCCGAACCCAACAACTCGAAACGGCGACACACAGTGTGGAAGACCATCAACTTTGATCTGCGCCAGCCCCAACGACCTTAGAGCGCCTTCCGACTCGATCAACGCCCGCTTGTCGCGTTCTACTCACAACAGCTTCACGCGGGCGTTGATGCCACCAAGAGGAGCAAAGATGCTATGACAACTACAATTAACGCTGCAACCTACGCCCATCTCCCGGGTGCCCCGAACAGCGACTGCTGGGCATGGGTCATCGACGATCGTCGGTGGAGGCTCGGGGGCCAAACGCACGCTTCCGAAGAGGAGAACGAGCTCGCCGCCGTCCTGGATCTGTTGCGCGAAACCGCGACGGCGAGTGGAGAAAGTCTCTCCATCACCCTCCAGAAACGGTCGCTATGGGAACACTTGGAAGGCCATGTGCCCGCTACCAACCCGCCCACGGATAAATCCAAGCTTCTGGCTCGCCTCGACAATGAACTGGACGGCCGCAATGTGGACTTTACATGGGCGGGGTCTACCCGGAAGGGTCTTGACTCGCATCAATGGCCCGGATCACATTCGTGGCCGAAATTAGCATGTCAAGGGGTCGCGATGGCGGATACTGACTTGCGTGAGGAGATCTTGCGCAATGAACTGGCCCTGCTCAGCGCCGAGGGGCGCAACGACACGGCAATGCTTAGACAACTGATCCACCCTAACTTTTACGAAATCGGGCGGACTGGGCGGTATTGGGAGCGCGAGGAGGTCATCCGTGTCCTGCAGACTATTCCGGATCAGATCAAGGGTGTGACATTTGACCGTGTGGTTGAACTCCGGCCAGGCGTAGTGCACGTGCGTTTCAGGACTGAAGATGACATCGGAATCGTGCACCGGAGCTCCATTTGGGCTCGCGATGGTGATCTTTGGCAGCAGCTCTATCACCAAGGGACTCCGGACACGCAAGCAGGCTGAGCCCAGCACTCAGGTGCCACATGCCACATCTGGCCTCGTTCGGCCTCCCCAAAGCGACAAGCCCCAAGCCTGCCCCCTAAAGCCTAGCCAAATTCGTTTCGTTTAGGCCTGATCGGTTAGCTCTGGCTGACTGCCGGGGGCCGGCTGCACAAGCAGTCCGAGCTGCCTGCGTAGATTAGCAACCGCCCGAATTTCCGGGAAAGGAAGATGAGTGACCATGTCTTCGGAAACCTCTGGGATCCGTAAAGTCTCCAACCCCGACCTGAAGCGAGTGCAGACCGTCGAGAGAGCGTTCGCCACCCTCGAGCTCATGGCCGAGTTGGGTGGGATCGCCACGGTCAGCGCGTTGGCCAAGGGTTTGGCATTGAGCATGGCCGGCGTCCACCGTCAGCTGCGCACAATGGCGAGGCTCGGATACGTTCATCAACGGGCTAACAAATCATACTGCCTCGGACCGGGACTGATCCGTTTGGGCGAAGGCGCTATTGAACAGCACATCCTGGCGGCCCGACCAGCTCTGGCCCTCACTGCCCGGCAGTTGGGCGAGACAGCGTCCCTCGTAATGCTGGAAGGCGACTACCTCGTTCACGCACTCCAGGTTCAGTCTTCTCGGGCTCTGCGAACGTACACACACCCCAGCGCTAGCGTCCCTGCGCATGCCACGGGAACGGGTAGAGTCCTGTTGGCCGAACTCATGGACAATCAAGTTTGGCAAGCAATGGCTCACGATAGAACGTTGAGTACTGCTTATCGCCAGCGCGTCATGGCATCGATCAGACAGATCCGTGCCGACGGCTACTGCGTAGATGACGCTGACCATCGGAACGGTCTCAGATCGTGCGCAGTCCCAGCATCAAGTCAGGGTCGACCTTTCGCAGTTTCTGTTACAGGCTCCCTGGAACGGCTTAGTGACATCAATCTGAACGTCAGCGCGCTGCAAGAAGCTGCTCGACAGATCAGCCAAAGTCTTCAGCCCTCCGCGGCCAGCGATGCGTTGCCGGCGCGGGTTGCTCATCAATCCTCTTTGAAAACCGGACCCGGATGTAGCGACAACAGGCGTGGTTAAGGCAAGGTCTATGATGGGCCAACGTTCGTTCACCATCCCGGACAGAGGTTTCGAAGTCAGGATGTCCGGGTATTTTGCCCAGCACCGCCGTTGGTCAATGTTACGCAGTAGGAGCCCATTCCCAGGGCCACATCCTGCTCATCTGGATCCAGCGAACGCTGGAATTCCAACTGCCATGCCGGGGCAAGATCCTGATCGGCAAGCACGACGGCTTCGAAGCCCATCTCTTCCTCCCGAAAGTGACTAACGGCCCTAACTGTCATCATGGGCAACACGAAATCACCTATGTCCTCCAAAACCAAAATCGTCCGGTAAAGGATCCTTCACCGGACGCCCAGGCCTAAATCATGGAGGGTAAGGAACGTGATTCCGGGGCTTGGAAACACTGGGAGGCCGCGGAAACATGCGGAATTCGGGCCAGTCCGGTGGCCGAACGAGCCGGTCCGAGGTGGAAACTGTGGACATCGTTCACATCTTGTTCTTGCTTATGCGGCTACCCTGCAGGGCGAATTCCCGAGACCCATTGAGAATGTCGCGTGGCCACTCCTTGCCCAGGACCTTGGTCCGCAACGGATCCGGGCTGATCACACCGTACGGTGTCTGCTCGGTATCTTTGACTTGGAATTCCAGAGGGCTGCCCAACATGCCCCACGGCTCAATGGAGTTGGCCAAGTAACCGGTCTAGCGCTGATCCGCATGCTCAGGTTCCCAGTCGATAGAGAAGGTACGCTGCAGACCAGACGTCCTAGGTCAGCGCTCCTCCCCCTGCGAGTTGAATGGGCAGAAGAGCCCTGATGTAGCGGCCCGACATGGGGGATCTGCATCTCAGCCAGGACGGCACCGCGGCCTTACAAGCCCGGCATGACATCCCTTGGCTGGATCGTCACCACCTGGAACAGGCCGGTTTCCTCGCCGGCGTCCGCCCCGGCGATGCCAACGACGACGGCGGGCAGGTACGACACCAGCAACCCGCTCGGCTGCAACACATACGTCTAAGCACCGAAAGGTAAAGACCCACCCGCTCAACTGCGGTCAGTCGAGTAGCGCTACGCCGAACTCAGCGACGACGGCCCGCAATTCCCCGAGGTAGCGCTGCGCCTGGTCGGTAAGCGGAATCGCGGCGTGGCCGATCCAGCCGATTTCGATGCGTTCGTCAACGTCGAGCGGGATGGCGACGATCTCCGGGTCGAGCTGCCCGCTGATGATGCCCGTCGAGATCGTGTAGCCGTGGAGCCCGATCATGAGGTTGAAGATCGTGGCACGGTCAGAGACCCGGATCTCCTGCTTACTGGACAAGGTGGAGAGAATCTCCTCGGCGAAGTAGAAAGAGTTGTTCGCACCTTGATCGAAGGTTAGCCGCGGCAAGCCTGCGAGATCATCCAGAGTCGCACGCTCTTTTGAAGCGAGCGGGTTTTTCCGCGAAATGAAGATGTGCGGATCGGCGAGGAAAAGCGGAGTGAACGCGAGCCCGGATTCCCGGAGCAGCTTGTCGATGACCTTCCGGTTGAAATCGTTCCGGTAGAGGATGCCTATCTCGCTGCGGAGCGTCCGGACATCCTCGATGATGTCCCAGGTACGGGACTCACGCAGCGAGAACTCGTATTCGGCCACATCAGTGGCCTTGACCATCCGGACGAAGGCGTCCACCGCGAACGAGTAGTGCTGCGTTGAGACCCCGAGCAGACGTCGCCGCGGTGGCCTACCAAGGTAGCGCTGCTCGAGGAGAGCGAACTGCTCGACGACCTGCCTTGCGTAGCCAAGGAACTCTACCCCGTCGGCGGTGAGGGTGACTCCGCGGGCGGAGCGAAGCAGGAGCTCCCGGCCAACCCGGGCCTCAAGATCCTTCATCGCGGCGGACATTGTCGGCTGCGCTACGTAGAGAAGATCGGCAGCCGCGGAGATCGACCCCTCAGCTGCAACTTCTATGAAGTAGCGCAGCTGCTGCAGGGTCAATCCGCTCGAAATCTGAGGCATAGGAAAATTCTATATGAACGCATAGTAAGCACTAGTTACTTGATACCCCACGGAAGGCTGCACCATGGATACATCACCTTCGGAAAGGCCGTCTCCGGCCCATCAACGGATTGGCAGCACATGGCAGACGACTTCACCTTCAGCATCACGACCACCCCCTTCGACGAGGACTACTCCCCATCGGAAGGCTCCCGGATCACGACCAATTTCGCCAACCTGGCACGGGGCGAGCACCGCCAGGAGAACCTCCGCAACGCCCTGACCATGATCCGGCGCCGCTTCAACGATCTCGCAAGCTGGGACAACCCGGACCGGGACCGTTATACGCTCGAGCTTGAGATCGTCTCCGTGCAGATAGAGTTCACTGCGGAAGGTACGGATCAGCAGTTCCCGCTGTTCGAGGTTCTCGACATCCAGATCGTCGACCAGCTGAACGGGGTCCGCCACCAAGGGATCGTGGGGAACAACTTCTCCTCCTACGTCCGTGACTTCGACTTCAGCGTCGTACTGCCAGCGGCAGCAGCGGAGTCAGGCAAGCCCACCGTACCCGAGGACTTCGGCGACCTTCACGGCAAACTGTTCCAGCAATTCCTCGATTCTCCGGCATGCCAGGAACGCTTCCCGCAGCCGCCAGTGGTGTGCATCAGCGTCTCCACGAGCAAGACG
The DNA here is from genome assembly GCF_044755025.1 of Paenarthrobacter sp. NPDC092416. NCBI lineage: Bacteria > Bacillati > Actinomycetota > Actinomycetes > Micrococcales > Micrococcaceae > Paenarthrobacter > Paenarthrobacter sp. NPDC092416. The sequence continues at coordinate 58,692 of NZ_JBIVQG010000005.1, forward strand.
TACCGGCGAACGGAGAACCGTCACCCGGTCCTGGGCGTCGAGTACCAGCAGGACGAATTCTCGCTGACGGACGCGTACTTCGCAAAGATGGGGCTGCAGGTTCGTTACTTCATGCCACGCGGCAGCGTTGCGCCGCTCGCCTTCTATTTCCGCGGCGACCTGCTCAACGACTACTCCAACCTGCAGCTCATCGGCACGATCAGCACCATGGAGACGTTCCAGAAGATCTACCGCCCGGAGATCTACAACGCGAACTCCGCCGCCGCCCACGTCTACCAGCCGAGTCTGGGAGAGCAGGATTACTCGCGGACCCAGATCGCGTACGACCGCGTCGAGCGCAGTCAGCTCGCGATCACGCAGGCGAAGTACACGGAGGAGCACTTCATCACGCCCCACAAGGACCTGTTGGACCAGTGGACCGCCAAATACCCCGCTCTCGTCAACTGACCCACGGAGAATCGTCAATCATGAACACACTTTTGCCCACCACCGTTGTCGGAAGCCTGCCGAAACCATCGTGGCTCGCACAGCCGGAGACTCTTTGGTCCCCGTGGAAACTGGAGGGAGATGCGCTGCTCGAGGGTAAGCAGGATGCTCTGCGCATCGCCATCCACGAACAGAGCCGACGCGGCATCGACATCGTCAGCGACGGCGAGCAAACCCGCCAGCACTTCGTAACCACCTTCATCGAGCATCTCAGCGGGGTCGACTTTGAACAGCGCAAGACCGTGCGCATCCGCGATCGCTACGACGCCAGCGTGCCGACCGTCGTCGGAGCGGTGCGCCGTGAGCGGCCAGTCTTCGTCGAAGACGCAAAGTTCCTCCGCGCAACCACCGACCGGCCGATCAAATGGACTCTTCCCGGCCCCATGACCATGGTGGACACGCTCTACGATGACCACTACAAGAGCCGCGAGAAGCTGGCCTGGGAGTTCGCCACGATCCTGAACCAGGAAGCGAAAGAACTGGAAGCGGCCGGCGTGGACATCATCCAGTTCGACGAGCCCGCGTTCAACGTCTTCCTTGACGAGGTCAAGGACTGGGGCGTGGCTGCCCTGGAGAGAGCGGCAGAAGGCCTGCGCGCGGAGACCGCCGTGCATATCTGCTACGGCTACGGGATCAAAGCGAATACTGATTGGAAGGCGACCCTCGGCTCACAGTGGCGGCAGTACGAGGAAACCTTCCCGCTGCTTCAGAGTTCCAGCATCGACATCATCTCGCTGGAATCCCAGAACTCCCACGTGCCCATGGACCTCATCGAGCTCCTCCGCGGCAAGAAAGTCATGCTCGGTGCAATCGACGTCGCAAGCGAGACCATCGAGACCCCGGAGGAGGTCGCCGACACCCTCCGCAAGGCCCTGCAGTTCGTCGATGCGGACAAGCTCATCGCCAGCTCCAACTGCGGCATGGCACCATTCCCCCGGGACGTCGCACTGGCCAAGCTGAGTGCTCTCAGCGCAGGGACGAACATCGTTCGCGAGGAACTCGCCCGCTCCGCCCCCAGGGTGTCGTAACGATGTTTCATGCCTATCCCACAGACACGTGGCTCGGGGCTCCGAAGAAAACCTTCCCGCGTTCCCTCTCGGCCGACGAATTCAAAGCCCTGTTCCGTGGCCACCCAGGAGGTGTCGCCGTCATCACGGCTGATGCCGGCGAAGGACCAGTGGCACTGACGGTATCGTCGGTCGTGTCAGTGAGTGCGGAACCTCCGTTGCTGATTTTCTCGGTCTCGGCACTGTCCTCTGCGTCCAGGGTGCTTTCGCGCGCCGAAACCGTCGTCGTGCACCTGCTGGACGCGCACGACGTCGACTTGGCGAAGTTTGGAGCGACCCCCGGCGCCGACCGCTTTGACCAGACGCATCGCTGGTCGGCCCTTGCAACCGGCGAAGCGGTGTATGAAGATGTCCGCGCCTGGGTGCGGTGCGCCGTCATCAATCGCATGGAGGTGGGGACCTCCACAATCATCGCCGTTCACGCCCTGGAGTCGCGCGTGATGCGTGACGTCCAAGCGGGCGAACCCGGCGACGCTCTGGTCTACCACAACCGTTCATGGCACCGCCTGGGCGAGCATTCCAAGCTCGAAGGCTGAACGCCGCGCCAACAATGCGAGGTGGCAAGCCGAACGGCTCACGACGGCGGGAGGACAACTCCCGCCGTCGTCCTCGTTAACATCGGAGCGTCCATCGACTTCCTGAATGGCTCGGATGCAACCCTCGTCTGCACGCATGCGACGCTTCGGTTCGCCCCCGAGAAGCTCCCACCGAAAGCGTTCACCGCCCGATGCGCAGGGGAGGGTTCGCCAGCCATAGCGTAGCGCCCCAGAGACATTGATATGCCGGGGGTTCCCGTAGCTGACCCGATCCGAGACGGCCCCGTCATGTCGTTGTGAATGACGCGCTCCAATGCAGCTGTGTGAGCAAGAAATCCGGAACGGGCCCATCCCACCAAAAAGCAGAGTGGAGTGTGCACAGTGTCCACACCCTCTTGACCGGACAAATACGATGCGCCGGACGAGCAAGGAGCAACACTGAACCGGTTATGAAGAATCTTCAGGATAGTTTCGTTGAAAATCATGTCATCGGCACATCCAACAACCATGAAGAAGTGAGCGGCCACCAACAGCCGACGAAACACCAGGAAAGAACGCCCGGATGACCCAACGACCCTGCAAGCGGAGGGCCCACCAGCCACGACCCTGAACCCGCTCCCCCACAACCAAACAGGCGACCCGCGGCGCCAGGCACACCCGCGGCCAATGTCAGAGGGGCCTGACCAACCAGAATGTACACACGTTAAAGCAAAAACCCCCTCTGACGAGGGGGTATGCCGTGCCCGAGGTGGGACTCGAACGGGATTCCGGGTCATGGAAATACTGGGGAGTGGCGGAAACATGCGGAATCCGCCCGATCCGACCCCGGTACGAACCAGTCCGAAGCCCAAAGCGTGGACATTGTCCACACGCCAATTTCGCCGATTCAAGCTCTCCAACCGCCGACCGCACCCCATATGGAAGGGGCGCGGTTTCTTCATTGTGCTGGCAAACAATCCGAGGCTCCACCCGGCCTGAACCCACGGCCGAGGGCACGCCCGCAGGCAGTAGCTCCTGCGTCCAAAACCTTATTCGCATCCAATCTCTCCACGGCGGCTGCACCTCCCTTCGGCAATCTCATGATCCGCTCGGCCGAAACTCACCTGACCGATCAATAGCGTCCACTATGCTTGGCATCCCCATACGAGCCAGCTGACCGCCGGACGCCCGCCCTCAAATGCATATGTCACCATTCGGTGACATAATGGACGGTAGAAGGGATGCCATGACACTGGAAAGCACCATCGATACCCCCGCATCAGCGGGCGCCATCATCCGCGCCCGCCGCACAGCCCGCGGGCTGTCCCAGCAAACCCTTGCCGACATGGCCGGTGTGTCACGGAAGTTCCTCATCGATCTGGAAGCCGGCCATGACCGCGCCGAACTCGGCAAAACCCTAGCCGTCATGGCCGCCGTCGGCCTGACCTTGGCCGCCACAGATCCCATCCCCCGCGGCAGCGACTTCGACCCTTCGCGGCGAGACTACGCGGCAACCTTCACCCGACTCATCTCCGAACGGGACTTTGAGTTCGCCATCAAAATGCTCGCCGACTACGCCACCGCTTCCCTCACCGCCGGCAGACCGCTGCTCCAGCGCAGCCCCCGCCTCAAAGACCCCCACTGGTCAGCGGCCCTCGCCGGAATCACCAACTACACCGCACACCGCCTCGGCCAACCCACGCCATCCTGGACACGACGGATCAAACCCCTCGACAAGGCATGGATGCCGGCAGAGTCCTACCGCACCATCCGCACACCCATGAAGGAACTCACCCGCACCGAAACCCCGCCGGAACTCGCTGCTTTGAACGTCTTCATCCGCGAACGTAGCCTGGTCACGGCATGACCGGCGGAGAACTCACCGCCGCACAAATCCGGGCTCTCCTCCATGAACTCGGCACGCGCCTGCAGGCCGCCGGTGCTCACGGCGACGTCAAGTTAGTGGGCGGTGCCGCCCTCATCCTTCAGGGCATCGGCAACCGGCCCACCGCAGACATCGACGCCAGCTACGCCGACCCACACACCATCCACACCGTCGTCACGGAAATGGCAGCAGACTACGACCTCGCCCCCGACTGGCTCAACACCAACGCCTCAGCCTTCGTCCCCGAGAACGCCACCTGGGTCGACATCGAACAGCTCGACGGACTCACCATCCAGGCCGCAGACACAGAAACGCTCCTGGCCATGAAAATCGCGGCCGAACGCGACAAAGACACCCTCGACATCGCCCGGCTCCTGCGCCGACTCAACATCACCAACGCCGCCGACGCCGTCGACCTCGCATACGACAAATACGGCGAACACTCCATCCCACTCGCCGCCGGACGCGACAACTACCTCATCGTGGTCGACGACGCCCTCGACGCCGCCACCGCCCTCGAATCCCGGACCGGACCCGAATCAGGCACATACCCCACATAACCGTTGCCAAAGGCACAAATTAGCTTCTCCGGACGCCAGTCTGAATGGTATGGGACCCCACGGCGGGACCGGAGCTCACCAGACATACCGCTCACAAGGAGCGCCTGTCTTCGGAACTCGTTCCGGCCTCCGGGATGCCTGACTCATCGCCCAATCTCGCAGGTTGCATGGTCGCCCTGGATAGCGGCCGGTATGTCGTGTTGGCGCCGGAGGGGGCTGGCCAGCACCGCATCGGCATGCTCCTGGAAGAAGTCAGCAAGCGCTACGGCCGCGGCGCTATTGGACTGGGCCACGCCGGCATCAAGGGCGGCCCGGACTGGACCATGAACGCGACATGCTCTCCCCCACGTACACCACGCACTGGGATGAGCTCCCCGTCGTAAAGGCCGCCTGACCGGCGCCAAGTAAGAAAGGAAACCCGAGATGACTCTTGCACCTGAATCACCCACGACCGGCCATGACGTCGATGTCCGCTTCAGCCCCGACGGAACGCCCCTGGCCATCAGGTACGATGGCCGGATCTGGATGCTCGACCCGGACATCCACACAGCACACTGGTTCGCCAGGGATCCTGGTGGGAAACACGGCAGCGCGTAGCCGTCGGCACCGGGGACGTCGTCAGCGTCGAGTACTGGCAGGTCCAAGCCCGACCATCTGGAGCCAATGCACAGCTGCATACGTTGACACTGCGGCGGGAGCCTTTGGCTGAACACTGGCAACTCGAGTTCATCAGCTGGTGCGGTGTGACATTTACCGCCAGCCCCTCCCAGACCAGCTCTGGGAACGAATCCGGAATGAGTTCAAGCTACCCAGCCTTGAGCAGGTCCGCGAAAGACTCTCCATGGTGCACGAGGATCCTGAGCCAGCGATGCTGCAACTCGACGAAGGGACAAACTGCCCCAGGTTCCTGTTCGGGCGGACCTAACGCTGAACCCGGTCGACAGTGGACTCTTCGAACGCGCCATTAAGCTGCAGATCCCGCACAACTACTTCAAACATCCGCCCAGGAGTCTCCGACCGCTTTGGCGACCGCGGCGGTCTCATCCAGACGATGCCCGGCCTGACGGTTTTCACCGGCCGCCGACTCCACAGCCCACTGACGTCTGTGTTCTGCGTGCACCGGCATCCTGTTACCGGCTGTTTGCTGAGACGCACACCACTATGAGGTGGAGCATCAGCTTACGGGCGGTCACTTAGCTACCAACAAAGCGGTCGTCCGCGGGCTAGTCGTTTGGTGCTAGTTTCATGCCCACCAGCAACCGGACCAGTTGAATAGTGCTTCATTACCCCCGCCGCCAGCAATGGTTCCACGAATTGGTCACTAGCTCGACACAAACAGATAATTGATTTGACAGGATTGTCATACTAGCTAGAGTGTTCACAGGTTCAGGCGCAGGGGGAGTCGCTTGGAATCTTGATTAGGTCACGCCCAGTGCCAGCTCCCAAAGAAAAGAGTAGGGGAGTTTTTTGAAACATCTGCGCGTCTCTTTAACGGTCCTGATTGCCGCCGCCTTCGTTCTTCTCGGCATGTCAGCCCCTGCCCAGGCTTCTTCGCCAACAACCCAGTCGTCCTCCGATCAGCAGGACATCCTCGACTTCTTCCGTCAGTACGACGTTCCGCAGCACCAGTGGGGACCTCTGATGAAGGATTTGAACGAGGGAAGGCCGTGGGATTCCCTTACGGGAGTCGCGCCAACAAGTGTCGAGGATAGGGATACGCCCACATCAAGCGTCCGGATCAGCCGATTCCCTGATGGGTCGGTGATGGTAAGCACGCTCGAACGTCCCACTCAAGTCCTCAGCAGTAACGCTCCGGAATTGGCTGGAGATAACGCGATTACGCCAATGGCGAACCTCTCTGGATGTACGGTCTACACCGGAAGTGGATATGCCGTTTACCGCGGCTGCGGCGTATCGAATCAGTGGGGAAACGTGTACGTTGGATTCAACGCCAACTTCTCGATTATCAATGGAACCTACGACACTATCGACAGTGTCTACAACCAGACCGCAACATGTTGGGGCATCGGTTGGAGCTGCACCGCCGCAAATTTTGATCCGATCAAAACAAGCGAAGACGGCTGGGGCGCCGCTAAAGCTAGGGCACACTCGTGGGTATCTGCGCAGTGGGGATCATGGGATGTATGGGTGGAACTGAACGTTGGAGGGAACTCAGGATGGGCCACGAACTCATAGTTACTTTGCAAATCCAAGAAGCCAGCACACAGCCGAACTATTGGCTTTTGGCGCTAACCGCAATACCGACCATTATTCTGGCCATCGTTATGATCGTCACCTTGGTACTTGCCCTAACGGACCCCGGGCTGACCATCATGCCGCGTTTGGCATGGGGGATTCTAATAGTCGCCGTACCTTTGCTCGGTGCCGTCATCTATCTCGCCATGCGCGGCCGACAACGCACGCCCTGGCCCAAGAATGGGGCAGCCAACAAAGGTTGACATAGCCGCCATTCGGGGAGCACCCGTCAACTGAGGGGCCAGCTTATGCTGGTCCCTCACGCGTTGCTCTGCAAGCCCGCGGTCGCTTTCGAATTGTTTCGACCACGAAGAATAAGTCCAAGCCCAACTGGATCTTATCTGATCCACCCCAAGTGGATCCCAATTGATCGTCGTCCTGCTTGAGGCCTTACTCCCCCTGAGATTGTTGCCCGTATGAACGGCCGAGCCCCGGCTCCTGCAGTTGTAGGACCATCCAAGGACTGAACGCCCACGGGGCTGCCTCTACGGCAGCCATGAGCCCCTCGAGCTTGACCCACCGGAAATCTATGGCCTCGCTGGGACGCAGATCCGGGACGTCGCCGCTATGGGCAAAGTAGACGGGGCAAATCTCATTTTCTACGATGCCGGAGGCATCCAACGCCCGATACCGGAACTCCGGTACGACAAGGCGAGGAGCTCGGATTGTCATCCCGAGTTCCCACAGTGAGCGTCGCCGCAGCGCATCCTCCATCGCTTCGCCCGGAAGTGGATGACCGCAAAATGAATTGGTCCAAACACCGGGCCAGGCAACCTTTCCCAAAGATCGGCGCGTGACGAGGACTTCGTCATTTTCGTTGAAGACGTAGCACGAGAACGCAAGATGAAGCGGGGTTTCTGTCGTGTGAACGTCAGCCTTGGCGCACACACCTACGGACTGCCCCCGGTCATCCACCAGCACAACCTGCTCGATAAAACTCACGCAATCCCCGCCCCTCAACTTTTCATCGGTGCAGACTGGAATTCACTCCTAAATGACTTGATGCCTGTACAAAGTGCTAGTGTCCGGGAATTTTGTCAGCGTGCTGAAACTTTCAAGCAAAAACGCTTCTGGACCCTATCCGCCCATTTGTCACTTCGCAATCCTACCTATTCAGCATTCGCATTGGAAACTTTCGCCCGCCAACGGAATCCACACACTCTGCTCTGAACTGTGACTAACAACAACCATTACGACATATCAACGATCGTGTCAAGTCAAAAGACGGTAAACGGCGGTGTGTTAGTGTCGTTCCGGTTGAGAAGAAGGGCGGGAAGTCCCAAGCGGATCACCACGACTTTCCTGTGGGGGACAGTGAATTATGAAAACATTGCAAGCTGATCCGATTATGGACGTGGGACACGTTCAACAACATGTTGATTCTATACTTCGCACTTTTCTAGACCGTCAAGATGAGTCCGCTTGTGGTCCAGAGATCTCAGTATTCACAGATCTGCTTCGCAAGATGCTCGCAGCTGGTGGAAAACGAATTAGACCGTTTCTGTGTATTGCTGGCTGGTCCAGTATCAGCGATCAAGTCCCACCACAGCTGGTCTACCGGATCGCAGCATCCCTGGAACTCTTCCATGCATTTGCGCTCATCCATGACGACATCATGGATAAATCAGCTACGCGTCGCGGGTTGCCGACAGCTCAGCATGCTTTGGCCTCGCATCTCCAATACCTGCCAAATGCAGACATCCTGGGAACCAACGCGGCCATCTTGTTAGGTGATCTGGCCTTGGGCTGGTCTTATGACCTCATTCAGCCCGAACTCCCCCAGGAGGATCATCTGGCCGTGCCGTACACAGTTTTGAGTTTGATGCGAACTGAAACGGCTGTAGGACAATACATGGACCTCCTGGCCAGCGCTCCAACCACACCCAGCCTGGCCTCCGCGTGGAAAGTCATCCTATACAAGACAGCGAAATACACCTTTGAACGACCGATTCAGATAGGCGCCCTGCTGGCCGGAGCCAGCGAGAAGCAAACTCGTTCCCTTTCTGAGTTCGCGCTTCCACTAGGTGAGGCCTTTCAGCTTCGGGACGATCTCCTAGGGATCTTTGGTGACCCCAAGACAACTGGTAAGCCTGCGCTCGACGACCTCCGGGAAGGAAAACACACCGTTCTGGTCTGTTCCGCATATGAGCGGGCGACGAAATCACAGGCGCGGATACTCCGAAAAAACCTTGGCAACGCTCAGCTTACCGACGATGACGCACAGGAAACCCGCGAGATTCTGTTGACCACGGGAGCCAAAGAGGTGGTTGAGGAATTGATCACCCGCCGATATCGTACGGCCGTCGAAAATCTAGATGCCGCCCCTATAAGACCCGAAGCGACAACCGCTCTTCGCCATCTCGCATCGAACACGATCGCTCGAACCGTCTAGAACGGCGGCTGCGCCAGACTGACCAACGGCTTCCCATCCCAAGGATTCTCTATGACTACTTCTGCACTCAACGCCCTGGATATACGGCCTGTACCGGGGAGATTGCCGTTTTTCGGACACGCGCTCAGCTTCGCGCTTCGTCCCCAAAAGTTCCTGGAAACGCAGCGCAGTCTGGGAGCTGTGACTTCCATCAAGTTGGGCAGCAAGAACGGCCAAATTGTCAACGACCCGACTCTCGTCCGTGAACTGCTGGTTGCCCGCACTAGAGATTTCATCAAGTCGGGCCCCCTCTATGAGACGAGCAGTCGCTTTGTAGGGAACGGTCTCGCTGTTAGCGAGGGTCCATATCACCGAAGGCAGCGCCGCTTGATGCAGCCAGCCTTCCGGAAGGCCCGCATACCGGAATATCACTCTGCCATGCGTGAAGCAACTGACCTGATGATCGGGGCATGGCAGACAGGTCAAACGATAGACATGTGGGATGACCTGTCGAAACTAACAGTGACCGTAATAGGTAAAAGTCTCTATCAGGGCGGCTTCACAGACGAAATGACCGAGCAGATCATGCACTCGGTCGCTACAGCCTCCCGGGGCATCGGCTGGCGAAGTCTCATGCCCAAATGGATGCATCACGTGCCAACACCTGAATCAAGAGAGTTTTCACGGGCGCAACAAACTCTTCATGCCGTTGCAGACCACGTAATAGCTGACCATAGAGCACACAACGACGACTCACAGCACTTCCTCACTGAATTGTTGTCTGCCCGCGATGAGCAAGGAAACCCTTTGACTCATCAACAACTACGGGATGAGGTCGTAACACTCTTCTCAGCCGGAAGCGCTACCGTAGCCACCACGCTGGCCTGGGCGCTCCATTTGGTTAGCGAACATCCGGAGGTCGGGCAGCGTATTCACGACGAAACCGTCGCAGTACTTGCCGAGCGTCCAGTGACAGCCGATGACATCTCCCGCCTTCCTTACACTGCGAGAGTTGTGAGCGAAGTACTACGGATCTATCCACCGGCATGGCTTCTCCCCCGCGTAACGATCGAAGACACAGCTCTCGGGGACCACTTCATCCCGAAGGACACAATTGTGTTCTTCAGCCCTTACGCAATCCACCACGATCCCCGCTGGTACCCGAACCCCAAGCACTTCGATCCGGATCGGTGGCTTCCCGATGAGATCGCCAAACGCCCACGTGGCTCATATGTTCCATTCGGTGCCGGAGTCCACCAATGCATAGGCAACGACTTTGCGCTGTTTGAAATAATCACGGCGCTGGCGACCATATCGAGGGGGTGGATTCTGACCAAGCCGGTCGGAGCCGTGGTGCAACCTCGAGGCGGCCGAGCGGTTCTGGAACCCAAGGAGCTACAACTGAAAGTCCACAAGCGGACATTAGGTCGACCGCAGCATGTGAGTGCTGCACCAAATGAAAGCCAACCCGGCTGCCCCTACGGCCGGGACTCCGCCTAGCCGCCACAGCCGCGCGATCAAGTCCTCGTCCCCCCTGCCCCAAGGAGTCCATCATGCTCAAAACCCTGCCAGACTGCCCAGGTTTGGAACCAAACACACTCGTGCAGTTTCCTCGGATTGCACAGCGTTTCAGCTGCGGCCTGCATCCGGACTACTACCAAATTCTTAGGAGCCACGAAGAGTGGGTGCGACGGCAACTGCTGCCAAACGACGAGAACTTGGCAAACAAGGTACTCAAAGACAATTTGAGTGCGCTGTTCGTATGTATGTCGTACTACGATCTCGACGCGGAAAAAGTTCTGGACATCTGCGACCTCACCGACTGGCTCTTCATACACGACAACGACGTTGCCGTACTCAGGACCGACCCCAACAGTTCCGATGGCACACGCCAAGCGTCAGTCAAAAAGTACCTTCAGGATCTTCAAACGATGCTCGCCGGCGGAGTACCCCCCGAAATGCCTTGGGCCATGGAGAGTATCTACGACCTGATTTCGCGGTTCCGCGCGAAATCGACCCCTGCGATGTTCAAACGGTTGGTTGAAGCATTCCGTTACTACAGCACCGTCACCATCGGCACCGAGGCCTCGGAGCTACTGGAACAAAAGGTGACGGATCTGGAAAGCTACATGGAGTTGCGGTCCGTGGGAGGCAGCTCGGCAACACTCTTCTTCCACGTCGTCACTGAGTACGTTCTGGGCGTTGATCTGCCGCCAGAAGTCCTCAGCAACGAACTGGTAGATCGATACTGGCGAAGTGTCATGGACCATTGGTACCTGCCAAACGACCTTCTCTCCTTCCGGGCTGAATGCGCTCGTGGGGACCACAACAATGCCATCTGTGTGTTGCGTCGAGCCGAAGGCCTCTCTCTGCAAGAAGCATTGGACAAGGTCGCAGAAATGATCGACCTATGTCAGGACGATGCCGTTCGTCTCTTCGCCGAGATTCAGAATTCTGCGCTGGCGGAAGTACCGGGCCTCCTCAGGACTCTTGAGACCTTCCAGCACATAGGCGCAGCAAACCAGCGTTGGTCGTACATGGCCCCTCGTTATCATGGTGATGGATTTGTTTGGAACGGCGTACTAACTGGCGACGTGCGCCTGACACCTTCGCATACCTTCTTCCCGGATGTCCCGTTGTCAGCCGAATCGGTCACGAGCACCAGGTCGCTGCAAGCATGAGTATGGCTGCCAAAGTTCTCGGCAATCCCGATCTGAGGTCTCGTGGGAAGAAACGGACAGCGGTGATTGGGGCCGGAATATCCGGTCTGACGGCTGCTTACGTTCTGTCGAGGGAGCACGATGTCACAGTCTTCGAAGCGAGGTCCCGTCTAGGTGGCAACGCAGACACGCGAACCGAAGTCAGCCCGTTTCACATTGATCTTGGATTCGTCGGATTCAATCAAGTGACGTATCCGAATCTTATAAGACTCTTTGATGAGCTTGGGATCCAAAGTCGGCCCGCTGTGCAAGCCACTGATGCCGTCTGTGGCGACTGCCAATTCAGACACATGGACGGGGACACTTTGGGTGCTGGCGGGCTTCCGCCAAAACCGCTGGACATTGCCGATGATGATTGGCGCAATTTTGCCGCGGACATGGCCCGCTTCGGTCCTCAGCTGAGCGAACTGGTCGATGGCAGGGATGTCGCTCAAACCACCGGACAATTCCTGAAGGAACACGGGTACTCCCGATACTTCACACATCATTTCCTTTATCCACGGATTGGCCCGTGGTTTCTTCTCAGCTCGCGAGACCTTGACCGAATGCCCATACAGTTCTTGAGGGAATCCATGGCACCGCTGTCGAGTCCCGAGGTTCAGAACTCGTGGAGAACCGTCGAGGGCGGGAGTCAAAACTATGTGAGCCGAATAGCCCAAACACTGACCGATGTTCGATTGGCCACTCCGGTACGCTCTATCTGTCGAAAGACGGATGGCGTCGAAGTCCTTGATGCAACTGGACTGAAGCATGTCTTCGACCAAGCCGTAGTCGCGGTGCATCCGCTCCAGGCCCTTCGAATGCTGGAAAATCCAAGCCAGGTTGAACGAGAGGTTCTTGGTGCCTTTGAGTTCGCAAAGGTCGCAGTTGTACTGCATACCGACGAAAGCGTGCTTCCTGCTGACGACTGTCAGGGAGGACTGATGATGCGCCTGACGTGCGCCACAGATACCTCGCCCTTTGGCAATTGTCATGTGGACGTCACTAAGGCACTCCACCTGGAGACAGGGGTCCGCTATCTGAAGACGTACAACCCCATCGACGCAATAGATCCCACGAAGGTGCTTGTTCGCGAACTTTACGAAGTCCCGCTGTTCACGAGCGCCAGCGTGGAAGCACAACATAAGCTCCGCAATATGTCAGACGATGTTCTGGCCTGGGCTGGCGCCTATCACGGCAACGGCTTCCATGAAGCTGGATGTGCTTCCGGCGTCAAAGCAGCGGAACAGCTCGGCGTCAGCTGGGTTTAGGAAACAGCTCTTAATGACGGTATCCGTCTCCATACGGTGCCCTCTTCAGCAAACAACCCATAGGAGAACCTCGTGACTGTGTATGTACCCGAAAAAAAGGCCGTTGCTGATTTCTACGACAACGCCATTCCTATGTTCAGCCGCATCGACACCAACGTCCATGTCGGGTATTGGGACTCCCCTGCGGACGAGAGCACTCTGCAGGAAGCTACCGTTCGCATGACTGACGTTGTGGCGGAGCTCCTGAAAGCACAGCCAGGCGACCGAATTCTTGATGTGGGTTGCGGCCTCGGTGCACCAGCAATTCGCATCGCTCAATCTGTCGATGTAGAGATTGTCGGAATTGCAACCAGTCCAAAACTGATCGCGGAAGCGAACAAAGCCGCCGTTGTCGCTGGCGTCTCTGATCGTGTGATGTTCGAGACCGTCGATGCCGAAGATATGCCCTACCCGGCCTCGTCTTTCGACTCAGTGATCGCCATAGAGTCCTTGGTTCATATGTCTGACCGACCCCGAGTGTTCAAGAACATAAGCCACGTTTTGCGCCCAGGTGGGAAACTGGTCCTGACCGACCGGATCGAGATAGCCGAACCAACGTCGCACGAGCGAACAGTCGTCGATAACTACAGGAAGCTTGCATTCCAGAGCCCCTTCATGCGGCTCGATGACTATGTGGCGGCATTGATCAATGCAGGACTCCTGCCATTGGAGTTCCGCGACATCACAGCCGAAACGAGTCGACACCAGATTCACACGATCGAGTCACTCAACCGCCAGGCTGAAGAACTCAATGAAGTCTATGACGCTGCCGTAATGGAACAGTGCAAATTGGTCTTCCAGGCCTGCTTCAACGCCGGTCTGCCAACAAACATGCTTATGGTGGCTCGTCACGGAAAGCACACTCGCTGAGTCTAAACCAAGACATCGTTGCCAGAGTGGCGCTTTCAGAAGACCAGCAAGATTACCTATAGTAAACTGAGCCGCTATAATTTCACCGGGCAATCTCGCTTGGCGCTGAACTTGGTCTGCCAGAATAATGACAAGAAACATGGAGTTTAATTTTGACCGCTGCTAGTCCCAAAATCACCGTTGTCGTACCCACGTACAATGAGCGACTGAATCTACCGGTGCTTGTCGATCATTTAAGTCAGCTCAGTCTGCCGAATTTCCACGTTCTTGTTGTCGACGATAATTCCCCAGACGGAACGGGGGAAATAGCCGACAAGTTGGCTGAGAAATCCAACAGTACGGTCTCTGTACTGCATAGGACGGTTAAGGATGGCCTCGGACGGGCGTACATCGCTGGGATGACTCGCGCATTGACCGAAAACGCGGAAATCATCATCCAGATGGACGCCGATTTGTCGCATCCTGTTTCTGTGATCCCAGCAATGGTCGAACGCCTCCAAACAACAGACGCAGGATTGGTCATCGGCTCACGCTACGTACCGGGCGGTTCCACCGCTTCTGAATGGCCTTGGCATCGAAAGGCACTTTCAGCATGGGCCAATTTCTATGTTCGCTCCATCCTCAGACTCAAGGTCAAGGATTCAACAGCCGGGTTCAAAGCTTGGAAGGCATCAACCCTCCAAAAAATTGACGTATCAACTATTGAGAGTAACGGTTATTCATTCCAAGTTGAGATGAATTACCGGACTGCCCTTCAGGGCCTTGATATTGCAGAAGTACCCATCCGATTTGAGGAGCGAACGGAAGGAGCGTCAAAGATGAATCTTCGTGAGCAACTCGAGTCCGCCGCTACCCCTTGGCGACTACGGGCACAGCGCCGCTCATTCGAACAGCGCGACCGAATCCAAGGCGGCGACCAGATGCCGATCAAAGAACACGACACCCTGATCTAATTGTTTGGGCCAGTACGGACAAGATTCAACGCGAGACAGCCTCTGAGCTGCCTAATAAAGTCCATTCAGTCATACGCGGCCACTTTGGTGCACAGCGTCCAGCCATCACTGCGATACTGCCCCACGTGCAGACAGCGACGAAAACTTGGTCGTCGACCGTGGGAGTGCCGGGGCCGATGTGGCCGTTCCTGGCGCCGAAGGTAAATCTCGATGTTGGTGTTGGCGGCCATGAAAACTGCCCGGATGCAGTCTCAGAGTTCGAAGACGACCACATCCGGCAAGAACGAACACAGGAAGAGATGGCAGCGGCGAAGGCTTAGGGCCGACTCTGGGGATGCAATCAAGACTCTGCAAGGCCCAGAAGCCCACATCGGCAGCCTGCATCAGCATAGGCCCACACACCAAATGCTTCCTCCATCGCGTTGGTTGCCAGGAGGCTGGTGCTCTGCTTCGTGTCATGCAGAAGGACGCGCACTGTGGTGGCGAGTCGTTTTGCCTCCGACCGTGACCCTGAATCGTAGGCCGCACAGGACGAATCCAGGAATTCCAACTGCTCGACCAGGCGGTTGATGTCGTCGCGCTCAAGCTTGCGACCACCTTCCATGGCCTCAGCTTGTTCCTTGCGGACCTCGGCGTGGAGCAATCTCTTCATGGACGGATCGTAAACGAAGGACCATTCAGATAGCGACAGGCAGGCAAGGGGTTGGCCGCCAGACAGCGCATAGCGGGACGACGAGAAGAGGCCACAACATAACAGTCATTATGTTGTGGCCGGGCGAAATTTAAGCTCCAACCAGGCCCGGCAACGGATCGTTCGGGCGAGGAGTTGCTACCCTCCCGGAACTTCATTACTGAAGCCATGTGGGAGGAAACAGGCCGAACGCACTTAGGCTTGACATTCCACGGTTGCAATTGCGCATAATTTGGGGTTGGTATCACCGAAACCTCCTGGGACCCTCTCAACTTTGACGTCCACGCAGTGTCTGAACTGAGCGCAACACAACACCTTCCCAGCGATTGCCTCAACAAGAACGACGCGCGTCCCAATCGTTCCTGCAGTGTCGGAACGGAGAGTGGGGACATACCGAGGAATTGGCCAGCGACACTACAACATTCGTTCTGTTGCTGGATCATCGCATCGTCAGCTAATGCGCCTCGACACTGGCATCTACTTTTCAAGTAGATTTCTAGTGTCATGGGAACACAAAAATGAAGACAAAGCCCGTCGAAACAACCCTTCGACCAACGCTCGATCCACCCCCATCGTCTGCCAGTACCTCGCCTGCAGTCACCTTCCTCCTACGGCTGATCTCATTTCTCCCCGTCGGGATACTCGCCACCGTTGCAAGTATTACATTGACAATCAAGGAGAGTTGGCAGCGAATTTGGACCATCACGATGCTCATTGGCATTGTTTCGCTCTACACAGTGGTCTTCGCCGCATTGATCATAGTAATTCGCCGAAATCGGGACGAGAGATAGCTCTTGAGGATCCAGGCTTACAATTCCCTTGGACCGAATTATGCGCCACCAGCGCGAATGGCGTAAGTGAGAAGGCGCCCATAAAACTGATAGTGCTGGCGAGAACGCGGTACACCCCGCAACGACTCACGATCTTCAGACGTGAATCCGGATCGGGATGTTCGCCCTTGGGTTGTGCACCCAGTCCGCCACGTTGGGAGATGTATAGAGCGGTCTCACAATTGAGAAACCAGCTCTCGGACTCTTCCGAGAAACTTCGTCCTCAAATCCTCGTTTGGGGCGACTGAGCTGAAGACCACGGCCAGCATTGCTGCCGTGTCCAGCCTCAGGATTGGCCACGCCGGCGAGTCAGTAGTGACACCTCCGCCCTGTTGACCATATCCGGCGTGGAATTCCTCGTAGTTCAGCCCGTTCTCAGGTATTGCCGCATATTCCTGGACACGGGCGAGCTCAACTTCCGGAGCTGCGACCAGCGCATTGCTCCAGTCAAAAATGGAATGTGGCTGGCCGTTCCGGACGCGCACATTCTGGCGGCGTAGGTCCAGATGTGTTAGAAGAGGCTGCCCCAAATTGTTCTCCAGGCTACCGATGAGCTCCGGATTCGGTGGAAGCAAGGGCAGCTCGGTGTACTTCCCCAAAACGTCGTAGCGCTGGACCAGGCGCTCCACAATCCTCGAATAAATTGGACTCCCATTTTGCGCAACGAGGTCCAATGATGGTACTGGCTTTTCGTGCATTCGCGAAATGATCGCGCCCAACGCTGACGAGTCGAGTACCGATCCGTCGTCTTCAACGACTTCCAGGACGAGGACGGGGTACCCGTGCAGGTCGAAAAGGTCCAGAGGCTCCGCACTGGGTATCCCGTTGCTCGTGGCCCAATCTGCCAATCCCATCTCTTGAACCTGCAAGTCACGAGCCACCACACCAGGGTTATTCGCGGTGTTGAACTCGGGAGTCTTTGGGATCCGGTATCCCTCCTGTCGGCCGTCTTTGGTGGCGATGAAGAACAGGAACTCAGTTCCGGAACCGGCGAGAACGACTTGATGCGCGCCCCTACGGGCGGCGGCTGCCTTTGCGATATCTAATGGTCGCCAGCACTGCTCCTTGCTCATTGAAGGACCACAGCTGCCGAAGAGATCCAAGTGTTGTGCAGCCACCGCTCGTATGCGTCGCCACCGGGCCTGGGGACGGTCAGGTAGAAGGGGTGAAGCACCCGGGAGCTTCCGCCTTCCCTTCCAGCGTGCATTGAGCCGATGTTATTCGTGACGAGCAAGTCGAACTGTTCACTGACCAAACAGGTTTCGTACTCAGCTTTGAAGTCAGCAGCCGACAGCTCCAGCCCCTGATAAACAACGTGACAGAAAAGCCTTAGCGTCTCCCCCATGCACTGCCCGCATGGGCACCGGGCAATCAGTGGTTCAAGATCCGGAAACAGCAACCGATGTTCCAGAGCAACGGGGGCTTCCTCACGAATCAAGGGTGTCCCCCTTAGACTCGTCGTCCCGACGCCGAGCATGCCGGCAAGAGTGGGGTAATTGCTTCCGTGAACGGGACGTTCATCGACGGCAGAGCGCAAATTCGCCGCGTACCATCGACTTGCGCTTTCAACCCCGATGTACCCCTGTCTGGCCGCCGCGTCCAGAACGACACGGACCAAGTCCACGTGAGGAGTGACACTGAGCCCTTGACCAGGATCGGAGATGAAGATGCCTTGATAAAGCTTATGCGTGTGGGTTGTCGTGAACCCGGTCGCAGAGAACACCCTTTCATCTTCGTGCCAGTCTTCGACTAGTTCCCTGCTAGGAGTCAGGTATGAGGAATGCTGCCCGTCATGATGCATGAGCATGTTCCGGGTCGGAGCCTCGTTGGGCATGATTGTTGTCTGAGGCAGGTCGACTTCTACGTAGAGATCACCGGGCGCCCCACTTTGAATCATCGACGCAGCAAGGGCACGCATGATTTGTTCGGCGACGTCACGGCTTTCGTCGTGGCCCAACCGAAGGCGGCCGATACGGAAAACGGCGTATCCGTTCTTGGAGAGGGACTTTACTCCCTGTTCGGCCGCATCGTAAATTGACAGCTCGTTGACGGGAGACCCGTGGCCGGGCTTTATGACTGCATCGGAGTTGGCAAATTTCATCATATTCCTCTCGAGATAATGACTAAACCTTCAGGGCTGGAATTTGCGCAGGTCGCCACCGGTAGCGCCTAACAGCGGGAGACAGCAGTAGCAGCACCATGGTTATGACAGTTCCCACGACTGATACAACAAACACAGCCGTGACACCCACAGCAGAGGCCACTATCGGCGCGATGATGAAGGAGGCGGGAAGGAGGCTGAACGAGATGAAAGCGTTCAAGGAAGCTACCCGAGCCAGGGAGCCAGGGGCGACGGCCCTCTGCATAGCTGTAGTAACGGTCACCTGATAGAACCCCAAGGCAACACCCGTGCCCGCTTCGGCAAAGACGAACCACGCGGGATGCCACTGCAGGATCAAGCAAATTGGTGGGAGCGCCAAGGCGACAACACCGTAGGAAGCCCACTTCAGCACCGGAGCCTCATGCCGAACGCGTCCACCCAGCACCGCACCAAAAATCTGCCCGATCCCAAAGACAGCCAAGGCAATGGGCCACAAGGATGGAAAACCAAGCGCTGCGGCCGCCGCTGGCCCCAAGACCAGGAACGGCCCCGTAACCATGAACAGCAAAATGGCTGACGCGCACATTTCGGACACCAGCCATGGCACGGCCATCAGCTCCTTGGCTCCAGACCTGACAGCGGTCCAAGTTGACGTCGCTTTGGAGATGGCCCCCTGCGATGCCGGAAGCCCCATGAGCAGGACCGACGCCACTATGAAGGAGAAGCCATCGGCGACGAGCGCCCATGGCGCTATCTCCAGCATCACGAAGACCGCACCGATCAATGGTCCGACCGTCGATGCAACACTGGAAGCTGTGGTCAGTGCGGAGTTCGCCGAGGCAAGCTCATCAGCCGTTGCAACGCTGGGAAGATAAGCCGTGCTCGCTGGCCTGGAAACTGCAACGGCGGAACCGAAAATGATCTGAGCCAGTATCAACAGCAGAGTCGGACCCTGGAACAGGAGAATCGCACCCGAAAAAATCTGGGCCAACCCTGCAATAACGTAAGCCAGGATGAGAAGTGTCCGCCGCTCATAGCGATCACCAGCAATGCCTCCCCACAGCACCACGGCGCATTTGGGAACGGCCGAGGCAGCCAGAATCCAGCCAGTCTCCACTATTGAGTAGCCGGCGATGCTGCTGGCCAATGCCATTACGGCCAGCGTGGCGCCATCTCCGATGATGGAGATGGCGCTGCTTGTGAGGAATCGACGCCGGTATGTTCCTCTGGCGCCTTTGTCAGATGCTTCGTACGGCTTCATTGCATCGTCTCCAATACACCGGGGACTTGCTCAAGATTGTTAATCACCGTCGTATCGGGGTAGCTAATAGTGCCCGTTCGATCTATGAGAATGAGCCGAATCCCGGCAGCACGAGCGGCCCCACCATCCACGACCATCGAGTCCCCGACCAGCACCGTATTCTCGAGCTCGCTGTCCAACGCCGAAGCAGCATCGAAAACCGCTTGCGGATCAGGTTTTGCATAGCCTGTTTCACCACTGATCGAAATATGGTCGAAGTAGTGTGTAAGGCCAAGGAGATCCAGGATGTCCCTCAACCAGGGATCGAAATTGGATAAGAGCCCAATCGCCCTTACACGGTGGTTGTCCCTGAGGTTCTCCAGGCACGGAAGTACATCCGGATATTCTGTGTAATTCGCAGGGTCCAAGATGGATCGGGCCGCGTTCAGGCAGCTGGCGCCATCCGCCACTCCACCGGAACGACCAATCGCTGTTTCCAGGAAGGTGTACCAGCCTTTCAACCGAAGTACAGGATCCGGTTCATCCTCCGGCCAAAGTGAGTCAGTACCCATGCTTGCCAAGGCAAGCTGTATAGACTCCTCCGGATTCCCGATATCCCAGGTACCACCGCTCAGCAGTAATTCATGGAATGACCGACGAGGTGTCACGAGCGTACCGCTGGCATCAAAGAGCACAGTGATTGAAGACATTAGAAAACCGCCAGCTCTGTGAGTTCGGCTCGAACTTTGGCGTCGCGTTCGGTCCAATATTCGTGGATCAACCGGTTCTCCGTCGATATATAGTTCACCAAAGGCTCTACCCGGCAGCCGCGCAGCTGTTTGGCCAAGAGGGCTTCGGGACCATAGTTGATGCTGCGCACGTTGGTACCGCAAAGATGCCTGATCAGTGAATAAAACGCCAGGTTGAAGTAGAGGCGGGCGTTACGGGTCGTTGTGTTCTGGACGAATCCAAGGTGGCGGGGCTGCGCAGATGAAGTGCCTTGGATGAAGCTCAAGAAGCCAATGGGTGAGCCATCTGCTGCGGTGGCAAGGAGCATTCGATACGAATCACCCAAATCGTCGATCGCCTTCTTATGACTTCTCATGACATGCTCGACTGAACCGCCGGTGAATCCGTGTCTGGCATACGTGTCCAACTGAAGTTGAGCAAGATCCTCACTAAACTCCGACACGTTGGCAGCGCGGATCTTGCATCCAGCGGCCTCGAATATGCGAAGCTCCTTGCTCACGCGTCTGCGTTGGTGAGGCGTGAGGCCTTCGAAGTACCGTTCTGCTCCGTTTGGAAGATCGAGGACGCCTTGCGCCCCACAGAGATACTCGATGAAATCATTTTTCAGCAGGGCTGCCCTCACAATCGAGGCCTTGCTCATTTCAACATTGAGCATTCCGCGGGTTTGGAAGTTCCTGCGGCCGAAGCCTGTCCAGGACTCCAACGCTTCCTCTGGGTTTTTGCCTACAAAACCAGCCATGTAAGCGTTGGGCACAGCACACCCAATGGCAGGATAATCGGAGTCTTTTCCACTTGGACCGACAGGGTCGAAGGCCTTGTATGCTGAGGGCTTTGCGAGATTGTAGCTAACCAGTGCGCCTTCTCCTCCGACAACGATGGATTCCCGGTTCGCTATCCGACCGGACATGCAGCTGAGCCAAGGAAGTGTTCGTGTGACGTATTCGTCCACACTGAGCCGTTCCCACAGCTTTTTGGCCTGGGGATCGTCGAGAGAGAGAAACTCCGCCGGAAGGTCCAACGCGTGGGGTGTTCTAAGACTTGATTGCAAGGTATCCCTCAAATTGGAGCGACTTGTGAATCATGTCGACCGTTCCGAACCCGGCTGACTGTCAATGGCCATTAGTTTCTGCCCATAGGCGGCCAGTTAATGTGCCGCTGGTGGCCAGTAGAACTGCCCGGTGATGGCCAATAGATCTGCCCACTGATTGGTTCGGCGGGATTGGCCATCGTCGGGTTTTTAGTTCAGTTGGGTGACTCCTTTGCCGGCGAGGGCTTGGGTGAGGCGGATGGAATCGCCGCTGGTTTGGCAGACATGGGCGTGGTGCAAGAGCCGGTCCACGGTGGCTGTGGCGAGGGTTTTGGGCATGAGTTCATCGAAGCCTGCCGGGTGCAGGTTCGAGGAGACCGCGACGGAGCGTTTTTCGTAGGCTGCGTCCACGACCCGGTAGAGTCCTTCGGCGGCGTCGGTCGCCACTGGTAGGAGCCCGATGTCGTCAATGACGACGAGGTCGGCTCGCAGGATTCTGGTCACGGCCCGGGTAACGCTGTCATCGGTGCGGTGGGCGCGGATCAGGGCTCCGAGGTCCTCGAGCCTGAACCAGGCCACGCGGAGCCCGGCTTCGACGGCTTGCTGGCCGAGGGCTTCGAGGAAGAACGTTTTCCCGGTCCCGGAGGGTCCGCAGACGACGAGGTTCTCCCGCCGGCTGATCCATTCCAGAGTGCGCAGGGCCTGTTGGGTTGGGCCCGGGATGGAGGAGACGGCGGGGTCCCAGGCCTCGAAGGTTTTTCCGGTCGGGAAGCCTGCTGCTTTGCGCCGGGTGGCGAGCATGGATCTGGCCCGGCCTGCGGTTTCTTCGATGAAGAGCGCTTTGATGATCTCGGCTGGTTCCCAGCGCTGGGATCGGGCGGTCGCTATCAGTTCCGGTGCGAGGGCGCGGGCGTGGGGCATTTTCAATTGCCGCATCAGCGCTTCGAGCTCGGCAGGCAGTGCCGGGGCTGCGGTGTTGGGCGTGGTGACCGGGCTCATCGGTTCTGCTCCTTTACGGGTGCGGGTTCAGTGCCGAGGCCGGCCCAGGTGCTGGTGCCTTGGGTCAGGGAGCGGGTTTCGTCCGCGGAGTGGGTGGTGGTGCGGGACTTTCCGGCGTTCAGGATCGAGGCCAGGTCCCCGTGCGCGAACCGGCCGTGGAAGGCTGCGTTGCCGAGGGCTTTATCGACTTCCGCGGTGCCGGCGATTTTGGCCAGGGTCACCGCTTCGGCCATCTTCACGTTCATCCGGGCCGTGCCGGCCGCGGCGGCTTCGACGATCCAGGTTCTGGCGCCCTCGCCGATAGCGAGGAACTCTGCTTCGTCCGCGGTGCGGGCCTTCACCGCATAATCACCCGGGATCCGGGTCCTGGTCCCGGGAAAGTGCTCATCGTTGATGGCGGGGCTGCCGGGCCTGGCCCGGTGATGACGGGCGACCTCGACCGGGCCAGCGGGGCCGTGGTGAACGATGATGACCTGCTCGTCGGTTCCGGCGCCGTGGGAGCGGACGAACACCCTGGCCCCGAGCAGCCGCGAAGGGACGGAATACTGGGCGTTCTCGAACGTCACCATCGGGGTGTTCTCCGCGACGGTGCGGGAGAGCCCGAACGCTACCGTGTGCGCGGTCTCGGGTATCCGGTGCAAACGCGGGGCCTCCTCGGCCAGGACCGCTGCTGGTTTACGACGGGTCACCCGGTGCTCGCGGTTGTTCACCTCGTCCATGAACGCCGCGCAGGCCGCCTCAAGCTCGGCGAAGGAGACATACTCGTCCCGGAGGTTTGTGTCCTTCGGGACGAGGTCGGCTTTGGCCAGCTTCACGGACGCTTCGACGCCGCCCTTCGTTGCGGGATCGGCGGGCTGGCACGTCAGCACCGTGACCCCGTAATGGCGGGCGAAGTCCAAGGTCTGCTGGTTCCGCACCGGGACCCCTGCGACGTGGGTGGTCGTGACCGTTTTCTCGTTGTCCGTGAGCACATACGTTGGTGCCCCACCGGCGATGCGGAAGCACCGGTCCAAAGCGGCGAACACGCTCGGCGCGGTCCGGTCCCGCAGCGGGATCACGATCCGGAACCTCGAGAACGCCAGCCAGGCAACGAACAAGATGGTCTTCACCCCGTCGATGCGCGGGCCCTCGCCGAAGTCGTACTGTAACCACATCCCGGGCTCCGTGATCCACGGCCGATGCACACGAACATGGCCCAGCCGCCATGCGGCCTTGACCTGCGCGACCGCGCGACGGGTGGACCGCTCAGACCCCGAATAGCCCAAGGCGAGGAGCTTCTCGTGTGCTTTGTCAGCACGGATCCGGCCTTTGGAGGCCTCAACCCATTCCTCGATCTTGGGCAGAAACGCGTCAGTAACACGATCCCGTGCAGCAGGTTCGGCGATGGGCCGACCCGCGTCCCGGGCCGCGACATGCCTGGCAACAGTGTGATGCGAACACCCAGTCAGCTCCGCGGTCGCCCGTAACGACCCGGTCAGATCGTAGGCAGCAAGTATTTCCATGATTTCTCCGTCAGACTTCATACAGGGCCTCTTCCTGCGAGATTCAATGCGACTAGACACCGTCATCAAATCCCGGGAAGAGGCCCCCGCCGCTCAAGACGCGGCGGATTCAAGTAAGGAAGCGGGCAGATCTCATAGCCACCGCTGGGCAGTTCTACTGGCCATCAGAGGGCACTTTCGTGGCCGCCAACGGGCAGTTTTTCATGGCCGCTAACAGTTGGACGGCCCGGCCTCATCAAGCAACTACGATCTCAAACCGAGAGACGTCATCTCACGACGCAATCACTTGCTTGTCGTGGTCGCCTTCCACCGTAGCTGCAACCTTGTTCTATGCCGGAAGCAACACTGTCGGCCAAACTGCCGTCTCATTGTTGGGCCCTTTCGGCATTGCGTAGCCGAGGTGGGCCATCGTTTGGCGACATAGATGATCATCGCCCATGGCCTTGACCTTGTCTCTCCACCATCGGTAGAACCACCTGCCATGCCTAAGGCGAGCTCGCATGTTGCTGACCAGCATCCTGCGCCAAAGTTCGCCTACGTCGCCGACGGTGACACCCTACTCGTTCAGCTCAGCCAGAGATGCGAGGATCAAGCGCAGCCTCACACCTCTGGCCCGACACTTTTTCACACTGACCTTCCGCGCAGCAGGAAGAACACGAGTACCGGCTGCTGGCTGTCAGCCACAACCCTCGCCAACCTCTACCTGGAAAACTCCCCCGATAGACCGTCATCATCTTCCCGACCGCTTGGTCGTAGTCACGTCGCTAAAGCAACTCACGCACATGAGGAGATGCAAGCAGCCGCGATAAAGATGACTTAAGTGTGGACGATGTCCACACCCCATTTAACCTGACAAGCAGCGGCCGGCGGCGCCTCCTGACGCCAGGAACGAGCCGAATCCAGACGGTCTCGACGCAAGTCCTCGAAGTCATGTTGCGCTCGGTCCCTGTATCCATGAAGAGGTGTAGGCCAACCACGACCTACCGAGCGAACCAAGAAAGGAAGGCATAGCCCCAGTTCAGAGCAAGCGGAGGGGCCAACCAGCTACGACCCTGAACCCGCTCCCCCACAACCAAACAGGCGACCCGCGGCGCCAGGCACACCCCGCGGTCAGTGTCAGAGGGACCTGACCACCCAGAATGTACACACGTTAAAGCAAAAACCCCCTCTGACGAGGGGTTTGCTGTGCCCGAGGTGGGACTCGAACGAGATTCCATGCCTTGCGAAGACTGGGAAGTGGCGGAAATATGCGGAATCCGGGCCAGACCGGTAGGTGTACGAGGCAGTCCGAGGTGGAAAGTGTGGACATTGTCCACACTTTCTTTGTGCCCCTGTCGGTTGTTACCGGGACGCCGTCCAAGTCCCAGAAAACGAGCCGCACAACGGTGGGGACGCCAAGTACACCGCGGCTATCGGAACTACCGATGAGTGTTGACCAAGAAGCTTCCATCAGATTTCCTCCTTTCACACGTTCATATCGATTCGACCGACGAGCGACATGGCGTTGCAGAACCCGACGGCACAAGTGTCAGGAAGTCGTTCTCCCATGACCGACATGACGAGTGCAATCAGCGCGACAGGGCCGCCAACGGTGGGTGAGCAAAAGAGATTGGCGGAGCTGCCAACGTCGCGAAACGAAAGTCCGACAGCAGGTGCTGCGTATTCAATCGCTCGAACTTCCCATGATCCTAATCGATCCACAAGGTCAGCCCATTGAGAGACCAAGCACTGTTGGATCATCAGTCCGCGAAGGCGCAGCCCCTCGCGACCACGCACCTGATTCAGCTGAGACACGCAAGGATCGGCTTGATCGGCGGACCCGACGAACTGCGCAGCAGCAGCGCCAGGCGTGATGACGACATTAATGCACCACAGTAAGCCGGTGTCGAGATCGACTTCGCAATCATGATTCCCGGTGACTACTCCATCAGCTCGGGAGTCCACGGCACAAAGTCCATGCTGGAGCTGAAGCCGGACTTCGCATCCCGGAAGACCTGCCAGTCATTGACTTTGATGACGCCGCGGCTGCGGATTGGATCCAACCAGGCCTCACAACTGTGACCCAGATGGCAGCAACAGCCATGAGGGCCCTCCCGGCGCATTTGGACGGTTACGAGTTGCTGCCCCGGCGCATCGATCTCAGGACCCAATTGGTTGTTCGGGGCTCGACGACAGTTGTATGGCGTCAGACTTCGACCAATGACATGCCAATGAACGACTAGGTTCTTTGCTCTGACCCTGGTCACAGATTTGGCACTGCCACCGAGCAATCGGAGAATGCCGCCGCAAGGGCCGCAAGTCGCACTGGACCGACGCCTTAGCCGATGAGGAGACACTTCAGTCTGTAACGAGCCTGGCCAAGGAACGCACCGCATAGGTGAACTGGTCGAACTTGAGCCGGATGTGGCCGTTTTGCAGGCCTCCGGTACTACGGACAAGCTCGTGAGCCTTCAGCTCCAACAGTTCGTCCGGAACGAAGCGTGGCTTGGTGCGGCTGACCCACGGCCACCGATCGGCTTCCTCGCCTCTCTCGTCGCGGTAATCGTCCGGAATGTGCAGCGGCTCCGAAGTCACCTCGACCACGGCGTAGCAGTCCCTTGTCTGAGCCGAGATCACCACGAGGTCACCCTCTTTGATGCTGGGTCGCCCCTTGGCCGGACTGCCAAAGAACCAGTCCTTGCGCCATTGATCCAGTGCCGGCTCACCGTACTCGGACTTCAGCCAAAGGGTCCGGTCACTGTCTCGTGCATCCACCAAGAGCTGCTCAACCAAAGCAAGGGCCAACTCACTGTCCAGACCTTCCGCAACCGGCTTGTCTACTACCGTCAGTTGCCGGGCCTGCAGCGCCAGACTGTCAAGGTCGGCAGGCGTCACCGTGCGACTCGTCCACGCATCCATCATTTGCCGTACTGACGAAACCTGGGCAGCTCCCAGCTCGACGCCAAGCTCAACGTTGGCCGCAGCTGAGCTGCCCAAACCGGCGCCAGTGAGGTTCGCGGATCCAAGGAATCCCCGGGAACCAAGAAGAAAAGCCTTGGCATGCAACCTGTCCACGTGCCTGACCGAGAAGCCCGACTCGATGAGCTGCAAAAGACCGTCGACACTCAAGTAACCGTTGGCTACGGCACTCGGATCGAGACAGGTAAAGAGCGTACGCGCTGCACCTGGTCCACCGGTTTGCGCCAGACGCTTACAGACGTCGTATGACAGGAACGGACTGGCCAGCAGCACGTCGCCCACGGCGTCCTGGCCGGTCTGAAACAACCAATCAGCGGCCTTCGAATGGACCGCGCCTTCATTCATCACGAGGTAGACATTACAGCGGCGACTGTGCCCGGTTCCGTATCGTTCCCGTCTCCGTCCCAGATGTCGGCATTCCTTTATTCGCCCAGCCGGCGACGGACACACCAGGCACCCATGTCGCCTTGGCCTGATCCTTGGGATCGTCTACGGGTTAATGGCACTGCTTTCCCTCGTCACGGGAAGGTGAGCGCGTGAAAGGTGCGGATTGTCCGTGCGTGCGCATGCCTGCGGCCGAGGTTGTTGGGCTCCCCTACTCGCCGGACGTCGCCGTTTCCAGAACAGCGTGGAACTCAGGGCTGACATGTATGGAAAGGCTGCCGTCCTCTTCGGACAGCCGGGTCAGCTGCTCATAACCTGTGCCATTCCACCAGTAGACATGCGGACTCACCGGTCCGGGTGCAT
This sequence comes from Paenarthrobacter sp. NPDC092416, assembly GCF_044755025.1. Taxonomy (NCBI): domain Bacteria; kingdom Bacillati; phylum Actinomycetota; class Actinomycetes; order Micrococcales; family Micrococcaceae; genus Paenarthrobacter; species Paenarthrobacter sp. NPDC092416. The sequence goes on from NZ_JBIVQG010000005.1 coordinate 86,509, forward strand.
CGCTGTAACCCATGGCGGTGAAGCGCACCATGCCGTCGAGCGCACCCAAGACGCTCTCGTTTTCGATGACGTGCCACACGAGTTGATGCCTGTTGGGAATGCTCATCAACCAGCCGAGGTCCTGGCGCGGCTGCTTGCCTGTGAGCTCGGTGGCAATACCAGGCAGCAACAGCGCCTTGCTGGCTGTGTACACAGACTCGCCCAGCAGCGCAGTGAACGAGCTACCGCCCTGTCCGGGAACGGTTTCGACCTGCTCGTGCTCCAGAGCGCGGAGATTCGTCAGGCCCTGGCTCCGGAGTGCATGCCAACCGCCGAAGGTATCGGCCTGTTTGCGGGCATAAACAGCCACCGTGTCCGGCAGATCGAGCGCCAACATCTCCACAATGCCCGGAGCGAACTGGCTGTGAGGGTATGCGTCCAGGTTCGGCAGGCCTGATTCTTCGTAAAGACGCGCGTACGTCTGGCTGGACGCTTGCTCCGCCGTGAGTTCATCGAAAGGATCAGCTCCGTCGAAGCTCGCAAACACGCGTTGAAGATGCTGGCGGATGATCTCCCGCCATTCGGAGGCCGCCGCGTTGTGGCAGTTCGCCGCGACATTCCAGAACCCGAATCCGCGGCCGTCAGCGTCAAGTGCATGATCAGCATTGATCTGCACCTCATAGCCCAGCTCAGCGAAGACTACCCGCACCATGGACCGGAACTCCTGCGCTTCGGACACAGAGAAGAACGTCAGCTCCTCGTCGGTTGGTTCCTGTTCATGCTGCTTCTTCTTGAAAAGGCCCATGGGTTTCGCTTCCGTCGTCATTGGCATTGAAGGATTTACAGTGGCGATTCTGCCTGAGTCCGGAGGAATCCGCTCAGGACGCGCCCAACCCAGCACCATCAGCCCCAGCAATATCTGGGAGCAGCCCGTGTAGTCAGCAAACATCATTCGCCAGCAGATACGCTATCGGTACGCCGGAGGACAACCCCTCCTTTCAGACCCAGGAGCCGCATTGGAAGAGAACGTCGAGCTGATTGCCACTGAGGACTCTCTTGCCGTCATCGGTAGCAAAGACGCAGTCAGGCGTTTCATCGACGCGACTGGGCTCTCGTCACTGGCCAGCGACCTGGAACTGCCTAGGCTTGAGACACTCCTTTCCTCGAGCGCCGTCGTGGCTGAGTCGGCTTCGCAAATCGCAGCCAATTCAGGCATGTACTTGAAACTGACAGCAAAGTCCGCAGACAAGGTCAAGAAACTGGGCTTGATGCCTACGAAGACTCCCGGTGTGAGTTACGCGATGCTAGGACAGCCAGGTGAGATCAGTGGCTGGGTTGAAGTCGCCTCCGGCGCCGGAGCGCTCATGACGAATCCCGCGGTCCTCTCCGGAATCTCCGGAATCATGGCCCAGCTTTCAACACAACAAGGCATGGCCGAGATCTCTGCCAAATTGGCGACCATACAGGAGAGCATCGACGAGACACTCCGAAAAGTCGATGATTCGGAAACGGCAAAGTTGGTAGGAATCGGTCAAACCATCGACCGGGCCATGATCATCCGCGCGAGGACAAGGCAGGTAGATCAAACACTTTGGTCAACTGTTGACCAATCCCATCAGATAATTGCCACCGCCCTTAACTTTGCCCTGACTCAACTTGGGAATGCCGCAAACAGGTTGGACCGCGCCAGCGTCGGCTCTCTGGCGAGAGCAGCGAATCTGGCAGAAGCGGACGTTCCCAAATGGCTTGGTGTCATCGCGCGCTGCTTCCAACTGCAGGATGCGATCGACATCCTCGAACTCGATCGAAGAATGATGGATAATCCCGAAGGCGCCGCCGAGTACGCGCTGGGCATGAAGGACTTCAGAGAAGGCCGCGAAAAAGAAGTCTCCAAGAAGACGAAGACGTTGCTCCAACGTCTTGACGCTGCTGCAGACAAGGCCAACGCCAGGATCATTTGGAGCCGAACGAAGGCTCTGGAACTCATCGAGTCGGCCAACCAGCTGGGTGCCGAGATTCAGGATTGCCACGGGCTCCTCGCCATAAAGTCCGAGCCCCGGTCTTGGGACGTCCGGGAGCTCAGCCCCGTCACGAACCTGGGCTCCAAAGCCGTACAGAAAACGAAGGACGTCGCTCCACTTGTGGGCACCGTAGCAGCGCTGTACCTAGCAGGGGCAGCGGCCGCGCGAGCGGCCGACAGTGAAGGTACTGCGGAGGAAGATGAAGTCAACGAAGCCTGAAGGCACCATCGGCACACCTCGCCAAGCTCACAGAGATTGGCTTGGAACTGATCCTGGTGACTCACGCACAGGATGCCCTGCGAAGGCTCGTCTTCGTCCACCTAAAGGAACTGCCTAGAGAACTCAACATAATCCTTCGATCTGGCGACAAACAGGGAAGGTAATGATGATTGATTCGCAAGATGGCCGGCCGATGAAAGTCGACGAGTTAAGTAAGCAGTACGCGGTCCATTTCGGTGTCAGCGGCTCTGTGCTGCTTCAGATAAACGCCGACGCCCGCGCTCGAGGGATGAGGGTTTTCGAAATCGACCTCTCGGGGCTCAGCGATGTCCCGGCCCTATGCGCGTACCTCGAGGCAGAGTTCATGTACCTCTACAGGACCGACAGGAAGTGGGGCGTGGCTGTTGACCATTGACCTCCCGCCCCTCAAGTGATTCCGACAGGTGAATTGGGTTCAGTCTGAGGCTGTGGCTTTTCAAAGGCTCGCCTGTCAAGGCGGCGCGTTCACGGAGAAGCTTGTTGGCGGCCATTTGTGCACGCCGAGTTCGGAGCGATGGAAGCTTCCTGTGCTTCCACTCAGAGACGAAGAGGTCGTTCTTTTCGTCGTTGCATTTCCTGCAGGCAGCCACGATGTTCCCTGGCGCGTGCCGGCCTCCTCGGGAGAGCGGTACGACATGCTCCATGACCAGACGCTCTGCGAAGTTGCCGCAGTAGAAGCAGCGTCCGGCGGCTCGTTTCAGAATTCGCAGCCATTCTTTTCCCGATACACCGACCGATCCCGGGTTGTTGTACTTGCGCGCCCGACGATTGGCACCCATGGCCACTCTTAGGGGCCGATTCGCCTCACGCCATGCTTTCGAAGTTTCCAGCCTCCTTGGCTGTGTCCGGTAGTAATACGCTCTCGCAGCGGCGACTCGTTGCAGTCGCTCCTTTTCATACCGCGCTGTGTCTTTGGCTTTGCCTCTTCCATCGATGTACGCCCGCTTGCTTGCTGCGTTGCTCTTGCATTCCCGGGAGCAGTATTCTGCATTGCTCTTCTTTCCCGAGATGTCCCGCCCGCATTCGGAGCAGCTTCGGGGAAGATACGGATTAATGTCCTTATGCTGCGGACTGAGCGAGGCAGCGTCACCATGCTTGGTCAACCGGAGATAGTGCCGCTGGCAGTAACCCTTGGCCTTCGGCTTGCCTTCGCAACCTGGGTAGATGCATATTGGTGGGTTTGGTGAACGCCGCTGCAGCCCAGGTGGATTCACTGCCCCGTACTTTTGCACCCGCTGGTAGTGCTTGGAGCACATTCCCTTGATCAGCTTTTTCGCCGGGCCACAGTCCTCTACGCTGCAAACCTTTTCCATATCGGCCACACTCTCCTCCACATGTTCGGCGCCTGCTCGGTACCCAACCTAAAAATGCCAAGCAGTCTGTTTCACGTTCATTTCGTAACCAGTGTGATCATGACGTGAGCCCACTTATGGAGGGTGCCGAGCACGCCTCCAACCTGCGCGTGAACATTCCGAATCCTTGTTTCACTCGTTCTCAAAGAAACTTTCGTGGTGGGCGCTGCCTGGTCACGATCAAACGCCCCCCGTCGAGCCACGGAGGTCCGGGACCCATCTAGGGCAATCCGAAACCCTCCTCAGCGATGGAGGCATGAACATGGCGTAGAGGACACCCAGCATTATGACAAGACCGTCAGGCCGGCCAGGCGGTGGAACCTCCGATGCATGGCGTTCGGCTTAGGTCATGACCGTACGAGAATCCTGCATTTGGTTGCGGACCTGCCCGTCGTCTCAGTCGGCAGATTGCAGTCCCGAGTAAGCCTAGGGCCGGGCGGCAGAGGAATTCTCCCAAGCCTGCCGTGTCATCGTGAACACAGCGGCAGAACAAATTAGGATGGCTGAGGCATCTGAACATCGGGGGAAAATTGCGCATAGAGAACATTCGATCTATCAAGAATTACCGCATTTTTCAGAACTGGTCCCCCAGAGCAGACTTCGCCGGCTTCAGCGATATCAATCTCATCTATGCCAATAACGGCAGTGGTAAGTCAACACTGGCATCCCTGCTTTCCCCTGCTCAGTCGCCTGAGGCATGGAGAGCTGGTGTCTCAATCGAGGTGTCCGAGACTGGAATCGCAGAGCCACGAACCGTGGTGTCTGCCAACGACGCTGTCTGGGATCGGATGTCAGTTTTTAACAAAGACTACGTGGCTGACTGTTTCGACTTCTCCGTTGGTGAGGCCAAGGCGCTGTTAGCCATCGGCAAGGTGAACGCGGACCGCGAGAAAGAGCTTAGAGCCGCACGGACGCGTTTGGACGATTTGTCGCGCCTGACGGATTCTCTGGCGAAGGACTCCAAGCACAGACAGGCAGGTCCTAGCGCTGTGCTGAAAAGTATCGGCACGCTCGTAACGTCCACTCTCGGTGGCGTGGACGGTTATGGACGAGGCTACGATGCCCGCACTGTCGCGAAGCGTCTACCCTTCGCGATGCCGCTCCCGGAACGAAAGAAGTTCAAGGCAGAGGAAGAGATAGCCAAAGCCCAGAGCACGTTCTTAAAAGAAGTAGACGTGCCTCGAATTTCTGCCACGGAACCATTGTCATGTTCCGATATCAGTGCTGTCATGGAGCGAGTCCCAACAGCGCGAATCATCGCAGCATTGGCCGAACAACCTGAACGCGCTGCATGGGTACAAGACGGCTTGGAGCTCCACAAAGGTGAGCATGTATGTGTTTTCTGTTCCGGTGAGTTGTCCCAAGAACGACTAGACGCTCTAAACCGGCACTTCGATTCCAGCACGCGTGAGCTCCAAAATGAACTAAGGTCCCGGCTCAAGCATCTTGGGGCCCTTGTCAGCTCACTGGGCACGGCGCCGTCGGCTTTTCCTGAGTCGGGTTTGCTCTACCCGGAGTTTCGGGCAGAATACGACGTACTTCGTGACGCACTCAAGACGCAAATCCAGAACGACGTTACCGACTTGGAGATGTTACGCGAGTTCCTAGAACGAAAGCAGCAGGACCTCCATGTTGCGGCTCCGCTGCCAGAGCGTTGGCGGAATAGGACTTTTACTAGTCCGGATACAAGTGGACTCCGGAAGATCCTGGCTGATCACAATGACCGAAGTACGAGGTTTGAAGCTGTTCGGGCAGCGGCGTGCCAAAAGTTGGAAGCCTTCTGGATCGGTGAGCAGCAAGCGGCATATACGAATGCCTTACGAGAAGCCACCGATGCCACAAGGGCTCTTGAAGCAAACGACAAAGCGATCATAGAAACTCGCAGAGCCATCAGGAAGCTGGAAAATGCCGAGCTCGACCCGGCGCCCCCAGCTGAATGGCTGAACCAGCGTCTTCACACTCTTTTGGGCAGGTCGGATATCAGGGTGGAGCCCGTGGAAGACAATCGGTATGCGATATATCGGCACGGCGAACCGGCACTGCACCTGAGCGAGGGCGAATGCACAGCTCTGGCTTTGCTCTACTTCGTGCGCAGTCTCAACACCGGAGGCCGGAACCGCCGTGATCAGATCGTCGTTATCGATGATCCCGTTTCCAGCCTGGACGAAAATTTTACGGTCGGTGCATCTAGTCTGTTGTGGTCGGAATTGGTCCAGCCTTCAGTTTGCTCATGCGGGGCACCGCAGGGTTGTTCATGTGGCCAAAAGCCTACGCGTGACTGTGGCCAGATCTTCCTCATGACCCACAATTTCGAACTTTTCCGGATCTGGTCCAACCAGCTCGACCGCCTCCAAAGCGGCGTTATGAAACAAGGACGTCGCTTCAAAATTCTCGAACTACAGGCACAAGGAAAGAGAGTTGAGGTAGGGGTTGCCCGTCGCGTGCCCACCTGGCGCGATTGGGGATCCGACCAAAACAAGGAGCACAAGGCGCTTCGAACTCGACTTAGATCGGAATACCACTATCTCTTTTGGAGGGCTGCCTCGACCTTGATCTCGGTCCAAGGCGACCCCACAATTGAGCACGAGATGGACGCGGCTATCATCCTTCCCAATATTTGCCGTCGCATGCTGGAGGGTTTCCTCAGCTTCAAGTTCCCAGCATTGATGGGTGATTTCCGACTCCAGATGCAGGCAGCTATAGATCAGTTAGATGATGGCCTTACTCGCCAGCGACTCGTCACCTATCTGCATCAGTACTCGCATCAGGAGCGAGTGGAAACTACACGAGGAGTCAACCGCCCCGAGGCCGTACCTGTTCTTCATGCCGTCTTTGAACTCATACGAAGCCAAGATGCCAGCCATTTTGGAGACATGTGCTCTGCATTGGAGCTGGATCCCGTCCTTTTGGCAGATCGGGTGCCCAATCAACTAAGCGATCTCGAAGCGGCGATAGCATGAAGCCTTTCGATGACGCTCCAGCCGAAGAACCTCGTGCCCGAACCGGACAGCAGAATGCTTTCCGCGAGCCGTCATCGGATCCCCAGCGTTGCTTTCCCGTGAGGGACTCAGTACATGCGTTTTCTGCAGCCCGGCAGGCCCGGGGCGGTCCCTGATCCGTCACATGAGCTTCCCGGTCCGAAAGGCGGGTTACGGGGGCCGTGAGAGGATTGGCCTCGACAAACAAACCAACAATGGGGGCACTGTGCAGCTTGATTTTCCGATCCCATCAGACTCAACCGGTCTGGAGAATCTGGTAGTCATGCTGGCCGAGGAGCGGTACGGCGAGGAAAACGTTCAGCGTTACGGTCGCTCGGGGCAGAGCCAGGACGGCGTCGACGTGGTGGCCCGAGCGTACTCAACAGCACGGCAGAGCCACTTGATCGGGTACCAGTCCAAGCGCGTCAAGGATTTCACCCTTGCCGAGGCATTGGCTGAGTGTGACAAGGCGAAGAATTTCAACCCCAAGCTGGACAATTTCGTCATTGTCGCCAGCATCCCTCGGGACAAGGCCCTGCAGTCTGAGATCCTTTCAATTCCCGCCTCCACCTATCCGTTCGACGTCGATATTTGGTTCTGGGACGACGTCAACGAGAAGCTGAACCGCAGTGCCGAGAAGGCCCGGCAGTACTACTCCAGGATCATGGAGGAAGCACAGCCGGCCGCAGCGAAAAGCCACGCGGAGGCACTGCGCCGGGCTCTGGACCGGCCTGCCTTCCGGGACGATGTCGACATGGACCGCGACTTGGATGAGCTGATCGAAGCTATAGCCGGTACCCGCGCATTCCTCCAGACTGGAATGCGCTACGACAATCGTAGAAATCTCATCGAGTCTGTGCCGCCTCAGTGGAATATAGGGGAAACCTGGTACGTGACTCTGGCGGACGAACTCGTCGTAAGCCTGGACAGGCTCTACGATTTCGCGGTGAAGAACAAGCTGGCACTCCTGAGGCCGGGCACGAACCCGGGACGGAAGGCCTGCAACGACTTCATGACCAAGCGGAATGCGGTGGTCGAAAAGGCGAACAGGGCCTTCACTAAGCTCGACATCCCCGAGCTGACCCTCCCCGTCTTCGGCACAGTCCCCCAGGGGGCACCGAGCCCGCGGCCCTAGGTTGACATCTCAAGATGTCAGTCAGATGCTGATTGCTAGGTGGACGGCTCCGCCGCAGTAGGTGAGTGCAGGTTTGTGTAGCGCGTTGCCAGGGCCGCCATTATATGAAGATATTGAAGTTCGCTTCGGCGTTTCTCGGCGCGTGTAGTCCTCGTTGTTAATTCCGGAGGTTTGCCGCCGGGGATGCACTTCGCTCATTGCTCCCAATCGGTAGCTCAACGTCGCAGCTACCTTCGTGGCCATCTGGGCCGAATCGCTCACACTCGAACCTCCTTCTTTGACAGAGCGGGCCACGGCTCAGCCAGCGGTCACCAAGCAGTTCAGCTGCCGATAACGGCGCATATGTTCGAATGCTCCACTCTTTGATTCCGGTCTATTCAGAAGGTACCCGAGCGGAGGGCCAAAGCGTCCTCTGGGACCCCTCTGGACACATTCGTGCCAGCGTTCGTATCCAAACACCCCAAACGGCGCTGTATCTCAACTGATTCGTCGCGTCTGCATCGCTCACACGACTAATCGTTGCGCCGCGTTCGATCTTCGAAGTTGGCGGAATCCAGTCATGGCGCAGGGCATGCCAAACGGCCATGGATGGCTAAAGCCCCCGGCAGAACGGGCTCCGCCGTTAATAGCCATCAACGCAAGAGGAGACTGGACAATGAATACGCTTTCGATCAAGGACCCCGCCGACATGCTCAGCTTCATCGGCCATACCCTCGGCTTCTGGCCAGAGGAGAGCCTCGTCTGCATCACCCTCGCCAACGACAAAGTCGGAGCCACCCTCCGCATCGACCTCCCCAAACAACCAGGCCACGAGATCACCTTCGCCCGCGCCGTCGCCGCCTACCTAACCACCGATGAACGGGCGACGAGCATGGTCTTCGCCCTCTACACCACCCAGGACCCAGAGCCCGGTGAAGCAAGGCCGCACCGTGCCACGATCGCCGCCCTCACCGGAGTCCTCGCTCAGGAAGGCGTCACCATCCGCGACGGCATCTACGTCAACGACACCACCTACTCCCCCTATGACACCCAACCGGCCCAGTCAGTAGCGTTCCCTCTAAGCACCACCGAATACTCCCAAGTCAACGCCGAATTCATCTACCGCGGCAGCACCTTCGAACCCACCAACAGAATCACCCTGCCGCCGGCGACCCACCAGCATGAGCACGCCACCGCCGTCGAACACCACATGAAAGCCATCCTCAGCGGACCACCAGCCGTAGCCACCCAAGACGCCCACAGACTCTGGACAACTATGCTCGAGACCAAGGACTACCCCACCGACGATGACACCCTGGCCCTCATCGCCTACTACCAATTCCCCCCCACATCCGCGACCGGCTCATGGCCGACAGCCCCGGGATCGACGAACCACCCGAACACATCCTCTTCGCACAAACCCACGCCGCCCCGAACTGGTCACGCATTGAATGGGCCAAACAACTGCTCACCCACACCTACACACTCACAGCCCCAGAACACGCAGCACCCATCCTCACCACCATCGGCTACATCAACTGGTGGGAAGGCAGAGGCTCCAAAGCCCACCAATACCTCCAACTCGCCCTCGACACGGACCCGGGCTACCGCTTCGCACGGCTCAGCGACCAAATGCTCGGAGCTGGCATCATCGCTGGCTGGAACACCAACAGAGACACCGCCTACAAGAACCCCCTCGACATGCCCTAACTTAGATGATTACGAAAGCAGCAAATGCCGAGAAACGGATTTAGGGCGAAACTGATCCTCGGAACGGGGCGCCAAGGCCCCTCGCCGTCGACTGTCCCGTAACCGCCAACTCGCCCCGCATCAACACGTCCCATTGCCGGTTAAACCACGGGAGTGGGAAGTAACTGCGAGAACTCCCGTCCCGATACGAAGCGGGGCGTTTCTACAGGTCAAACCGCCTTTGCGGTAATAGGGATTCTTGAGTTAGTAAGCCGGAATTAGTCTCTAGCTCCTGGTCGGGCACTTCGCCGTTCCAATGCGTGACTCACCATGCACGATTGCGCTCATCCTTTCCCGCGCCGTCCCAGGGTCTGAATCACACAACCCGGACTCTGAGCCGGCTGAAGGCTGGTACCCACGCGACGACAAGCGTAGCGTCAGAAATACTGACGACGAGGCATCAGAAGGCACGGTGATGGTGAGCATCCGTGAACGACCATTCCGATGTCGATCCTCAAAGGAGCCGCAATGGCTGGGTGGAATGCTGACACGGCGGCCGGAGCATTGGGCGCGGCCGTCACGCTGGTGGAAGGATCCAACTTCTGCATCTCGCTACCCAATGGCGACATAGTTCCCGGCCTCCCGCATGGGCTTTTTTACGAAGACACACGCATCCTGTCCTGTTGGAAGCTCTCGGTGAACGGACAGCCCGTTGAGGCACTTGCCTCGGACGTCAAACAGCCTTACCGGGTTCTCATTGTGGGTCGAGTACCACGCCGGGACGGGAGGGCAGACAGCCCGCTGGTCGTGGAACGACTCCGGGAAGTGGGCACTGGCATCACCGAGCAGATCACCGTCCGGAATTATTCTGGACTGCCCGAGGAATGTGTCATCGCGCTGGAAGTTGAGTCAGATTTTGCGGACCTCTTCGAAGTGAAGGAGGCGCGCGTGCAGCGCACTTGGCAGGAAACCAGGCAAGTGGAGGCTCACTCGCTGATCATCCGGGCAACGTGGCAGGAAATTGCCAAGGGCATCAATATCGACGGCGGCCCCGCCGCAGTGGTGACACCAGAGGCCGTGACGTACAGGATGACCGTTCCTCCGCACGGACAATGGAACGCGCAGCTTAGGGTGGCTCCGTGGGGCGTGGAAGGCGCTCTGCCCCGTGTGCACTTCGACAAAGAGACTCTCTCGCCAAGCGACCGTCGCAGGCAGGAGTGGGTGGCCAAAATCCCCGTGGTGCACATGGGCAATCGGTCCATCGAACAAACGCTGCGGCGCAGCTACGAAGACTTGGGGGCATTGCGGATCGAGGACCCAAAGCATCCCGAGCGCGTGGTAGTTGCTGCAGGGGCGCCCTGGTTCATGGCACTCTTCGGGCGGGACTCTCTCTGGGCCTCCACAATGGCGCTTCCGGTTGACCCGTCCTTGGCACTGGGTACGTTGCAAACGCTGGCGGACCTGCAAGGCAGTGCCGTAGATCCCATGAGCGAGGAAGAACCCGGAAAGATCCTCCACGAGGTACGCCTGGACGTATCCAGTGGCCTTGCCCTTGGCGGAAAGTCGGCATACTACGGGAGCGTCGATGCTACGCCGCTATTCCTGATGGTATTGGGCGAAGTCAGCCGCTGGGGTTTCGCCAAAGAGACCATCGCTGCCCTGCAGCCCCACGCGGACCGCGCCATGGACTGGATCTGGAATTACGGCGACAGAGATGGCGACGGCTTCGTCGAATACGCCCGCCTCAACGATAGAGGCCTCATCAACCAAGGATGGAAAGACTCATGGGACGGCATTAACTTCGCCGACGGAACCTTGGCCGAAGCCCCAATAGCGCTGAGCGAGGTGCAGGGCTATGTTTACAGCGCATGTCTAGCGTCGGCTTGGATGGCGCATGAGGCCGGCGACGAGGCCAAAGCCGCCCGACTCCGCGCCCGCGCTCTACGCCTGAAGCAGCAGTTTAATGAACGGTTTTGGTTGCCGGACAAGGGCTACTTCGCAGTCGCCCTGGACCGCTACAAGCGTCCGGTCGATGCTTGCGCCCCCAACATGGGACACTGTCTGGCCACCGGCATTGTCGACGACGACAAGGCACCCAGCGTAGTAGAGCATCTAATGTCCGATCGAATGTTCAGCGGCTGGGGAGTGCGTACCTTGGCTGACGACATGGACGCCTATAACCCCGTCAGCTACCACAACGGATCTGTCTGGCCGCATGACAACGCCATTATCCAGGTAGGCCTTATGCGGTATGGCTTCGTGGAGGAAGCACAGCGCATCTCGACGGCGTTGCTGGAGGCTGCAGAGTTCTCCGATGGCCGGCTGCCGGAATTGTTCTGTGGCTTCAGTCGGGACGCGTTCTCAGCTCCCGTGCCCTACCCCACTGCCTGCTCGCCACAGGCGTGGGCTGCCACTGCACCCATAATGCTGGTGTCCACTCTCATGCGCTACGATCCCGATGTATCCCAGGGCGGCATCTGGATGGACCCTGTCCTTCCAGAAAGTTACGGCGATTTGCACATCGCCAACGCGCCGGTCGGTGAGGGCAGGATCAATATCAACATTTCCGGCTCATCGGTTTCCGTAGACGGGCTGCCTGAGGGAATGGTCTTCCACCGCGGATACCTGCCATGGGTAGGCGATCTCATGGAAGGCGACCCGGACCGGGGTCTATAGGGGAGTTCGAATCAGTCGATCCTTTGGCGACCCAAGCGCGCGTAGATGTCGGGCCGCTTTGTCCGCAGGAAGAAGGCGTAGACGATGCCGCCGAAGAAAAGCGCGAAGGTGAAAGTCATGAAGATGGCCGTCATAACCGTTGAGCCCCCAATAAGCTCCGGGTAGTTGGCAATAGCCAGATAGGTGATAGCGCCCAGGAACAGCACGCTGATGAAAGGTGCGATGACCGTCTTCCAGATTGATTCCGGAGCGAAGCCGCGGCGGCGGATGAAGTACACCAGGACAGCGAAGCTTGTGATGAACATCAGAAGCAGCACGGCGAAGGTTCCGCTACCGCTGGCGATCGGATAGAGCACTTCCGGAGCCACGCCGATGACTGTAAACAGCACGATTGCTCCCGCCCACACAATACCTACGGCCAGTGCCGAGGCGTACGGCGACTTGTGCTTGGGATGCACCCTGCCCAGGATCGAAGGCAGCGCGTTGTCGGCAGCCAGCGCGAAGCTGTACCTGGCGGCGATGTTCTGAATGGATAGCATGCAAGCCAAGACGGACGTGATGAGCAGAATGACGGCGACGTCGGCGAAGATCCGTCCCATAAGGCCCACGAGTGCGTCATTGAAGAGATTCACTGTGTTGTTCTCTGCCTCGGCCTGGATCTTGTCCGCACCGAAGAAGGCGATGAAGGCCCACGCTGCCACTGCATAGAAGATGCCGATGCCTGCCACGGCCAAATACGTGGCGCGAGAGATGGTCTTGTCCGGGTTCTTGACCTCGTCCCGGTAGATAACGGTAGCTTCGAACCCGAAGAAGTTACCGACGGCGAAAAGCAGCGCCAGCCCCAGGGTTGCGTCAGTGATGGAGGGCAGGGCAAATCCTGCGCTCTGGACTGCCTCGAGTCCGTTGGCCGAGAACGAAACGACATCGAACACGACGATGATTGCCACTTCAAGCAGCATGACGATAGTGAGCAGCTTGGCCGACAAGTCGATGCGGTTGTACGCCAGCACGGTGGTTACGGCCGTAATGGCGATCGCATACCAGTACCACGGGATGTCCGGCCCGCCGAGGGTATTAACCACAAACCCCTGAAGCGTCACGCCGAAGAATGATGGCGCGAAAAAGCCGATAAAGATGTAGCCAAACAGCGCGAGGAAGGCGCCACCAAGACCTGCCGGCTTGCCTAGGCCCGCCGTGACAAAGGAGTAGAAACCGCCAGGACCTTGGACACTCCGGCTCATCTTGACGAATCCCACGGAGAAGATCAGCAGCATGAGCGTTACCAGCAGATAGATGGCAGGCGCTGTCTGCCCGCTGAACATCAGCAGGACCGGAAGGGTGCCGGCCACCGTGGCCAAGGGTGACGAAAAGGCCAGCACGTTCATGACGAGTTCTCCGACTCCCATGTTGCCGCTGAGCCGGTTTTGACTTGTCTGACGCGCCACCTGTGGTGCGTCAAGGGTGGTGTTATTCATGTAATCCTCATCACCGAATATTGAGTTCTGAATCACAGTATCGACGGGGCACAGAAGGGTGGTGTGCCATGTTGGGACAGCGCCGGCTACGCGCCGGCGCGGGTCCCGGCGCCGACTTCAAGCAAGGAACGGGACAGGGCCACCCCGTGGTCCACCACGCTTTCAAGCTGCGCCTGGCTGCCATCCCATGCAGTCCAACGCGCGGAGCCGTCGAGCAGCGTAAAAATAGCCTGGATGGTTTGCCGCGTGACCGCGAGTCCCATTTCTTCGGCCGCAGCGGCGTACATCTCCTGGTGCAGGCTCTGCCAAAAGGCCAGCTCTTCACGGAGGTCATCACCCAGGAACCCCGCCACCCTGTCCGAGGCAACCAGTAGGTTCCAGAGATCCGCCTCGGGCCGGCACAATTGCTGGGTGACGTGGAAACGGACAAGGGCCGCCCAGTAGTCACCCGCGCACGGCGTTACCTGCACCGCTTTAAGAAGGTCGCGGGCGAATCCGTGGGTGAACCAGAGGAGCGATTCGGCCACGATCTGCTCCCTCCCCTGCGGAAAAGTCGAATAGAGACTTGGCGCCTTCAGCCCAAGTTCGCGGCCCAGCGTACGCATGCTCACTGAGTTGTAACCGTTGGTGGCGGCCAGCCGGAGGAAAGCCACGAGGATTCGCTTCCTGGCGGGCGTCTGTGCCGACCAGTCGCGTTTGGACAGGAATTCCCATACAGCAGCGTTCGCCTGCTCACGCGGAGATGGACTCATTTCATCCTCAAAAGGGTCGTAACGGGATGAGTCTAACTAACAGTCGTTAGGTTGAGAAGACCTTAGCCACACAGAGTCGCCTCTCCCTATAAGGCAGTCAGCAAAACACTCCCGGACCCGGCCCACCACGAGATCGTCCGTGTACGCATCGCAGCTGGTGAGAGTCACGCCAAGCGCCGATAGTGTTAGGGAACCTTGGGGCACGGCTTTGATCCGCCGCCCGGCGTAGGCCATTTGGTGCCAGTCCCTCCCCCAGGGAACCTCGATCACGGCAGAGGCCGCAGGGGCTGCGAAGGACCTGACGGTGTGTTTGGTCCGGCAAAGCCTCCTGATCAAAGTTCGCGCCGGCATATCGAGCAGCAGGCAGGCTGTCGCCAGGTCCGGACCTGCAGCACCGCCAAATGCCACGGGCAACTCGTAGCTGGCTGGGGAGTCCTCCCACGTCCCGTACCGGGTCTGGGACGAAGCCGCCATGCCCGCCAATCCAAGACTGGCCAACTCTGCCTCCTGGCGTAAAAGGAAGCGGGCCGTAGCGCTTGGACCAGTGCCAGGAACAAACGCTACGGACCGCGGCTTGGGGGCTAGGCGCCCGGTGTTGGCCACGGCGAGGCATCGCGGATGTCGCGGCCTTCCGCCATGTCCTGGAGGAGTCGGTGAACGAGTTTCCCCGAGCGCTTCAGCTGAAGGTCAGTCCGTTCGCCAAGATCGGTTTCGTTGAAGTGTGCCGATGCCCGCAGCCATTCGACGTGCCGTCCTTGTGCGAGCTTCCTGTTCATCATCGAGATCAACTCTCAAAAAGTAATGGGGCTATTGGGTCCCTTCAAGCATCCGTCCCGGGGGCTTGGGCCAACCGTGTCAGTTTGGGACAGGGCTTATCACTCCAGGTTGATGCCCACAGCGAAGATGAAAATGCCGCTTGCGGCCACCAGGAATGCGGCGGCTCCCAAAGGAACCGCATGCACCCCGCGGAAGCTGGCCGTTGAATGCGCTTTCTGTGAGGCGCCAAGATGCCTCCCCGCCAAGCGCAGTCCAGCCGCCACCAGGATGAGGAAAATACCGACGTATGCCACCCTAATCCTCCGTCCATCGCGGACTCAGTGGATCCAGGGCAATCGCCAGGTGCTTGCTGGAGCGTTCCGGATCGATCTGTGAGACCTGCATGGCGCAGCTGAACCCATCCGTGAGGACCAGCTGCGCCCCACCATCGAGCGCCGGGACAATGGAGTGTTCGGCGACCTTCATGGACATATCGAAGTGCTCGGCCTCGAAACCAAAGTTTCCAGCCACGCCACAGCAGGATGACGACTCCACGAGGTTCGGCACGCCCCAGGCTTCCAGGACCCGTTTCTGGGCACCTGAACCGAATACAGCGTGCTCGTGGCAATGGGTTTGCAGCACGGCCGTTTCCGGCGGCAGCGTCTTCGGTTTCCAGCCGCGTTTGATGGCTTCATCAACCGCAACGGAGAACGAGCGGACCCTGGCCGCAACCCGCGTAGCCGCGGCACCGCCCACCAATTTGGGACCTTCGTCACGGATAGTGGCCGCGCAGCTGGGTTCCAGGACCACGATGTCCCGATCCGTGCCGTCATCGAGTTTGTTGATCAGCCTCGCCAGCCGCCGTCGTGCTCCCTCGCGTTGACCGGTGGAGATCCACGTCAGCCCGCAACAGGCGTCCGGCGTGCAACCCACGGAACTGCCCGAGTCCCGCAGCACCCGAGCCGCTGCCGGGACCACTTCAGGCCGGAAGGCGCGGGTGAAGCTGTCGATGAACAGCAGGACGTCGGCTTTGTCGGTGAAGCCTGCCTCGCCCACCCGCCTCCGGATGCGGCCGGACGCCGCGAAGGCCGGGAGCCGTCGTCGTGCGCTGACGCCCAACTTTTCGCCCACCCAACGGAACGGACGGAAACCGGTCCCCGCGTTGGCGATGGGCGCAATACGCGTCAACAGTGGCAGCCACCGCGGCAGCCAACCGATCGAATAGTGCGTGAACGGCCGGACTTTGCCGCGGTAGTGCTCATCCACCAGCTGCGACTTGGCTTCAGCGATATCCACGCCCGTGGGACAGTCGGCGGAGCAGGCCTTGCAGGACAGGCACAGGTCAAGGGCTTCCCTGACTTCCGGACTGGACCAACCTCCGTGGCTGGTGCCCTTGGTCCGCGTCAGTTCCTGCAGGACGCGGGCACGGCCGCGGGTCGAGTCTTTCTCGTCTTTGGTGGCTCGGTAGCTGGGGCACATGAAGCCGCCCGCGGTTGCCCGGCAGCGCCCAACACCAATGCATGCATGCGTATTGCCGACGAAGGGGCTCACCACGGGCAGGAGGCTGCGGTCCTCGGAAGAGGGTACGACGGCGGCACCCGGCACCGCGGCCGGCTCACCGTGCGCGGGGCCCGGCCGGGGCACGCCCTCCAGAGCCAGCGAAGCAGCGAAGGGCTCCGGGTCCACGATGATCCCCGGGTTGAGGATTCCGGCTGGATCCCAGAGGTGTTTGAACGCTTTGAAGATGCCCACCATGGCCGGTGAGTACATCACTTCCAGCAGTTCGCTGCGTGCCCGGCCGTCGCCGTGTTCCCCGGAAAGCGAGCCGCCGTGGGCCACCACGAGTGCCGCTGCTTCGCGGGTGAAGTTCTCAAACGACTCCCGGCCAGTGTCGCTTCGGAGGTCATAGTCCAGGCGCATGTGCACGCAGCCCGCACCGAAATGCCCGTACATGAAGGCTGTGTAATCGTATTTCTCCACGAGGGGCAGAAGCTCCGCCAGGTAGTCGGCCAAACGCTCCGGGGCGACCGCCGAGTCTTCCCAGCCGGGCCAGGTCTGGACACCATCGATCCGCCGGGATGAGAGTCCCGCACCGTCTTCCCGCACCCGCCAGAGTTTGGCGCGCTCCTGGGGCTCCGTGACAAGGGCGTGGTCCACAACCCGGCCGTCGGCTTTGAGTTTCTCCAGCAGCTGTTCGCAATCGGAGGCCGCCTGTTCCATGGTGTCCCCGGGGAACTCAACCATCAGGAAGGCCTTGCCCTGCGGGAGTGAGTCGACGCTGGCGGCACCCCGTCGGTGGCGCATGATGTCCACGATCGATCCATCCAGCCCCTCGATGGCACTGGGCTTGGCAGCGAGGATGGTCATCACATCACGGGCCGAGTCGATGGTATTCGCGTATCCGAGACACAGGAGCGCCGTGGTGCGGGGCTTCGGGACCAGCCCCACCTTTGCCCGCACCACAATGGCGCACGTGCCTTCGCTGCCTGCCAAAACGCCCGCCACGTCCAGGCCGTTTTCGGGCAGGAGGTGCCCCAAGTGGTAGCCGGAAACCTGCCGGGGAATGTTTCCCAGTTCGACCCGCAGTGGGGCGAGGTTGGCCTGGGTCAACGCCTTCAATCCTTCGAGAATTTCCTCCGCCCGGGTGACGGAGTGCTGGTCAACTGCGTCAACGGCCCGCAGGAAGTCCCGTCCGGCATGCAGGTGGGCGCCGTCCGCCGTGACGAGCTCCAATTCCTGCACATGCTGGGTCATTCGTCCGTAGGCCACCGAATGGTTGCCGCAGGCGTCGTTGCCGATCGATCCGCCGATCGTGGCCCGCGTCATCGAAGATGGGTCCGGGGCGAAGGTCAGCTCACCGCCACTCGCTTTCTCGACGTAGGAGCGCAGCTCGCCAAGGACGACGCCGGCGTCCGCCCAGACCGCCGCCGTACCGCCGTCGGCGTCTCCTACGGAGGTCAAGCCTCGCGAAAGGTCGACCACCAAGGACTCACCGATCGCGTTGCCCGCCATGGACGTTCCTCCGCCGCGCGGGGTGATGGGAACGCCGAAAGCCGAACATCCGCGCACGATGGCCCTGACGTCGTCGACGCTTGCGGGAAAGACGACGGCGGCAGGCCGGACACGGTAGTTGGACGCATCGTAGGAGTACTCGGAGCGCCGTCGCGGAGAGTCATCCACCTCGATGCCCTGTCCGCGCAACGCGACAAGCAGTTGCTCTACTTTCGTGTCTCCGTCGTCACCATGGGGCATGTTCGCCTTCTCCAATTCGTAGTGGTCCGCTGGAATTCTAGGCAGGCTGGAACCCCGGCGGAGTGTGCCAAAACAGTACGGGCACAGCGGAGAGGTCCGCTGTGCCCGTACTTTTGTCCGGAAGTGGTTACTTCAGAAACTCAGACAAATTGTCCTTGGTGATGAGCGTGAACGGCAGTGTGTAGCGGTTGTCCACGTTTCCGCCGTTTAGGAAGTCGGTCACTACCTCAACGGCCTTGACGCCCTGGCCCGCGGAGTCCTGGCGGACCGTTGCGGACATGGTGCCGGCCTTGATGTCCTGGAGCGCGGGTTCGGTGCCGTCGACGCCCACTACGGCCTTGAACTCAGCCGTGCGGCCTGCGTCGGCGATTGCGGAAGCCGCGCCGATGGCCATCTCGTCGTTGTTGGCCACAACGGCGTCAATCTGGCCGGACGGGAAGCGCTGGAGGGTGTCCTCCATGTTGCGCTTGGCGTCATCCCGGCTGCCCTTGGCCTGGAATTCAGCCACGATCTTGAAGTTCTTGTTGATGGTCTTGTCGAAGCCGGACTTGCGGCGGTCGGTCCACGATGCGCCGTATATGCCTGCTGCGAACACGAGGTTGCCGCCGTTGGGCATCAGCTTGTTGAGGTACTCGGCCTGCATCTGGCCGGCCACGGTGTCGTCGACGCCGATGTAGCTCTTGTACCCAACGTCCGATCCCTCCGCGAATTCGGTGGACAGGATGAACAGCGGGATGTTGGCTGCGATGACCCTCTTGGCCGCGTTCTGGCTGGCATCGCCATCCAGAGGCTGCATGATGACTGCGTCCACTTGGCGGGTGAGGAGGTCCTCAACCTGGTTCAGTTCGCTGCCAACGTCCTTCTTGGAGTCGGTGATGTTGAGCTTCACGCCCTTCTCATCCGCCGTCTTCTTCATGGCGTCCGTCATGTGGGCCAGGTCCGGGTCCTGCAGGTCAAGGACCACAACGCCGATGTTGTAGGTCTTGGCCGCACCCCCGCTGCTGGTTGCGTTGCTGCTTCCTGCGCAGCCGGTGAGGGTGAGTGCCCCCGCTGCCATCATGGCGACCGCCGCGGCGATCTTACGTCGCATACCCATGGTTGTTCCTTTCAGTGGTTTGTCTGTGCGCTTGGAGATTGTTGTGATGCGTTGTTTGTTGCTGGGTCAGTCGGACTTCCAGCGGTTCAGCAGGACGGCGAGGACCAGGATCACGCCCTGAACGCCTTGTTGGAAGTAGGAGGAAACGCCCATCAGGTTCATGCCGTTCATCACCACGCCCAGCAGGAGCACGCCAACGACGGTTCCGCGGATGGTGCCAACGCCACCAAAGAGGCTCGTTCCGCCAATGACGACGGCGGCAATCACCTGGAGCTCGTAACCGGTACCGGCCACCGGCGCGGCGCCGTCCAGACGCGCGGTGAGGACGAGTCCGCCAAGGGCAGCAGTGACGCCGCCAATGAGGTAGACGGTGAACAGTACACGGCTGGTGGAGATGCCAACCTTCTTGGCCGATTCCTCGTTGCCACCTACGGCGTAGACGTGGGAGCCGAACTTGGTTCGGCTGAGCACAAATTCGCAGATGATGGCGGCCACCAGGAAGATGATCACGGGAACCGGAATGGGGCCGAGAAAACCTGATCCCAGCCACTCGGCCGGTCCGCTCAGGCCGGAGACAACCTGCCCGTCAGTGATCACCAGTGCCGCCGTACGGGCTATGGCCATGGTGGCCAACGTCGCAAGGAAGGGGAGGATGGCTCCCCAAACCACCATGGCTGCGCTCAGGAAACCGACCAACAGCCCGACGCCAAGCCCAGCGATCAGAGGGAGCCAAAAGGCGCCTCCACTGGCAGGGGCAAGCAGGGCGAAGGTCATGCCGGCCAGGCCAACAACGGAGCCCACGGACAGGTCGATACCTGCCGTGATCATAATGAAGGTCATTCCCAGCGCGATCAGTCCGATGATGGACGACTGCCTGACGACGTTCACGATGTTGTTGAGGGTCAGGAAGTTCGGTGCCGCCGCGGCAAGGAAGACGAGGATCACTACGAACAGGATGATGATTCCGTAATCGCCAATGAATCGCTTGACCTTGGTGGCGGTCAGGCCTTCCTTGAGGTCGGCTGGCCCCAGCTTGGTCTTGATGTTGTCCATGGTGATGCTCATGAGTCGCTCCCGGTGGTAGTACCGCGCGCGGCCAGTGCATCCACGGTTTCCATTGCTGATGTGCTTCCGATTTTGCGGCGCGCCTCCGGGATGCCGCTGCCGGTGTCGACGTAGTCGTCCAAGGTGCCGTGCGAAATCAGGTGGGCCACTTGGGCTTCGGAGACATCTCCCACGCGGAAACGTCCCACTACCTGCCCCTGGCGCATGACGGCGAAGCGGTCCGCGACGGCGAAGGCTTCGTCCAGGCGGTGCGTAATGATGATGACCGCGATGCCCAGGTCCTTGAGCCGCTGGGTTACTTCAATAAGCTTGTCCACCTTGGCCACCGAGAGGTTTGCGGTGGGCTCGTCCATGATGATCAAGCGGGCATCGAAGGCCAATGCCCGGCCGATTGCCACGGCCTGCCGCTGGCCGCCGGAGAGTCGCTTGACCTTGAGGCGCGGGTTGATGGGGATGTCCAGGCGTTCCAGCACGCGCTTGGTTTCCGCTTCCATCTTCTTCCTGTCGATGATCCTCAGCAGGGGACCCAGGATGTTCTTCTGGGGCTCGCGGCCCAGGAAGATGTTGGTCCGGACATCGAGATTGTCGGCCAGGGCGAAGTCCTGGTAGACCATCTCGACACCTTGGTCCCGGGATGCAGATGGCGTGGGAAACTCGGTTTTCTTTCCGTCCAGCTCGATCGCGCCACGGTCGGGCTGGTAGACGCCCGTCAGCACTTTCATGAGCGTGGATTTGCCGGCGGCGTTGTCTCCAAGAAGAGCGAAGGTTTCGCCGGGCATGACATCGATGCTGACTCCGCGCAATGCGGACACCGCCCCGAATGTCTTGTGTATGTCCTTAAGGGCGACCAGTGGAGCTGTCGCCGGTGGTGCGTCGGTCATCTCATCCTCGTTTGATAGGGCCATGCAAATGAACCGGTGAAACACCTTTAGCGATGGGCCATCAAACAAGGTTGTTTGACTTTGCAGAATCCGGGGCAATTCGAAGAAAGTCCCGTAGCTGCGTGACCTTCGCCACACTGTTTCACTTACTTGAACTTTGGCGGATTGGAGAATGCGTTAGATGTGCCACTTTGAAACACGGCCTGACGTGAATTGTTGCCGCGGGACACAATTCACTTCCCTTAAAGAAACAAAGCCCGGCCCGGCACGGATTGTTGCGAAATAATCCGTGCCCGGGCCGGGCAGTCAAAGGGCTACGCTGACAGTTCCACGGCTATCGCAGCACCTGTCCGGGCGGACTTTTCTGCCGCGTCAGCCAGGATCAGGGCAGCACGGCCGTCCTCGAAGCCAGGACTCCGCGAGGGAAGCCCGCGGACAGCGCGCAGGAACTCTGCGACCTCAAGCCGGTACGCCTCCGCGTAGCGTTCCAGGAAGAAGTTCTGGTACGGCCCCATCCCCTCCACCGTCCTGGCACCCCAGTGCCGGACCAGGCTGTCGTTCTTGTTGGCCACGTGAAGCAAGCCCGCGGATCCGAAGGCTTCTATTCGCTGGTCATAGCCATATGCGGAATGCCGCGAGTTGAAGATGGTCACAAGCTCATCTTTCGAACCCCGCAAGGTCACCACCGTCGAATCGAAGTCGCCCGCCTGCCGGATGCCGTCACTGAAGACGTTCGCGCCTGTGGCCGACACCTCCACGATGTCTGGAATGAAGTAGCGGGCCATGTCCAGATCGTGAATAGTCATGTCCCGGAAGATCCCGCCGGACTGGGGCAGATAGGCCGCTGGCGGCTCCCCGGGATCGCGGCTGGTGATGATCAGTTGCTCCAAGGCTCCGATCTCGCCAGCCCCCACACGCCGCCTGAGCTCCACGAAATGCCTGTCAAAGCGCTTGTTGAAGCCCAGGGCGATCGGGATATCCGTAGCGGCCGCCTTGGCCCGGAGTGCATCGACCCGCGCAATTTCCAGGTCGATGGGCTTCTCGCACAGAACCGGGATCCCGGCGTCGATCGACTGCTCAATGAGGTCCACGTGAGTGGCCGTGGGAGACGCCACGATAACGGCATCGACCTCCCCGGAGGCAAAAACCTCTTCCGGGTCGTCACTCACACGCCCACCGTATTCGGCGGCTGTTCGCTTGGCGCCCTCTATTAAGGGGTCGCACACCCAGGCCAACGTCGCTTCTTCAAGGGTTGCCAGGCTCATGGCATGCACTTGACCGATCCTGCCGGTCCCGAACAGGCCAACTCTGATCTGTTGCGTCATTGCAGGTCTCCAGATGTTGAAGTGATGTTTTAGTCGATCTTTTGCCGGCCCAATCTGGCATAAACATCCGGACGCTTTGAGCGCAGGAAGTAGGCATAAACGATCCCGCCGAAGAACAGCGCGAACGTGAAGGTCATGAAGATGG
Source organism: Paenarthrobacter sp. NPDC092416 (assembly GCF_044755025.1). Lineage (NCBI taxonomy): Bacteria > Bacillati > Actinomycetota > Actinomycetes > Micrococcales > Micrococcaceae > Paenarthrobacter > Paenarthrobacter sp. NPDC092416. Next base: position 109,323 of record NZ_JBIVQG010000005.1, read on the forward strand.
CAGTCATAACGGCCGATCCGCCGATCAGTTCCGGATAATTCGCGATGGCCAGGTAGGTAATCAAGCCAAGGAAGATCACGCTGACGATGGGCGCCACAATCGTCTTCCACACAGATTCAGGAGCGAAACTGCGGCGGCGGACAAAGTAAACCATGACGGCGAAGCTCGTGATGAACATCAGGAGCAGGACCGAGAAAGTGCCGCTTCCGCTCGCGATCGGGTAGAGGGCTTCAGGCGGAACCCCCACCACAGTGAACACCACCGTGGCTACGGCCCAGAGCAAGCCAACGCCTACTGCTGAAACGTAGGGGGACTTGTGCCGCGGGTGCACACGACCCAAAGCCTTGGGGAGTGCCCCATCAGCGGCCAGCGAGAAACTGTAACGGGCCGCGATGTTCTGGATCGAGAGCATTGAGGCCAGGATCGAAGTGATGAGCAGGACTACGCCGATGTCAGCGAAGATCTTGCCCACCAGCGTCGTGGCGCCGTCGTTGAACAAGTTCACGGTGTTGGCCTTGGCCGCTTCCTGGACGTTGTCCGCTCCCAGGAATGCGGTGTAAGCCCACGCAGCCACCGCGTAGAACAGGCCGATGCCCACCACGGCCAGGTAGGTTGCCCTGGGGATGGTCCTGTCCGGGTTCTTGACCTCGTCGCGGTAGATGACCGTTGCTTCGAAACCGAAGAAGTTCCCAACGGCAAACAGCAGCGCAAGGCCCAATCCGGCGTCGGTTATCCAAGGCATGGAGAAGCCGACGCCTTGTGAGACGTCACCTGAGGCGAACGCCGCGACATCGAAGATGATGACGACGGTCGACTCGAGCAGCATAACCACCGTCAGCACCTTCGCGGAAAGGTCGATCCGGTTGTAGGCCAGCAACGTGGTGACGACAATGATGCCCAGGCCGTACCAGTACCACGGGATATCCGGACCGCCCAGGGTATTGACCACGAAGCTCTGCAGCGTGAGGGCGAACAGTGACGGAGCAAAGAAGCCGATGAACACATACCCAACCAAGGCCAGGAGCGCCCCGCCCAAGCCGGCTGGCTTGCCCAGCCCTGCCGTGACGAAGGAGTAGAAGCCGCCGGGAGCTTCGACGCTCCGGCTCATCTTGACGAACCCCACCGAGAAAATCAGCAGCATCAGCGTCACCAGGAGGTAGATCCCCGGAGCGGTGTGGCCACTGAAAAGAAGCATCACGGGCAAGGTGCCCGCAACGGTGGTCAGGGGGGAAGAGAACGCGAGCACGTTCATCACGAGCTCGCCGACCCCCATGTTGCCGCTGAGCTTGTGTTCCTGGGTCTGGGTAGGCGTTATCGGCTTCCCTTTTGTTGAGCTAGACATGTAATCCTCGTCGCGAAATTTTAGAGTGCTGAATCACACTACCGACGCGGATTGTGGGAGTACTGTACCAGCCTGAGACACGGGTTTTGGGGCGGTTCCACCCAACTTCTTCAGGTCAACAATGTCGTTCAGTGGCTGGTCCGCTTTCCACTGCTGCAGGTTCCTCGCGAAGCAGTCCACAACCCGGCCACGCCATCCGATCAGGTCTCCGGATGCGTGGGGCGAGACCAGGATATTGTTGCGGCTCCACAGCGGATTTTCTGCCGCCAGCGGCTCGTTCTCGAAGACATCCAAGGCCGCTGCACCCAAGTGGCCCGCATCGATGGCATCAAGGAGGTCCTGCTCCACCACAACCGCTCCACGGCCAACATTGACCAAGCGGGCACCCGGACGCATTTTGTCGAAGCGGGCAGCGTTGAACAGACCGCGGGTCTCCTCGGTGAGTGGCACGGTCAGCACAACGTCCTGGGCTTCTCCGAGGAGTACGTCCAGTTCGTCAAAGGAGGCGATCGCGCCCAGTTGGGAATCCTCACGGGCAGACCTGCCGACGACGGTCACGTCCATGCCCGCTGCCCGCAACAGCAGCACAGTTTCGCGCCCCACCGGGCCCGGACCGACCACCAGTACCTTGCGGCCCAAAAGGGGTTCGGTCTCGCGGTGCTGCCAGGTCCGTGCCTGCTGCAACTCGATGGTGCGACGCAGGTCCTTGGTGAACATCAACAGCACGCCCAGGACCCACTCAGCGATAGGGCGTTCACACACTCCACGGGAGTTGCTGACCACGATGTCGCTGTTGATGATCTCCTCGGTCATGAGACTGTCCACGCCAATGCTGGAGGTGTGGATCCAGCGCAAGTCCCCGGGGCCCACTTCGCGCAGGAGCTTGGTCCGGAAATCGTTGAGGAACAGGATCTCCGTTCCCGGCAGCGCCGCCCGGAACTCATCCGCCGTCCGGACCACCAACACTTCGGCTTCGGTCTCCAGACGTTCCACGGGAGGAACCGGGCGGCCCTCCTGGACAATTGCAATTACCTTGGGTCGTGACACACCTTCTCCTTTCAAGGGGCCGCTCCCAGACGGGAACGGCCCCACCATCCGTGCTTAGTGCTCGCCGCGGCCTACCAGCCGCCCTGCCAACCGCTCATCAGGCCGTAGGGCAGCCGCTGGGGCTCCTCGTCCGGCAGGCCCTTGAGGAAGTCGAAGTCGCAACCTTCATGTGCCTGGTTGACGTGGTCGATAAAGAGCCGCCCGTAGCCACGGCGGTACTTCGGCTCGGGCAGCTTGAGCTCGGCGAGCCGGGCCTCGATCTCTTCCTCAGGAATATCGAGGTCAAGGCGCTGGTTTTCCACGTCCAGCACAATCGGATCGCCATCGCGGACAATCGCCAGAGGGCCGCCCACGGCAGCCTCCGGAGACACGTGCAGCACGGTTGTGCCAAACGCGGTGCCACTCATGCGGGCGTCGGAGATGCGCACAATGTCGCGGATTCCCCTGCGCAGCAGCTTCTCCGGAATGGGAAGCATGCCCCATTCCGGCATGCCGGGAGCTCCCACTGGACCGCTGTTGCGGAGTACCAGCACGGAATCCTCGGTGATGTCCAGGTCAGGATCATCGATCCTGCGGCCGAGGTCGTAGATGTCGTCAAAGACAACTGCCGATCCCTTATGCTGCAGCAGGTCCTTGGAGGCTGCGCTCCGCTTGATCACCGCACCGTTAGGGGCCAGGGAACCACGGACGACGGCGATGCCGCCTGAGGCGTCGAAGGGCGCCTCGAGCGTGCTCACGACGACGCCGTCCGGCTCGGGTGCCGAGCTGTAGCCCTTTTCGAGGGACTGGCCGGTGACCGTGACGGCATTCCTGTTCAGCAGCGGGTCCAACGCTTTTAGCACAGTGGGAATGCCACCGACCTGGAACAGTTGCTGCACCAAGTACTCGCCGGAAGGACGGACATTAACGATCCGCGGCGTCCGCTGCGAAATTTCGTGGAACCGGTCCAACTCCAGTTCGTAGCCAACCCTGCGGGCCAACGCCAAAAGGTGAACCACTGCGTTAGTCGAGCCACCCACGGCCATGAGCAACGTGATGGCGTTATCGAACGCTTCCTTGGTCAGGATCTCGCTGGGCTTCGGACCTGACAACGCCATTTCCACCGCCCGGCGTCCGGTGGCTTCCGCTGCCTGCCCGCGGCGTGAATCGACGGCGGGAATGGACGCAGTGCCGGGAAGGCACATGCCCAACGCCTCCACGAGGGACGTCATAGTGGAAGCCGTACCCATCTCGCTGCAGTGGCCGGCGGAGGGCTTGGCAGCGGACTCGAGTTCGTCGAAGTCCGCCTCCGTGATCTTGCCCGCCCGCAGTTCGTCTGCGTACTTCCACGTGTCCGTGCCGACGCCCAATTGCTTGCCCCGGAAGTGGGCCGGCTCCTGCGGGCCACCCGTAAGCATGATTGTCGGGATGTCGGCGCTGGCCGCGCCCATGAGCTGGGCCGGAACGGTCTTGTCACAGCCACCGAGCAACACGATCGCGTCCAGCGGGTAGGCCCGGATGGATTCCTCAACGTCCATAGCCATCAGGTTGCGGAACTGCATAGCAGAGGGCTTCATCAGGCTCTCACCCAAGGAGATGGTGGGAAACTCCAGCGGCAAACCGCCGGCCATCAGTACACCGCGCTTCACGGCCTCGGCAAGGAGCTTGAAATGGATGTTGCAGTTGACCAGTTCGGACCAGGAGTTGGCAATGCCGATGACCGGCCGGTCCTTAATGGCGAAGCGCGAGAAGCCTTCGGCCTGGATGGCTGTGCGGTGCACGAATCCCGTGAGGTCGTGTGGCGCGAACCATCGTGCGCTGCGGAGGTCGTTGTAATTCGACTCGGACATATCCTTCAAAGCTCCTTGGCTTGTTTGTCTTTATGAGGTCTTGGGTAAGGCAGCTACGCGGCGGATGTGCCGCCATCGAACGCCATGCTGGTGCCGGTGGCGAAGGTGCCGTCCACCGCCAGGAAGTAGATGGCCGCTGCCACTTCTTCCGGATCCGCGAGGCGGTTCAGCGGGATGGTGCTTTCCTTCTGCTGGAGGGCCAGGATGGGGTCCGGTTCGGACTCCAGGCCCGAGCGCAGCATTGGCGTATCAATCGGTCCAGGGCAGACGACGTTAACGCGGACAGAGGGAGCCAGTTCCAGGGCCAGTGCTTTGGTAAGCCCCACGACCCCGGCCTTGGCGGCGCAGTAATGGGCCAGTCCGGCTACGCCCATGGTTGCGAGGTCCGAGGCAACATTGACGATCGCTCCTCCCCCGGCTCTGCGCAGGTGGAGTCCCGCTTCCCGGGCGACGTAGAACGTACCGGAGAGGTTGGTGTCCAGCACTTCGCGCCAGCGGTGCTCGTCCAGGTCCTGGAGGGCCGCATAGCCAGCAACGCCCGCGGCGTTAACGGCCACGTCCAGCCCACCGAGGGAGTGGATCGCGCCCCGGACTCCATTCCTGACTGATTCGGCGTCGGCAACGTTGGTGACTACCTGGTACGCACCGCCGTCGATGTTGTCCGCAACGCGCTGCAACTCGCCGGCGCGGCGCCCCATGAGCGCCACCCGGGCACCCCGCGCTGCGAAGAGCTTTGCGGTCGCTTCTCCTACGCCGGACGTTGCACCCGTGACGAGCACCCGCAGCGGTTCGGTGCGAATTTGTTGATTGCGGTGCATCATCGTCGAAGGGCTCCTCTTTGTTGGCGTTGCTGGACTATTACGTTCCACTCAAACAGCCGGAAGCCTTCGCGGGATGTCTCAGATTGAGACACAGCGCACGCTCCTTGCCTTCATAGGCTGATCCGCAGATGCCGCATCTCTGAGCGGCACAACATAGCCGAAGAGCGGCAAAAACTAAGGAGTCCACTTTGGAAGACCAGAACCGAATTGGTGTTGGCCTGATATCGGTGGGGTGGATGGGGCGCCTGCATTCCCGCGCATACCTCGCCACCAAGCAGTTCTTCCCTGAACTGCCGCGCCACCCCGAGCTTGTGATCGCCGCAGATCCCGACGACGCCGGCCGTCACCACGCCGAGGACGCGCTCGGTTACAAGGAAACGGCCACCGACTACCGCAAAGTTCTCGAGAACCCGGACGTCGACGTCGTCTCGATCTGCTCCCCCAACTTCCTGCACCACGAAATCGCTCTGGCAACCATCGAAGCCGGCAAGCACTTCTGGATCGAGAAGCCCATGGGCCGCAGTGCCCAGGAATCCCGCGAGATCGCCCAAGGTGCCGAGGCTGCAGGACTCATCACGTCCGTGGGGTTCAACTACCGGCATGCACCGGCCGTGGCTGAAGCCAGGCGGCTCATCCGCTCCGGCGCGCTGGGCAAGGTGACCAACGTGCAGATCCGCCTGCTCACCGGCTACGCCTCCGACCCGACGCAGGTCTTCACGTGGCGTTACGAGCAGGCACGGGCGGGCTCCGGTGTCCTGGGCGATGTGCTCAGTCACGGTTTTGACCTTGCACAGTTCCTGGTTGGGCGCATCACTTCGCTCAATGCCGTCACGGAAACCTTCATCAAGGACCGCCCACTGCCGGCTGGCAATTCCTCCAACTCCTTCGACATGGGCCAGGCCTCGGATGTCACCCGTGAGGTGGAAAACGAGGACTACACGGCCATGCTGGCCCGCTTCGAAGGCGGCGCGATCGGCATGTTCGAATCCACGCGTGTAGCCATTGGCCCGCACGCCGAATACATCATTGAGGTGTATGGCACGGAAGGCTCGCTGCGCTGGAACTTCGAACGAATGAACCAGCTTGAGCTCGCCACCGACCGCAGCGGTTACCGAACCATCATGACACCGCCGTCCTACGGCGAATTCGGCCGCTTCCAGCCGGGTCCTGGTCCGGGCATCGGGTTCAACGACCTCAAGACCATCGAGGCCGCGCTGTTCCTGCGTTCGGTGGCCGAAGGGAAGCAGCTGGGACCCTCCGCCGCCGATGGTTGGTCGGCTTCGGAGCTGGTGGATGCCTCCTTGCGCAGCGCCGGTTCCGGGGACTGGGTGGAGATCCCGGAAGTCTCCGGAAACACGACCTACGGAGCCTAAGCCCCTGGGTCACGGAAGGAGGCCGGATCGCCATGATCCGGCCTCCTTTTGTGCTTACGTTTTTCGAGCCTATTTAGGGCGGGCCGCCTTAGTCCAGGGCGCGTCCAATCCGAACGTATCCGGCTTCTGAGGACCAGCGCCAGGAAGATGCCGGCGACTATCGACGCGTAGGGGATCAGAAGCAGAACCGTCAGCAGGAGCGGATCCCCGGCCACTAACAGCTCCATATTGAAGGAAGCTGTCAACAAAGCGAACCCAATCCCTGCCAGCGCCACGATCGGGGCGATCAGCGTCCGCCAGAACGACATCGAGGACTTGTTCCTGCGAAAATACACTATGACCGCAATGGCCGTCAGGCAGAGCAAAAGCAGCATCCCATAGAACGCAACGCCGGCCGCCGCGGCATACAGGGAATTCTCGTCGCAGCCCGAGAGGACCAGGACCAGCAGGACAAGCAGGAGAACGGCCCCAACTGTCACAGCGGCGCGGTGCGGAGACCCATGCTTGAGGTGCACTGCCGCGATGGACCTCGGAAAGATGCCATCGACGGCAAGGGAGTGGGTGTAACGGGAAAGGATGTTCTGGAGGGACAGGCCTGAGGCAAAGAAGCTGGTGACCAGAAGGATGGCGATTACCTGGAGGCCGGCACTATGCCGTACGCAGAGCAGGAGCAATAAGACAGCCCGCTACTAAAAGCCAGAAAGGAGCCGGATCGCAATCCGGCCTCCTTTTGCTGCGCTGAAACTTGTGCGGTGAAACTACTTGGCGAAGCGGAACAGCTTCTTGTTGGCAAACTCCAGCATGCCCACCTTGCCCAGTTCCCGGCCGTAACCGGACTTCTTGACGCCGCCGAACGGCACGTCCGCACCGCTGAGGTCGTAGGCACCCACGAACACCATGCCGACGTCGAGCTGATTGCCGACGCGCTCGGCGCGGTCGACGTCGTCGCAAATCACCACGGAACCAAGGCCATACGGCGAGGAATTCGCGAGCTTGATCGCTTCATCGTCGGTGCTGACCTTGTAGAGCTGTGCAACGGGACCGAACAGTTCCTCGCTGTAGACGTCCATGGACGGGGTGATGTTGGTGATCACCGTCGGGGTAAACACGTTGCCCTTTGGCTCATTGTTGCCCACCAGGATTTCGGCGCCCTGGTCCAGCGCACCCTGCACCTGGGAAGCCAGGAACTTGGTGGCTGAATCGGAGGACATCGGGCCGAAATCGCCGTTCTCGTAGGACTGGCCAGCAATGGCGGCCTTGAACTTCTCCGAGAACTCGTCGAAGTACTTGTCCAGCACCACGATCCTCTTGGAACCGTTGCACGACTGCCCCGTGTTGCCCATGCGGCCCATGACGGCCTTCTTCACCGCGAGGTCCACGTCGTCAGTGTCCAGAACCAGGAACACGTCGGCTCCACCAAGCTCGAGGACGCACTTCTTCAACGCGCGTCCGGCCTGCTCAGCGACGATCGCTCCCACCTGCTCGGAACCGGTGAGCGAGACACCCTGCACACGGTCATCGGCAATGATGTCCGAGATCTGCTGGTGCGTGGCAAAGAGGTTGACGTAGGCACCCTCCGGGAAGCCTGCATCGCGGAAGAGTTCCTCCAGGGCCAACGCCGACTCCGGGCACTGGCTGGCGTGGCGGACGATCACCGTGTTGCCCAGGATGATATTTGGAATCGCGAACCGTGCCACCTGATAGTAGGGGTAGTTCCACGGCATGATGCCCAGGATCACGCCGAGGCCCTGGTAACGGAAGAAGCTCCTCAGCCCGTCAGCAACCTCGAGTTCCTCGTCGGCCAGCCATTCTTCAGCGTTTTCAGCGAAGGCCGAAGCGATGGAGCCGGAGAACTCCGCTTCGCCTACGGCCTGCTGGAGCGGCTTGCCCATTTCGCGGTTGATGATGGCGGCAAGCTTGTCCTTGCGCGCAACGAACAGGTCCGCGAGGCGCTTGGCCATGGCCGTGCGTTCGGCGACCGTAGTGGTGCGTGACCAGTCCTGGTAGGTCTTCTGGGCTGCGCTGAGTCCGGCCTCGACTTCTGCGTCGGTGGCTGCGGGGTACTCGGCGTGAATGGTTCCGGTGGCCGGATCAGTAACGGCAAATGCGCTCATGATGAATGCTCCTTGGTCAATAAATCCCGTAAAAGAGACGGGCGGGACCGCCAGAGCGGTCCCGCCCGGTGCGCTTAGCGCGTTTCAGGTGCGGTGGTGGCAGCGTAGAAGCGCTGACGCTCACGGCCCTTGAGGTGCTTGGCGATACCCTCCAGGGTGTCGGGTCGCTCCGAGGTCATCGGAGCTCCAACGTCCCAGAAGGCGCCGTTGCCGGAAAGGTAGCGCCACGGCTCCACGCGGGCCACGATCACAGCAGGGCCTTCGACTTCCTTCGCCTCGGTGAGGGCGGCCGAGAACTCCTCGATCGTCGTCGTGGACCAGGCAGCACAACCCATGCTGGCCGCGTTGGCCGCGATGTCGAAGTCGAGGATGGCCCCGTCCAGTCGGCCGGACTCTTTGCTGCGTTCCCGGTATTGGGTGCCGAATTCGCGGCCCGGACCGCCCTTGGCAACCTGGAGGGGCCAGATGCACTGGTGTCCGCGGTTGTCGATGACGATGGTGATGATCTTCTTGCGTTCCTGGACAGCCGTGACCAGTTCGGTTGGCTGCATGAAGTAGGTGCCGTCACCGATCAGGACATATACCTCGCCCGGCGCATCGGGACGGGCCAAACGGTAGCCGAGGCCAGCCGGGATCTCATGGCCCATGCAGGAGTTGGCGTATTCAAAGTGAATTTCGGTGCCGTTGGAGGGATCCCACGCCTTGTGGATGCCTTCAACCACGCCGCCGGAGCCCAAAATCAGGGCGTCCTCGTTGGTGGTGCGCTTGTTGAGGACGTCGATCACCTGTGCCTGGCTCATCAGTTCGCCGGCGAAATCCTGGAGATCGTGCTTGCGAACTTCCAGCGTGGCCTTGCGTGCGTCGGCCACGTCGCTGCGGAACTCGTCCGACGTCGAGTACCCGACGGCGGCGAGCCGCTCGCGCAGGGCGGCCAGGTTCAGCTTGGCGTCACCGATGACGGGGAACGAGCCCATCTTGTGGGCGTCGAACGAACCCACGTTGAGGTTCACGAACTTAACGTCCGGGTTCTGGAACAGCGAGTGCGAGGCCGTGATGAAGTCCTGCAGGCGGGAGCCCACGGTGACCACAACATCCGCACCGTCGGCGATCTCGTTGGCGCCCACAGTTCCGGTCACACCCAATGCCCCGAGGTTAAGGTCGGTGATGGGGCCGCTGCCCTTGCCGGCGTAGGTCTCTGACACCGGGATGCCGAACTCCGCGCTGAAGCGTGCCAGTTCTTCCTGTGCCTTGGAGTAGCGGACGCCGCCACCGGCGATCAGCAGCGGACGCTTGGCGTTGCGGATGATTTCGGCGGCGTCGCGCAGCTCGTCCTCAACTGCCGGGCGACGGCGGATGTGCCAGACGCGCGGGGTGAAGAAGGACTCCGGGAAGTCGAACTCGGCACCTTGGATGTCCTGCGGAAGGCAAACCACCACGGCGCCGGTTTCCACAGGATCGGTGAGGACGCGCATGGCCTCGGGGAGGGTGGACAGCAGCTGGGCCGGGTGGGTGATCCGGTCGAAGTACCGGCTGACGGGACGGAAGCAGTCGTTGGCGGACACGTCGCGCTCAACGGGGTGTTCGATCTGCTGCAGCACGGGGTCGCCGAACCGGTTGTTGATGATGTCCGCGGGGAACAGCAGCACAGGGAGTCGGTTGGTGGTGGCTGTGGCGGCGCCGGAGACCATGTTGGTGGATCCCGGACCGGCTGAAGCGGTGCAGGCCAGGGTGGCTGCACGGTTGGAAGCCTTGGCGAAGCCGATGGCCGCGTGGACCATGGACTGCTCGTTCTTGCCTTGGTAGTGCGGGAAGTCCACGCCGTATTCGTCGATGCCTTGGGCCAGGCCCACGGAGTTGCCGTGGCCGAAGATGCCGTACATGCCGGCGATCAGGCGCCGATTCTCGCCGTCCAGTTCGCTGTACTGGACCTGCAAATACTCAACAATCGCTTGTGCGACAGTGCGGCGGCGGACGGCCTTTTTATCGGCTGTGATATTGACCTCGGTGCCGATATCAGCAGCGGCTGTGCTAGTCATGGGTTCTCCTAAATTCGTAGGTGCGTCGGCATTTGCAAACCGATTCGCCCGAACATCAGGTTTTCACCATGGGGATGCCAAGTTGTGTCCCAGTTTGGGACGCAGCGACCCATGTGCCCCGACACCAAAACAACAGCAGCCGACGGCGGCACGTAAGTACCGCCGTCGGCTGCTGTTTGGTTGTCCGCTTAGTCGAAGCGGTAAGGCTCCTGCGGACCCACGGAGGGCAGCGGCCGGGGCCGCTCACAGGTGCTTTCGATCTCTATGTGCTTACCCTGCTCCGATGATGCCTCGAAGGCCAGGAGGACCTCCAACACGTGGTAGGCGAAGTCGCCGCCCGTCCGGGGCTCCAGGCCGTTGCGGATCGCGTAGCCGAATTCGGCCAGGCCGATGCCGCGGTAGGCGTCGTCACGGTGGGTGATGGGCGTTTCGCGCCAATCGCCGCCGCCGGGAGGCGTCATGTCCAGCGCAAGGTCGCCAGGCTCGCCGCGGCGCAGCACGGGGGCTCCGGAGAAGTGGTCCGGGTTCGGCGCCGCCAGCGAGCCACCTGTCCCGTAGATCTCCAGGTGCGGCAGATTGTGGTTCCAGATGTCCCAGCTGACGATCACGGTGGCAGCAGCGCCGGACTCGAAGTCAAGAGTGCCCGTGACGTGCGTCGGGGTCTGGATCTGGATGACTTCACCCTCTTTGCCCGGGCGGGGACGGGTCTCGGAGGAACGCGGCGTTGTCGCGGATACCCGCTTCACCGGGCCGAAGAAGTTCACAAGGTTGGTGATCAGGTACGGCCCGATGTCCAGCATGGGGCCTGCGCCGGGGCTGTAGAAAGGGTCCACGTTCGGGTGCCAGTGCTCATAGCCGCGGCAGGCGAACGAGGCGAAGGCTGCCACCGGCTCGCCGATCCAGCCGTCGTCAATGAGCTTGCGGCTGGTCTGCATGCCGGAACCCAGGAACGTGGTGGGCGCGGAACCTACCTTGACGCCGGCTTCCCGTGCTGCGTCCAGAATCTGCTTGGCTTCCTCAAGGGAGGTTGCGAAGGGTTTTTCGGAAAGGACGTGCTTGCCGGCAGCGATCGCCTGGAGCGTGACTGGTGCATGGAGCTTGGGCGGCGTGAGGTTGAGGACCAACTCTACGTCCTGATCTGCCAGTAGCTCGTCCGGGGTGAGAGCCTTGGGAACGTCGTACTCGGCAGCGCGCTTCCTGACTGCCTCCGGGTTCACATCCGCGAGCGCCACGATCTGGACGTCGGGGTGGACGCCGATCTTGTCCAGGTATTGGTTGAGGACGTTTCCGACGCCGATGATGCCGACTCGAATGGGTTCCATGTGAATCTCCGTTTAATGATTGGTGGAACATCCCGGGGCGAGGAATATACCTCGCCCCGGGATGAGTTGCGATAGAGCGGTGCTAGTGGCGATAGCTCGGTGCTAGCCGGCCAGGCGTTCCTGGCGGGTCTGGGCCGTTGCTGCTTCGTCGACGGCGCCGTCGGTGATGACCACGCCGTAGTGTGCGGCCGCGGCTTCGAGGGTCACGCGTGATTCGCGATAGTCGTCGAGCACTGCCAGGACGTCGCGTTCCAGCGGGTCGCCGTAGCCACCACCGCCGGGGGTGATGGAGACGACCTTCTCGCCCGACTGCAGGTCGTAGCGGCCCACCACGGGGATTTCGTGGCGTTCGCCGGTCTCGAGGTCTTCCACCCAGGCTGAGGGCTCGGCGCCATCGTGGCCGCCACGGACACCCTTGGGCGGATTGATCTTGCCTTCGATGCCGTAGGTGAGGGTGACACTCTCGCCGCGGGGTTCCATGGTGACACGCGTGGCAAGTCCGCCGCGCTGGCGGCCGGCACCGCCGGAGTCGGCCACCAGGGTGCGTTCGTGGACCAGAATCGGGTAACGCTGCTCGTCCACTTCCACGCTGTCGTGGTACAGGAGGGCCCCGCACACGGGTCGCTGGTAGGTGGGCCAACCATCAACGTACGGGGTGGCCGGACCACCGACGCCGCCTACCAGGATTTGGTTGACATAGGGGTTGCCGTTGCGTTCGTCCGTCCCGGAGATGACCGACTTGGCAGGCGCCTGGCCGGCTGCGCCCTCGGCGGTGCCGTAACCGTCGTCGATCTGGGAGAAAGCGGCCTGGACGATGTTGACCACTCGGTCCGCGAGGTTGGTGGTGCCCGACGAGCAGGAGTAGGGGTGCTTGGGAACACCCACGGCGCAGCCGTCACGCAGCAGCACCTCCACGCGACGGAAGGTTCCGGCGTTGCTCGGCAGGTTCTCCGGGATGCCGGAAAGGATCCCGGCCAGCGCGGCGCCGGTGGCCGTTGCCTTGGTGAGGTTCAGTCCGTTAGGCAGGTTGTCCGGGTTGTCGCGGAGGTCGATCACAACCTTGCCCTGCTTTGGCTTCACCTCGAGGGTTGCCTGCAAATGCACGCCGTCCGGGCCTGTGCCGGGGAAGGGATCGTGGGTGGAGGTGCCGTGTAGGACGTATTCGGGCAGCTTCTCGATCGCGCTGGCCGTCAGGCGCTCGGAGTAGTCGAACCAGGCGTCCACGAAGTCCACCAGGTCATCCACACCGAACTTTTCAGCGAGTTCGTGGATGCGGCGCTCGGCGATGCGCGAGGCTCCAACGGATGCCAGGTAGTCGCCGTACCACTGGTCGGGAACACGGATGCGGGACCGGCACATGCGGATGATGTCGTCGATGTCCGTGTAGTCGCGCTGGATCCGCACGCAGGGGAAGATCAGCGCGCCTTCCTCATACACGTCCCGCGCGGTGGCAAAGAACGTGGTGGGAAGCGAGTTGCCGCAGTCGGCCTGGTGGGCCTTGGTCACGGCGGTGAAGAGGTGGCGGCCCTGGATGAAGATGGGTACCAGGATCACGTGGTCTGCAGCGTGCGAGTTACCCATGTAGGGGTCGTTGTGCAGGAACGCATCGCCTTCCTTGATGTCTTTGTGCAGCTCAACCATGTCTTCGCCCAGCGGGCCGGCACCGAAGACGTGCACGGGCACACCTTCGGCGGCAGCGAGCAACTGGTTGTCCGCAGTCAGCACGGCACAGGAGAAGTCGCGGGCCGTGTTGATGACGGATGAGCGGGCGGAGCGGAGCAGGCCGCTGGTCATCTCGCGGACAATGCCGTCGAATGCGTTGGCAAGGACCGAGAGCTTTACGGGATCGAATTCGCGGGTCACGGTTACGCCTCCTTACGGGTGAGGTAGATGTTGGATCGTTCATCGAGCGTGGCGTCCCACTCCGGCGGCACGACGATGGTGGTGGTGGGCTGATCGATGACGGCCGGTCCTACGATCTTGTCGCGTGGGGCGAGCGTCACGCCGCGGTAGCGCTGGGTGCTGAAGGGTTCGCCGCCAAAAACAATGCTGTCCGTGCGGTGGATTTCCGCGGTGCGGCTGAGTTCGCTCTCGGACTTGGTGTGCTCCGACCGGGGGATTTCCACGCGGACACCCCAGGTGATGATCTCCACGCGGCTGTCCGGATCGTGGGTGCCGTTGCGGCGGTCGTGCTCCTCGTGGAAGGCGCGCTCGATGATGCCTGCCGCATCGCCGGAGGTGTCCGGGGCGGCGTCGAGGTAGACGCGGAGGTCCCAGGCCTGCCCGGGGTAACGGGCGTCCACGAAGTAGGTCACCTTGGGTGCTTCGCCCACGCCGTCGAACCGCTTCACGAAGACTTCAGCCTTGGCCGTCAGGTCCTCCACTGCCCGGGAGGCCGAACCGGCGTCGAAACTGCGGGTGTCGTTGTGCAGCGGCGAGAGGAACTCGGTAGCGATCGGTGCGCGGTGGGCGCCGTAGGCGGCCAGGACGCCGGCGGTAGCCGGGATCAGGACGGTGTCGGCTTCCAGGAGCCTGCCGATGATCGCTGCGACCATGGCGCCTGCGCCACCTCCAGCAACAATGAGCGCACCCCGGGGGTCAACGCCCTGCTCGAGAGCAGACTGGCGGATGGCGGTAGCCATGTGGTTGGCGGAGACATCAAGGATGGCCTGGGCGGCCTGCAGGGTGTCCATCTTCAGCGGCCCCGCGATGCGGGTGTCAATGGCCTTAATGGCAGCCTCTCGGTTCAGGGTAAAGCCACCTTCGAAGCCCTCTGTGTCGAGGTAGCCGAGCGCCACACAGGCGTCCGTGACGGTTGGTTCTTCGCCGCCGCGGCCGTAGGCTGCCGGGCCGGGGGTGCTGCGCGCACTCTGCGGGCCTACGCGAAGGAGGCCACCGCCGTCGATCCAGGCGATGCTGCCGCCACCGGCGCCGATGCTCGAGACTGCCACGGAGGACAGGCCAGTGAGGTGCCCGACGAACGGCTCGCCCAGCCAGGCTTCACGGGTGTGGCGGACCACGCCATTCTCGACCAGGGACACATCGAAGGTGGTGCCGCCCATGTCGCAGACAACCACTGTGTCGTGGTCCGGAGCCGCCGCCGCGCCAACCAATGGAGCCATGGACGGGCCGGAGTTCAGCAGCAGTACCGGGCGGTCCAGTACATCGGCAACGTCGAGGACGGCACCCTCGGAGGTAACCACCAGCAGGTCGCCGGCGAAGCCGTACTTCTGGAGGTCGGAGCGGAGCTTGCCCAGGTGGTCAGCCATCAATGGCTTCAGGGAAGCATCGATCGAGGCTGCCGAGGAGCGGCGGTATTCACGGATGGTAGGGTTTGCCGCGTTGGAGAGCGTGTACGGAACGCCGGGCAGGATCTCCTGGATCAGCTCGGCAACGCGCTTCTCGTGGGCATCGTTGATGATCGACCACAGGAAAGAGACGGCCACAGCTTCAATGCCCTGTTCCTTGAAGGAACCCAGGACTTCCCGTACCTGCTCTTCGTCCAGCGGCACCAGGATGTCGCCCTCGGAGGAGATGCGCTCAGTGATCTGGAAGGTCAGGTAGCGGGGAATGTAGGGCGGCGGGTACGCGGCTTTCGAGTCGAAGGCGTCACGACGGCCACCTTCGCGGAGCAAAAGGGTGTCGGCAAAACCGTCTGTGGTCAGCAGCGCTGTCTTGGCTACCTTGCCGGTGAGCACTGCGTTGGTGGCGTGGGTGGTGCCGTAGACAATGACGTCTGCATTGCACAGCACGTCGTCACCGCTCCAGCCAACGGACTCGGCAGCGCGGCGGACCGACGCTTCGAAGCCGGTGAACACGCGGTCGTAGGTGGTCAGCGCCTTGCCGACCGCCATGTCGCCGCTGTTGGAACCGACCACGACGTCGGTAAAGGTACCGCCGGTGTCGACGGCAATGCGGTACCGGGCCTCACCTGGTTGTGTCTGTACTTCACTCATGGGTCTTCATTACTTTCGTAGGGCTTGCAAGGGATTAGAGCTGGGGTTTGCCAACGGTGTTGCGGAGGAGTCCAACCTTGTCGATCTCGATTTCCACCGTGTCTCCCGGTTCCAGCCAGACAGGCGGGTTCCGCTTGGCACCGATGCCCTGCGGGGTTCCCGTGGCAATGACGTCGCCTGGTTCCAAGGTGAGGAAACTTGAAAGATAGGAAACGATGCGGGCGATCGGGAAGATCTGGTAACTCGTGTTGGAGCGCTGCACTTCGATGCCGTTCACGCGGGTGGCGAGGTCCAGGTTCTGGGGATCGCCCACTTCGTCCAAGGTGACCAGTGCAGGGCCCCACGGGGTTGACCCGTCAACGGCCTTGCCTGCCAGCCACTGGGTGCCGCGGTACTGCAGGTCCCGGGCGGTGACATCGTTCAGCGGTGCAAGCCCGGCAACGTAGTTCAATGCTTCTTCTTCGGGGACCTCGCTGGCCTTGCGCCCGATCACCACAGCGAGTTCACCTTCAAAGTCGAGGTTCTCGCTGACGTTCGCACCGCCGATCTCGTCCTCGGGCCCAACCATGGTGGAGGCGAACTTGGCGAAGACGTCCGGGTACTCCGGGAACGCGCGGCCGGTCTCGGCAACGTGGTCCTTGTAGTTCAGGCCGATGCAGAGCACCTTGGAGGGATTGGGCACAGGTGTTGTCAGCCGGATATCGGCCCGGACACCCACGTGGGCTTCCGGGTCCTGGCCGGCCAGTGCGCTGACCTCGGCCGAGACGGCCTGAAGCCGGTCGCCGTAGAGTTCCAGGAATTCCCGGACGGTGGTGGTGGCTCCGTGCACTGCCTGGCTGGAACCCTGCAGCAGCAGTTCCAGGTCGTAGACGGCGTCATCGATCAGGACGCCGCCGCGGATACCGGATTCGTGTTCGTAGGAAACGATCTTCATGGTTAGTTTGCGCCTTCCGTGGTGGGAGCGTCCGAGGCGACCGCCAGTACGGCGTCGGCCAGGCGATCAGCGATGTCGTCGACCACCTTTTCGTCCATAGGCGTGGACAGGGACAGCAGGTTGGCCGGAGAACCCAGCAGTCCGCGCTCGTAGGAGGCCCACCACAGCTTGTGCTGGGTGTGCTCGTCCACCTTCTCCGCTCCGGCCGGAACCGCGCGGAGGAGCGAGCCGCTGCCACGGATCTCCCAGCCGGCGTCGGCGATCCTGGCGTTGACCGTTTCGCGGGCGGTGTCGCCCAACTGGTTCAGGCGCTTGACCTCATCTTCGGTGTAGAGGCGAAGGGCCACGGATCCGGCGGCCATGCTGACCGGGTTGCCGGAGAACGTGCCGCCGTGGGGAAGGCTGCCCGGGCGGGTGGGGTCCACTTCGGCCATGAGCTCGGCCTTCCCGCAGACCGCTCCGACGGGGAATCCGCCGCCGATGAGCTTTCCCGTGGTCAGCAGGTCCGGGGAAACACCGTATTCACCGCTGAAGCCGTTGTAGCCGAGGCGGAGGCTGATGACCTCGTCGATGATCAGCACAATGCCGTAGCGGGTGGCGAGTTCCCTGGCGGTCCGGACGAATTCCTCGTTAATCGTGAGGAGGCCGGCGCGGTTGGGCAGCAGGTCCAGGATGATGGCGGCGTAGGCGTCCGGAGCGGATTCAACCGCTTGGCGCAGGAATTCGACGTCGTTCAGCGGCACCGCTGTGACGTCGTCGATCACGCCGCGGGTCACGCCGCGCTGGTAGGAGGGTCCGCCCGGAACCAGGGCAACCTCTGACGTTCCGTGGTAACCGCCCTTGGTGACGATGACGCGCTCACGGCCGGTGCTGGCACGGGCGATGCGGATCGCGGACATGACGGCTTCGGTGCCGGAGTTCGCGAAACGGACCTGGTCCAGCTCGGGAAAGCGGCCGAGCAGGAGTTCGGCGAGTTCCCATTCGTAGAGGTTTGGGATACCCCAGCTGGCACCGGTGGTGAGGGCCTTGGTGGCGGCTTCGGTGATTTCCGGTTGGGCGTTGCCGTGGATCAGGGAGGTGAAGTTGTTGTTCGCGTCGATCAGTTCACGGCCGCGGTCGTCCCACACCCGGTAGCCCTCGCCCTTGATGGCATAGGGGCTCGGTGCGCCGGTGTAATAGGTTGACCGGCCATAGCCGCCCGGCAGCAGCGGGAAGCCGCGCGGCCCACGGCGCAGGTGCGGATCCTCTGCGGGGTTCTGCAATGCAGCGAGGTCTTCCAAATGATTGGTGGTAGCCAAGTCGGGTTTCTCCAGTCTGTTGGTTCACAAGTCTTTTCAGTTAACGAGTCTTCTCAGTTCACGAGGTCGATGAGCGGCTGGCCGGTCAGCGCGAGGCGTACCCGCTCTACGGCACCGTCCTGCAGCGCACCCGTTGACCGGTTGGAACGCCAGGCGATGTGCGGCGTGAGGATGGCGTTGGGTGCCGTGCGCAGGGGGTGATCAGCGCCGAGCGGCTCCTGGGCGAAGGTGTCGATTCCGGCGCCTGCAATGTGACCCGAGGTCAGCGCCGAGGCGAGCGCGGCTTCATCGATGAGGCCGCCGCGGGACACGTTGACAATCACTGTGCCTTTTCGCATTTTGGCGAGGACGTCGGTGGAGATGAGGTTCGCGGTCTCGTCGTTCAGCGGCAGGTGGAGGGAGACGACGTCGGAATTCTCCAGGATGTCTTGCATCCCGGTCATCTCCACGAAGCTCTCCGTGACGAAGGGATCGTAGGCGCGGACCCGGGCTCCTACGGCCGAGTACATGCGGGCCACATGCTGCCCGATGCGGCCCATGCCCAGGACGCCGACCTCAAGCTCGGAGAGGACAGGGGTGTCGTAGCCGATGGATCCGGCCCAGCCAAGGTTGTCAATGGCGTCGTTTCCGGCAGGCAGCCGGCGCGCCAGCGCCAGGCCCATCGCGAAGGCATGGGAGGCGACTTCCTCCGACGCGGTGCCGGGAACGATCGAGACCGGGATGCCCGCTTCCGTGGCCGCGGCGACGTCGATGTTGTCGTAGCCGATTCCGTACCTGATCACTGCCCGGCACTTGCCCATCAGCGGGAAGTCGGCGGCAGTGAGCTTGGCGTAGGGCGTAATCATCACAATGTCGGCTTCGGGAAGCCCTTCACGGAAGGCGTCGGTGTCTGCCGCGGGGTTGAGTGTGTAACCGAACTCCTCCGCGAGCGCGTGCTCACGGTCCAGGTCCGGGAAATGGTGGGGGGCCACAAGAATGGTTCCCTGGGCATCGCGGGTCATAGTCAGTCGTCCTGTTCGTGTTCGTACCCTCGGTCGCTGCCGGACACTCCTTGGGACGGGTGCCGGTGTCGGGTGATTTCCAGTACAACGCGATATCGGGGCGGCCATCCGTGCCATATCGAGACACCGGGGTGGGACACTGTCCCACGCTGTTGCGTCGGCTGGGCGTTCGCCGCCGGGCAGCACAGGCGGCCACTGCCCGTTCGCACCGTTCGCCCCCCGGGCAGCGCGGAGCAGCCGGCCCCCTTTGGAGGTCGGCTGCTGCTCCCTGCGTGGCGTCAGAGGTCGAAGCCGCGGCTGCGGAAATAATCCATGCGCCGGTACAGCGTGGAACGCCCGATCTGCAAGGTCTCCGCTGCCAGGCTGCGGTTACCTTTTGCTTCCTGCAACGCAGTGCGCAGCTCGCTCAATTCTGCATCCTCCAGGCGGGAGAGCCTGCCCTTTGTCAGGACGCGGTGGAACCCTTGTGGCAGGTCGTCCACTGTTACCTCGGCGCCTTCCGCACGTTCGACGGCGTTGGAGACGGCGGCGCGAAGCTGGTCGATGTTGCGTGGCCAGTCGGCGTGGGTGAGGGTGGTGATGAGCCTCCGGGACAGACGCCGCTCCCCCAGCTCTTGCGCTATGGCGTTGGCCAGTTGCGGGATGTCTTCCCGCCGGTTGCGCAGGGGTGCCACGGAGATCTCGAGAACATCGAATGCCTCGGACAACAGCAACGTGGCATCCGTGGGACGTGTAACGGTGAAGATGATCCTGGTTGCGGAGTTGCCGCGAAGGTTGCGGGCGATCTCAATGGCTTCGTTCTGGGAGAGCTCATCGGCGTGCTCCACGATCAGCGTCGCGGGAAGCTCGGTGGACACCCTGTGCAGGACATCGTTAAAAGTGGCGTTCCTGAGGTCTCCGTTGCGGGCGTCCACAACCATCTGTCCACCACGCAGCGATGCAATGGCACCGGCCAGACGCAGCTTCCCGCTGCCCAGCTCACCGATCATCACCACGGACCTGTCCTGGTCTACGGCTTTACGCGCCAGGTTGAGTGTGCGTTTGAACTCCGTGCTGGTGCCATCCACGTGCTTCAGCAATCGTTCAGCGGTCCCTTCCGGCGATGATGCCAAGAGGAGCGGGGCGCTACCGGAAGCGACGGTGCGACCTTTGGCGGGAGCGTGGGGTCGAACAACAACAATGGCTCCGACGTTTGCAGCAGACAGCGTCACCGGTGAAATTTCCAACGTAGAATGTCCCGGGCCCTCCAGCATGACTTCACAATTCATCTCCCGGCCGGAGGACATCACGGCTTTGGCGTAGCCCGAGACTATGGAGAAATCGCCGTCCACCAACGTCGCTGTCGCCGAAGCGTTTTGGAGCGAGTTCTTGCCGTCGACGGCGATAACGGCCCGGTTGCCCCTGCGGCGCGAGATTCTGAGGTACTCGCTGAGGAGTGCCCGCTCCCTGGAAGAGGTCCGCACCTCAATGTCGCGCTCGATCCGTGAGGCAACGCCTTCGAGCATGAGCAGCGTGGAGGAAGGTTCCAGCGTGCTGACCCGGTTGGCAGGAAGCGTCAGCCCGATGACCGCCCGAACGCGGTTATGGAACGGATCCCGAACCAAAGATGCGAAACACCAGTTGCCCCGCATGTCCTCACGGAAGTGTTCTTCCGGGGCCAGCCAGACGCCACGCCCTTCTTCCAATGCCAGGCCTTCGCCGTTGCTTCCGCAGCTCTCCTCCAGCAGGGAGTACCCGGCGGGGAACCCGTCATCCCGCAGGAAATTGGCCTTGACCAGCACTCCGTTCGGGGCCGTGATGTTGACGTAACCGCCAAGGTCGGCAGCCACTTCATCCAGTTTCTGCAAGTGAGGGCCGGCCGCTACGATGGTGTACTCGTCCACCCGTCCCTCGTCAAAGAATCCGCGGTCGGCGAATGCATCGACGCCGGCAGCGCGGCTGCGGTACCAGGAGCGGGCGATCATGGGGCGGATACCGCTGAGGTCGGCGTGGGGTTGCATCAGGAAGAGCTCGCGGACGCGGTTGGTTTCACGTGGGTTTTCATTCGGCCACGGTGACAGTACTTCTGCAGACATTGGGGCAGGTTCTCCCTTTGTATATGCGGGTCAGGATGCCAGTGCCGGGCCGGTGCCGCCTGGCTCGATCTTTCGTGGGCGCCGCCGCGGCAGTATTGGACGGAATGCCTGCCGTGCGCTCCAGTTCTCGATCAGTGACGCGTTGTCCTCCAGCGCCCGTGCGCCGATGTACGCGGCAACCATTCCGGAAAGCCCGCTTCCGAGGATGACGTTGTTGTTGCGAGTGGCCCCCAGGCTCGTGTTTTCGGTGACCATTGCTTGCTCTCCGCTCAAACGAATTCGGATGGTGGGTGCATGTGCTCCGCGCCACTTCCCAGACTACCTAACTAACAGACGTTAGGGAAGTGCTGGAGGCAATTTACCTAACGAGTGTTAGGATGGCGAATTATGAGCGTGAAGTCCTACGAAGCCGCCTCGCGCGCCTTCGAATCGCAACTGAAGGAATGGAACTGGACAGGACAGAAGGCGGGCCGTCAGAACATCCTTGAGGCCTTCCTGCAGCTCGCCATCGCCAACGGTTTCAACTCCGTCTCGATGCGGACCATCGCAAACGCCGTCAACATCAAGCCGCCCAGCCTCTACTCGCACTTCCCTGACGGCAGGGACGAGATCGTTGCCGAATCTCTCCGCTGGCATTTCCATCGTTTCGGCGTCGCCTTGCTCGAAGCCATAGAGCCGGCCCGCAACGCGGACGAATTTTGGGACGCTATGGTCAAACTCCACTTCACGCGGCAAGTGCGATTGCCGGAAAGTAACCTGTGGGACCTCCTGGTTGCGACGGACAGGATGGCCGGAGTTCTCCCCAAGGAGCTGCGCGCCCAAGTCGATGACTGGGTCACGCTCCATGAACAAATGTACGAGGCGGCGGCCCGTGACATGGGTTGCCCTGACCCTGGGGAGCATGTGAAGGTGGTCATGACCCTATTGGAGGGTGCCACCCGCTGGGCCCCCCGCGACTGCACCGACGCCGAGCTTGAAGAGTTGGCGGATCGTGCCGTCACCTTGTCCCGGGCGATTTTGGCCGTCGACTTCGGGTCGGGAACACAATAGGCGACGCGGTCAGTCACCCTCGAGCACGGCCCGGCGGCTCGCCGAGCCGGCCTGCCCTCTTCCAAGGTGGTCCAGAGTGGCACAGTGCGGCAAGAGTCCCTCCCCATACTCTTCCTACTACAAAAAGCACTGAAAGTAGACCGGATCCGCCCGGCCAGTGAGCAACGCTGACTGGCCTTGGCGAACTGCTTGGGAGAACTGATGAACAGCTACTATCCACTTGCCCTCTTGCTGGCGCGGCAGGAACAAGCCGCCTTGAGCCAGCACCTTGCACACAGCGCCCTCCCCATGGCACCTACCCTTCTGGACGGCAAGCAGCAATTACGACGGCGATGGCTCGCATTGCGGGGACGGGCCGCTACCGGCCTTCATCGCATCGCGTGGGCCATTGCGCCCTTTGGCGACTAGCCCAGGCAAATGGTGCTACCAAGCTTGTGATGATAATTTTTGACCTCACGATTCTTGCCCATCACAGCTTCAAGACGTGATGCCCGGCGGCTGCTCTAAGAAGCTCGGTCACGGGTTTTATTCCTCCAGATAATGAGTATCACAGCCGCCGCGCTGACCGCGGCGCCGAGCATTGCAAGCGCCACACTGTCACTGCCGGTGGCGTCCCGGAGAAGGCCATAACTGTAAGGGCTTACAAAGCCGGCAATGTTACCTACGGAATTAATCAATGCGATTCCGCTCGCGGCTGCTGCGCCGGTCAGATAATGTAGTAGGTGCCTGGTACGCAGGGGCAATTCTCGTCTACGTCTCCATTTTCGCTTTCGTCGTTACCGGCATAGCTCTTTTGGAGGCACGCACGCTGCCCGCATGGGCAGGAGGACTGCTTGCCATGGGCTCGCTGCTTCTGCTTGGTTTCAATGCCGAAGATTCAAGGGTCCTATTCCTCACTCCGTTCGCGGTTTCATCCCGGGGCCCCGCAAGATTGTTCCACCTGCTACCGAGACGTGTTCCTGCAAGCCAAGCAGCATCCAGATCCTGCCGCACTTTCATTTGTGGATCCTACTGGGCCCGTGTCCAGCACCTTGATCTGAAGCACATTTGGCTTCCATTCAATATCGACTGAGGCCCTGGTGCCAGTTCCAACATGCTTCGATATGTTGGTCAGGGCCTCCTGAACTGCACGGTAGGCAGTGTGTCCAACACTGGCATCAAGCCTTGCCGGCGTACCGGATTGGCTGACTTCGATGTCGATCCCGGCCGATTGGACGGCTTCGACCAAAGGCCCGATGTCATCAAAAGACGGCAGAGACTTCACCGCGTTCATATGCTGATTTGCCTTCAGCAACCCCAGGAACCGGGACAACTCCTGGGTCGCTTCAGCGCCCACCCTGGCGATGACCTCCAAAGCTTGGCCGGCCCGCTCCGGGTCGGTCTCGATAATGCGGCGTCCTCATGCAGCATGGAGAAGCATGACGGTCACGGCATGGGAAACAATGTCGTGGAGTTCCGCCGCGAGATGGGCCCTTTCCGCCTCCATCGCAGCTTCCAGATTCAACCTCTCCCTCTCCAGGTCAGTAATCCGTTGCGCACTCCGGTTGACAAATCTTCCAAACGACCACGATCCACCAATCCACAACACCGAAGCCAGGACATACCACGAGGCATCCCAAGGACGGCCGGCCGTAAATATGACTGGTGCAAGGATGACGGCTGGAACGCAGAGAAGAGCAGAAACCCACGGCTGACATACAGAGCCCACAGTCACGACGGCGACGAGCACCACAAAAGTGGAATGTACGGGATCGCAAACCCCTGTGTTGGATTGAAGACCATTCCTTCGGGCAGAAACAGGCTCTGGTGAAAAATCGGCGCAAACAGGGCTTGGTGCGCGAGCAGGGCAACCAGAACCAGCTTGGGAAAACGGCGCCTCCAAAGGGAGCAGCACAAACGCGACAGACAAGTAGGCAACTGCCTGCCAACTCTCACCACCCAAAACTGTGACGAGGCTGGGCGTGATGTTGATCAGTTCCAGTACTATGGCGACGGCCGTAATGATCCAGTCAATCTTCGTTAGGCGGAAGTACGCCAGGATTTGCTGCGGACGTTCACCCACGCCAACATCCTGGCGAATCTCATTTTTCATGTGGATAGCACCTCCAACGCCAGTGCATAACCCACCGTCCATGCGCAAAGTATCGCGCAGACCGGCGCCGCTGTCAGCACTTTGGAGCCTGCGGGTCAGAGTGCGAATGAGAGGAACTTCCAATCTTTCTGGCCGCGCTCTACTCTGGACCTCAAGCCTCAGATTCTGGCCTGCTGCAGCGCTACATTCACGGCGACCGTCGCGAAACGAGGCACGCTTGGCACCCGTACATGGGATGCGGCCCCACAAGAGCACGGCGTATTCAGGCCTCCAACAGGCCATTTCCGCTCCAAATGGACTGAATCCACTTTTAGACCAGCGCCCGTGCCACGTCGTAGGCAGCCGCTTTGGCAAGGTTGTGGCGCGCCCGACCGTACCTGCGCGTAGTCCGCGGATCCGCATGTCCCATGCTGTCCTGGAGAGCATGGAGTGTCGCCTCGGCATCCAAAGCAATGGTTGCAAACGCATGCCGGAGGCTGTGCGGCTGATCCGGCCTTCGATGCCTGCCTCGTGGGCCAGCCGTCGCACCACACCATATGCTTCGGACCTGTTCCGGAGACGACCAGTGCCTGTGGCGAACACAGGCGTTCCCTGCTGTACCATGCGGATCACGTCTGCACCATTGCCCTGCGTGTGAGTCAGTGGTGACGATGGCGTGTTCGCTGGGCTGTGGCATGGGATTCCTTCGGCTCGGTGTTCCCGGCCGTGGACCGCCCACGCAACATTGCGGCGCACGTCACAATCGGACCAACGTGGGCTGTAGAATTCGCTGGTTGAAGCGATAGTCGCGCATTGGATTTTGGGGGTTGAGCCGTTGGCTGCTCGGGGTTTGTCTACGTTATTTTCACGCTCAGCAGGGAAACGGATTTCGGCAGGAGTGTTGGCCAGCGCCATGACCGTAGTTCTCCTGATAGGCATGCCCGCCACGGCTGCCCGAGCAGATGTTGAAGTCACACAAGTGCCCGTGGGGTCCAACCCGGGTGGCATGGCCATCAATCAAGTGACAAACAAAATCTACGTCCCCAATGAGGGACACGGGACCGTCACTGTGATCGATGGTGCTACCAACCAGGCCCAGACCGTCACGGTCGGCGGCTGGCCAGGAATCGCTGTGGTCAACTCAAGGACCAACAAGATCTATGTGGGGCATCGCGGTGGACATGTGGTCTCAGTGATCGACGGGATGACAAACACGGTAGCGTCAATTCCCGTCGGCTCCAGCAGTTGGGGAGTTGCAGTCAATGAAACAACCAACAAAGTCTATGTGCCGTCGGAAGAGGCTCTCAATATCATCGACGGCAAGAACAACGCCGTGACTGTCATTCCACATTCCATTAAGGGCTACGGGTATCGATATCAGATAGTAGTAAACCCTGTAACCAATAAAGCGTACTTTGGCGGCGATGCGGGATTCTTAGCCGAGTTTGATGGTGCAACCAACGCCATCAACCTCATCGAAAAAGTCACGGACATAGATGACTTGGCCCTTAACATCGGGACAAACAAAGTTTATGCCTCCAGCCAATCGATAACGTCGGGAAGCAGACTACTGGTGGTCGACGGCGCTACTCGTGCCGTACACAGCATCCAGACAGGGCGCGCACCCGCGCTCCTAGGAATCAATGAAAAAACCAACACAATTTTTGCTCTTCACCCGAACAGCCAAACGCTGGTTCAGGTTGATGGGGTAACCGAGACACAGAAGAGCTTCCCAGCTAATGACACCGCCAGGGGCATTGCGGTGAATGCGACCACCAACAAGGTGTACGTTGCATCTTCAAGCGGGATCAGCGTCTACACTGCAGCCGCTTTGACGTCCGATCTCGTGAGGACGACGTCGACCAGCTTCCACGAACTGGCCATTAATGAGAAGACCAACAGGATTTACGCGACTAATGGATACACCGCCACCGTCATCGACGGAACCGACAAAGCACCGCAGCTCATCAGTCCGCCGACACCCTCGAAAGGGCGTGTCGGATCGTTCTACACAGGCGGCTTTGGCTTCTCTGGATCCCTCACCCCGAAAATCCAGGTTGTCTCCGGATCGCTCCCCCCGGGCTTGACACTGGTTAACGGCGTACTCAGCGGCGTACCCACAACCGCTGGTGTCTACAGCTTTCGCGTATCAGCTACGAACGGCATCAGCCCCGATGCGATAACCCCGATGGTCACCATCACGA
Organism: Paenarthrobacter sp. NPDC092416; assembly: GCF_044755025.1. Lineage (NCBI taxonomy): Bacteria > Bacillati > Actinomycetota > Actinomycetes > Micrococcales > Micrococcaceae > Paenarthrobacter > Paenarthrobacter sp. NPDC092416. The sequence continues at coordinate 135,796 of NZ_JBIVQG010000005.1, forward strand.
TCGCCCCAAAAGACATACGTGCCGACTACAATAGCGACGGCAAGCCTGACGTGCTGGCCCGCGACACCAACGGAAACCTTTGGCTGTACCCCGGAAATGGCAGCGGAGGGTGGCTAAATCGAACCCAGGTTGGCCAAGGCTGGAGTGTAATGACCGAAATCGCGGCGCCTGGTGACTTCACCGGAGATGGCAAGGATGACCTCCTGGCCCGCGACAGCAGCGACACGCTGTGGCTCTATCCAGGAGACGGCCATGGCGGCTGGCTCGCACGAAGTGCAATCGGATGGGGATGGGGCGTCGTGAATACGATGTTCCCCATTGGAGACCTTGACCTTGATGGTAATGCGGACATCATAGGCCGCACCAACTACTACGGCTCCTTGATCCACTACCGGGGTAACGGCAGCGGTGGCTGGGCAGGACAGGTGCAGATAGGTCGCAGCTTCGAATCCCTGAATTACCTCGGAGGAATCGGCGATATCAATGGAAACGGCACGCAGGACCTCATTGGCCGGGACACCATGGGAACGCTCTGGCTCTACTGGGGCGGAAGCGGCGCCCTCGGTAACGGCCCTGCCATCGGCTGGGGCTGGAACGCCATGACAGCCATCGCCACCCCCGGCGACTTCAATGGCGACGGCAACGTCGACCTCCTGGCCCGTGATTCAACAGGAACACTGTGGCTCTACCCCGGCAACGGCAAACTGGGCTGGCTTCCCAGAGTCCAGGTCGGGTCCGGCTGGAACGTCATGAACGCCATCATCTAGAAGCCCAACCTTCCACAAGCAAAATCATAAAGAACGACGGCGAGAAGCTCCCGCCGTCGTTCGTTTACCTTCAAGCCCATAACCTAAGTTCCTTAGAACAGTCTTGGCTCCATGAGCGACACCGAAGCCCAGCCCGTCCGCATCAGTTCCGAGCCCGTCCAACTGCAAGCCCCTGGAACCGATGCTGGAAATGGGTCCAGGCAGCAGTGGGCGACGTCCCAGCACTGCTGACACCGGCCGAGGACATCGTACAGACGCCCCCAAACCCGGCGATGGTAACACAGCCAAGCTCTGGGAACTCCTGGCATGCGTCACGGCCGCGGACGATGCGGACTGGCGGGTGCTTGAACCACGCCTCGATGCCATGCCCGTTTTGGAGCAGACGGACAACCCCACGGAACCGGCCGACGCCTTGGTGGCCGTTGCCCCAAAGTCCCTCTCACGGCTCCCCGCCGTACCCTGGGCTTTTGATGTCTACGTAACGCTTGGGTTGATAGCCTCGTTGGCCCTTAGCACTTGCGCATGGCTGTCGCACCGCCCGCGGCCTACCCAGAACGACGCCAGCGTGAGTTCGGATAGTCCGGTTAGAGCACACCCCAATCTGACGTCAGATCCGGCGAGGTTTAGCGTCAGATTTAGGGCCTGTTGAGCCTTTGTATGACGGCAAACACCCGAGGTCATAGACCTCAACCGGACAGTCCGCCGGACTCGAGACAGCACAGCCCTGTCGCCCCGTCGCTGCAATGCGGCCAGCACCAGGAGAGAGAGACGAAGCGCCGGTACCGCACTATGGATTTCGCCTAGGTAATGTCGCCGCTGATTGCGGGCGGAATGAACACGTGGCGGCAAGAAAGAGAACAGACCGTGGTTAGAAACAAAACAGACTTAAGTGTGCACGCTGTACACACCCCCTTTGGCCCGACAAAGCGACTTCTCGGCGCCGTTACGGGAGGGAAATCTCTCGGCTCAACCCGACGAAACAGAAATCTCCCGAAGTCATGTCGTACCTAATCCCCTGGCCCATGAACATGTGTAGGCCACTCCAGACCTACCGGACAGAACAGAAAGCAGGAACTCGAATGACCCCAGCTCAGAGCAAGCGGAGCGCCCAACCGCCAGGATGCTGACCCCGCTTCCCTACCCAAATTGAACAGGCCGCACCCGGCGGCCAGGCACCAGCCGGGACTCCCCGTCTGAGGGACTTGTCAACGTTTGTCAACAGTTAAAAGCAAAACCCCCTCTGACGAGGGGGTATGCCGTGCCCGAGGTGGGACTCGAACGGGATTCCGGGCCCTGGAAACACTTGGAAGTGGCAGAAACATGCGGAATCCGGGCCAATCCGATGGCTGTACGAGGTAGTTCGAGACGGAAGGTGTGGACATTGTCCACACCTTCTTCTTGCGCATATGCTTGGCCGCAGGACGACGTCCTTGGCCAGGAAAACGCAATGCACAACGCGGCAGGTATTAGTTTGTGTCCGGCAGTACCGCCTGCTCCGAGGAGGACTCCATTATCCGATTTCATCCTTTCAAATGTTCACAGCGGTTCGACCAAGAGGCGACTTGGCGTGGCTGGAACCCGTCAGCCTTGGCCTCGACGAAGTTCTATGCCTTTTCTCTTTCCTCGGCGAGCCACGGCATTCCGCGGCGCCGTAACCCTCCTCCCCGGCCACAAGGTACCTTCTCAAATAGACTGCAAGAGTGAACGACTTCATACCGACCGAATCATCAAGCACTAGTGGGCATAAACCGACAGCCGGTCAATGGGAACGCGCCGTTTCTTATGAATGGCTAACCATCGGTCGAGAAGCCTATGTCGCAAGGCAGCGCTACGCGACCGATTTCACAACGGCTACGGTCAGGTTTTTCAAACAGATGATCACAACCCCTGACGCCGCCAGTGATGTTGTCTCGCAGTTGCGATCAGCACTGGAACGATGCGACGAACTTACCTTTAATGATGATCCTGATGCGTTCGCGTACCTTCTTTGGCACCAGATTGATCGTTACCATCGCGTATCTCAAACTCTGGATCGACTATTCCAGCGTGGCATATTGCCATTAGCGAAGCCCGACAGGCCGCTAAGGGTACTTGAGGTGGGCTCCGGCCCGGCGCCCGCCTCTTACGCCGCAATCGACTATTATGTTGCACTCGCAGACTGGGCAAAATCACGGGGTGAAGTATTTCAAATCTCGTCAAATACAGAAGCACACACCCTTGACAGGGGCAGCGCCTGGCAGCAGATAGTCCACGGCCTATCCGAAGAGCTACTACACATTGAGGACCGTCAATCTGTGAGGGAAGGCGGACCGTTCAGGACGCGCTTCTTCGATATCACGTACCCCGAATTCGCGAACTTTAGTCCCGGTCAGCTCCACGTTAGTGCCCGCGAAAGGATGAAGAGGGAAATTCTCGATGAGGATGAACTCGGGCAATTCCAACTCGACTCCGACTATCAAGATGTAAATCAGTATGCCGCCAAGAGGGTTGCGGCTTCGGCATACGACTTAATCATCGTGGCAAACTTCGTAACCAGCACTTCCATGATGGAGAGCCTCAAGGCTGAACTTGAGAATCTAGCGAACTCGCTCGTGCCTGGCGGAGTACTACTGACCCTCAGCGGCCGCAACCAAAAATACAAAGATCTTTGGAACGAGTATGCTGCTCTGCCCCAGGTTAATCGCCTGGAGCATGTTCTCGATGAAGTGATGCAGGCGCATCAAGACCCAGATGTTCATGGGAGGGTGGCTCGATCCACCGTCAGTCTCTTGACCCACCTCAAAGTACTAGCTGAGCAAGGACTGGATAGCGCGGAGCTGCCCCAAGACATAGCTGAGGCGATGCGCCTTGCGCTCACCGATCCGTCCTCGATAGCGGCCGTGCAAGCTGTTACCTATCCGAGTTTCCAAGTGCACGGTTTCGTAAGACGCGATCGGGCGATCTCCTCTAAGGACCGAAAGAGAATTGCGGGACGAAGAGGATCAGATGCCTATGCGTAGCAGCACTCGACCGTAGCCACGGTCGCAGTTTGCAGTCTTAGGTGGGCATCCTCCGCGAGGACCGAGTACTGCCGGCCGTCAGGTCCTACCCTTGGCCATCCGCTACTACTCCAGCGGGAAAAAGTCAGCAGATCCGTTCCGTCCGAAGCTGCTGTCGGGACGGTACTGCCGTTTCTCTCGGACCCGAGCGGCGGGAGCCCGGGTGCGTTTTAGGACAAAATCGACAAAGCGTTCGGGATCGTCGGACAAGCCACGTAAACGTGGCATGTTTCGGACGGGCCGCCGCACCGTTGAGCCGGAACAGAGCTGGCGACTTGGAACTCTCAGCGCTAGCGACAAAGTGGCGCGTCCAGCATGACTGCCTCAACTCTGAGTGGAGGATGCCGCCCCGTGATGGCAGATGCCTACATGCGGCATGCCGATAACGGCGCATACGTTCGACCCCTCTTCTCCCCCGATTTCAGCCTGACCACAAGGACTTTGGCGTAAGCCACAGCATTGCCTAACACCGCACTGGACTGTGTTCTCCCTAGGACGCCGGGTGTGCGAGCGGAGGGTGCGACGGCAGACTCAAGCGTCTTCCCATCGTGCGCTTTGGTTCCTCTCAGATCGCTCTCCCTTGAAACCGCTAGTCAACGGTCATGGCGCCGGTCCATCAAGGACCCATGGATGACTGACAGTCCCGGGATGCCGGGCCAGTCAACAACAGCAAACAAAAGACACCCGAACCCACAAGGAGATCGTAGACATGAACGCGTTAACCATCAAGGACCCAGCAGATCTCCTCAGCTTTATCGGCCATACCCTCGGCTTCTGGCCCCAGGAAAGCCTGGTCTGCATCACCCTGAACCGCAACAACGTCGGAGCAACTCTGCGCATCGACCTCCCCCGTGAACCAGGCCAAGAACGCCTCTTCGCCCGCACCGTCGCCAGCTACCTAACCAACGACGCCAACGCCTCCAACATCGTCTTCGCCCTCTACACCTCAGCCACAACAGAGCCTGGGCAACCGAAACCGCACACCGCAACCATCGCAGCCCTCACCGGGGTCCTCGCAGAAAACAACATCACTATTCGCGACGGTATCTTCGTCGGGAACGACACCTACTCCCCTTACGACAGCGAACCCGGCCAAAACATCACTCTGCCCCTCAGCACCACCGAGTACAGCCACGTGAACGCCGAGTTCATCTACCGCGGCAGCACCATCGCAGCCACCAACCAGATCACTCTGCCGCGACGAAGTCACCAAGCCGACGACGCAATGGCGGTCAATGAACAACTGACAGCCGTCGGAGCCATGCACCCAGAAGAAGCCCTCGAACACGCCCACCGGCTCTGGACCGATCTACTGGACGCCAAGGAATACCCCGCCGATGAGGACACCCTGACACTGATCGCTTACTTCCAGATCCCCCACATCCGCGACCAACTCATGGCGGACATTCCAGGCATAGACGAACCGCCACAGCATGTCCTCTTCGCACAAACCCAGAGCGCACCGAAATGGTCTCGTATTGAATGGGCCCAACAGCTACTCCTCCATGCCTACACACGGACGAGCCCTGAGAACGCAGCCCCTATCCTCACGACCATTGGCTACATTAATTGGTGGGAAGGCAGAGGCTCCAAAGCACACCAATTCATGCAGCTCGCCCTCGACACAGACCCCGGCTACCGCTTCGCGAGGATTAGCGACCAGATGCTCGGGGCAGGCATCATCGCCGGATGGAACACAAACCGAGTTACCGCTTACAAGACGCAACTGGACATGCCCTAAATCCCAGCGGCCCCTAAGCCAGGCGGCAAACCGGGCGAGAAATCCTCTGCCTGCAACTTCCACCGTCAAACTCAGGGTGGCAGATATCCGACATCTGCTTTTTCGTGGACAAGATGTGGCTAAGTCTGCCGGTTCGGTCAGGCTGCCGTGCATCATAGGCATGCTGGTGCTCATCAAACGTCGTAGGCCCGGACGCGCGTCATCAGATTCCCGGTGTCTGCAACCCGCCCGGGGCTCTTGCCCGGATGGCAGGACGGTGGTTTGCTGAAGGGACGAGAAAGCCCGGAAAGCAACCCTGGCTGCCCTCTGGCGACCACCTTCAGGACGACATCTCCACGCCCGCGAACGCCTCCGGAGGAGTCGCGCGGTCCTTCATTTTGGGGCAGACCATCGCCAGCCAGCAGGTCGGAGGCTTGGCTGGCTCAACCGAGGACCCCACCCGCAACACGAGCAGAAACGTCTAAGGCGGCCAGTACCCACGCCACTGCCCAATCAGATTGGTCACGCCGCCGGGCAGATCGCCACCCGGCGCCAGCGAGCGGACGTTCCCGCGGCTTTACGGAACGTCCGTTATCGGCTGTTAAACAACGGGAGTAGAAGTAGCTGCGACAACTCCCGTTCCTTGACGAAATCGGCATTTCCGCAGGTCAGACCGCCCTTGCGGCGATGGCTGCATTCGGACGCCGGAACGCGAATTTGCTCTTGGATCGCATGCCGCTGTAGGTTTCCTGCATCTAATGCATGTTTCCATGATTTAGGGGTTGCAGTGAGTGGTGCCGTTCCGGGTTTCGTCCCGCGGATGCTGGTGGATCCGGATGTTGGGCTGTTTAGAGCCGACGAGCGGGTTTTCACGGCCATGCTCGATGGCTGGCGGGCACAGATGCTGGCACGAGGGCTCACGACGCAAACCATCAAGCAGCGCTGTCAGCTCCTGGAACGCTTCCAGGAATTTACCGGTGAATTTCCGTGGCAATGGCGGCCGGCAGACGTCGATGATTTCCTGGCCGGACTGCGTTCCGGTGAGAAGCCGATCAGCCTGAAGACACTGCGCTCGTACAGCAATGCCGTGGCGATGTTTTGTTCCTATTTGACTCATCCTGGCTATGGATGGGGTGAGTTCTGCGAACGCACTTTCGGCGATATTCCAAGCCAGATTTGCTTTGAATGGAACACGCCCAGGCACACGACCGATGACGCCGTCCCGGCACAGCGGCGGGCGTTCACCAAGGCGGAACTGCAACGGCTTTTCGACCATATCGACGATCTCGTCGACCGTGAATATGCCGCGGGGACCAAGCGCTGGCTGCCCCTGTTCCGTGACTCGGTGGCGTTCAAAGTCTGTTATGCCTATGGGCTTCGCCGGCGCGAGATGACCATGCTGGATCTGGAGGACTTCGGCCCGAATCCACACGTGACTGACTATGGCCGCTTCGGTGCCATCCAGGTGCGGTTCGCAAAAGGCACGGCAGGTTCCGGGCCCAGGCGGCGCACCGTTCTGACCGTGCCGGAATTCGACTGGGTCGTCGATCAGCTGAGGACGTGGACATCCGGAGGGATGCGGGCGATGTTCCCCACAGCGGATCGGTCATCGGCGATGTGGCCAAGCGAACGGGCGCCCGCATGTCGCTTGGTTCGTTCGGTGATGCCTTCGCGGCTGCACGGGACGCCGTTGGATTGCCCAAGGAACTGGGGCTGCACTGCCTCAGGCATTCCTACGTGACCCATTTGATTGAAGCCGGTTACGACCCGGCATTCGTGCAGACCCAAGTCGGTCACTCGTACGCCTCCACCACGGGCCTCTACACCTCGGTATCGTCGGACTTCAAGCAGAAAACCGTGCAGCAGATGATCGCACGCCGCATCACGACCCTGGAGGAACCAGATGCCTGAACAGCGCCGGATCGGCTACCGCTGGAACTTACGTGCCCTCATGGCCAAACGCAACCTATGGAAGACCACCGAGTTGATGCCCCTTCTGAGATCCCGCGGAATCAACCTCTCCGAGAGCCAGGTCTACCGGCTGGTCACGGCAACGCCGGAACGCATCCCTGCCAGGACGTTCGCAGCACTCTGCGACATCCTGGACTGCACCCCCAACGACCTCTTCGAACCATTCGTTGAAATGCGCGCCGCGGCGACAGCCCACGCACCGCAGCGCAGCGAAGACCTCGGAATCCAACCAGGCAACCCGATCGCCAAGCGCATCCGCCTCGTCACACCCGAGGACGGTGAGTAGGCCACGCAAAGCAGAGGACCCCATCCGCTGGCCGGTCCCCTGCAACCGCTGCGGCCAGCACCACCAAACCGTCGCACGATGGCCCGACGGCGGAGTCTGCGGCTACTGCTACCAACAAGCCAAACGCACCCGCGGAACCTGCGCCTGCGGACACGAAGGAGTCCTGCCCGGCCTCATCGATAACCAACCCGCGTGCCGTCGATGCTCAGGCATCCGACTCAACATTGACTGCCGGACCTGCGGATCCGAGGACGAACTTCACAGCGGCGGGCGCTGCTGGACCTGCGTCCTCGGCCACGTCGTAGATGACCTGCTCACCGACCCTGCCACGGGATCCATCGCCAACGATCTGGTCCCGCTGGCGGCCGCGCTGAAGTCGATGAAACGGGCCAACAGCGGCCTGACCTGGATCCGTCAAAAGCACGTCACCGCGTTCCTCCGCAACCTCGCGGTCGCACCAAAAATCACCCACGAAACCTTCGACGAACTGCCTGACTCACGCACCCGCGAATACGTCCGCGGACTCCTCACAGAACACGGGGTCCTCCCCCAACGCGACGAACTCCGGATCCGCTACAACAACTGGGCGGCAGAAGCCCTCGACCGCGTGAGGGATCCTCAGAACCTTGACGTGATCCGCCGCTACATCCGTTGGCACCACCAACGACGGATGAACCACATGGACGAAGTCACTCGCGGCACCTTCCTGCGCGCTAAACAGGAAGTCACCGTCGCCGTCGACCTCCTCAACTGGCTCACCGGACATGGCATCAAACTGCCCGAGCTGCAGCAATCCCACCTTGACATATGGCAAGCAGAAGGGTCCACAACCCGGCGCATTGCCGAGCGCTTCCTCAAATGGGCCATCAAGGCCAAGGCCGCCCCATCCGGGCTCACCATCGTTCCGCACCGTCGCGGCACCAGCCCAAGACTGGCCAAGCCCGGACAGAACGAAGCTCTCAAACAAGTCATCCACGGAGACGGACTAGAGACACGCGACCGGGCCGCGGCGATCCTCATCCTCGTCTTCGGCCAACAGGCCGAAAACATCGCACGGCTAACCTGGGACGACCTGACCATCACCGAAGAGTTGGTCACCATCCAGCTCGGGACAATCCGGATCGCCCTGCCGGATCCGCTGGATAAGCCTTGGCGCGAGCTCGCCGCGAACCCAGGCCACGACCTGACCGCCTCACATCCTAATACCAAGTGGGTATTCCGCGGGGCCTCTCCCGGGCGTCACATCCACCCCGGACACCTCACAACGCGGCTCAGCAAGCTGTTCAGCACCCGGGCGGCCCGACTCGGAACCCTCCACGAACTCACCAAACTCGCACCCGTGGCCGTCATCGCCGAAACCCTCGGCTACTCCCCACCACCATCGAACGCCATGCAGTAGATTCTTCCGCTGCTTACGCCCAGTACATGGCAGCCGTCCGCAGCGCCCCTACAGGCAGATAAGAACGATCAATTCAGAGACACGGGTCATGCATTCACCACATGGTCCGCTGCAAATGAAGCTCCACGAAACACTACCCTTGTGACATGGCCTACGAATTCAACGCTTTCCTGAGTCGACTCGTGGGCTTACGCATGTTTTCGGTGCAATTCGTCCTTGACTACGTCCAGCTACGGTTTGACGGTGCCGGCTCGCCAGATGACCCCGTGCTCACTTGTAATGTGCTGCCGACCGTCGTAACCGGCGAGCGTCAAATCACGGCGGCGGAACCAGGCTGGGCCGAGGCGCTTCTCGCGCTCATCGGCCAGGATGTGTCAGCTACGCACGAAGCGACTGGCGTCGGTCTCAAGCTTGACTTCTTGACCGGATCGGTCCGTCTCCACCCCACCAGCGACGAACTCGTCGGGCCGGAGATCGCCATGCTTGGCGGCTTCGAGGACCGACAATGGATGGTCTGGCGCCCCGGCGAAGAAGCTTTCGAATACCTCTAGTCAGACGGTTCGACCTCCTGGTGGCATGAAGCCATGAAAGGGGTGGCAATCGGACATCAGGGGACGCTGATCTTCGGAGTTATAGGGGAGCATCGCGGCCCAAAGGCAACAATCGACAGCCGGCGCTCCTCTCCTTTTTCGAGGAGCCCGCACTGAACTGGCGCGGCTGGGACGGGGGCAAGACCTTCGACTCCTAGAGGGAGATTTTCAACTGTCCGCGAAGCACGACGGACACATCCGGATCTCCTTCGAGCTCGCGCAGTTCGAAAAACCAACCACATGGGCGGCCCAGGGGGAACTCACCCTTAGATCCCGGTGACGAACTGACTGCAGCGGTCGAGGCACTCCGGGACTTGCTGGCCACCCGAAAATCGTGAGCCTCTGAGAGTACTCTCCACTCCTGGCACAGATGCTCATCACCTTCTCGGGCGGGCCGGCTACTCCCGGCCCATGAATACCCGCGCATGCCAGTTCGAAAACAGTCAGGGGAGTGCCCCGCGCGTAGCCCTTTTCGAAGGTCCGGCAGCTCCCCATTTTCACGGAACCACGCCTTGGACAAAGGACTCAATAGCGCTGATCTGCGCGACACCTGCTGGTGACAGAGGGCGTTTGGATGGCGACGCTCCTTCCAGTTCTAAACGGACTTGGTCAAGGGGCTGAGCGTTTGGATGTTGTTGACATTTGAAGTCCCTGGTCTTGTCGCTTCTGATGCTCGGTCATATCCTGTGGACAACGCCGGCCATGACCTTTCGTCACAACTTCCACACCCTCCGCCGTTCACCGATCGATCAAGTCGTCAGGGGCCGATTTATCTGTTACTAGCGCATCAAAATCCGATATCTCGCAGACGGCAGCCGTTGCAGACCCCGATAATTTCGAGGCTTCCGCCACCAGTACAGAACGGCGGGAAGCGCCCATCATTGCGCGTTTGATCGCTGCATCCGGGGTGTCATGAGCGGTAATGCCGTCCCCCGGCAGGGCTCCACAAAGCGAGATGATCGCTGTGTCAAATCGGAAAAACCGCCAACGATGCTTCTGCAAGCGGCCCCGAGAATGGACCCTTCTTCGGGCTGAACGGCGCCGCCGGGAGTAACGAGATGGATGCCCGGTTGACCCAAAAGTTCCAACGCCGCCTGCACCGAAAAAGGCATGAGGGTCAGTCGGCGTTGCACCAATGCCCGGGCAACGCGGATGCACGTCGTGCCGCTGCCCAAAGCAACGGTCTCGCCGTCAAGTATCAGACCTGCCGCAGCGGCTGCGATGCGGTCTTCGATAACGCTGAAATCAATTTCGCGGAAAGAAGCGGGAAGCCTCTCCCTCTGCATCCTCATGCTGACGGCGCCCCCGCGAACTCGTCGCAGCGCCCCGACCTCCGCCAAATGTACGAGATCACGGCGAATTGTCACTTCAGAAATCCCCAATTCCTCCGAGATCTCGCTGACCTGAACACTTCCACCGGTGCGGAGCCGTTCAAGTATGTGGTCATGCCTCATGGCTTGCTTCATGATCAAAAGATACCGCCGCGATGACCAATCACAATCAGGAAAATGCACTTTGGACAACGCATCCGGCCCTTCTCGGTGGTACGCCCGAGTCCAGGTTTCGAGAAGTCTGGGCGATGTGGGGGAGCAGTTCACCACGGGTGCGCCTTTGTTGCGCCAGGCAAACGACACCCTCTTCGAGGAGTCGTCAGTTCGCAAGGTGACCAGCGCCATGGTTCCGCGGCTTCGTTGGTTTGCAACTTAGCTCGCCCGCAAGTGGGATGCACTTATACAAGGACATATACAACCATCGGCACCGACACTGCCACACAGCGCTCATTCTTCGACATTGATGCGTCTCCCCGACAAAGCCGCCTCGCTGATGGCAATCGCAAGAGAAAGTGCCCTAACGCCTCCGGCGCCGTCGACGACTGGCAGTCCCCCGCCGGCGACTGCGAGCGTAAAACGATCGAGTGTGTATTCGTACGCACTTCGGCGGTCTGCCACGTCGATAGTGGTCTCACCTTTCTCGTCGATAAGTATCACCTCACCGATTGGGTCGGCGTTCATGATTCTCGGGGCCCGGATGCTGCCCAAGGTCCCGTGCACTTCTAAGAGGCTCTCCGCAAATGGAGTTGAGTAACTGTCGTGAAAATGGGCCACTACGTCGCCTTCGTAGCGGGCAACGGCCACGGACGTATCGGCTGTCAGCGAGAGCCTATTCCCTTGATTCACGGTGATTGCGGATGTTTCAAGCGCGACGCGTCCGAGAATCGCATTGACGGCGGACGCGTCGTGAGTTGCGATGTCAAGAACGACTCCGGCGCCAGGGCCTGCGCCGAGACGCCAGCCAGCCAGTCGCTCAGGAAGCAAACCCGTATGTCGTACCGCCACCGAAAGAGGACGCCCAACTGCTCCGTTAGAAACGAGCTCACGGATCCTTCGATGCGTGCCCATGGCCGGTAGGTGGTGATTGACGGCCAGTACTACCCCAGCGGCTTGGCAGGCAGCAACCATGGTCTTGGCATCCGAAACGGTGACAGCTAGAGGTTTCTCACACAGAACATGCTTGCCTGCCTGGGCCGCAGCGAGGACCTGGTCCAGGTGGCGGTCGTTGGTGCTAGAGATGTAGACAGCATCAATGTCATTGCGAGAAACAAGATCGTCCACGCTGGCGGCTACGTGGTTTATGTCGTAGCGCGCGGCGAAGTCATGAGCGTGGTCCAAAGTCCTGCTGGAAAGTGACACGATGCGGTGGCCAAGAGATCGTACAGTGGGGATGATTCGAGTGGCGGCAATATCGCTCGCACCGACAAATCCCCACCGGAGGTTGGGTGTGTCCGACATGGTCGTCGACTCCTTAATCTATATATCGGCGAGCGAGGGCCCCAGCCCCGGGATCGGAGAGCGGACAGCCCGATGGGTGTGAGCACCCCACGCGAGAATCTCCTCGTGTTGGCGGAAAGAACCCGAGATTTTCGATTTTCGAGTGAATGCCCGCGGGGCATACAGGCGCTGCTGCCGCCGCTCAGCAGTAGACCGACCGTCGCGGCGTTGCCGCCGCTCCCGCTCCCCGTAGCGGGTTTCCTCAAATCAAGGGTTGTGGTGTACGAAACGATTTCACCAGTACTGTGAAGACCAGTTGTTACCAACGTGCCGACGGGGCCCAAGGCTAGTAAGACCCGACGCTCTGGCATGCCTTTCGACTGATCCCATGCCGAAGGGTAGAGGGCCTCCCAGGAGCTCCGCTACAGACAGGCGCAATCGTTAGTGGCGGAATGGCAGGAACCTTTCGGGCCAGGGCTTCGCGGGAGCCATCGGCCGGTCGCGGTATTCCTCGTAGTACTCATCTAGTAGCTCTTTGCGGCCCACGTATTCGTACGCAAGATGCAATCCACGCAAACGGCACTTCTCCAGAGTGATTTCCTCGCCAGGCGCGAGCACCAGGGAAGACTTTCCCTCTACAACATGAAGGCCGGAATAGACGAAGGCCCAGCACCGGAGGCCGGTGTCTGTCTCTCTGGACACGAATACCAATGTGTTTTTTCCACGGGTGGCATCGATTGGCCCTTCCAACGGGATCTCATCCGCTTCTTTCGCAATGAATTCAACAATTTCAGGGTTTGCAAGGCTCGGGTGAGTGGGATATCCAAGTTCAAATGCGGAGTAACTGCGGTCGAGAATGGTGGCATGCATGTAGCCAACCCCAAAGTCCTCCGTGCAGAGGCTCTCCCAGTGTCCGAGATGCTTGCCGGGAAATTCGATCATGAAGCCCACATGGTCAGCAAGCACAAGCCTGGTCCGAAAGTCGAACATCTCCTTCGACACACCCGGAACGTCGGCGACCAGACACGTGTATCCACCACCGTTGGGTAGCAGACAATAGCCCATTTCGGGTTCCGGGCCACCCGGAAGCAAGTATTCCCACAGGTCCTCCGGCATGACCGCCTTGGAGGGGTCGATCATCTCCCCCGGCTGGAAAGCCAACTCGATCTCGGGAGTAACATCGCCGATATCTCTCTTGTAGATGCCACTGAAGGGCGATTCTTTTTGTTCCTCAGTCAATTCCGGAAGTTCGTTTGCTTTGAGCTTTGCGTGCAGTTCCAATGTAATAGTTCCCTTTTTAAGTTCAGATATGCGGACATTCAGTTCAGTGTGCAGCGGCGTCTTGTTATCCGGCAGATTCCGGGTCCGTCAGTAGCTTCGCCCTTGCCCCGGGCATCGCGGGACCGACAGGATGAAGCCTGCTCTCCGTGGACTAACGATGGCTCTCAGAGGCCGAGGGTCGATAGTCAGGTGAGGGCACACTTTCGTGGGCGAAGCCCACCAGGCATGGCAGTAAGAGAAGGAGGACGGGGCGACCGACGGAGCCCGCTCGCGCCGGACCGGCTAGCTCACGACATGGCCAATTCGTTCTCGGCGAGCACGTCACTGATCTGCACGACTTCCCCGCGCTCCGCGGAGCGCAATGCAGCGATGGCGACCGCAAGCGACTGGACACCATCCGCGCCGGTGACAGCGGGACGACCGTTGCCGCGGACGGCCTCATTGAACTGGTGGACCGCCTCGGTATAGTGCTCACGCTCAGGCCCGACCTGGACTCTCTGGAGGTCCAGACCGCCGCGTCGGAGCCAGATTTCACCTCCGAGCTTGTCTGCGAGCAGGTCCCGGGCGAGGATCGTTCCCTCCGATCCCATTACCTCTATAGCGCCGATCGACCCCGGAGTGCAGAAGCTCACCGTAGACGAGGCGATGGTGCCTTTTCGAAATCGCAGAGTCGTCATTGCGTAGTCCTCCAGCTTGCCTTTCAGAAATCCGCTGTTGCCGGTCACCGCTGTGACCTCTTCGACCTCGTCGTCTAGGAGATAGCGCAAAAGGTCGGCATCGTGCACGCCGATGTCGAGGACGACACCGCCGCCGGCCTCGGCGCTCGTCAGTCGCCAGGTTTGTTGCTCTTCGCTCAGCCACCCCGTGCTTGTCGCCCGCGCCATGATGGGTCTGCCGATGACACCATCTGCGATTAGACGGCGCACGACCTGGATCGTGGACTTCAGGCGCCGGTAGTGGTTGGTTCCTAGCACCACTCCCGCTTCCTTGCACGCCGCCACAATGTCTAGTCCGTCCTGGACGTTGGTCGACAGAGGCTTCTCACATAGGACGTGCTTGCCTGCCGCGGCCGCTGCGAGGGTCTGCGGCTTGTGTAGTTCATTGGTGGAGCTGACGAACACTGCTGCGACTTCAGGGTCGTTCAGCATGTCCTCGAGCGAGCTGTATGCCCTGGGGATGTTGAACTCCGCGGCGAACTGCTCCGCCCTCGCCTGCGACGAACTGAGCACTGCGGTTGCACGGCTGTTCGGTGCCTCGTTGATCGCGCGCACCATATGGGTGCGGGTCATCCATCCGGTACCGATGATGCCCCAACCCAGGGTTTTCGATTCGTTTGCCGCTTCTGCCATTTGTTTTTCCGCTTCCCTTTTTATAGCCACTCTTTTGTTTTACGACCCCGTATTGTCACGGGGAACGGGTGTGTCACGTGCCCCTGCGGCTCCGCTGCAACTGGTCGAAGTACACAGCCACAATCAGCACAATGCCAATCACGACTTCCTGCCAGTAGGACTCGATACCCGTGATAACAAGGCCGTCGTACAGCACGGCCGGGATGAGTACACCAATAAGAGTTCCGAGCATCGTTGCAGACCCCCCGAACAGGCTTGTTCCACCTATGACCACCGCGGCGATGATAACGAGCGGGGTTTCAGTCTGGCCGCCGATCGCGGTGGTGGAGAACCTTCCCAGGGTCAAAATGCCCACAACCCGAGAGTGCGTAGATGCGCACTTTGTAGGCGTCAACGCCGATTCCGCGACGTTTGAGCATCCTCTCGTCCGAACCTATACCGAGAACGCGGAGACCGAACCGCGTCCGCCTGAGGATCAACGCTCCTATGATGGCGATGGCCAAAGCAACGTAAACGGTGATGGGAATGCCGAGCGGCCGAAGCCGGACAGCTGCGGTGAGGATCTCGGGTACATTCGTTTTGTCTTGCCCGCCGGTAATCAGCTGGGCTGCGCCGAGGGCAGCGCCCATCATGCCCAGTGTCGCGATCAGGGGAGGAATGTTGAGTCGGGTGATGATGAGGCCGTTAATGAGACCGCAGGCGACACCGGTGACGAGAGCAATGGCGATTCCGATCAGCACCACTTCCCCGCTCACTTCTCGGCCCCCGACGCCGTCCCAGTAAGTCTGCGCCATGACCCCGGAGAGGACGATTACGCTGCCCACCGAGAGGTCGATACCCCCGCTGGCCAGGATGAAGGTCATCGCGGTCGCGCCTATGAGGATCGGTACCCCCGTTTCGGCAAGGGCGCGCATGTTAATCTCGCTTAGAAACGCCCGGGGCTCCACGACCGCGAAGAAGACGAAGAGCAACACCAGTGCGAGCAGTAGCCCGAACCGCTGTGCCTGTCCCCCTATGCTCCTCGCTGCCTTCTTATGTTCCACAACAACGGTAGGTGTGATGTGGTCATCGATCCGGAAGATCTGCGACTTCGGTGACAGCTTCGGGGGCGTCCAGATATTCCGCCGATCAGTCACGCCGCCTGACAAGTTATCGACAGGTTTGGGTAGAGAGGTGCTCATACGAACGCTCCTGACATAATGTCCACAATTAATTCCAGGTCGAAATCCTCGCGATCGAGGACCGCGACTCGTTGCCCTTGACGCATGATGTGGATTCGATCCGCGATTTCCATCAGGTCCGGGAGGTCGTGGCTGATGATCACAACGCCAGCTCCCCCATCCCGAATGGTGCGAATTAGATCCGTCACACGGCGCCGGGCTTCAACGCCGAGCGCCGCAGTCGGCTCGTCAAGGAGCAGAACGCGACCTTGCCCCATTGCAGCGCTGACGATGGACACGCGCTGTTGCTGCCCGCCGGACATCGTGCCGACCTCGCGCGTCGGCTTAACGATCTCCAGGTTGAAACGCGTCATCGCCTCATTGGTTTCGTGAAGCATCGCGCGACGATTCAAGAATCCGAACAGCTGCCCGAACTTTCCGCCCAGGACGATCTCACGGCCGAGGAAGAGGTTTTCGACGGCACTAAGGTCCGGTGCGAGGCCCAGGTCCTGATATACGACCTCGATACCGAGCCGGCGGGCTACCGAGGGTGAGTCGATGCTCACTTCTTTGCCGTTCACAAGGATCGTGCCCGACGTCGGCTCGTATACCCCGCAGATCGTCTTGATCAGCGTGGACTTCCCCGCGCCGTTGTCTCCAACGAGTCCTACGATTTCCCCTGCTCGGACGTCGAAGTCCGCGCCTCGGAGTGCTTCCACGTGTCGGAAGGTCTTGACGATCTTCCGAACCTCGAGCACAGGAGGAGAGGGGGTTGATTCGTCGGTTTGGCTGTCAATGAGCATACGACTCACCTCTCATGATGGTTTGATACAGCTCGGTGTCTTAGCAGGTCGACCTGTAGAGGGCAGCCTTCACTTTGGGGTCGTCCATGTTGTCCTTCGTGACAACCACCGGCGGAATCTTGAGGGTTACAGGATCGATCTTTTCGCCATCCAGCGCTGCCACCGTGTTCTTGATGAGGTTGTCCACGATCTCAGGGGCGTTCTGCGGGAGTAGCGCCTGAATATAGCCGTCCTTCATGAAGTCCACGAGTGCTGGGTCGGCGTCCGAGGAGACGATTTTGATCTGGCCGGCGGTGGTGGCGTCCTTCACGGACGGCAGGCCGTTAATGGCGGCACCGTTGTAGGTGAACCAGATACCCGCCAGGTCCGGATGGGCAGCAAGGGTTGCATTGATGATCTGTGCGGTGTTCGAGGGGTCAGCTTTATCGAACTGGGTAGGGAGTACTTCCATGCTCGGGTAGCTGGCCTTGACCTCGTCGATAAAGCCCTTGGCTCGCGCATTCGTGGTCAAATTGCCCGCAGCGAAATCGATGACGAGCAACTTTCCAGTCTCCCCAGTCAGTTCCGCCATCTTTTTGGCGGCGAGGACACCCGTCTCAATGGTGTCGGTCGTGACCTGTCCGTTCGGGATCGATTCGTCATCGATGACCGCGTTGTAGGTCACGAGTTTCATGCCGTTGTCGACGATTTCCTTGAGCGTGCTGTCCATGGCGCTGGGGTCCGGAACATCGGTCATGATCGCTTCCGGCGCTTTGGCCTGAGCCTGCTCGAGCGCCGTCGTGAATCCCTCTACGCCGTAGTCCTCGTTCTTGACATCGACCAGTTGCACATCGAGCCCGGCGCCCGGGGCCTTTGCGGCTATCTCGCATGCCATCGTGAAAAAGAACGCATTGACATCCCTCGAGGGGATAACCATCTGAACCGAATGCGGGTGTCCTTCTCCGCTCGCGGCGCGGGGCGCTTCCGGGCTCGCTGTGCAGCCGGCGACCAGAATGGTTGCAGCCAATGCCGAGGCGCCTTTGAGGATTCGCCCTGTCAACGCCGATCGTTGGGCCTGAGTAGTTCTAGTCATTCGGGTCCTCATGTAATTTCCTTCGAGTCGGAAAGCACTTCTTTGTGGGGATCGGGGAAATCGGTGCTGACGACGTCGCGTACAACGAGGTGTATCGCGTTCGGCGCCTCTCAACCGATTGGAAGAGAAATGTTTCTCTTCATGGGTCGATGCTAGGGGGAATGCCGGGGGTGGTTCTATTGGCGGAATGTGCAATGCTTTTGCCCCTGATTGCTCATTACGTTCATTCTGTTGAATATCATTCAAAATCCTGAACGATGTGGTTAGACTCGAGCCTTGATTGCAATCTCAACTCAAATCAGGGGAGGGTCCATGGCACAGGTTGCCGAGCGCCTGCGGGTCGCCATAGCCGCGCCGCTCAGTGAAGAGAACTGCTCCGTGATCGAACGCCTGGAGCCGCGCCTCGAATTGGTGCGTGACCAGGCACTTTACCCGCGCATGCGGCATCCGGCCGATTTCTCCGGAGATCCCGAGTTCCGTCGGACGAACGCGCAGCAGCGCCAGTACGAAAGCATGTTGGGTGCGGCAGATGTTATTTACGGTTTCCCCGATCTGAGCCCCGCAGCGCTGAAACGTGTCGCGGACGAAAATCCACGCCTGCGCTGGGTGCACACTATGGCCGCTGGCGGCGGCACGCAGGTTAGGGCGGCTAATCTGACACGCGAGCAGCTGGATCGCATCACGTTTACCACGTCGGCTGGAGTGCACGGCGTGCCACTTGCCGAATTTGCCGTTTTTGGTGTTTTGACGGGGGCGAAGGACCTCCCACGTCTGCTGGCGCAGCAGCGCCAGCATAACTGGAGTGGGCGGTTGATCATGCGTCAAGTTCACGAACTGACTATTCTGCTGGTTGGGCTGGGCGGAATCGGCCAACAAGTCGCCCAGCGGTTGAATGCCTTAGGTGCAACTGTGATTGGCTGCAACCGCAGTGGGAAGTCTGTCGACTACGTGGAACGTGTTATTCCAACTTCCCGGATTTGTGAGGTGCTGCCCGAGATTGACGCGATCGTCGTCTCGCTCCCTGAAACCGCATCGACCGTGCATCTTCTAGGAAACGAAATCTACTCCGCGTTGAAGCCGGGCACGATACTGGTCAATGTCGGCCGAGGGTCGGTGGTCGACGAGGCGGCCTTGCTTGATGCTCTGCGTGATGGTCGGGTCGGTTTCGCCGCCCTGGACGTTTTTGCGAGTGAGCCCCTCGACCCCCGGAGCCCTTTGTGGGATGAGCCGGGAATCCTAGTCAGTCCCCACACTGCCGCGCTGGCTGCAGGAGAAGATCGGATGATCGCCGAACTGTTCGCCGAGAACGCGACGCGACTGCTGGACGGGCGGGAAATGCGGAACCGGGTGGACACCGTTGACTTCTACTAAACCCAACGGGCCAGGGCCCGAAAAGTCGCCTGCTCCCGCGGTCGAGCGCGCTATCCGGATCCTCAGTCTTCTCGGGAGCAATGCTGGCCAGTCGCTAGCACTCGGCGAGATAGCCCATTGCATCGAGGCTGCGAAGTCGTCAACCCTCAATATCCTGCAGGTCCTCGAAGAGGGCGGCATGATCGCACGCGTCCCGGGTGGCTACCAGCTCGGAAGGCGCAACCTTGAGCTCGGGGGCTCGTACCTCTCGGGCTTCAGTCAGATGCGGGAGTTCTATGCTTTCTGCAGCGGGGCCTCCTTACTCAGTCATGAGGTGGTGCAGATTGCGATTCTGAATGACACCGACGTGCTCTATCTGGCACGCCACGAGGGGCGTGCGCCAATGCGGTTTATCGCTAGCATCGGGAGCAGGTTTCCAGCCGCCCCGACCGCAGTGGGCAACGCGTTGTTGACCATGCTCGCCGATGAGGAAATTGCCCGTCGGTTCAGCGGGCCTCAACATTTCCCACAGATGACCGAGAACAGCGTGCGTACACTGTCGGGCCTTCTGCAGAAGGTCCGAGCAGCCCGGGATCTCGGATATGCAATCGATGACAATGAGGTTCACCTCGGCATCTACGGTATCGCCATGGTTATTCCGCCATGGTCTAGCGGAGATCAGCCGCTTGCCATCGGGGCTTCCCTCGCTGCTTCCTCAGCGGGCCCAGACTACGTTGGCCAGGTCGTGGCGGAGCTCAAGGCAGCCGTCTCGCAACTGAGCAATCCGCTCTTCCGGAGCGCCGCAATGGCGCCCCACGTCCTCACCTAATCGGGGGAAATAGCCAATGTCAGCATTTGACCTCCCTGGCCGCACCGCGTTTGTGACCGGCTCGAGTCGGGGCATCGGTTAGCCTTGGCGCGTGGTCTACTCGAGGCTGGTGCACGCGTCGTGCTGCTTCGCAGGGATCGTGCATCTGCTGAAGCGTCCGCGGCTTCGCTCTGCGACCAAACAGGCGGGGTGACCTGCGCAGTTACTTTCGATGTCACAGATCCCACAGCTGTTGAGCGCGGCGTGGCTGAGATCCAAGCATCCTGGGGCGCCGGACATCCTGGTCAATAACGCCGGCATCCAACGTCGTGCTTCCGTCCTGGATTTCACTGATGAGGACTGGGACGCTCTGCTCGCGACGAATCTGACCAGCGCTTTCCTGGTTGGCAAGCATGTTGCGCGCGCGATGGTGAGGCGGGGCAGCGGCAAGATCATCAACATCGGATCAGTGCAGAGCCGGCTCGCGAGGCCCGGCATCGCCGCCTACGCGGCAACCACCCCAACGACACGCTCGCTGTCCTCGCATACGGCAAGAATGATTTGCGAACCAGAGATGTGCCTTTGCGACGCCCGGCAGACGATGAAGCAGTGATTCGGATGGCATATGGTGGCATCTGCGGGTCCGACCTTCACTACTGGACTCAGGGGGCCGCGGGTGATTCAGTACTTCGGCCCCAATGGTGCTCGGACATGAAGTGTCGGGAACCGTGCTCGAACCGGCGGCAGATGGTTTGGGCCCGGCCGCCGGCCAACACGTAACAGTCCACCCCGCGACACCACAGGATGACGGGTCGACCCGATACCCCGCCGAGCGTCCCAACCTCTCCCCGCTCGGCACGTACCTTGACAGCGCCGCGCACACGCCGCACCGAGACGGAGCCTTTTCACGGCTGGCGATCCTGCCCGCCCGAATGCTCCGTGTGCTCCCAGCTAACGTCGATTTCCGCACAGCGGCCCTCGTTGGGCCCGCTGCGGTGGCATGGCATGCGGTTGCTCGCGCGGGAGATGTTCGGGACAAGCGCGCCTTGGTTATTATAGGTGCCGGACCGATCGGCGCGCTGATAGTGGCCGCGCTGCGCACCGCCGGCGCGGCGGAGATTATCGCCGTCGAAATGCATCAGCACGCGCTCGAAGTGGCAGAGCGTCTTGGCGCGACGCGGACGCTCCCGGCCAACCAGAGCGATGCTGTCACCTCGGTTCAGGCCCACGTTAGTCTGGAATCAAGTGGCAGTCTGCGGGGTTTGGCCAGTGCGATGAGCGGCACAATGCGTGGCGGACACGAGTGGTCATGGTGGGGCTCCTCCCGAGCGGCCATCAGCCTGTGCCAATGTCGCTGGCCATTACGCGCAAACTTGAGCTAGTTGGATCCTTTAGGTTTAACGGTGAGATCGACGACGTTTTGGATGCGCTCCGGGACGGACGTCTCGACATTGATGCCGTCATAACGCACGAATTTGGCGCCGAAGACGCCCTAGTTGCCTTCGTGGCAGCGAAGGACGCATCGTTGTCCTCCAAGGTCTAGTTGTGTTTCTGAGAAGCTGCAAACCGGAGGGGCATCGCCCCCCCGAACGGCTCATACAACCATGACAACGACTCTTCGCTCACTGGATGTTGGAAGTCTGGAGGTAGTCCCAGCCACGCAAGGCGATGTCGAGCACCGTGCGGGTCTCGGGATCCTCAAGTGATCGCTCGAGCAGCGAGTCGATCCGCTCAAGCCGATAGTAGAGTGACCGACGCTGAACGAATAGCGCTTCTGCGGCCTTCGCTTTATTGCCTCCTACGGCGAGGTACGCCCGCAGGGTAGGGAGCAGTGCATTAGGTGACGACTCATCGTGCAGCAGGATCGGACCCAACTCATCATCGACGTAGCGTTCGAGCTCACCACTCTCGTGTAGAGCGACTAGGAGTCTGAATATACCTAGGCGGTCAAACAGCACCACATCGGTCCACCCAGGCTTCCTCCCGATGATCGCGGCCGTACGTGACTGCCGAATTGCGGATGCCAGATGGTCTGCAGAGGTAAGACGGCTGACACCAGCCCGGATTCCCGCGCGGGCGAGTTCGTCGGCGAACAGGGCAACCGAGGACTGGCAAGCCAACGCGACCACGGCCAGATGGTGGTCTTCACAGACTGCCTGCACAAACGGAGTGCGCAGTGTACGCAGGAGCGTCTCCAAAGGATGTACTTCGTGGCTGTGTTGTGGCCGAGCGGCCACAGCGACCAGCGGTCGATCCCGTAGGTCCTGACCGATGCGCAATGCCCGCTCGACGAATTGCTCCCCGTTGATGTCGCCTAACATCAGACGGGTCAGCAGAGACTTTTGGCGCTGGGTCGACTGTAGGCCATTGTTCAGGTCACCCTGCAGGGTAATGGCAATAACCTCTGCAGTCCGGGCCAGCGCCAAGGCAAACGCCCCAGTTGTTTCCTCTGCACGGTCAGTGTGCCTCGTCTGGACCACATGGAGCCAGCCCCACTCCTCACCGCGTAACGTGATGGTCCGCCGGGCGCAGGCGATCTCATGCGGGAACGAACTGAGCAGCCAATCCTTGGTCGCGCCATCGTGATTGTGGCGGGTGCTCTCCGGCGGGGACCAGCATTGCACCAGCTTGTCCAGCTCCGAGGTTCCTCCCGCGTACGCCAGTACCTCGTGGAGTGCGTTCTCGATGATGACAGGGCAACCCAAATGGTGTGCGAGCACCTCGGCCAGGGAGATATGGCTCGCCCCGGACAACAGGAGGCGGATGAATTCGTCGTTGAGCTTATTGAAAGCCGCGAGTTCGAGAGGACCGAGATCGGTTTTCGCTGAGGGGAACTGGTCAAGCGTCTGGCCCACCTCGGTTCGATCGGTTCTCCAACCGAACCCGTGTCGTCTCGTTCCACCTGCGTAGACCTCAATCCCGGCGCCGCCCTGAGACAGGGGAAGCCGAACTGACGCTTCTCTAGATAGAGTCACCTGTTTCCCCTGCCTAGTCATTTTCAGTGCTTTCGAACTGGTTGCATTGAGTTCAAACAGCGGCTTGTGCCGCTCCATCGTTCTGACCGACATCCCCTTGGCAACGCCCACTGCCGAACGTTAGTGAACTAAACGATCATTGATAGGAACGGGGCCACTGTGGGCGCTGGATGGGGCTAGTTTCCGCTGCCGTCACCGCACGTTGAAACGGAAGGACCAGTACCTCGGTCCGGTTGAGGCAGTACCATGGTTCGCCAGGTCGAACCATGAACGTAGCTGGTACAGCGCTTGGCAGGGATGATCGCGCAGATTCGGGTGAATACCCGGGGGGCGTATTCGAGCCGCCCCCCGGGCTGGTTCCACTGTCGCGGGTGGTGTCACGACAGCGCTGCCCAAGCTGGATCAGTCGAATATGCCGTCGACGGTCGCGACAGGGTTGTCCGGAAGAGCAGCCGTGTCGATGATTCCGCCGTCCTTGATGACCGTGTTCAGTCTGGCCACGTTGCCAACATCGGCGATCGGGTCCGCATCGAGGACGAGGATGTCGGCGATCTTGCCGACCTCGACGGTGCCGAGCTTGTCATCAACTCCATATGCGATGGCGACGTCGCGCGTCCCGCCGCGCAATGCCTGGTGAGATGACATGCCGGTTTCGACCATGGCGCGTAGCCAGTAGACCGATCCGCGGCCGAGGTCCCACGGCCGATCCTGAAGTTCCTCGGGCGAGAAGTCGGCAAGCCGGTCGGTGTCGCTCTCGCACGCGTCTGTCGCGAGACACAGGTTAGCGCCTGCCTCTATGAGGCGCTCGAGGTTGTAACGGTGCGCGCCTCCGCCATAGCGCGCCCATCCATGGCCGATTGCTTCCATGCCATGCTGGAAGCGGTTGGTCGTAGGCTGTGGCGCACCCCAACCACGGTACGCAGCGACCTTCTCGATCAGAGAGTCCGGCATCGGAACCTGTTGGGTGACATTGTGATGAACCATGACATCGGCGCCCAATTCGACGACCGTGTTCAGGCTTTCGATTGAGGAAGTGTGAGTCACCAACTTGAGACCCGCACCTTGGACGATCGAGAAGATGCGCTCCAAGACGCGCTCGGAGAACTGCAGGTATGCGGTCGAGTTCTGGAAGCTTGAAACTAGGTGGTCGGTGACGAACACCTTGGCCAGATCGATATCTGTTTCGACGTGCTGCTGCACCCGGTCGGCGACCTGTTCGATATCCATGAGGAGAAGCTCGCCGCCGAGCCCCGGCCATTCCCACAGCGCGTCTATACGATCTGCGAAGCGCTTGGTAGCGCGGGTGCGGGCATCGACCATGAAGTCGCGGGTGAACGGCCCGCTCTGACCAATGATGGCTCCGGCGGCGTAGATGCGCGAGCCCACGACCTTTCCAGCATTGATCGCATCGCGGGCACCGATGATCGGGCGGTAGGCATTTCCGGTGTCGAATACGGTAGTAGTGCCGTACTTTAGCGCGAGCTGGGCCGCTTCCTCGCAAATCTCCTTGAGGCGCCCCTCATACCGGGCGAGGTATTCAATGCCGCCGAAGTTGTTGGTTAGTGACAATCCGTCGGTCAGGTGAACGTTCGCATCCATCAGTCCGGGCATCGCGTACTTGCCTCGGCCGTCAATGACGGTGTCGGCCTCGAATCGCTCAACTGGCGACTCCTCGATACGAACAAACTTTCCGTCCTCGATCAGGATGGACGCGTTCTCGAGCGGCTTTGCGTCGGTCCCGTCTATCAGGGTGATGCCATTAATGGCAATCGTTTCAGCCTTCACCAGATGGTTCTCCTTATTGCAGGTCTAACGGAAAGGTGAGGAAAATCTCACCCCCGTTCAGACTAGAAAGACCCCAGGCATAGAACAACCACCAGACTTCTTGCCCTTTCCATCGTGTTTACTTATGAATATCTCGACGCGGAATCATACGCCGATCCCTGTCTATGGAACGGGATCGTTGGAGGGATATCCGCACCTAGGGACGGTTCAGATAACGAAGGGTGAAGACTCAACGCCTAAGGAAGGCTTGGACGTCCTCATGCTCGGCGACGATTTCGGCCGCGCCTGCCGGTGTGTCCTGATATGCGCACAACGCGTCCCAGGCAAGTTCAACAAGTGCCCGTGTGGCGGGCGAAAGAAGGTGACCGCGGCGCTTCACAAAGGCGAGAGTCTCAAATAACGGCTCCTCGAACGACGCTGTGTGCAGTTCGTCCGGCATTATGGCGGACTTAGTCGCCGCCGCGCAGATGACTGAGTCCCCGAATCCCTCGGTGACCAGGGACAGCGCCGTGCTGAGGTACTCAACCTCCACGACGGGATCAATCCGCTGCCCATCCAGTTGCGCTCGCTCATTGAGCTGCCGCCGCACGGGATCTGCGGCCGCATAATGTGCGTCATAGAGCACGAGGGGGCCGGCAGCGAAGGCCCTGATAGAAACTCTGCGCCGGGCACGAACGGGATCCGCAGTGACGAACAGGACTTCGTCTCGCGCGACGGGCAGGACATCCAGACCCGTATCATCGATCGGAAGCGTCACGAGCCCTGCTTCCAGCATTCCCCTGGCGATGTCATTTGCGGTTTCCGCGCTGTTTTGCCCGACAAGTCGGACCCGCACGTTCGGATAGCACGTCCGGAATCGTTTGGCCAAGTCAGCATTGAGGTAAAAGTCCGCGTTTCGCAGCAATCCAAAAGTGGCCGTACCGCCCCCAAGCTCGACCTGAAGCTGTACTGCTTGGGCTCCGAGGGCAGCGGATGCCACCGCCTGCTCAGCATGCGGCAACAGTTGCTCCCCTGCTGAGGTCAGGTGCAGCGTCCTACTGCCGCGCACAAAAAGTTTGGCACCGAGTTCGACTTCAAGCCGACGAATTAGATCAGAGATCGCGGGTTGACTCATGCCCAGCTTTTCCGCTGCCGCAGTGAAAGTCCCACATAGGGCTGCAGCCCGGAAGGCTTGCAGTTGCATGAGTGTCACAGGAAAGTGATGGCGAAAGCCATTGCTAATGATTCCATTAGTCCTCTTGATTGAATCCGATCGGAAAGATCGTCTTCCGACTGCGTTCACGCAGTCAGGATTGGACATTCCAGAGCTCTAGGTTGGCCAGCAGGTGTTTCTAGTGGCGCGTCGCGCGTTGTAGGTAACATGTTACCGCTATGTCCCAGAATACAGAGATCACTCCCTAGTTCGGCGGGCCAAGGAGCCTTCTCAAGAGCGGCACTAAGCCTAGGAGCCGGCGAATATTCGTGGCCCCCGTCGCTAAGGTATCCAGACGGTGAATAATGTTTGCCCCGGGCGGCAAGTTTCCTACGCTCCTTGGGTGGTGCCGATGCCGGCGTTTTGGGGCGTCGTGGCGCCGAGCTGCACGTCCAACAGACGTAGCGCCAGCTTTGTTAGCGGCCCATGAAAAGGCGAACGCGGCAGCTCCGATTCCGACGGTGCCGCCTAGCAGCAGGCCGCTAATCAATACGAGGAGTTCCAATGCGGTACTGATCATCCAGACGGGGCGTCCGGTGATGGCGACCGGTCCGGTCATCAGGCCGTCCCGTGGACCGGGCTTCAGGTTCGCGCCTATGTAGAGGGCGCATGAGAAGGCGAACAAAATTACACCCGCCCCCAGGAATGCGGTTTGGGCTTAAGGGCACCAGAGTGGCATCTGGTCGGCAGCGGGAACGATCGTGACGCTGATGTCCACGAACCACCCCATCAGGGCGGCGTTGGACAGGGTCCCCAGGCCCGGCCGCTGGCGCAGGGGAATCCACAGCAGCAGGACAAAGGCGCTGACAATAGCGGTTGCCGCGCCGAAGCTCAGCCCCCATGTGCGGGCAATTCCCTGGCCCAATACATCCCACGGCGAAACTCCGAGCTCCGATTTAAGGGTGATGGCGTTGCCCAAGCCACAACCTACAAGTCCTAAATCGGCACTCCGACCTTGGCGGATTCACGGTAGTGGCCGATGACGGCCTCACGGTCGGCGCGATAGACGTTCGGCGGCAGCATGAGTATCGCTGGGAGTCGGCCGCTGCAGCCTGCTCAACCCAGCGACGGGTCTGGTGTGCGCTGTATGCGGCCACACCCGGCATAACGCCGAAGCCCTCGGGGGCTGCCTCGACCGCAGTGGTTACGACGCGGGCACGCTCTTCGTCGCTGAGAGTCTGGTATTCACCGAGAGAGCCGTTCGGGGTGATGCCGTGGCAGCCGTGTCCGTGAGGAACTTCACGTGCTCAGCGAAGCCGTCGTAATCGACCGACAGGTCTTCGTTGAACTGGCGGGCGGACGCTACGTAGACCTACTCAGACCTCGCTTAGGAGACACTTGGAAAGTCTAGGTTTCGCGGGCCTGTTCTTACAGGATCCCGCAAATTAACTGCCAGAGCCTTGCCCCACGCGCCGCAGGTGCCGGACGCCGAAGAGAAGCGGCCGGCCAGATGGATCGCATTGAGGGCGCCGCATTTCAACAATGTTGCACCGCGTCGCGTGGGTTTTTGGAGCCCGACATCCGAAACTCGCTGTAGGACTGATAACGAGTGACGGGCTAATACCAGTTTCTTGCGGTCTCTTCCCGACCGCCACGTAGTCGTAAACTGGGCATTGGTGAGCAGTCTCCTCTTGATCAGGTTGCATCGATGAGTCGTGTCCTTCCAGCGCAGACGAAGCACGCCTGGGCTTCGTCCTCACCGCATTTTGCGATTTGTATGTGCTTTACTTCCGGGCTAGATAACTATCGCGGAATATCAGAGTTGGTTGCTCTGGTCGTTCTGGACGCGGCCATGAACAGCGAGTCAAGGACTCGGGCGTTGGCAACGGCGTCTGACAGTGGCAGAAGCAGGGGACTTTTTCCAAGGATTGCCGCAGCAAATTCCCTGAGTTGAAACAGATAAGTCGTTTCGAGGCTTGTTGTCTCGGTCCGGATGTCGTGGGCGGTCGTCATGCGCAGTTCGTGGCCCCAGTGAGGCGTAAACGGATGATTCAACGTCAGCGAGCCCTCGCTTCCGGCGATGACCAGCTCGGAGTACTGCTCGTCCGATGTCAGTGAGCACGAGAAGCTGCAGGATTGACCCGGTCCAAAGATCATCTCTGCCGCCACGGCACCGTCGACACCGCTTTCCACCAAGGTCAGCGCTGCGTCAACGGACAGTGGTTCTGAGCCGAAGATTGAGCGGGCGGCATGTACCGCGTAGCATCCAAGATCCAGTAGCGCCCCTCCCCCTAATGGGGCGGACCAACGGATGTCCTCGGGTCGTTGCCGTGCATCAAAGTGGAAGTCGATGTGTGCAGTCTGCAGTGCACCCAGTTCTCCGGATCGGATGATCTCCAGCACTCGACGGAACGCTGGGTGGTAGTAGTAATGGAAAGCTTCACTGACAATGAGTCCCGCTGCTTCAGCGGCCTGCCTCACTTGTTCCGCTTGTTCCACATTCATGGCTAATGGTTTCTCGCACAAGACGTTCTTGCCTGCGCTTACTGCTTCCATTACCCATTTGAAGTGGGCCGCGTTTGGCGTTGCGACGTACACTGCGTCAATGCCTGGGTCGGCTATGAGCTCCTCGTAGGTGCCATAGGCCGTTTCAATGTCGTGTGCCACCGCGAAGTCATTGGCACGGTGTTGTCCTCTGGCTGCCACTGCAGCGACCGTTACTTCCGGAAGCAGAGCAGCTGGCTCCGATACGGCCAAGGGTGCGATCGCGGATGCTCCGATAATCCCGATGTTTATGTTATTCATCTTGTGCTTCCTTTAGATCGTGATGGCGCTACGGGCGGACCTCTGGAGGTTGGCGGGGAGAGCCAAGGGTTTCACTCAGGGCAGTGGGTGCCCGAGTATGGCCAGCGGCGGGCCCTTGGAAGGGGGAAGCGGCCGAGCGGTATTACGTCAGGCCCTCGTGGGTTGTGTGGGATTCAGTCGCTCGACGGCTTCGGTGACGAAGTCACTCACGGGCTTCCGGATAATTGCCGGGTCGGGTCCGTGGACGTGTCGTCTCACTGCCGAGGCAACCCGCTCGGGGGACCCGGCGTGTAGTGCTTCCCAAAGGTCGGAGTGCATGTTGACCAGGTCGATGCTCGCACGACGATGATCTTCCAGGAAGAAAAGCCGAAGCTTGTTTTCCCAACCCTTCCATAGCTGCAGAAGCAGTTTATTCCCGCACTCTTCATAGAAGAATCTATGGAAATCGAGGTGTGCTTCCACCAATGCGAGTTCGTCGTCCGACTGGTGAGCGTCCCTAAGCATCGCGATACGTGATTCAAGGGATTCGAAGCCTGTCTTCTCCAGATTTTGAAGCGCTAGTTCAACACAGTAGGGCTCCACGAGTAGCCGGACATTGGAGATTTCGTCGAACTCCTCTTTGCCGACGTTTGCGACGAAGCTCCCCCGGAAGGGTTCACTGACGGCCAGACCTTCATCCACCAACCGAGCCAGGGCTTCACGGACCGGAGCTCTGCTCACCCCGAGATCCTTGGCTATATGTGCCTCCCTGAGCTGGGTTCCGGCGGTCAGGTTTCCGCGGAGTATCGCGTTCCGGAGTTCGTCGTAGACCGAGTCCGGCGCGGTGCGTTTGCTGACTTGTTCTAAGATGACGACCTCATTCCCAGGGGAGCACTCAATGAGTGCTTCCTCATTTTGACTCCAATTGGACACTGATGTCACGGCGCATCGCAGGAAAGCTGCGCTTTAGCTCCTGGATGCTAGCCGAGAGTCGGTCTGTCGGTTCCCGTACGGCGTCAAGGGCGCTTTCACCTCGAGCGTTTGCCTGGAGGCCCTGGGTGCCAGACGCCAGCGCTCGGCAATATCGGGCTGAGTCATGGGACATTCCTTGTGCGGCGAGCCATTCTGAATCGTTTACGCGGATGCGGGTCGGGTCCTTCTTCAGATCCAGTATCCAGTCGGGACTGGTGCGTCTGGCGGCCAGGACAGAAAGGATCTGGTCCCACTCGATTTGTCCCGCGCCGAACGGCACGGGGACCCGAATAAGGTCGCCCGCGTCCTTGAGCATTACCATATCGTCGATGTAGATCTGCGTGATGCAGCCGGAGAGCCGCGAAACCGCATCAACAGGGTTTTCTCCCCTGGCGACGACATTGATCGGATCAAAACCAACGCCGACCGCGTCTGCTCCAACCCGTTCAATGACCTCTTCAAGTTCTTGGCTGCTGATTTCCGGGTGGCTCTTGAGAATGATCTTTTGTCCGTTCTCGCATAGGTGCCCCCTGACACCGCTGAGCAGTCTTACGGTGGCCGATAGTTGCTCTTTCCAGCGACCCGGCCCACTAGTCCTGTCTTCGGGTTTGCCCACAACGGCCAGCAAGTTCATGACGCCGGCTTCGTGGGCCGCGTCCAGGACTGCGTGGATCCCGTTGTCCCAGTGTCCTCGCCCGGCAAGAATAACTTCCGGGGAGCGAGACGGATGAGTGGGCGACAGGAATAGCAGTCCTGCAGTCAAGGTCTGACCCAAAACGGACGCCTGTTGAGCAACAGCAGTCATACGTTCGCGACTGAGCTGGGGATCAATCTCAAAAATACTGTGGAAATGACAGCCTGAGAAGCCAAGCTCGACTGCGCGGCGCAGCGATTGAGAGGGGTCGGCGCGTTCAGCGACAGGAAAAGCCGCCGTCGATATGGCCACTGATGCCAGCGGTTCCAGGGAGGTTGGGAACGATGTCACCGGACGTACTCGAAAGAGGCGGGAAACAGTTCGCGGGTTGGCCTGTTTAGAAAATCCCGGCGCGGGTAGGCCGCCTTCATCTTCTCGAACAGGTGTAATGCCCGTTGGTGAAGATCGGTAGGGCTTGGTGCCAGTATCTGCCCGTTTTTCATCACCATCCGACCGTGGATGACTGACATCCCTACATCCCGTCCCGAACAGTTCATGACGAGAGTTCGGATGGGGTCGTCAGGAATCCCAGTTCGAATGCTGTTTAAGTCGACGACGATGATGTCAGCCAGGCAGCCGGGCTCCAGACGCCCCAGATCGTTTCGCTGCAGCGCTTTGGCTCCCCCCAGGGTCGCGGCCCGGAAGTAGTCGCCCGGATTCCCCGCCGCCTGATTTCCGTCCAAGAGTTTGGCGATGTTTGTTCCGTAGGACATACCTGTGATCAGGTCCGGGGGAAACGAATCACTGCCGATGGCGAGGTTCACTCCTGCCGCACGATAGGTTCCGAATGATCTGAGGGCCTTTCCGTTTCGTATCGAAGTCAGTGGACAGTTGATGACGGTGACTCCCGAGGTTTTCAGCAGTTGTAGTTCTGAGTCGAACCGGTCCCGTTCGAAGGGCACTCCCCCTACATAGAGTGCGTGCGGTATGAGGAGTCGTTCGTTGAGCAGCCCGTATTCGTCGAGAATCTCCAACGGAGTCCGTCCGAGACTTTGCCCCAGAAAGCTGAGTTCCGTCTCTTCCTGCAGACAGTGCAGCCTCACCAGACAGTTTGCTTCCTCGGCGGCCAGAGCCGTCCCCCGCAAAAGCTCTGGAGTCAGGGTCTCAATTCTGGCAGGTAGTAAGCAGCCCCGAAGAAGCGGCGACTTCCTTGAATTGAGGTATTCAAGGAACCTGACGGCATCTTTGAGTCCGGCACTGCCTTTGTCGTGATCCCAGTGAATTTTCCGGGTACCGTCATGTGCCACGACGTTTACCCCGGCACGGTAACTGGGGCCGAGGTACATGCGTAGCCCAAGCCGCTCCGCGATTTCGGTTACCGCCGCAAAGTCGTCGAAGCTCTCGGCCCACGACGAGTGGGCTTCGGCGGCGATCGGCATGGCTGTGGTCACGCCGTTAAGGACGAGCTGCTGGAGCGCATACTCACGGATGAGCTGGCGTTCTTCGGCCGTAAAAACATCGACCGGACCAGAAACAGCGTACTTTTCGGACCAGTCGTAGCCGGCCGCCAGGGTACCCGTCGCCCAGCAATCCAGCAGGGCGTGGTCGATGTCGGCCAGGGCGTCCAAATCGATGAAACCGGGGCTGATGATGGAAAGTCCCATTTCATGGTTCTCATCGACTTCGCCGTCGTAGTTGGCTCCGACGTAGACGATGTGCTCGTTGTCGTAGATGACGCATCCGTCTTCGTAAATGACGTGGTCGCCGTCGTTGAAACCGATGACATACTTACCGGCAATTCGGGTTTTCAAACTTGACCTTTCAGGGTGTCGGAAGACTGATCGGCGTATCGAAGCTGCGGCGGATTTGTCCCCACCCAGGCTCTGTGAGGTGGTGCTCCAACCCGGCCTGCCGGATGGCCCCAAGGGCAAACTTTCCGGCTTCGCTGAACGCGGCTGGCGTATCGACTCGGCTGGATGCACCGTTTTCGAGAACGACCTGCCCGTCGACGATGACGGTGTGGACGTCCTTGCCGACGGCCTCATACATCAGCCGGTGGACGACCATCCAGTTCGGGGTCAGGTGCGCCTGCTCGAAGTCAAACACGGCGAGGTCGGCCTTCTTACCCACCTCGATGGATCCGATGTCTCCGTCCATGCCCAGCGCCGCTGCCGCGTCTATAGTGATCATTTCGAGCAGTTTCCCGGGGGGAAGCGCGTATTCGTCGACGGCCCCTTGCTGGTGTGCCTGCTGTACGCTGCGAGCAGCCTGGATCATGTCGAAGGGACGCCGTGGAGATGTTCCGTCAGAGGTGATGGCGACGTTCACTCCCGCGGCCATCATGTGCAATACCGGTGCCGGTCCGGTGGGGGCATGTCCCACATGAGTCCCGGTGGAGGCCAGGATGTTGACCTCTTCTGGGGAAATGCCGAAGAGGTGTTGAAGGTGCACATCAGGGCCGAGCAAAGCGAACTCGTCCTGAGCAGCCAGCCGTATCATTCCGGCGAAGGCGTCCGAGTGGATTCGCAAGCCGTACTTTTCGGCCAGGGTCCGCACTGCACGGCTTTGGGCCAGGTCCACGGGTGACAGCCTTGTAGCTGAGTCCGGTGTTGATGGCGCGGAAGGGTTGAGTGAGGGCACGACGGTGAATGGAGTTAGAAAGACACTGGTCCGGCCAACGTTTGATCCGTGGCAGGATTCGATGACAGCTTCCGTTCCGTCCATCATGGCCTCAAGGCTTACCTCAAGGTACTTGCGGGAGCCATCATCTTGGAACTGAGTCACCGGGTGTGGGAGAGGAAGCCCGGAAGGCCCCACGGAGATCACATCGCGGATCCCAACCTCGGAATAGGCCCGGGCGTGTTCGGTGCTGATCCGTGGGTCGTCGCTGCGCGGACGCGAGCCCATGACGCTGACACCACAGGTGACACCGGCTCGGAGTCTTTCGAGCGATGAAACCAGACCATCCCAGTACCAATATTCAGGCGAGGTCCAGTGGAAGTAGAACGGCGTCACTATTTGCATCCACAGCGCCGGGGTGTCACTTCCGAGTGTTTTTATCAGAGAATGCCCGCCGTGGCCATGGGCATCGATGAATCCGGGAGTAATGACCTTGCCCGTGCAGTCGATGGTTCGCCGGGCGACGTATTTCTCCACGACCTCGGCGGTCGTTCCCAAGTCGACAATCCGGCCGCCGTCCACGGCTATAGCGGCTCCAGTGAGGACCTCCCTTGCCTGATCGACGGTGATGATGCTGTCGGCATTGACCAGGAGCAGGTCGATTTGTCGCTGCGTCATGGTCATTGCGCGTGCGCGGTCGGCTGGTTGACCGGGATACCGTTCGCACTGCAGACAGACCTGAGGTGTTCGGCGCTGGTCTTTATCCATTGAACAGTCTCGTCGTATTGGAATGGCGCATCGGCGTAGGTTTGGAAGTCCGTGACCTCCTGGCGCTCAATCCGGCCTTTGTAGTCGTTGATGAGCTCGATGAATTCTGCAAGCTCGGCCACGCTGAGGTCCGGATGGGCGGCGAGCCATTCCTTGTCGAAGATTTCGATGTCGTTTAAGTAGACCAGCGGCTGGTCTGACAGCGAATAGTTGTTCTCTATGGACAGGTTCAGTTCGGGGTTCTCGACATGAAGGATCGGAACTATCTCTCCGAAGTCGATCACGCCCTGTCCACATTCACGCGACTGGTATGCCAGCCCGTTGGGGCTGAAGGCAACATAGGCGTCTTTAATGTGGGTTTGTCGCGTGAATGGTGCCACCCGTTTGGCCGCCCACACGGGGTGTTCGGCTCTCTGAAGGACGTTGCCGGTGTCGAAAACCACTCCCATGACGTCCTCCCCGACCGCTTCGATCATGCGCAGGATTTCGAAGGAGGTGATTTCTTCGTGGGTTTCCATGTTGAGGTGGAGCCCGAGGTGGCGGGCGATGGGTGCCAGCTTCTGCATAAACTTCTGGGTGGCCTCGAGTTGGTCCTGCCAGGAGACGTCCGTGCGGAACCTGTCGTAGGCGAGTCTGCCGAAGAACTGTGGTTTGTAGTTCGCAGTGGATACCCACAGTTCTCG
Organism: Paenarthrobacter sp. NPDC092416; assembly: GCF_044755025.1. NCBI lineage: Bacteria > Bacillati > Actinomycetota > Actinomycetes > Micrococcales > Micrococcaceae > Paenarthrobacter > Paenarthrobacter sp. NPDC092416. The sequence goes on from NZ_JBIVQG010000005.1 coordinate 170,510, forward strand.
GACCTCGACGGCGGCACAGGCTTCCATCATGCGACGGAATCCCAGCAGGGTGTCGCCGTTTCCGATGGCCCGCAGTTCCGGAGCCTCGGCCATCACGTAGGGGTTTACTTTCCCGAGTCCAGCTTCAAAATACATGTCCAAGGCGTCCGCTTTATCGCGTACTTCTCGGATGTATCCGGCGTCCAGAGTGGGGGAAACGTCGAGGATGGTCCTGAAGAAGAGTCCCTCCATGCCCATGCCATGGGCATGGGTGAAGCTCTCAACGGGGCCGAGCTTCTTGGCTTCCGGTATTTTTCGCCCGTCGACGCCGATTCTCATGATTTGCTCCTGTGTATTGGTGGTGGGTGGGGTTGGTCAGAACTTGTACTGCTATTTGAGGCCGGTGGTTACCAGGCCGCGAACGTAATGCCGCTGCAGAACAATGGCGACGAGCACGAGAGGAAGCGTGACTGCGGTCGCTGCGGCGAACATCTCTCCGAACATGGGCGAGTTGGGAACTGATTTGTATGCGCCGATGACGACTTGGGCGACCTGCTTCTCCGGGTCCTGCATTGCTACCAAGGGCCACAGGTAGTTGTTGCAGGACCAGATGAACTGGATGATCACCAAAGTGAGCAAGGCTGGACGGACGTTCGGAAGGCAAATGTTCCAGAAGTCCCTCCAACGGCCGGCACCATCAATTTGAGAGGCTTCTGTCAGCTCGTTGGGCAGGTCGGCGAAGGCTTGGCGCATAATGAACAGCCCGAATGGATGGAACATCAGGGGTACGAAGAGTCCTGTGTAGGTCGATACCATGCCCAGATCCTGAGTGATCTTGTACAGCGGCAGAAGGATTGCTTCTACGGGAATAAACGATGCCAGTAAGCACAATCCAAAGAGGAAGTTGCGCATAGGAAACTGGATCCTCGCAAATGCGTAACCGGCCAGTGACGCCGTGACTACTGATCCGGCCACCTGGCCTATGGCCACGACCACGGTATTGAACAGACTTCCGCCGAAACCGAGCTCTCCAAAGATCCGGATGTAGTTCTCGATCACGGGCTGGGCCGGAATGAAGCTACGCCAGGACAAGGGTGCGGCGTCGCCGATGATTGCCCCTGAAGTCTTGAACGAGGAAAGAGTCATCCAAACAAATGGAAAAGCAAAAACGACAATCACGAGAACCATGAGCAATGACATGAGCCAGCGGTTTCGGCTGGGCGGGCGTGTGACAGATCGAAGTTCAGCTGTGTTGGACCGGCCTTTGATGGAGGCGGGTGTGGTGGGTGTTGTATGAAGAGCCATCGCTAGTCTCGTTCCCTGAGGGCGTATATCTGAATTGCGGTGACTACTGCCAGCAGAGCCACCATGGCGATAACTGCTGCCGATCCTGTGCCGTAGGAGTTCAGCAGGAAGCCTTCCTCGTAGGAGTAGTACATGAGATTCGACGTCTCGTGATTGGGCCCTCCCTGCGTCATCAGGATGATCGGAGTGAAGAAGCGCGTGGCTGCAACGGTGACCATGAACGTGGCCAGAAGGATGCTCTTCCTCAGCCCTGGAAGGGTGATGTGGCGGAAGACTGACCATTTTCCTGCCCCGTCCAGGGACGCGGCTTCGTAGTATTCCTGCGGAATGGACTGCAGCCCTGCAAGGAAGATGAGGGTGGGCAGGCCGATGTCCTTCCACACGGCCATCAGGATTAGCACTGCTTTGGCTTGGGAACCGTCGGTCAGCAGATCCATCGGGCCCAGCCCGATCAGACCCAAAGCACCATTGAAGAGGCCGTTTTCCTTGTCATAGATCATGAACCACAGCAGTGAAATTACTGCCTCGGATGCGGCAAGGGAAGCGATCACTGCTGTTCTTGCCAGCGCCGTTCCGGCGACGGCCTGGTTCAGAAGCAAGGCCAGGCCCAGTGCCAACGGCAACTCGAGTCCCAAGATCCCGATGCCGTAGATGGCAGTGTTGGCAACCGAGGTCCAGAAGGAGGGATCATTGGCGATCTCTGCGTAATTGGACAAGCCCGCGAAACCGTTGGGTGCCTGAGTGAAGGGATTGAACCGCATGAGGCTGTCCGCAAATGCCCTGCCAAAGGGGAACAACTGAAAGAGGGCAAGGCCGCCGACTGCCGGCAGGATCATCATCAGGGCGAATCTGACCTCGCCTCGCCGGAGCCGCCCCCGCTTCCGTGCGGAAACGTGTGGTTTGGCTGGGCGGTCGCGCATAGGAGGTTTGGATTGCCGATGGATTATTTGAACGCTCATGGCCGTTGTCTACGCGTACTTCTTGAGCTGGCCATCGACCTTACGGGCTGCGTCTTTAAGCGCAGAGTCAGGATCGGCGCCCAATGCGATGTCCTTAACGATGGGGTTCATGGTGTTGAAGTACTCGAACCAGCCAGGTGTCTTGGGTGCGGCGGCCGAGATCTTTCCCATGTTCACCGCCAAAGCCAATGCCGTGCTGTCCCGGAGTTCCGGGATTTGTTCAATAACGGAGTTGCGGACCGGAAGCGAACCCCAGGCCTTGTGAAATTCAATCCGGTTGGCGTCGTTGTTGAGGTATCCCAGCAGCGCCGCTGTCTCGCTGGGATTGGGGCTTCCAGCCCAAACGACCATGCTGTCCGAGGCATTGCAGGTAAGGATGGTTGCTCCGCGTGGCAGCGGGCTCACGCCCCAATCGAAGGATGGCTTGGCTCCGCTGAGCCAGATGCCGGCTTGGTTGGGGCCGGCGAAGCTAACGGCGGCCGTGCTGGAAACCATTTGATCCGGAACAGACCCGATGGGAGTTAACCGCTCCTGGAAGAGCCTTTGGTAGTTCCTCATACCTTCGATAGCTTCAGGTGTGTCCACATATCCGGTCGACGTGAGGCCGTCATCGCTGATTCCGGCGAACGTCTTATAGGCAGAGGTTGATTTGTCTGCCTGCGGATCCCCCATCATCCGGATCCATAGGGACTCCAGCTGGCCGTAGTTGGACCCGGGGCCTCCATTCCCGAACACACTTGCTGCCAGTGGCCAGAGATCACGTCTGCCCTGGGCATCGAATCCGGCCCTGAGATCCTTGAAGGCCTTTAGCCATTCTTGCACCGTCCACCCCTTCTGTGGGTCAGAGGTTTCGGGGGGAAGAGCGACACCGGCAAGTTTGAACAGGTCCTTGTTGATGATCATGTTCATGGCCAGGTGTTCCCACGGCATGGCGTAGGTCTGACCGTCAAAAGTCACCGAGTCAAGCAGCGTTGGGGCAATATCTTGCCAGTAGCTGTCGGTGAAGTATTCACGCATGGGGAGGGTAGACGACGCTGCCTTGTACGCAGGCGCGAAATCGCTGCGGCCCATCATCAGATCCGGCGCCTTCCCGGAGGAAACGTACACCTGCATCTTTTGCTGCAAGTCGCCGTAAGGGACGAGTTCTTCTTGGATTTTGATGTTTGGGTATGCAGCCGAGAACCGGTCGTACATCCCCGTGACGAGTTTGTTGACTGGGTCGGTGTAGCTCTGCCGCATGACCCTGATGGTGATGGCCTCGGTTCTCAATTCAGGACCTTGGTAGCCGCCCAGGTCTATTTTGTATCCGCCAGGTCCCGGCCCGCGGCTGACGGTTCCGGCAGCGGTTGGTGAACCCCCGGAACTACAAGCTCCGATCATGGGCGTGAAAGCGGCGAATGCGCCGAGAGCTGCTGCTGCTTTGAGGACGCTTCGACGATCCACTGCGGGAATCGGCTGGGTGCGCTTTTCATGGTTTTTCATTGCGTGGCTCATCTCTGGAATGTGATGCCCGCCGTGCGCCGTCATCGAAGGTGAGGGGGCACTGTTCAGGGCTCGAGGGAACAATGAGCGGTTTCTGCAGACCCGCCAAAGGTTCTCGCAATACGGAAAATGTATTTCGAAACCAATATTGTCGACTATATCTCACCGCCTAGATGTGACGGAAGACTCTTTTTCAATTTTTTTGCGTGCCTGAACTGCGTGCTGTCTGCCGGTAGTAGAAAAGGGGTTGCGGGTGCGGGAAACGAATGGCCCGCCGGGGAATTAGTGCCAGTCGCTGGGGCTGTCTCTACTTTTCGTCGCCGCCACTTGGACTTACAGATCCCGCGGGGGTTGCCGGGCCAATGTGCACTCCAAGGATGCGGAGGGCTAGCTGTATCAACGGCCCAATGGAGAAAGCGAAGGCGGCAGCCCCAATCCCTACGGTTCCACCCAGCAGCCAGCCGGTTGTCACTACGAGGAGTTCAAGCGCGGTCCTGATCATCCAAACCGGCTTTCCCGTGATGGCGACCAAACCGGTCATAAGACCGTCGCGTGGGCCGGGCTTCAGATTGGCGCCGATATAGAGAGCGCAGGAGAAAGCGAACAATATGATGCCGGCCCCCAGGAGTAATGCCTGCGCCGCCGGGCGCCAGAGCGGAATCTGGCCGGCCGCCGGAACCAAGGTGCTGCTGATATCCACGAACCATCCCACCAGGGCAGCATTGGACACGGTGCCCAGTCCGGGCCGCTGACGCAGGGGAATCCAGAGCAGTAGGACAAGGCTGCTGACAACTACCGTTGCTGCACCAAAGCCCAGCCCCGACGCTTTGGCGACTCCTTGGCCCAGCACATCCCACGGCGAAACTCCGAGCTCCGACTTAAGGGTGCCGGCAATGCCCAGGCCGCAGCCCATCAGACCTATATACAGGCGCACCAGTCGGGGGCCAAGGCGATGGCTTGTTAGAAAACGCATGGCTGGGCTCCAGAAGCTGATGGATATTTGATGTTCCGAGTGCTCACTGAGTCCTCGCGGTCTTGTTGACCCTTTGAAGAGTGATCAGTTGCCGGTAACATCTTACTCAGCACGTGATGTGACCTATGCATCATCAATTAGGCTGTTCGGCTGAAAGCCGGACCCAACCGGAGGATAACGCGTGAGCTCATCTTCATCTGAAGCAACCTTGTCGGCACCTACGACCCGGGATGCGTCCTGGACCAACTGGGCCGGGAACATCACCTCTACCCCCGCGTACTCCGTGGAACCGCGAAATGAAGACGAAGTCGTTGAGGCGGTCAGGTTCGCAATCGCGCAGAACCTCCCCGTGCGCGTAGTCGGAACAGGTCACTCCTGGACTGGACTGGGCGCCACGGATGGCGTGCAGATCAACGTCAGCAAACTCAGCGGGTTGCGGGTAGTGGACAGAGAACGCAAGCGCGTAGCAGTGGCAGCCGGGACATCAATTTTTGACGCCTGCGAGGCCCTCTGGGAAGAGGGCTTCTCCTTGAAGAACCAGGGAGACATAGATGTGCAAACCATCGCCGGAGCCGCTTCGACCGGTACTCACGGTTCAGGGATCACTTTGGCGAACATCGCCTCCTCCATTAAACGCATCCGTTTGGTCAACGGTCTTGGCGAACTGGTAGAGATCACTGAGGATGAACCTGAGCTTCTGCGCGCAGCACGTATCTCTTTGGGAACCCTCGGAGTCTTCGTGGAGATCGAACTTGAGGTGACCGACCGCTACTACCTTGAAGAGGAAGTGACGTTCCCGTCCTGGGACGAGCTGCTGGAGAAATGGGACAGCAATGTCCAGGAGAACCTTCACTCCTCGTTTTTCTGGTTCCCGACACCCGAATCGCCGTCCCTCTACGACTTGGAAATTCCGGAAGGCGTGACTGTTACTGACCACGCACATCTGCGCCGGATCAACAAGGTCGAAGGCCCGGCACGCGTGGTTGATGATAGCCGTCGGGTTGACCGGAACTACCTTATCTACCACGGTACGTTCACCGGCCCGTACTTTGAGTTTGAATACTTCATTCCTGCCGACCGTGCCTTGGAAGTAATGACACGACTCCGCGAGATAGTGACCAATGAAAACCCTGAGGAGCTCTATCCGATCCAGCCGCGCTGGATTAAGGGCGACGACGCCTACCTCTCCCCCTGCTACAAGCAGGACTCGGTCGGCATTTCCATCTCGGGCAATGCATCAACGGACTATCTGGCCTACCTGCAGAAGATGGACGGAGTTTTCCAGGCGTACGGCGGCCGGCCACACTGGGGTAAGTTCCACTTCTTCAACCGGGCCAAGGCACAGGAAGTATTCCCGGAGTTTGACAAGTTCAACAGCATCCGCCGGGAATTCGATCCGAACGATATCTTCCTGAACGAGCTCACAGGCGAACTGTTCCGCGACTAGCCCTAGCTGTCGGCTGCGGATCTTTACGGCCAAACGGATATACGACCTAACCGGTGGGCTGGTCCGGCACCTACGGGCACCGACCAACCCACCGGTTCAATCACCAGCACAAATTTTGGAGTCGCCATGAAGTCTCGCTATCTCATCTACGGAGTCCTAGTCGTGGTGGCTCTTGTTCTGGCGGTGGTTGGCTTCGTCCAGGGCGCTCCCCCGCTGCAGTCATGGTCTTTGCTGATCGCAGCTGTGGTGTTGGCCGTTGTCGCCGTCATGGCGAGGAGGCGGCGAAAGATCTAGAGACCTGCGGTCGGAGGGGATCAGCATTCCTCTGCGGCCGGGAAGCAATACAACAGGAAACAGGCCATGGAAGAAGCTGGGTGCCCTCTGGGCGCCCAGCTTCTTCCATGGCCTGCGATGCTGCTTCTTTCCTGGGAAAGAATCAGCCGACAGCAGCACCAACCGTTCTCAACCCGGATGTCCTACCTGCGATGCCTGGCCGGTGAATTTTTCGCTGCCTTCATCAGTTAGTTCACTGGGTTGACCAGCCGCGACGACGCTCGGCGGCCGCGTCGCGCCGGCCAGTAGCACAGCCATCAGGGCGCAGCCCATTGCGACCAAGAGTGTTGGAAGCAACCCGATACTCTGCCCAAGCATGCCAAGGAAGGGTGGTCCGATCAGGAATGCCGCGTATCCGACGGTGGCCACGGCACTGACACGGGCTGCAGCCCCGTGAGGGTTATCGCCCGCAGCTGAGAGTCCAACCGGAAACCCCAACGCTGAACCGAGTCCCCATAGGATAATTCCAATCAGTCCGATGGCAGGCCCTGCAGCAACCACGACGAGAAGGACCCCCACCACGGCCATGGCGGCCGAGATGCGAAGCATGCCGGTGCGTCCGAAGCGGTTCACGAAATAGCCACCTGCCAGGCGGCCTGCTGTCATGCAAGCGACGAACACGGCGAAGCCCGCGGAAGCTGTTGAGGGATCGGTGTGGTACCCGTCGATGATGGCAAGGGTGAGCCAGTCGTTGGCCGTGCCCTCAGCGAAGGCCATCCCGAAAACGAACAACGAAACCAACAGGGTTCGCGGTTCCCGGAAAATTCTCAAGCGCTCCAGAACCGCCCCTCTTGACGTCCGGGGTGTGTGCTTCGGTTCGATTCCCGAGCCTCCAGGGATGTACTTGATTGCCACCAAGCAGGCCGTGGCCAGGAGGATGCCCAGAGAGCCCAGATGCACGGAAACCGGGATGCCGAAGGCTACCGCTCCTGCGCCGATGCCGGCTCCTGCCAACGAACCCAGGCTCCATGTTCCATGAAGTGCCGGCAGCAGTGATCGTTGAGTCGTTCGTTCCATGGCCGTGCCATCGACGTTGAGCGCGACCTCGCAGGAACCAAAGCCGCCCCCCACAGCGGCCAGTCCTGCGATTACAAGCGCCGGGTTCTGTAGTAGAGCTCCGCCGCCGACCATCACCAAACCGGCACCCATGGACAGACTCGCCCAGAGCAGAACAGTGCGGGTTCCGTGCCGCCCTACCAGAGGGCCGGCCGCCAGCAATCCGACAAAGGATCCGCCGGATAGCCCCAGAAATATCAGGCCCATGAAACCCGTGTCGGCGTTCAGTGCCTCCTGGATTTGAGGCGTCCGTGTTGCCCAGGAGGAGAAGATGATTCCGCAGCACGCAAAAATTGTAAACAGGGCTGCCTTGTGGCTGGTCTCAGTTGTGGTCGCGCTTCGTATCATTTGTTCTTCTCGGAATCTGTGGTCGCCGTAATCGAGGCGGAACCGCTGCTTAGTCGGTCTCGGGGCCAGTGCAGAACGGGCAATCATCTACGGCTAAGTAGCCCTCGCATACCGGTGCTTCCTCAGGCGCCGTGGTTTTGGCCCCGGAGAGTGTGAGCGTGTCCATTTAGGTCCACCCCCTCGCCATGGCTCGCACGTGGTTCTGTACGACACTAGGGTCCGGGTCCAGAATGATGACCGAGAAGCCATCTTCCTTGAAGTAGAGCCTGCGTGGCTGTCCATCGTCATGCAGGACCCAAACGATGCCGGAGTCCTCGGTCTTGGCATCGATTTCCCCGGACCCGTAGTAGACATCATCCTGAAAGATCTCCACTTGCTGACCTTTCCGGAGGTTCTCCCAGGCCGCGGAAATTTTTACCGTCGGTTCGCAGAGTGGGGGTTGAGGACCGGCCACGAGGTTGTGACAGCAGCTGGGGTGGGGCTTTGGCCTTCTTGCGCACAACCGTTTTCCTTCCGTTCTGCAGTTTGCGTTGCCGGGACGGCCGGTTGCGAGCACGGCTGCCCCGGCAAGTGTGGGGCCAGTTAGCTGGCGTTTCCGTTGATCCTCTGAGGGATGCGTCCTGCGGCGCTGTCCTGGAGTGCTTCCGGCAGCAGATTCTGCGGGAAGTTCTGGTAAGCAACCGGGCGTAGGAACCGGGTAATGGCTGCCGTGCCCACGGAGGTGTAGGTGGAGGCGGTGGTGGCCGGGTACGGTCCACCATGCTGCTGGGCGTAAGTGACGGAAACACCTGTCGGCCACTGGTTCCAGAGCAGTCGTCCTGCCTTCGTCGCCATGATTCGGATGAGTTCCGGAGCGATCAGGTCGTTGGGCTCGCCGTGGATGGTTCCGGTCAGTTGTCCGTCGATTAGTGTTGCGACGTCCAACAGCTGACTCTCGTTTGCATAGGTCACCACCATGGCCGCAGGGCCGAAGCACTCGCGGAACAAGCCTTCGGGGTCCGAGAGCAGCTGGTCTGCGCTTGTCAGGAGCAGCGTAGGTGCCGGGGGATCTGCCAGAGAGTCGCCGGCGGAGGTCAGAACCTGGACGTCAGGGTGCCCGGTCAGGTCTTGCAATACTTCAGCGAAGCCGCTTTGGATTCTGGAATTGAGCAAGGGTGCTGCTGCGGGCAGCGTCGCGTTGCGGAGGAGTTCCGGGAGTTCCGAGTCCTGGGGAACAAAGAGTACGCCGGGTTTGGTGCAGAACTGGCCTGCACTCAGAGTGAAGGAGCCGGTGAAACCCTCCGCGATTTCTGCTGCTCGCGCCGCCGCGGCAGCGCGGGTGACGAAGACCGGGTTGACACTGCCAAGTTCACCGTAGAAGGGGATAGGTTCAGGGCGTGAGTTGGCTATGTCGAACAGTGCTCGACCTCCCGGGATGGAACCGGTGAAGGAACCTGCTTTGACTCGGGGGTCGTTGAGGGCGGTTTTGCCGGATTCCGTGCCGAAGATAACGGCGAACAAGCCCTCCGGGGCCCCTGCGGAGCGCAGTGCTTCCTCGACGACTTGACCCGTTGCCTGGGACAGCCGGGGGTGACCTGAATGAGCCTTAAGGATGACGGGGCAACCCGCAGCAAGGGCGGATGCGGTGTCGCCACCCGCGACGCTGAATGCGAAAGGAAAGTTGCTCGCGGAAAAGACCACTACCGGGCCGAGCGGCTCAAGTTGACGTCGGATATCGGGACGGGCAACCCCCATCGGCCACTCAGGGTCAGCCGGATCGATCCTTGCATCAAGATACGAGCCTTCGTCCAAGGTTTCTCCGAACAGCCGAAGCTGGAACGTGGTCCGCTTCAGTTCTCCTTGCAGCCGGACTTGGGACAGGTTGGTTTCCTCCATTGCGATGGAGATCAGGGAATCCGCCGCCTCATCAAGTCCCGCCGCCACAGCATTCAATGCCTGCCGGCGCTCAGATGGCTTTGTTGCTGCCCATATTTTGGCGGCCGACGCTGCGCGGCCAATCAAGGTTGTGACTTCTTCCGTGGATGTGGCGGGTATCGTCAGGCTCATTTGCGAAAGGTTCCTTTCTCCGATCATGGTTCCCCGACGTCGCACATTGCGGCGAAGGAGGGGCGATCTGGCGGGCAGCATGGTGCTGCCCGCCAGATTGCTGTTTAGCGGTAGCCGTTGGCCAGTGCCTTCTCTGTGTCGGCCGTAACGCGAGCTGCGATTTCCGGGGTCAGCGGACTGCGAGGCGGACGGCTGGTGCCACCCTTGCGCCCCGCAATGTCCATGGAAAGCTTGATCGCCTGGACAAACTCAACCTTGGAATCCCACCGCAGCAGCGAGTGGAGGTCCTTGTAGATGGTCAGTGCGCGCTCGATGTCTGCAACATTTCCGGAGGTGGAGAGCTCGAAGAGTTCAACCGAGGACTTCGGAAGGGCGTTCGGGTAGCCGGCAACCCAGCCCACGGCACCAGCCAGGCCGAGTTCAAGGACAACATCGTCCGTACCGATAAGCAGATCCAGCTCCGGGGCGAGCTCCTTGATCTCATAGGCGCGGCGGACATCGCCAGTGAATTCCTTGACAGCAACGATCAAGCCTTCGTTGAACAGCTCAGCGAGCAGGTCCGGGGTCAGGTCCACCTTCGTGTCGAAGGGGTTGTTGTACGCAACGATCGGCAAGCCGACCTTGGCGGCCTCACGGTAGTGCTCGATAACGGCTTCGCGGTCGGCGCGGTAAACATTCGGCGGCAGCATCAGGACCGACTGGGCACCGGCCTCGGCGGCCTGCTCAACCCAGCGGCGGGTCTGGTGTGAGCTGTAGGCGGCGACGCCGGGCATCACACCAAAGCCTTCGGGCGCTGCTTCCACGGCGGTGGTTACGACCCTGGCGCGCTCTTCGTCACTGAGGGTCTGGTATTCACCCAGCGAACCATTCGGGGTGATGCCATGGCAGCCGTTCTCAGCCAGCCACTTCACGTGCTCGGCAAAGCCGTCGTAGTCAACGGACAGGTCGTCGTTGAACTGGAGGGCGGACGCTACGTAGACGCCGCGCCAAGGCTTGAGCTGTTCAGTCATTGTGTCTCCTTGAGTTAGTCGCACATCGTGCGTCAGGGGATTCCCTGAGATATTTATATCAGTGCAATGTCACATTGCAAAGGGGGTGAGAAGAATTTTCTTGGTTGCCGTCACAGTTGGGTCGGCCGGGACGCGCACTGTTTGTGGTTGAGCCGTAGCGCTGTCATCGGCGGGGCCCCAGTCGCGGTTGATGTGGCTGAGGTGCGAAACCGTGAGTTCGTGGACCCGCGAGCCATCGCCGGCGAGCAGCGACTCCAGGAGGACCTCATGCTCCCCTGCTGTGCGAAGCAGGGTGCCGTCATCGAGGAGATGGATCAAGCCCACTCTGCGCGTCTGATCCCTCAGACTGGCCACCAGTGCGCTGAGTCGATCATTGCCGCACAGCTCGAGGAGGCTTAGGTGAAAGCGCATATCGGAATCCAAGTAGGAGATCAGGTCAGAATTGGCGGCCGCTGCGATGTTCTCTGCCACAATGGCACGGAGCTCCTGCTCGCGGTACCTGAGTGCGGGATGGCCAGCCAGCCGCTCCATTGCCGGGACTTCCACCAGCAATCGCAGGTCATGGACGTCGCGCCTGTCCTGATTGGACATGGGAAGCACCCTGAATCCCCTGTTGCGCACCGCTTCGAGAACGCCTTGATGGACCAGGGTGATCATGGCTTCTCTTACGGGGCTCGTTGAGACACCCAGCTCAGAGCTGATGGCCGACGCTGAGTAAAGGCTGCCGGGCTGCAACTCGCCGGTAACCAAGCGCTTTCTCAGAACTGCTAGTACCTGATCGCGAAGGCTGAGCCTGGCAACTTTGATTTCAGCCAATTGGATCTCCATTGAACGGCTATGGGTAATGCATTACATCTTACTGGTAGTGCCGTAAAGTTGCTAGCGAAAAACCTGTACGAAAGCACTGCAATGTGACATAGTACTGATGAGAGTTCATGAAGAATGGACATGCGGACCCCCACAGGAGGATGGAAAGATGCGCTTCAGTAAGGTTTTCAACGTCGTGGGCTGTCATGCCGGCGGTGAAATCGGCAACGTTGTGGTTGGTGGCGTAGGAGACGTGCCCGGTAAAACGGTATTTGAGAAGCGGATGTATCTGGAGCAGCAACGGGACGATATCCGTCAGCTTCTGCTCAAAGAACCCCGGGGATCGATGATCCGCGCAGCCAACATCGTACTGCCCGCAACTGACCCCGAAGCGGCCATGGGGTACGTCATCATGGAATCCGAAGAATATCCGGCAATGTCAGGAAGCAACACAATCTGCGTTGCCACCGTCCTGCTGGAAACGGGAATGGTTCCGATGCATGAACCGGTCACGGAGCTGACATTGGAATCCCCGGCCGGTCTGATCCGGCTTCGCTGCGAATGCAAGGACGGAAAGGTGACGAGCGTGCGGTTCACCAACCAGCCGGCATTCGTCTACCACCTCGACGCAAAGATCGAGGTTCCCGGCCTGGGGGCAGTCGCAATCGACGTAGCATGGGGCGGAATGACTTACGCCTTGGTTGATGCCGCCAGTGTCGGATTCGACTTGCACCCATCTGAGGCACGCGACCTGTGTGTGGTGGGGCAAAAGATCAAGGAAGCGGCCGCAGAGCAACTCGAAGCGGTCCATCCGGAAAACCCGCTGTTCGCAGGCATTACACAAACCGAATTCACGGGGCCTGTGAGGCGCGAAGATGGTGTTCTCACGGCGAAAAACGCAGTCGTCGTTTCTCCCGGCCGCATTGATCGCTGCCCCTGCGGTACCGGAACATCGGCCCGCCTCGCCGTCATGCACGCACGAGGAGAAATCCGTCCGGGCGAGAACTTCGTGCACGAATCGTTGATCGGCACCCGCTTTGACAGCACCATTGAGTCACTGACCACTGTGGGCAGCTACGATGCCGTCATTCCTAGCGTGGCAGGCCAGGCGTGGATCACGGATATGTCCCAGGTGGGCCTGGACCCCACTGATCCTTTCCCCCTGGGCTACACCTTGTCGGACAGCTGGATGCAAAAGGGAAAGCCCTAACCGTGACTGAGACCGGCACCGAGGGCATGGACTCGCCTCGTCTTACGATCGTCCACGGCATCCTGGCCCTGGTCCGCAGGGCCGTCCGCGAGATCCAAGAAGCGATTGAGGCCACTCCCCCGGCATCGGCGGAGTGGTGCATTGCCGGCGAAATCCTGGGAGCCGTTCCGATCCGGATCAAGGAAGTAGACGGACCTCAAAACACAGGCGCGCAGTAGAATGTCACATGGTTGTTGCTCTGATGTTTTGAGACCAGAATGGATGGATCGCTGATGAATAGCGGAGAGACCCTGATCACCCCGGTTGCTCGGCGTTCCAGCCTGCGCGATGAGGTCAAAATTGCCATGCGCTCAGCCATCATGTCGGGCGAGATGAGTCCCGGCGTCGTCTATTCGGCGCCGGCGCTCGGAGCCAAGTTTGGGGTTTCCCCCACCCCCGTCCGTGAGGCCATGCTGGACTTGGTGAAGGAAGGCCTGGTGACGACCGAACCCAACAAAGGCTTCCGTGTCACGGAGGTCTCCGAGGCCGACCTCGACCACATCACCCAGCTCAGGCTCCTCATCGAGCCTCCCGTGGTCAAGGAAGTTACCCCGCTGATTCCGGACCAAGATTTTCCCGAACTGGCCCGGATCGCTCAGTCCATTGTCGAATGGGCGGAGCGCCGCGACTTAGCCCAATATACCGAAGCAGACAGGGTCTTCCATGTCCGGTTGCTTGAATATTCAGGCAACCCCCGAATCGTGGAATTGGTATCCACACTTCGGTCCCAGACCCGTTTGCTGGGCCTCCTGCCGTTGCTGGAAGAAGGCCTCCTCGCCCAAACCGCCGAAGAACACGTTGAGCTCATCGAACTCATGCAGCTACGCAGAGCTGACGAAGCCGAAGAATTGATGAGAAGGCACATCAGCCATGTCCGCGGCATTTGGGCTGGACCAAAGCGTTAGAAGAAACCTGGGCGGCTGACGACGGCCGCCACGTACTTACATTTTTTAACCCCCGGACCGATCGCCGAGTCCGGGTCACTTGGGTGCGTCTGGATATTGCACACGCCTAAGGAAATTTTCTATTGGAGTGATGGTGCTCAACAGACAGCGTGAAGTGCTCTTACGGTTCATGGCTGCCCCCACCGATGTTGCCACTGTGGGCGGAAAGATCCATGCCGGCCGTATTCTGGAATGGATCGATAAAGCCGCGTATGCGTGTGCTGTGACCTGGACGGGAAGCTACTGCGTTACCGCCTATGTCGGCGGGGCTTCCTTCCAGCGGCCCATAGAAACGGGCGATGTTGTCGAAGTCAGGGCGGCTGTCGTCTATACAGGCCGGACCAGTCTCCACGTCCGGGCATCGGTAAGGTCGGGTAACCCGCGTGGCGGTCACATGTCGGACGTGACTGAGTGCTACATCGTCTTTGTTTCCGTCACGGACGGAGGCAAACCGCAGGAAGTTCCTCCCTTCGTTCCTTCTTCACTGGCCGAATTGGCCGAGAAGGAGGCGGCCCAGGAACGGATATCCCCGCGGGCGGAAATCCAGCGTGCGATGCGTGCTCAGGCATACACCGACGCCGGAACCGCACCCAGAACCCTGTTGCGGTTTCTTGCTGCCCCCACAGACATCAACTGGGGCGGTAAAACTCATGGGGGGACCATTATGCGATGGATCGATGAAGCGGCGACGCTTTGCGCCACCACGTGGGCGCGGAAACCCGGTTTGGCAGTCTATGCCGGCGGAATCAACTTCCATCAAGCAATCCAGATCGGGCACGTCGTGGAAGTTGAGGCGCGGATTATCCTCACAGGCACCACCTCGATGCATGTCGCTGTCCACGTCAGGTCCGGTGCCCCCGGGGCGGCGATGCAGCCCACCCTCCACTGCCACACGGTGGTGGTGGCCATGGACGAGCACAGCCGACCCACTGCCGTCCCGTCATGGGCGCCGTCAACCGAGGAGGATTTCCGGCTGGCAGAACACGCCGCCGAACTAAACAGACTACGGCGACCTGTCGTAGGCCTGGAGGCATACCCCTCGTAACCAGTGCGCGAACGGCGCTTCCCAGGCGACGGCAGACCGGCAGGAGTCAAGGGGCGGAGTAGCCTAAAGAAAGGGAGGACATCGAGATGCGAATTCTTTCCCGGAGGGAATCATCGCTTGAGTCCCGGGACTGGAAACAGGCCGAATACTGTGTCATGGATCTGGAAACCACGGGCCTTAATTCGACGCGTGACAGGATCATTTCGTACGGGCTTGTTCCGGTACTTGAAGGCCGAATCAGGACAGCGGAAGCCGTCTACGGCGTGGTGAACCCCGGTATCACGATCACCCGGGAGTCAGTCATGGTACATGCCCTACGTCAATGCGACGTTGCCGAAGCCCCGGACATCGATGAATGCTTCGACGAGATTCTGATGAGGTTGGAGGGACGGATCCTCGTGGCCCATTCAGCGTGGATTGAAGTGTCGTTCCTGGCCGAAGCGGCAAAACGGCGAAAGACAAAACTCAATCTCTCCGTAGTGGATACGGCGGTGTTGGCAGGCAAGATCCTCACAGACAGTTGGCTCCCCTCCGGACACGACATCGCACTGGAGTACGCCTCGGCAGTCATGGGGCTGCCTCCCCACACTCCGCATCATGCGCTTGGTGACGCCATGACCACCGCGCAGGTTTTCCTCGCGCTGGGCGCCAGGCTTTCTGCCGACGGGCTCACCGCCGGTGACCTTATTGAACTCTCCCGCCGCTAGACCCGGATCCGTTCGTCGATCGGACAAGGTCAGAAGCGGACCAGATTTACTAGTCGATCCCGAGGCCGGGATCTGCTGCCAGCCGCTCCTGGATGCTGGCGATGGCGCGGAACCCATCACGGAGATGCCGACGGCGTAACGGATCCAGCGTGGACGGAGCAAGGAGGGTGTCCGGGTGGCTGGTGTTCCGGAGTGCTTCGACAGAGGTTTCAAACAACAGGCCGTGGTAAAGGGCAAAAGCTTCTTTGAGTGTGTCGGCTTCGTCACTGCTCAGCAGACCGGCAGTCTCAGCTGTTTCCAGTCTTTCGGGCGTGGAGCCGGAAAGGTTCCCGGCGCGGAGGGCGAGCACTCTGGCAAGTGAAGTGATGGGCCGCAGGGCGCTGCCTTTAAGGTCAAGGTAACCGCGCCGTTTCCCGAAGCGCTCCACAACGATGTTTCTGACAAAGCCGATCGGTGGCCGGTCCGCCAGGGCTGAGCGCATCATGGCACGCATGAACTGCTGGTTTTGGTTCGCTACGGACAAGAGTTCACGCTCAATGGCTCCGCCTAAAACCGGGCGGGTCAACGCGCGGGAATCAGCGCAAGCGGACGCCAGAATCACGTACCCGGATTCCTCAGGTTTGTTCGCCCAGCTGCGAACTGCCTCCACCCATTCCGCAGTCGATCTGTTAAAAAGCGGGTAGGAGGCGTTGGCGTCATGGGGGCACAGCCGGAGGCCGCAGGTGGGGAGGCGGCTGAGTGTTTCCGCGGTGGCTTTGAGGATGTCGTCGTGGGCGGGTGGTGATGCTGTTGTGTTCCGTGGTGTCCAGATGAGGGCGGTGTCGACGTCTGAATCGGGCAGGGGCTCTTGTCGGGCCATGGAGCCGGTCAGGACCCAGGAGTGGTCCAGTTCCTTGAGGGCCGGGTCGAGGGGGTGAAGGTCGATGATTCGCCTGACGATGGCGTCCACGACGGCCGAGATGATGGCTCCGAGCTGAAGGGATGAGACATCGGCATCCCAGAGTTCAACGATTGTGGGCCGGAGCAGGCGGCTGGCCTCGCCGAGCTCTTCGAAGGTCGCAGCTGATGCGATGGCGTTGCGGACGACCAATGGATGGCGGACGTCGGCGGCGGCCATGTCCATGACGGCACTGATGCCGACCGGGCGGCCGCTGTTATCGGTGATGACCAGGTGGTGGATACCGTGATCGACCATTCTTAGGTAGGCGGACCAGATGGTGGAATCGGCATCGATTCCGTGCGCAGGAGTGGTCGCGATCTCTGCCACGGGGCTATCCAAGGACACTTTCCCAGTGGCGACCAAGCGCCGGAAGTCGTGGTCAGTGACGATGCCGTAGCCGGTACCGAGCCTGACCAGCGCGGCTTTCTGGTGTGTCTGGGTCATCCGCTCGGCGGCCTCGCGTACGCTTTGGCCGGCCTCGCACCACAGCACATCCTTCATCGCGCTGGACACCGGGCGGTCCATCCGCGACGAAGGCCCTCCCGCGGCGATAAGCCGCTGGCGGGCGACCAGTGTGTTGAAGTGCCGGAACTGCAGCCGGGAAGGGTCTTTGACGACCGAGCGTGGATCCGGCAGGCGGTAACACAACGTGTCCTCCGCGGCCCGCACTGCCAAGGCCGTAGGCAAACCAGAGAACACCGCAACATGCCCAAACGTATCCCCCGGGCCCAGGACATCGACTACCGTGCCACGGTCCACCACTTCCACCGCGCCCGTACGGACCACGAAGATATGGTCCACATCCGTGGCCCCGTAGGCAAGGATTTCCTGGCCCGCAGCAAAGAACTCAACCTCCACCATCGAAGCCAGCCGCGACAGATCCTCCCCATCCAATCGGTCATACGGGGCCTGACCGCCCAGGAAGTCAACAAACTCCTTCACACCCACACCCATCGTTCAAGGCGTTGAGAGATGCTCTCTACGTTGCCGGCTCGTTTTGATTCTTGTACGCAGGACAGGTCCGGACATGACGTTGCCGGGGGCCCGAGGACCACCCGGCAACACTACGGTGACTTACCAATTGCCGAGCTTGATACCTACCTGCTTGATCCGGGTGAATTCCTCGATACCGGTTCCGCCGCCTTCTTTGCCGTAACCGGATTCATTAAACCCACCGATCGGGTAATCAGGGCCTACTACCAGGTGAGTATTGATCCAAACGTTGCCGAAGTTCAAGGCGTTGACGAACCTCAAACCGCGTTCGATGTTCTGGGTCCAGACGGAACCGGCCAAGCCGAAGGCCACTCCGTTGGCCATCGTAAGGGCTTCGGAGTCTTCGGCAAAGGTCTGGACGGTGATGACCGGTCCGAAGATTTCTTCCTGCACCAGCTCATCCTCTTGCTCCAGGCCGGTAACGAGTGTGGGTTCGAGGAAGTACCCGGGCAAATCGGGCCGTCCGCCGCCAAATGCGATGCGTGAAGTGTTCGGCCGACGCTGCAGCAGGCCCTCCACACGGTCGCGCTGTCGCTCGGAGATCAGGGGCCCAAGTACCGTGGCCTCTTCCTCCGTGCCGCCGACCACGACGTCCTTGAGATGGCCGATGACCTTCTCGACGAGCGCCTCTGCGACCTTCTCGGAAACAATCACTCGGGTGGCTGCCATGCATTCCTGGCCCGCGTTGTACAACCCAGCAGAAACAATGGTGGCTGCAGTTTCCTCGAGGTCGGCGTCATCAAGGACGACAACGGGGGCATTGCCACCAAGTTCCAGCAGAGCACGCTTGGGGCCCTCGGCGGTGGCATGGGCGATCGCACGCCCGGTGGCAGTGGATCCCGTGAACGATACAAGGTTGATGCCCGGGTGGCGTGACAGGTAGTCCCCAACATCGGCACCACGTCCGTTGACCAGGTTAAGCACACCCGTGGGAAGGATGCCGCCGGCGATTTCAACGAACCGCGCGGTGGACAGCGGGGTGCTCTCGGCTGGTTTGATCACTACGGTGTTGCCGGCCGCAAGAGCAGGAACAATCTTCCAAACTGCCTGCCACAGCGGGTAGTTCCACGGCGTGATTCCGGCTATTACGCCCAGCGGTTCCCGCCGTACGAGGGTGGTGGTGTTGCTGGCGTACTCACCGGCCGCCTGTCCTGAAAGTGTACGGGCGGCGCCGGCGAAGTGCCGGAGCGCATCAAGGATCGCAGGAAATTCTTCTTCCCGTGCCGCGGTGATGGGTTTGCCGGCGTCGATGACCTCAAGGTGAACGAGGTCCTCAACGTTGGCGCGCACTGCGTCGACAAGCTCGTGGAGCAGCTGGGACCGCTCCCCTGGTGTCCGGGCAGCCCACGCAGGCTGCGCAGAGCGGGCGGCCTCAACAGCCTTGTCGACATCCGCCGTCGAAGACGCGGCGAATCGGGTGATGACCTGACCGGTGGACGGATTGACGACTTCGAGGGATTCACCGGATGAACCCGGAACCCATTCACCTCCGATGTAGTTCTTGACTTGGATGTCGGCGATGACGGTGGATGTCATAAGAGTGGCTCTCCTGATGTTTTGGTGGACTTGTGGCCCGCCCGTGGGGGCGGGCCATAAGGGGATGGTGTTAGTCGATGGCTGCAGCTACGCCGCGCCGTGATTTGGGAATCGTGAAGTAGATGCCGAAACCGATCGCGATGGTGATCAGCATGCCCAGGCCTACGTTGATCGGATCGGAGTAGGCGAGAAGGGCACAGAGGACGACGGACCAGATGGTCGCTCCCAAGAACACCGGGAAGGAGAATCGCCCCATGTTCCACGGGTGGTCCGGGAGCTCCTTCTTCCATACAGCCTTGAGAGCACAGGCCACCACGACACCGTACGCCAAAGCCCAAGCCAGTGCAGTCATGGCCGCCAGGACGGACAGCAGAGAGGACCAGAGTGCGAACAGACCCGACAGTACGGCACAAACGAGGGTCGCATTGATCGGGATACGGTGCTTGTTGACCTTGCGGAGCCAGTGCGCTGCGGGCATCTGGCCGTCGCGGGCCTTGGACCACATGACACGGACACCAGTGAGCTGGACCATGCACATGTTGGCGAACAGGGCAACGATGGCCATGGCTTCGAATGCCGTCGTAATGAAAGGCCCTACAGAGGCATTCAAGATGAACGACACCGGGGTGTCGCTGGCCATGGTGTCAGCAACGTTGGGGATGGCCAGCATCAGCAACAGGACAAAGATCGTTCCGGTGACGTAGGCCGCCGTGTTGGCAAGGAAAGTGCCCAGCGGTGCGGTGCGAGCCGCGTCCTTGGTCTCCTCGGCAGCGTTGCCGGTGGCGTCAAAGCTGGAAATCGTGAAGGCCGGAACCAACATGGCGAAGAGGAAGGGGGCGAACCACCAGACGTTCTCGGTGGTACCTGCTGTATCGGAGAGAACAGTCAGGGGTGCCCGCTCGTACTTGGCGAAGATGAGTGCACCGATGATGAGCAAGATGCCACCGATTTCGGCGAACACGCCAAGGTTGTTGAAGACGGCGGCTATCTTGACACCGGCGATATTGACGAAGGTGACCACGGCTAGGATGCCCAAGGTCCAGAGGGTCGTCTCCACCGGTGTGAGGTCCGTGAATCCGAACCAGCCTGCAAGGAACGGGACGACGCCAACGCCGACTGCGGTGACGGCGACGGTGTGTGCGATGACGAGCCACCACCCGCCTTGCCATGCCAGCCACGTCTTGCCCGTCAGCCGGTTAATGATCTGGTAGACACCGCCCGATAGCGGGAACGCCGAGACCAATTCACCGACGGCCAAGCCTACGAGAAAGACTTGGAAGGCTCCACCGATCAGAAAGGACCAGAAGGCAGCAGGCCCGAAAAACGTCAGACCGACAACAAAGGTCGTGAAGATCACCGAGCCGACGGAGATCGAGGTGAACTGTACCCCGAAACTCGAAAAGAGCCCCAGCGCCCTGTTGAGTTCCTGTTTGTAGCCCAGCTTGTTCAGGTATTCGGCGTCGGACATTGTGCGGGAGCTCAGCCCCGCGTTCGCCACCTTGGTGTCCGAGGATCGAACGCTGTCGTCCTGGATTGGATCTTGAATCATGAGTGCCTCGCGCTGTTTGGGAGAAAGCTTACCGGTAATGCATTACCGCTAAGACAATGGAACTCTGTGAGGGTCCGGAAGTCAAGAGGTTTCGTGATGCGGAATACACCAGCGCGTGCCGGAAGGCACAAAAGGGCGCCAGGCAGGGTTCTGTGCGTGCTAGCTGGATGATTCCGAGTCGTCTGCGCGGAAGGGCTCCTAGCGAATGACCCGCGCCGCGATGAGCAGGGAGCTGAGGGTCAGGCTGAAGCGGCTGAGGTCTCAGCGCTGTCCGAGGCTTCCCAATCTTGAACGATATGGTCCAAGTGGGCTGTCATCAGCTCCTCAACCCGTTCGGCCTCGCCGTCGAGCAGGGCGTCCAGGATCAGTAGATGCTCCTGGGCGGTTGCCCGCAGTGACTCCTGCCGTGAGAAGCTCTTGAGCCCAAGCTGCCGAGTCTGGTCGCGCAGCCCCTCCACCAGGGTGGTGAGTTTTTCGTTTCCCAGAATTTCCAGCATGCCCAGATGAAAGCGCAGGTCGGTGTTGAGATAGGCAACAAGGTCGCCTTCCTCCGCTGCAGCGATGTTCTGTTCTGCCAGAGCCCGGAATTTAGCGGCCTGCTGCTTGAGCCGAGGCTCGCCAGCCAGGCGCACCATGGACGGGACTTCGATGAGCATGCGGAGTTCGTGAATATTTTTCCGGTCCTGCTGGCCCATCGGGATGACTCGAAAGCCCCTGTTGCGGACGGCTTCCATGACGCCTTGATTGACTAGCGTGAGCATCGCTTCGCGGACCGGGCTGGTCGATACGCCCAAATCCGTGGCAATTGCTGAGGCCGAGTAAAGCTCGCCCGGGACCAGATCTCCGGTGATGAGTCCTTTTCGTAGGATGGCCAACACTTGGTCGCGAAGGCTGGACTGTTCGAGCTTTTCCGTCGTAACACCCATTTGTGTCCTCCTGACGATGAAGTGTGATGCCTTATACGTTACCTTTTTAAGTTTACGGCACGACTAAGCGCGCCAGAGGCGCTCGGCTTTCCATCGTCTTGTTTCACGAAGGGTGGCCCGTAAGCCTGCTGGCGATTGATTCCTGTAGGGCTGCCACAGCACGGAAGGCCTCCCGGAGATGCCGTCGGCGCAACGGATCCAATTGTTCAGGGGAAATCAGCCCTGTGGCGATCTTCCCAGACCGCAGTTGACGGACTTCCTGTTCGAACGCGATTCCGTAGCAGAGATGGAAGGCGTCCTTGAGGCTGTCAGCCTCATCGTCAGAGATCAGCCCAATATGGGCAGCAGCATCAAATCGTTGGGGAGTGGAACCAGCCAAGGTACCGCTTTTGAGTGCAAGCAGCCGGGCCATCGCCGAAATCGGCCGCAGCCCCTTGTTTCGGAGATCCAGATAGCCGCGCCCACCGCCGAATCGCTCAACGACGCGATTTCTGACGAACCCAAGGGGTGGGCTTTGACCCAACGACCGACGAGCTAAGGCCGACATGAAGACCGGGTTGGAGGCTGCAGCGGCAATCTCGGCGTGAACATCGCGGAGGAGCGCTGACCGCGTGAGAGCCCGGCTGTCGATCATGGCCATTGCCTGCTCGGGGTACTCCCAGAATTCAGATGAAGGGCTCCTCCAACTCCGGGCGATGCGATGCCATTCGACCAAAGATCTGTTGAAGGGCGCATCAGAGGCGTTGGCGCCGTGCGGAGACCAGCGGAGGCCGCAGGTGGGGAGGCGGCTGAGTGTTTCCGCGGTGGCTTTGAGGATGTCGTCGTGGGCGGGTGGTGATGCTGTTGTGTTCCGTGGTGTCCAGATGAGGGCGGTGTCGACGTCTGAATCGGGCAGGGGCTCTTGTCGGGCCATGGAGCCGGTCAGGACCCAGGAGTGGTCCAGTTCCTTGAGGGCCGGGTCGAGGGGGTGAAGGTCGATGATTCGCCTGACGATGGCGTCCACGACGGCCGAGATGATGGCTCCGAGCTGAAGGGATGAGACATCGGCATCCCAGAGTTCAACGATTGTGGGCCGGAGCAGGCGGCTGGCCTCGCCGAGCTCTTCGAAGGTCGCAGCTGATGCGATGGCGTTGCGGACGACCAATGGATGGCGGACGTCGGCGGCGGCCATGTCCATGACGGCACTGATGCCGACCGGGCGGCCGCTGTTATCGGTGATGACCAGGTGGTGGATACCGTGATCGACCATTCTTAGGTAGGCGGACCAGATGGTGGAATCGGCATCGATTCCGTGCGCAGGAGTGGTCGCGATCTCTGCCACGGGGCTATCCAAGGACACTTTCCCAGTGGCGACCAAGCGCCGGAAGTCGTGGTCAGTGACGATGCCGTAGCCGGTACCGAGCCTGACCAGCGCGGCTTTCTGGTGTGTCTGGGTCATCCGCTCGGCGGCCTCGCGTACGCTTTGGCCGGCCTCGCACCACAGCACATCCTTCATCGCGCTGGACACCGGGCGGTCCATCCGCGACGAAGGCCCTCCCGCGGCGATAAGCCGCTGGCGGGCGACCAGTGTGTTGAAGTGCCGGAACTGCAGCCGGGAAGGGTCTTTGACGACCGAGCGTGGATCCGGCAGGCGGTAACACAACGTGTCCTCCGCGGCCCGCACTGCCAAGGCCGTAGGCAAACCAGAGAACACCGCAACATGCCCAAACGTATCCCCCGGGCCCAGGACATCGACTACCGTGCCACGGTCCACCACTTCCACCGCGCCCGTACGGACCACGAAGATATGGTCCACATCCGTGGCCCCGTAGGCAAGGATTTCCTGGCCCGCAGCAAAGAACTCAACCTCCACCATCGAAGCCAGCCGCGACAGATCCTCCCCATCCAATCGGTCATACGGGGCCTGACCGCCCAGGAAGTCAACAAACTCCTTCACACCCACACCCATCAGGTAGAAATAAGCAAAGTACGCCCAGTGTAATGCCTTACCGGTTACCAGAAGTCGATTCGGGAGCCTCCGTCCTCAAGAAACTTTGATTGTGGGTCTAGTCACACGATGCGTACACGAGTACATTGGACGCATTGATCCTCTAGGTAATGCCCTACCGGTGACCGGTTAAGAATCGAGTCGATCTCCCGCTGCGGCACCCTACTACTCCCCAAGGAATCACGATGAAGAGTTTCATCCGAACCACGCTCGTCACAGCCGTCTCCGGCACGCTGTTGCTGACAGGCTGTTCAACCGGAACCGAACCCAGCGCCGACGGCAGCGCTCCCGTCGCCGCAGCGGATCTGAAGGGCAAGGTTTACTTCCTCACCCCGAACTCCCAAGTCACGCGCTTTGACTCATACGACACCCCCAACCTCAAAGAAGCCCTGGCCAAATACGCCCCCGGACTGGAATTGGTTACCCAGAGCGCCGACAATGACCCCAGCCGGCAGCTGCAGCAGGCCCAGGCCGCTGTGACGCAAGGCGCAAAGGCCATCATCATGGCCCCGCCAGTACCCGACCAGAGCCAGAGCGTCGTCGCGGCAGCGCACGCGGCGAACATACCTGTCATCGACTTCGCCTACGCGTCCACCAACAGCGAGATCGACTACTACGTCACCGTTCCCTTCGAACCGATCGGTGAGCAGGTCGCCAAATACGCCGTAGAAAAAATGAAGGACACCGCTAAGCCTCTGCGCATCGCCGAAATCACCGGTGACCCGTCCTTCTTCTTCGACACCGAGATCCGTAAAGGCACCGCAAAAGTGCTCGATCCCTTGGTCAAGACAGGAGACGTCGAAGTGGTCTGTCAGAACGACAACCTGCAATTATCCGCTGACAATGCCCGCCTAGCCCTTGAGGGCTGCATGCAGCGGGCCGGCGGAGATCTCGATGCAGTCATTGTCCACAATGACAGCTCTGCGAACGGCGTTCTCGCAGCTCTCTCAGCTCAGGATCTTTTGGGAAAGGTAAAGGTATTTGGTGGGTACGACGCGCAGCCCGGTGTTGTACAACACCTTCTAGCCGGAAACATCGAAAACACCATGGTCCCGCCATACAAGGCAATGGCTGATGCGACAGCCCGGCTAATCGTCGCCAAGCTAACAGGTGACGGCAGCGATAAAGATCTGGCTACTGGAACCTATGACACAGGAATCAAAAAGGTCCCCACCGTCTACAACGAAAACGTCTTCATCACGGCGGACAACGTTGGCAAGGAACTGATAGACACCGGGCTTCTCAAGAAAACAGACGTCTGCGCCGGACCTGCCGTCACCTCCGAATTCTGCAAACAGTAGGCCCCCATGAGCATCCTCAATACTGAACCACCAACAACACAGTCCGCACCACCCGCTTTGGAACTGTCCAGCATCTCCAAGCACTTCGGCGGCGTTCGCGCACTGGAAGACGTCTCCCTGCGGGTCTACCCAGGAGAAGTCCTGGCACTCGTCGGCGACAACGGCGCCGGAAAATCAACCCTCATCAAAACCATCGCAGGAATCAACATCCCGGATTCCGGAACCATCTCCTGCGCCGGAACAGAGGTGAAAATAGATTCACCCCGGCACTCCATGGCCCATGGAATTCAGACCGTCTACCAAGACCTGGCTCTCTGTGACAACCTCGATACCGTCCAGAACCTTTTCTTGGGACGGGAGATCTACTCCCCATTTGGCCGCAGACTGCAGCGAGCAGCCATGGAATCACGCGCCCGCCAAGTCCTCGCAGACCTCGGGGTCTCCACCCTGCGCGACCTGAGCGCCCCCGTAGGAAACCTCTCCGGCGGGCAACGGCAATCCGTTGCCATCTGCCGTTCCGTACTTTGGGAACCCAAGGTTGTCCTTCTCGATGAACCAACCGCCGCCTTGGGGGTTGCCCAGCGGAAACAAGTTCTTGAACTCATAGTTCGTCTACGCGCGACAAATCACGCAGTCATTGTCGTCTCCCATGACCTTGCCGATGTTCAGGAGGTCGCCGACAGGGTCGCCGTCATGCGGCTCGGGAGGAAAGTCGCCGAATTTACCCGTGGCGGGTATGACCGCGCACAGCTCGTCTCAGCCATCACCGGACTGGGCGTCGCAGCATCACAGCCAAGCGCAGGAGAAACCACGTGACCACCAAGTATAAAACAGCCTCCCACAAGTCCCCGGAGGCTCCCTCACCGACACCGTTTGAACCACAGTCGTCAGACCGGCTGGGAACCAGGCTCGCCCACGCTCTGGCCGGTCGCTACCGCATGGCGCCTGTTTTGGCATCAATCGTGCTTATCTGGGGATTCTTTCAGTCCCAGAACCAGAGTTTCCTGACGCCTCGAAACATGACGAACCTGTCGGTTCAGATCGTCGTTACCGCGCTGCTGGCCCTGGGGCTCGTCCTGATTCTCATCATCAAGGAAATCGACCTTTCTGTCGCCGCGCTCAGTGCGGTCTGCGCCGGAACTATGGCCCACCTGATGGTTGAACGAGGTATTGACTCCTGGGTCGCCATTCCTGCGGCAATCATCGCCGGCATGCTGGTCGGCTTGGTTCAAGGTGCCATCGTCACCCGGTTCCGTGCCGCATCCTTCATCGTCACGCTCGGTACTTCCCTTGCCCTGCAAGGTGTTCTCTTGGTTCTACTTCCCCAGAGCGGCTCCCTCCCGCTCTCAGGCACCTCCGTACAGTGGATTGCCAACAGCTTTATCCAACGAGGAGTCGGCTACGTCGTTGTCGTCGTGGCAGCGGCCATCGTCGCCTTTCTGCTCTTCCAGTCCCTTCGCCACAAACGCCGGCAAGGACTCAACACAAACATGCTCACCTCAGTTGTCCTGCCAGTAACAGCGATCCTGGTCGCAGGACTAATCGTTGTGTTCGTGCTCAACCAGGACAGAGGCGTTCCGACACCCGTAGCGATCCTCCTGCTGCTCTTGGCCGTCATGGCCTATGTAACAACCCAGACCAGAGTAGGGACCTACCTGTATGCCATCGGCGGAAACGCTGAGGCCAGCAAACGTGCGGCCATCAGCGTCGCCCGCGTCAAAATGACCACGTTCGTCCTAGCCGGCGCCTTCGCCGCTGTCGCTGGCATCATCGCAGCTTCTCAGACATTGGGCGTTTCCGCCCAATCAGGCAGCGGTACTTTGCTGCTGGAGGCAGTAGCAGCAGCAGTCATCGGCGGTGCCAGCCTTTTCGGTGGACGCGGATCAGTCTGGGCGGCCCTCATTGGTGCCTTGCTCATGGGCAGCATCACCAACGGCCTGGCCCTGATGAGCGCATCCACTGAAACGAAGTACGTCGTCCAAGGAATTGTGCTTGTGCTCGCCGTGACCGTCGACAGCCTCCTTTCAAAAGAGACCAAACGGACCTGACCCGAACAGCATCAGCGGCGACACAAACGAGCGGCTGGGGTCAATGACGAAACACACGGCGCCCCAGCCGCTCCTCACGACGAACAAGGACCAGATATGAAACTGATGGGCTACGCGGACGAACTGAGCGTCCACCCCGGGGAAAAAATAAGCTTCAAAATCAGCTCCGACGAAGGACCAATTGCCGTAAACATCGTGCGGTTGCACGGTGTGGACACCAGCAATCCCGACTCCAGCACTCACCTCGTTCGCGAAGAAGCACTGGAAACTGACCTAGCCCCGGAATACAACGGCGGCCCCCAGAAGCTCACACCAGGTTCCTACGCACGGATACGACCCAACGGTAACCGCGCGCTGGCCTCCTTCGAACTGCAAACCTGGACCATGCCGACCCAGCCACAAAAAAGCAGGCAGACTCTCGTGCATATTTCAGGTACGGAGGCCGGCATCGTTCTCCGGCTCGAACCCGGGCAACTGGTTCTGGAGTTCCAAAGCAAAGGTCAGACGCCACGTCGCGTGACCACCCGAATGAACATTCCCCACCAGCGTTGGGTAAGGATATCGGCCTCATATGACGAGACCACCGGACGCGCCCACCTTTCGCACCAGGTCGACGGCCGGTGGGAAGCAGAAAAGTCCGAAGATACCTCCAGCAGCGAGATAGGTTCATTTCAGATTGCAGCGATCGAGCGCATCAGCCTAGCGGCTAGCCATGATGAAAACGGTGAACAAAAAGACTACTTCAACGGCAGGATCGAAGATCCATTCCTGGTGAGCCGCCCGCTCACAGCGGTAGAGACACAAGCACTGAGGGAAGGCGCTGCGTCAACTGAAGTCCTCGCTGACGAACTGGTCGCCGCATGGAGCTTCGGATCGAACCCCAGCGAACGCACCATCATCGATGCCTCTGCTAACCAAATGCACGGAGAGCTGATCAACCGGCCAACCCGCGCCGTAACAGGCCACAGCTGGACCCGTCCGGCATTGAACTACCGGGACAATCCCAAACAGTGGAATGCGATCCACTTCCACGAAGACGATCTTGACGACGCCGAATGGGACACAAACTTCACCCTCACTGTCAGCCCGGGGACGCCCAGCGGGATCTACGCCGCGAAGATCGCTCAAGGAGATCAACTCGACTACATCCCGTTCTACGTGTCACCATCTACGGACCATGCTCGCGTTCTGTTTATCGCTCCCACAAACACCTATCTCGCTTACGCGAACGAACACCTTGGCGAGGGCGAACGCGGCGAAGCCCACGCAAAGACCATGCGGGACTCAATCAAACTTAACGACACCGACCGGTACATCCATGCTCACCGGGATCTCGGCATTTCGATCTACGACAGTCACACCGACGGCAGCGGAGCCTGCCACTCGTCCTGGCTCCGGCCTGTGCTCAACTTCCGCCCGAACTATGTCACCTGGCTTAACGCCGCACGTCGCCATTTCGCGGCAGATTTCTATATCACTGGCTGGCTGGAGGCCAAAGGCATCGCCTTTGACGTCGCCACAGACGAAGACGTTCACCGAGAAGGCCTCACACTGCTGAACAACTACGAGGTCGTTCTCACCGGTTCCCACCCGGAATATCCAACCACTGAGGAATACAACGCCATTGAAGCGTACGTCGAACGTGGGGGCCGCCTGATGTACCTCGGCGGCAACGGCTTCTACTGGGTCACAAGCTTCGACGGACCACATACGCACACCCTCGAATGCCGTCGAGGATACTCAGGCGTCCGCAACTGGACTTCCCATCCCGCTGAGGTTCACCACAGCTCCACAGGCGAACTCGGCGGCCAGCACCTCCACACAGGAAGAACCAGCAGAAGCCTCCTAGGCGTTGCTTCCTCCGCTGCAGGGTGGGGTAAAGCATCCGGCTATACCCGCACCGAAGCCAGCCGAGGCAGCGACGTCAGCTTCGCATTCGACGGCATTGACGACACAACCCTTGGCAACTTCGGATTGATTCTCGACGGGGCAGCAGGTGACGAAGTCGATAGCGCTGACTTCCACGGCGGAACGCCGTCCAACGCCAAAATTATCCTCACCTCCCGCCAAGGCCCCGAGTACTACCCCTTCGTGGAGACCGTCATGGCCATGGAACCAGGTGTCAGCGGACCCGACAACCCCGAAGTACGCTCCGATGTGGTCATTATGGACACTGATAACGGCGGGCGCGTCTTCTCCGTAGGATCCATTTGCTGGGCAGGCAGCATGGCGTACGGAAACTACGACAACAACATCTCACGACTCACTGAAAACGTAATCAGAGAATTTCTCAAATAGCAGGAAAGTGCAGGCCAGCGCCCTATCCGGTCAATCTAGTAAGCGAAGGAAACGCCTGGACCCCGAGCTGAATGCCACAAAGCACGAACCACCAAAGGATAATTGAGCGATGACGCCATCCCAGTTGGCCGCGACAACGCCTACCAAGACCCGAAACCGGCGCTTCGATCCTGAACGCCGAGACCGTCTAATCGACACGGCCTTGAATGTCATCGCGGCTAAAGGGGTGGCTGGGGCAACTCATCGAGAAATCGCCAGGGAAGCCGACGTCCCACTAGGCTCCATGACCTATCACTTCGCCAACATGGACGAACTTCTCTACCTTGCTTTCAGCCGCTTCGTCGAAACCTGCGCCGCCAGGTTCGATGTCCGCATGCAACAATCTCAGACTCCTGAACAGGCCCAAGAAGCCGTTGTCCAAGGCATCGTCAAAGACTACTTGGGGACATCTGAAGAGATGATCCTCGCCTACGAGCTCTACGCTGTGGCTGCCCGAAAACCGCTACTTCGCGAAATCATGCAGCAATGGATGGAAGCAAGTCAGCATTCACTACAACGACACTTCACCGCCGACGACGCAAGGATCATCGACGCGTTCATCGAAGGTCTGATCGTTCACGGCTCGCTCGCCGTTGAGCCGATGACAGAAGGAGAAGTCCGCGCAGCAGTCCACAGATTAACCGACCCATTGCTCCTCCAAAGGAAACAATGAAGAACTTCGTGAACACCGCAGCCTGGACCAGCAAACCTGTCAACAGCAGGTTTGTTGGACGATTTCTGCACGTCGAAGCCGCCAAGGGAAGCGACTTCTGGCAAGAGACCCATTACGGATTCAAGCGCGACACTGGCCATGCGCTACTCGCCCCCGTGGCATCAGTAGGCGCTCTCGAAGTCACCTTTCAGGCGGACTTCGATACCCTTTACGACCAAGCCGGCCTCATGATCCGCAGCAGCGAGACTGACTGGATAAAAGCCGGGATTGAAATCAACGATGGCCTCCCGCACGCGGCAACCGTTGTTACCCACGGCCGATCCGACTGGTCCTTGAGCCCTGTACCCGAGTGGGCCAATCAGGAAGTCACAGTCCGGGCGAGCTGGCGTGAAGGTGCTGTAACCATCAGAGTGAGGAAGAACCAAGGACCTTGGAGCATCCTCCGTTTAGCCCCTATGACATTTGGACCGACCACGAAGGCTGGTCTGTATGTATGCTCACCCGAACGCTCAGAACTGAGCGTTCGATTCTCCCGGGTCACGTTTGGAGACGCCGACGCCGGGCTCCACGTGGCGCCTTGAGGGCAGGACATTTGTGCGATGGGATTACAAACGATGAGCGCAGACCTGCGCCCCGCTCAAGGACGCTTAGTTGCCGAAGACCGAAATTTGAGTGGTTATCGGCAGACTGTCCGCGTCGACGTGCTCAGTCGACGATCGCGTGAGCTGCAATGGTACGGAGACACCGCTGGAGAGCAGGCGTCTGAATCGGACCCGCATCCCACTTGATTTCGCGTTGCGTGTCGATGACACGACCAACATCACTCTGAAAGCTCTCGGCCGAGCGCTGCCACTGAACTCTTAGCTCGGAGTGACCCCGCACATGCAGAGCGCTTCCGGATCCGTGTCATGTCACCATTGACTTCTCCCACGCTTGAGCCGATGTTGGCCCAAGGAGGGAGAAGTCAATGGTGGCAAGCCGTCGCATTAGCGATGATTTGAGTGTGGACAATGTCGTCACGTCCCTTTTGGGTCGATGGGCCACAGATAACAACGAAACCCCCGACGGCGTGGTGACGCTCAGGTTGTCCACCTCACCAGCGCATCGGCATCAGCGCGCAACGAAGCGGGCACCCCGGATGCCTTGCGGAGGCTGCCGAACTTTCGCCCGCGGCGGGGATCGGTGGCGGCTGCGAGGCCGTCACCGATCAGCATCGCGCTCAGACCCGTGATGGTGATCATGTGAGTCGAGCGAGCGCAGGAATACTGGCAACGGAGATGGCCAATACCGCTGAGCACGTTCCTTGGCCGTTCGCCCGATCCCTATAGGGCGCGGTATGGCTTTCGCGGGAAGATTCGGAGTTTGGACATCACTGCTGCCGGTTACAGGAAGTGCGAGGCCCCTGCGCGCCACTTTGTGATGTCCCTTGGATTTACTTCCGGGTGCGCTCGGCGAATGCGAGGAAAGAGGAGCCTTGGGGGTTGGTGTCCGTCCAGAGCATAGGGCCGGAGCACGACTTGCTTTGCAGTGCCACTGAAAACTATGAATGGTATGAGTGGCGAGGCCAACCTTCTGATGACGGGCGAAGGATGAGCTCTGGCATGAACACCAAGTTTGCGAGAGTGTCCTCCCCGCGATTATTAAGGATAATGTCCAAGGCGGATCGTGCCATATCCCTGACGGGCTGGGCCACAGTACTCAGCGGCGGCCATGAGAACTCACCCTCCTCGGACCCATCAAAGCCGATAACCGCAATGTCCTCAGGGATTCGTACTCGCGCTTCGTGTAGGGCCCGGAGCAGTCCCAATGCCTGCAGGTCGGAACTAGCGAAAATCGCCGTTGGAGGATTCGACTGCAGAAGAAACTCGGGTCCTGCTTCGAAGCCGCCGCGACGAGTAAACGGTGCCCTCACAATCTTCCCCTCCGAAACGCCGGCCCGCCGTAGCGCCTGTTGCCAACCCACTTCGCGTTCGTCTACATACTTCTCAACATTCGACCCAATCAGCAAGCCGATGTTCTGGTGCCCTTGACTGATCAGATGTTCGACCGCCATCTGGGCACCCGCTCGCAGATCGGATCGTACTGCGGGAGCGTCGCCACTACCGGTCCAGCGGTTGAGCAGCACAGTGGGGATTCCGGCAAGGTTCAGCTCTCGTAGATCAGGGGTGAGGACGCTGCTGCACAAGACGACGCCATCAACGCGGCGGGCGGCAAGATCAGTAATGAGGCGTTGCTCATGCGCAGGTGAGGAATCCGAATTGCCCATCAACAACGCAAACCCATATTCTGCGGCGACATCTTCGACAGCACGTGCCAGTGAAGCAAAAAACGGACTCTTTGCATCCGGAACTACAATGCCCAAAACTCGACTCGAGCCGAGCGTCAGGGCCCTGGCAGCTGGATTCGGGCGGTAGCCGAGTGCATCGATGGCCGCACGAACTTTAGCTTCCGTTGAAGGCGATACGCTCTTCGGCCCGCCGTTGACCACGTAGCTTACGACCGTGGTGCTCACGCCCGCGCGTTGAGCCACTTCCCGACGCGTAGCGGACTTATGCACGATGCCCGAGCTTGTGTCACTCACCCTAAATTTCCTCTCCTATCTGCCGCGGTACGCGAGGGCACTGCGGTAAAGGGTTTGCTTATGGTTCACAAAGTCTACCCCCGTGGAAATTATTGACTAACTCTTGACGGAACAAAATCTCCCCGGGTAGATTCGATACATTCTCCCCGGGGAGATCAAAATCTCACGGTGACGCAGTCCCCTCTCTGGCCAGTCCTCAAAGCGTCCCTTTCCAACCTCGAAAGGTCCCTGTAATGCCCCTTACGAATCGAGTACCCAGCCGGGTTGTCCGGCTCATTTCGGCCTTGGGCTGCACGGCTCTGGCCGCTGCAGTCCTTGCCGGGTGTTCCGCGGACAGCGGTAAAACGACACTGGAAATAGAATCTGCCTACCCGACAGGGTCGACGTTGCTGGAGAGTCTTGAGAGTGTCGCAAGTGCTTATGAGGCAGAGCACCCGGACGTTGACTTCAACATCGTGCCGGCAGGCAGTGACTTTGAAGCCCGAATGAAGGCCCGCCTGGCAGCCAACAATGTTCCCGACCTCATGAATACACATGGATGGTCACGTGACCGGTATTCTCAATTCCTCCGCCCCCTCCAGGATCGTCCTTGGAATGCCGACGTCGATGCCACGCTTGACCCGGCCATGCGAACAGGCGATGGCAGCATATTTGCCCTGCCCATGGACGTCGATGTCTCGGGAATCCTTTACAACGAGCAGGTCTTGAAGGATGCCGGTGTGGAGATCAGCTCCCTGGCGACTTGGGAGGGCTTCGACAGGGCGCTCGAAAGAATCGAGTCTTCAGGCGTGGTGCCCATCACGGTCAGTGGCAAAGCGCTTGACGCCCAGGCCGCCCTCATCGACTGGATGGCGCCAGGTAAGTTCACAGCCGAGGAACTTAGCGCTCTCCAGAATGGTAAGTTCCAAGACACTCCTTACCGATCAGTCCTGGAACACATTGATCGATGGGCCAAGGCCGGCTATTTCAATCCCGACATATCTTCTGCGTCGTTGACCGATGTGGCCGCCTCGATAGGCGCCGGCAAGACCGCCTTCATATTCACCGGAACCTATACTGCCGCAGATGCATTCGTTTCATACCCGAACGCGCAGATCGGCTACATTCCCATTCCGTCAGACACGGGAAAGAACTATCTCATCGGCGGTGAACAGAACGCGTTCGGCGTCGGCAAAACCAGCCCCAACCAAGACATTGCACTCGACTTCCTTGCTTTCCTGGCCAAGCCTGAAAACGTGAGCAAGATGAACCAAGCCGCCGGAACTCCGTCCGGACTCAAGTCTGTTCCTACGGATGTCGGACCGCTGCAGCAGAGTTACGAACAATGGGTTGTCGAAGGGAAGACTCCCCTGCAGCCCTTCTTCGATCGTGCAGATCTCCCCGGGGGCATGTGGCAAACCATGGCGGCCACCACCGATTCCATCATCACCCAGCAAGGTGACGTTGCCCAAGCACTCGACCAGGTCCGGCAGCAGTTCGATAGTCTCTATGCCCAGGCTAACGGCAAGTAGGAACAAGCATGTCAGCCACTTCATTAGGTCGCATCCCGGATACTTCAACAGACTTACAGCAAAGGCGGCCGTCAGGCCAGAGCAAGAGGACCCGCCCAGCCAGGACCAATCTATTCGGCGCGCGAATCAACCTCTTCTATGTGCCCGCGCTCATACTCCTCGGCGTGTTCACCGGATACCCTCTCATCCGTGGAATACAACTATCCTTCTACAATTGGGACGGCTTCTCTCCGTCGATGACCTTTACCGGCATAGACAATTACGCCCGGCTCCTGTCAGACTCCACTTTTCTCACGGCACTCACCAACACACTCATTTATGCTTTTGGTTCAACTCTTATCCAGCAAGTTCTCGGCCTTGCACTGGCGGTGATTCTCGACAGGGCTATAAGAGGACGAAGTGTCGCCCGTGCGATCATCTATCTGCCGGTCCTTGTATCGCCGGTCATCATGGGCACCATGTACTACATGCTTTTGTCCTATAACACGGGGACCTTGAATGACATAGTCGTCGCTCTTGGAGGTGAGCGCACGGCATGGCTTGCCGATGCGGGCGTGGCTACCGCTGTCATTGTTCTTGTGAACGCCCTGCAGTTCGTTGGGATCTCGATGATCATCTATCTGGCCGGGCTTCAATCCATTGATCCCTCATACCAGGAAGCGGCCATGCTTGACGGCGCAGGTGGATGGCGCCAATTCGTCAACATTACGCTTCCCCTACTACAGCCAGCATTCGCCACCAGCGTCGTCCTCAACCTCATCGGGGGCTTCCAGCTATTTGACGCCGTCGTGGTCATGACTGGTGGCGGTCCCGGCAATTCCACGAACTCCCTATCCACCCTCATCGCTAGAACCTACTTTGGCAGCCAAAGCGCCGGCTACGCCGCGGCCATAGGCGTTGCCCTTTTCTTGATGATCATCATCATCACCGCCGCGCTTAACAAGCTCTTGAACCGCCAACGTCTGGAGGCGTAATCATGCGTGACACCAAAAACATCGCGACGAGAGGCTCCAAGACCCAGCCCGCGCACGTCCCAGCGCCTACAGGCCGACAGCAGCACTCAAGATTCAACACCTCAAAGCCAATTATCATTCTGGGTTTGGTTCTGTTTTGTGCAGTCCAGCTGCTGCCGTTTTGGATCGCAGTGACAACGTCTCTCAAGGCGCCGACGGACCACACCCCTCAGCTGCTGCTGCCCGGCCAGTTCAATTTCAACAACTTTGCACTCGCGATCAACAAAGGCGGCATCTTCACTGCCATCATCAACAGCATCATTGTCACAGCTTCGGCAGCGGCTCTGGCGAGTGTTCTCTCTGCATTGGCTGCATATCCGCTGGCACGAAGAAGCACAAACTGGAACCGTGCCGTATATGGGACCGTTGTTTCTCTCATCATGGTTCCCCCGCTAAGCATCCTGGTCCCCCTTTACTCATTTCTCGTACAGATAGGTGCGACAAACACGCTCTGGGGCGAAATACTTATCATGACGACCATGCAGGTTCCGCTGGCTGTTTTCCTGTACGCAGAATTCATACGGTCAGTACCAATAGCCTTGGATGAGGCGGCAGCACTGGATGGCGCGGGTCCAGCAAGGACCTTCTTCATGATCATCTTCCCGATTCTCAAGCCCGTAACAGCCACCGTTCTCATCCTCTCGGGTGTAGCGGTATGGAATGAGTTTGCGCTGTCCAGCTACCTGCTGACCGAGCCCAAAGTGCGAACAATAGCTCCTGCCGTCGCATCATTCTTCGCAGCGCAAGGAAGCAATATCGGAGCCGCCGCGGCGGCCGCACTGCTGGCAGCCATTCCCGTCGTGGTGGCATACCTCTTCCTCCAGCGGTACTTCATTAAAGGGATGCTCGCAGGAGCGGAAAAGTAGTGCCCCTGGCCTGTAAAAGTCATTAGCCGCCGCTATCTACAGACCAGTTGTCTAGTGCGCGGCCTATTCTCTCCGAAAGTGATAAATTTGCAAACTTTTGCTCATCTCAGCGCCGCTGGCACAAGTGTCATCATTGGCTACCGCAACGGCGAAGCAGAAATCATTCATTGGGGAGCGGATCTGGGCGACGCGATCCCCGGTTTAGAGGTGCTCGAGGACATGGTCCCGCCTTCCGCTATCGATGTTCCGGTCACTGCGGGGGTTCTGCCGCAAGCATCCTCAGGGTGGCGGGGACGTCCCGGACTTCGCGGTCAAAGGATTGTCAACGGCCTCCCAGGATACGACTTCTCGCCGCGGCTCCGACTAACCGCCGTGGACCAAGCCGGCAACTCATTGGCCATCACACAAACGGATCCGGACGCTTCCCTCACCGTAAGAACTTCCTTGGTCCTACATCCCGGAGGGCTGTTGGAAATGAGCCATAGGGTTACGAACGACGGCTCGGACCCATTCCAACTTGATGAACTGGCAGTAGTCCTCCCTGTCCCTGCAATTGCGAAGGAATCTTTGGACCTTACGGGGCGGTGGTGTCGCGAGCGGCATCCGCAACGCGGTCGCGTCAGGCAGGGAACCTGGGTACGTTCCGGGAGACATGGACGAACGGGCCACGACGCCTCTTTGCTATTCGCCGCAGGAACACCCGGGTTCACTAACCGAACCGGAAAGGTCTGGGCCGTCCATTTTGCATGGAGCGGCAACCACGAGCAGTTCACGGACACGCTGGCCGACGGCCGGAGCATGATTGGTGGGTCTGAGTTGCTAGGCCCCGGCGAAATTATCCTGTCACCCGGTCAAAGCTATTGCACGCCCACCCTCTTTTCCGCTTACTCAGACAGAGGATTGGACGGCATTAGTGAGGCCTTTTACGCATGGTTCCGCAACAGGCCGCATCACATCACCGCGACGAATTCCAGATCGCAAGGCAAGCAGCGTCCAGTTGTCCTAAACACATGGGAGGCCGTGTACTTTGACCACGACCTGACGACGCTCAATGAACTCATTGAGTCTGCCGCCGACCTGGGCGTGGAACGGTTCGTCCTCGATGATGGATGGTTTCGCGGTCGCCGAAACGACAAGATGGGCCTCGGAGACTGGTTCGTCGACGAAAATGTGTGGCCCAATGGGCTCACGCCCCTTATCCAAGCAGTCGAAAAGCACGGAATGGACTTCGGTATTTGGGTCGAACCCGAAATGGTCAGCATCGACTCTGACGTAGCTAGAAGCCACCCCGACTGGCTGGTTCGGCCGTCTGCCAAAACGCATAAAGAGGGCGGACGCCTCCCTCTCGAGTGGCGGGCACAGCACGTCATCGATCTCGTCAACACAGAGGCCTGGCAATATGTGTTCGACCGGATGGACTCGCTCCTGAAGGAAAACAGAATTTCCTACCTAAAGTGGGATCAAAACCGGGATCACCAAGAACACGGACATGCCGGCCGCCCCTCTGTCCACGCCCAGACATTGGCCGCCTACCGGCTGCTTGACGAATTGCGCAAAGCGCACCCCCACGTCGAAATCGAATCCTGTTCCTCTGGTGGCGCCCGAATCGACCTGGCCATCCTTGAACGGACCGACCGCGTATGGACGTCCGACTGCAACGACGCGCTAGAACGCCAAACCATACAGCGTTGGACTGGCGTGGTCGTTCCGCCCGAGCTGCTCGGTGCTCACATTGGTCCCGACACATCACACACAACCGGACGCACGCACTCCCTTTCATTCCGAGGAATCACAGCCCTCTTTGGACACTTCGGGTTGGAATGGGACATCCGCAAAGTCGAGGGCCGCAGCCGAGAGGAATTGAGGCGATTGATCAGTATCTTCAAGCAGCACCGCGACCTTCTTCACAGCGGAAAAATGGTGCGCGCCGATATGGCGGACGAGTCCCTGCTACTCCACGGCGTCGTTTCGCATACCGACGTCCCAACGGGAGACGTTGCGGCCCTGTTCGCCCTGATTCGAACCACTACAGGCTACGCAGAGCTCCCCGGTCGGGTCACCGTTCCCGGCCTCAACCCTGACCGTTCGTATCACATGCAACTCCTTCTGCCAGACGGGGATTTGGGAGACCTAAAGGACGTGTGCACTCAGATCACCCCGCCCCTCTGGGTGGTCGACGGAGCCGTCGCTTCCGGCCGGTTTCTCAGCGAAGTTGGATTGCCAATGCCCAACCTCAACCCTGAGCAGGGGCTCTTGATACAAGCGTCTGCACTGTAAGGGACATCCGGCACGGCGTGTTCGCCATCGCGGCGGTGATTTCCAATGAACCCTCCGCCGCGACCCGGAGAACAGGTCTTCCAAGGGCCCGGTTGACCAGCCAGGATGGAGCGCCATCTGGTTTGTCGGATAGGACAGCCCGGGCGTAGAAGAGCGAATATGCATGCAGATCGAATTAGAGTCGATCGAAAATCACCCGCCGCCAATGGGGCACTTCACGGATTCTTTGTCCGAACAACCTTGTCAGGAGGTGAACACATGGGCTCCGATCCCGATTGGTTCGTTTCACTTGGATTGAAATGACGTCGGGATCATCGGTGCACTGGCTATGGATCGCCAGGACAACGAAGTCGCCAATCCCACATCCAATGCCTAGCGCAATAGGAAGCGTGCTGGCTCCCTCCTAATCCTCTGCCTTTGGAGCCCAACGCATTCCACCAACGATCACACTTTTTTCCCAATTCTTATGTGCTGCAAGGGCGGAGCACCTACTCCACGGAGGTGCAGTCTTGCCATCATCCCCATCATCCCCTTCGGTCCCGCAGCGTCGCAGCGTCCTTCCTGCCTTACTGGCGCTGTCCTTGGGAGGCTTCGGTATTGGCTCAAGCGAGTTCATCGCAATGGGCCTGCTCCCCAGTATTACCCAAGACCTTTTCCCGGACGCGTACATCTCCTCAAGAGAAGCGGCTCTGGCGCACACCGGATGGCTTGTAGGTGCTTACGCGCTGGGCGTAGTCATCGGCGCACCTACAGTTGCAATCGGAATTGCCAAGCTTCCCCAGAAACCCGCACTCCTCGCGTTAGTAATGGCGTTTGTTATTGGAAGTGTCGCCTCGGCTGTACTTCCCACCTTCGAGGGCATCGCTGCGGCACGCTTCCTGACCGGCCTGCCCCACGGCGCCTACTTCGGGGTCGCCGCCCTCGTAGCTTCCCGGCTACTGGGGCCCAGCCGGAGAGGGCTGGCAGCAGCAACAGTTATTGGCGGGCTTACAGTTGCTAATGTGATCGGCATACCACTGATCACCTGGCTCGGGCTCCTTGTCGGCTGGCGGTCCGCGTACCTCGTAATCGCCGGAATGTTCCTCGCGACCCTGGTGTCGATTGCCCTGGCCGTGCCGTCCACCGGAACTGCCCACACTACTGTTTCAATCCGAACGGAAGTCAGCGTGCTACGACGCGCGCAGGTGTTGCTAGCCCTAGGCATCGGCGCCGTCGGGTTCACCGGCCTCTTCGCGATGTACGCATACCTCGCACCGCTCGCCGAGCACCACACAAAGCTCGATCCCGAAGCGGTCCCGTGGATACTCGCCAGCGTCGGTATAGGGATGACCATCGGTAACTTCAGCGGGGGTTGGGCGGCAGATCGCGACGTTCGCAGCAGTACCTACGGTTCGTTCGCAGTCATGCTCGCCGGGCTGGTGATTCTCGCTCTCTTCTCTGCAGGCACGTTAGGGCTGATCGTTGGCGTAATGGTTGTCGGTGTAGGGGCCAGCGCCCTTGGACCAACACTCCAGACCCGCCTCATGGATGTTGGAAAGGAGGGGCCCACACTCGCAGCAGCGCTGAATCATTCCGCATTCAACGTGGGCAACGCTCTGGGAGCCGTGCTCGGCGGCGTTGTAATCTCCGCCGGCCTTGGATACCTGTCTCCCATTTGGACGGGAATCACCACTTCAGGTGCCGGGCTCCTCATCGCCTGCATTAGCTTCACTCTGGACGGCCGACGCGGTTCCCGTGCAGACGCTCAAACCTTCGCGGACGGCATTGACCCTGAGAAAGCACTCATCGGAAGACACTCCTAGCGCCGCACCCTGAGCCGAGGATGCCCCGAGGTCTCCGTGAACCGGCCCATGTCTTCAGTGGAGAAGCCCAAGATCCCGATTACGACACATACCCACCCGCTATCTCGTCTTGGCTCCTGGGCCGCTACCGCCCAGGAGCCGGAGTCTCAACTTTGACAAGCTTTCTCGGCATATCGTGCGCGCGTCGTTCAGTAGGCCCGAGGACGGATGCCTGTTGTCAGATACACGTGGTTCGGGGGTGTCAATTCCGGGGTGGGAAGGGTTCTGATGAAGAGGGCGGCGTCCACGAATCGACGGGGCTGACAGATCACATCGGGAGGCGTGTAATTCACACCGATGAAATACACAGAGGTAAGCCCGACATTTGAACACCTATCGGCAAACTGTTCGGCTTCGACATGCGCGGACGACGAGCGAGTGAACTCACAATGCTTCGGCGGAGTAGGCAGGTGCCAACCTGCACCAGGACACAAAGGACTTTGATTCGGTGCGTCCGCCCAGTGCCGTCTGCGACGATTGACGCGGTAGTTCCCCGGTGCCGAATCGATGCTATAGAGAATCACCAAGGGTCCCTCCTTCGTGAAGATCGATGTCCCGCAGTGACCCCTCGCTAAGAGCTGTTAAGTAGCATTCACCTCGAGGGAAGCACATCTTCTAACTTCTGCCTATGACCAGTTCTCCCGCGGCCCAAAACACTGTCCATGCCGAAGGCCTGCACGGCCCACGGCACATCATCATCGGCGCCATGTTCCGGGCCGTCGGCGCGTATCCCAGTGGGTGGCGGTACCCTGGCGCGCACCACGATCCGCATGAGGACGCCGAGGTCATCCGCGCCACTGCTTTGGAGGCCGAGAGTGCCGGGCTGGACTACATCTTCTTCGGGGACTGGCTGGCTACCGGCCCTGATCTGGAATTCCGCGATCCCTACCTTGCCGCCCGCATTGAGCCGCTGAGCGCCGTCGGATTCCGTGCCGGAGTGACTTCCCGCATCGGCTTGATCGCCACGGTCAATGCCACCTATTCAGACGCCTACACTTTGGCACGTATCAGTGCCTCGATCGACCGTCTCAGCGGCGGGCGGCTTGGGCTCAACATTGTTACCGGAGCCGAGCCCCGGGCCGCAGCCAATCACGGCCGTGACGCACACTGGGGAAACGAACAGCGCTACGACTCCGCTGAGGAACTCATTGATGCACTGCGTTTGCTCTGGGACAGTTGGGGCGACGGAGCTCTCGTCGCGGACCAGGAATCCGGCACATTTCTGAACCCGGACAAACTCCACCGGGCCGATTTCCACGGCGAGCACCATCCCGTGGCCGGGCCACTGAATGTCCTCAGGCCAATACAGGGACACGTGCCTTTAGTACATGCGGGCACGTCTTCACGGTCCAGGCAACTGGTTCACTCCCGCGCCGACCTGGCGCTGCTGGGACTTCCCGGCGTGGCAGAGGCCGCCGTGGAAACTGCCACGCTGAGGCGGGAAATCGCCGCACAGGGCAGGGATCCGCGGGCCGTCAAGACCCTCACCCCCGTACTGCCCATCATCGGGGCGACGCTGGAGGAAGCCTGGGACGTTCACGACTTCCTGGTGTCCCGTGTGCCTGTGTCCCCGGGTCCGCATGACGAACGGGAGGGCTTCCCGGGTACGCGCAGGCTTTGCCGCCTTGGACGATGCGTTGGGCTTTCCCGCAACGGACTTCGATCTGGACGCAGACGTCTCCGTTTCCGATGCCGCGCGATTCAAACCCCGCGGCCGGCATCTGCTGGACTTGGTTGCCCGTAGGTCCGGACGGGTTCCCGGTACCCGTCGGCCGGTGCGCTGGCGCGACCTTCTGGTCAACCATCTGGTGCCCTACAGCGTGGTGGTAGGCACGCCCGTGCAGGTGGCGGATTACCTGCAGGCCTGGCACGAAGAAGGTGGTGTGGACGGATTCAATATCCTCACCCCTTATCTGGGTGACCAGTTAGAGCGTTCACGCGGGGCGTGATACCGGAACTTCGCACCCGGGGCCTGTTCCGGGATAGTTACCAAGGAACCACCCTGCGCGACCATCTCGGCCTGGCAGTCCCGGGCAACGTTTATGAGCTGGAAGACCCGTTTCCCTTTGAAACGCGTTCGACGACGGATGTCCCCGTCAGCTCGGGAGTGACGGAATGAGCCCCACCGGTCTGTCCCCGACAGCTGCCGCTGCCCGGGACGACTTCCGGGACGAGCACTTCATCAGCGCCGCAGACCTGGCTCGCAACTGTCCGGCGGGCAGCCGCCAGTCCTGCTGGACGTCAGGTTCAGGCCCGGGCTCGCGGACCCTGAGGCAGAATACGACGCCGGTCACTTGCCAGGGGCTCACTACGTCCACCTGCCCACTGTCCTCGCTGACGCCGGCGTTCATCGGCCCGCCTCCGATGGCGCGCTCCCCCTGCCGGAGTTGGAAATCCTTCAGCGGGCCCTCCGGGGTTACGGCATTGACGACGCTTCACGGATCGTCGTCTACGACAATCGACACGGCCTATCCGCCGCCAGGGCCTGGCGGGTACTCCGATGGGCGGGATTTACCAATGTGAAGGTCTTGGACGGCGGGTACGGCTACTGGCTCTGAGCAAAGGCCTTCCTACTACTGTTTCCCATCCCTCCTCGCGGCCTGGAACCGTGACGCTGCGGGCATTCGAGCCTTCAGGCAGTGGCCGCCTCCCCACTCTGAGCACCAAAGAAGCAGCCGACTTTGCCCCTGCCGGTGTGTTGATCGACGCGCGGGAGGCGGAGCACCTCAGCGGCAGCCCGGACGGACCCGTGACGCACATCCCAGGCGCCCACAGCTCGCCCAGCAGCACCGATCTCGACCCCAACGGCCTGCTGCTCCCCGCCGAAGCACTTCGCGCCAAGGCCGCCGACGCAGGACTAACGTCCGGAGCCGCCGTCGGAACCTACTGCGGAGCCGGAGTGCTGGCCGCCCATAAGGTCCTCACGCTGGCGACCATCGGCATCGATGCATCCCTGTACGTCGGGTCCTGGTCGGCGTGGTCCGCTGCCGCTTCGGCCGGCCCGGCTCCTAGAGCCGGCAAGTAACAGGCATTTTCATTGCGGAGCGTGACCCGGTTTTGCTTAATGCGAACTGGAGTGACCGCTGATGTCGGTGGAATTCGGCAGAGCTTTTGCCCCTCCTACAGTGATGTCAAGACGTCCTTACATCACTCCCAGCGCGGTCCTTCCGCGCAGTCCGTTTCATGCGAAAGAGGCCCTTCCATGGTTTTCCGCAAACCTGTCCGCGCCATCTCAGCCGGCATAGCAGCGCTTGCGCTGGCCAGCGTCCTGGCCGCCTGCGGCTCCGGCACGGAGGCCACCAATCCGGTTGACGACGGCGGTACTCCAGTCACCGGCGGCACACTGGTCTACCTCGAGCAGCAGGCCCATACCAACCTTTATCCGCCGTCGGGAGGGTTCTATCCCAACGGCGGCGTCCTCAACCAGATCACGGACAAGCTCACTTTTCAGAACCCCGAAACTCTTAAGATTGAGCCCTGGCTTGCCGAGTCCTGGACCAGTAACGCTGAACTGACCGAATACACGTTCAAGCTCCGCAGCGGCGTCACGTTCTCTGACGGCACACCCGTGGATGCCGCCGCGGTGGCACGCAACTTCGACACCTACGGCCTGGGCAACAAGGCCCTGAACCAACCTGTCTCCGAGGTCATTAATAACTACGATCACAGCGAAGTGGTGGACCCGCTCACGGTCAAGTTCTACTTCAAGAAGTCCTCGCCCGGCTTCCTCCAGGGCACGGCCACCATTGGCTCCGGCATCGTGTCCATCAGCACCCTCGACCGGAAGTACGACGAACTCGGTGACGCCCGAAACATCATCGGCAGTGGTCCCTTCACTGTGGCCAGCG
The DNA here is from genome assembly GCF_044755025.1 of Paenarthrobacter sp. NPDC092416. Lineage (NCBI taxonomy): Bacteria > Bacillati > Actinomycetota > Actinomycetes > Micrococcales > Micrococcaceae > Paenarthrobacter > Paenarthrobacter sp. NPDC092416. Next base: position 214,427 of record NZ_JBIVQG010000005.1, read on the forward strand.
AGGTCCTGGGCAAGGAGCTGGTCCTCGACGCCCGCAAGGACTACAACTGGGGACCCGCCGAGGCGGAGCACCAAGGCCGTGCCTACCTGGACACCGTAAAGATCGTCGTTACCCCGGAAGACAGCGTCCGCACCGGCTCACTCCTCGCCGGCCAAGGCGACCTGATCCGCCAGGTCCAGGCGTACGACGAAAAGCAGGTGGCGGCACAGAACTTCAAGATCTACGCGCCGGGCACCCGCGGGGTCAACGACAGTATTGTGTTCCGTCCCGACAACGCGCTGGTGGCCGATGTCCGAGTCCGGCAAGCACTTCTAAAGGCCACGGACACGAATGAAGTTGTGGACACCATCTTCTCGGAGAACTACCCGGTAGCTACCTCCGTTCTCGCCAAGGACGCCGCAGGCTATGTGGATCTGTCAGGCAAGCTTGGACACGATCCGGAGAAGGCCAAGGAACTCTTGGAAGAAGCAGGCTGGAAAGTTGGAGCCGACGATATCCGGACCAAGGACGGAGCCCAACTGTCCCTGACCATTTACGAATCCCTGCCGCAGCCGCAGAACAAGGCCGTGCTGCAACTGGTGGCGCAGCAATGGCAGAAGGTTGGCGTCAAGCTCAACGTCCTGGTCGGCGATTCCGGCAGCAAAACCGTTGACAGCCTGGATCCCGACAAGACGCCAGTCTCCGTTGCCATGGTTGGCCGCGCAGATCCGGATGTCATCAAGAGCCAGTTCCACCCGAAGAACCGTGACGCTCTGCTGCAAATCGGTGGCAGCAGCCAAAAGGTCAAGAGCTTCGTCGATGAGAAGCTCAACTCCCTGCTCGAAGCCGAGACGGCACGTACCGATCCCGAGCAGCGGTTGAAGGATGTCGCCGACATCCAGAACCACCTCATCGACCAAGCCCTGGTCATCCCGATCTTCGAAGAACCGCAGGTGTTTGCTTCCGCACCGTACCTGCACGGGCTAGCCTTCGAAGCCGTGGGCCGTCCCAGCCTCTACAACGTCTGGCTCAAGAAGAACTGATATGCCGCGCTACCTCCTGAACCGATTCGGCCAGGCCACCCTGGTCCTCTGGGCAGCGTTCACCATAGCCTTTGTGCTGCTCCAAGCGCTGCCCGGTGATGCCCTGCTGATCAAATACCAAAACCCGGACATGGGCCTGAGCCCCCAGGAAATCGCGGACATCCGCAGCTCCTATGGCGCAGATACTCCGTTGTTCCTGCAGTACCTTGACTCCCTGGGAGGCTTCCTCACCGGCAACCTCGGTTACTCGGTCCAGGCCGGTGTGCCTGTGGTGGATCTACTGGCCGCCACTGTGCCGTCGACGCTGGCACTGGCGGGGCTGGGCTTCGTCGCCGCGGTGATCCTCGCCGTCGCAATCGCGTTCCTCTCCAGCCTGGCACCGTTCGCCTGGCTGAGGGACGCACTCCAGTCGCTACCGTCCCTGCTGGTCTCCGTGCCGGTCTTTTGGTTGGGCATCGTTCTGATCCAGGTCTTTTCCTTCCGGCTGAAGCTGATCCCCGTCATCAACCCGCCTGAGGCCTTGGGCCTGATCCTGCCAGTGGCCACGCTGGCAGTCCCTCTCTCAGCACCGCTGGCGCAGGTACTGATCCGGAGCATCGACGACGTACGCACCCAGCCCTTTGTCGCCGTCGCACGTTCGCGTGGCGGAAGCAATGCCTGGGTACTCAGCCACCATGTGGCCCGAAATGCGGTACTTCCGGCCCTGACCATTGCCGGTGTCCTGCTGGGCGAACTGATTGGAGGGGCCGTGGTCACCGAGACAGTCTTCGGGCGCAACGGCGTGGGCCAACTGACACAGCAGGCAGTCAACAATCAGGACGCGGCCGTACTTCAGGCGGTGGTGGTCCTCGCCGCCGCGGCTTTCGTTTTGGTCAACCTCGCCGTGGACCTGCTGTACCCCTTGCTGGACCCCCGGCTCAAGCGAAAGGCAGGAGCGCTCACATGAGCCACGCCACTGTGGAGGAAACCGCGTCCCCGGCGAAGGAACTCACACCCGATCCTGTGGAAGCCAAGCGGCCCTTCACCATCCCACGGATCCAACCAGGGCTGCTCCTTGCCTGGCTTGTCCTGGGAATCGTCGCGCTTTGGACCATCGCCCCTGGACTGTTCACCAGTCATGACCCGGTCTCCGGCAAGGCAAGGGACAAGCTCCTCCCGCCCGACACTGAGTACCTGCTGGGCACCGATGAGCTGGGCCGCGACCTCCTATCGCGAATGATCCACGGATCAATCAACTCGGTCACGGGCGCCCTTGTCGCCGTCGCCGTTGGACTCGTGGTGGGAACCATCCTCGGGCTGCTGGCAGGGTCCTTGGGCGGCATCACCGACGCCGTAGTGATGCGGATAGTGGACGTTTTGTTGTCGATACCCAGCCTGTTGCTGTCGCTGAGCATCATCATCATCCTGGGCTTTGGCACCGTGAACGCCGCCATCGCCGTGGGTATCGGATCCGTAGCCAGTTTCGCCAGGCTCTCCCGGTCCGAAGTCCTCCGGGTGCGCCGCAGCGATTTTGTCGAGGCAGCCTTCGGCAGCGGTGGAACGTTCACCGCAGTGTTATGGCGCCACATCCTGCCCAACTCGGCCGGACCGGTGCTGGCACTCGTGGCCCTGCAGTTCGGCAGTGCCATCCTGGCCATCTCCACCCTTGGCTTCCTGGGCTACGGCGCTCCCCCACCCACCCCGGAGTGGGGGCTGTTGATCGCTGAGGGGCGGAATTATGTGGCCACGTCCTGGTGGCTGACCACCTACCCGGGCCTGGTGGTGGTTGCCGTGGTTTTGTCCGCCAACCGCATCAGCCATTCGATCCGAAAGGTACACCCGTGACCGACGTTCTGACAGATCCGGCCGTGGCCGCACCTGGGCAGCCGGACACCGTTCCCGTGCTGGAACTCAGGAACCTGTCCGTGTCGTATGCGGACCGACACCGAAAACACCGCCGGGTTGTTCACGAGGTTTCGCTGAAGATCTCGCCGGGCGAAGTCCTTGCCTTAGTGGGTGAATCGGGTTCCGGGAAATCCACTACGGCCCAGGCAGTCATCGGATTGCTCGCCGGCAACGGCCGCATAGACGGTGGCAGCATCCTCCTGAACGGCACGGACATTTCCGGATGGTCACAGAAACGCCTCGAATCGATCCGTGGCGCCAAGATCGCGCTGATTCCGCAGGATCCCACAAGCTCGTTGAACCCGGTTCTCACCGTCGGCGCCCAGGTGGAAGAGGTGCTGCGCCTGCACACCAAGCTTCCCAAGCCGGAGCGACGGAAGCGGGTCCTCGAGCTGTTGGAGCGGGTGGGCATCCCGGAGCCGGAACGCCGTGCCGGGCAATACGCCCATGAGCTCTCCGGAGGCATGAAGCAGCGCGTCCTGATCGCAGCGGCCATAGCCCTTGAGCCCCAGCTGATCATCGCCGATGAAGCGACCAGCGCCCTGGACGTCACTGTTCAACGGCGGATTCTGGACCTCATTGATGACCTGCGGGCCGAGACCGGCACAGCGGTCCTTTTTGTCACGCACGATCTCGGCGTGGCGGCAGACCGTGCCGACAGCGTTGTGGTGCTGAAAGGCGGGCGGGTCCAGGAGCAGGGCCCTACAACCCAGGTGCTCACGAACCCCGCCACCGATTACACACGGCAACTCCTGGCCGATGCGCCGTCGATTTCTCCCGTCGTTCCCCGCCCGGCGCCCAAGCCTGGCCGCACCAACACAGTGCAGGTCGCCAACCTCGTTCAAGAGTTTGACACCGGGCGGAACCAGCGGTTCCGGGCCGTGGACGACGTGAGCTTCCAGGTTCCTCAGGGCAGCACACACGCAATCGTCGGTGAATCCGGTTCCGGGAAGACCACCACCGCGCGTGCCCTCTCAGGATTCCAACGGCCCACTTCAGGCAGCATCTCCATCAGCGGCCACGAGCTTTCCGGATTGGACGCCAAGAGCCTCCGACAATTCCGGAAGCACGTTCAACTCGTCTACCAGAACCCCTTCACTTCCCTTGATCCGCGGCAGACGATCGCCAGGATCATCGAAGAGCCCCTGCTGAACTTCGGTCCAGTCTCCCGCGAGGACCGCGTCAAGACTGTCCGGGACCTGCTTCACCGTGTCCATTTGCCGGAGAGCCTGCTGACCAAGCATCCACGGGAGCTCTCCGGCGGCCAACGCCAGCGGGTGGCCATTGCCAGGGCCTTAGTCCTTCGACCGCAGGTCTTGATTTTGGACGAGGCCGTTTCAGCGCTGGACGTCACCGTCCAGTCCCGGATCCTCGCCTTGCTGGAAGAACTGCAACGCGAACTTGACCTGACCTATGTGTTCATCACCCATGACCTGGCCGTGGTGCGGCAAATCGCAGACACCGTTTCCGTCATGAGCGGCGGCCGGCAAGTAGAGGCAGGCACTGTGTCCGAGGTGTTCGACAACCCCCAACACCACTACACCCGGGAGCTGATCGAGGCGATCCCCGGCAACCGAAAGGCGAAGCAATGACCCACCGAGCAGAAGCTAACAAACGGATCGGCTTCTTCACGCGCCTGCTCGACGACGTCAGCCCGGCTGAGCGTTACAGGCTGGCCTTGGAGCAAATCCAGACCGCAGAAAAAGCGGGCTTTGATACGGCGTGGGTGGCACAGCACCACTTCAATGAAGCCGAAGGCGGCCTGCCGGCCCCGCTGGTCTTCTTGGCTTACGCCGCTGCCCGGACAACCAGCATCCGGCTCGGTACCGGAATCATCACGCTTCCGCTGGAGGATCCGTTGCGGGTGGCGGAGGACACAGCCGTGCTGGACCTGCTCGCCGGTGGAAGGCTTGAAGTGGGAGTGGGGACGGGCGGCACCGCGTCCTCCTTCGCTGCATTCGGACTCGAAAGTGACCAACGCCGTCGGATTTTCGTGGAAAAGTTGCAACTCCTCACCGAGGCGTGGGGCGGCAAGGATATTCGGTCCTCGGCCAATGCCCTCTACCCGGCAGTTCCTCAACTGCTCGACAGGCTATGGCAGGCAACATTCTCCAGCAGTGGAGGCGAACGTGCAGGCCGCTCCGGCGATGGCCTCATGCTGTCACGGACCCAACCGCGCGAAGGGTCGTTGGCGGATGCACCGCTGGACCACCTGCAGAACCCCATCATCGACGCCTACCTTGAGGCACTCCCCAACGGGGCCACGCCTCGTATCCTGGCCTCCCGCACCCTGTTCGTGGCCGACGACCGGGCCACCGCCCTTCACTTCGCGGAAGCCGGACTGCGCCGGATCGTCCCGCACTTCGAACGCCAAGGTCATGTCTTCGAAAGCCACGACGTGGAAGCCCTCATCGCGGCCACCGACGCCCACGTGGGAACGGTGGAGGACGTCGTCGAATCACTTAGCCGTGACAGTTCACTGGAGCGGGCAACGGACGTGTCCTTCCAGGTCCACTCCATCGACCCACCCCACGAACACATCCTTCGCTCCATCGAACTCGCTGCCACCGAGGTAGTACGGAGGCTCGGCTGGAAGCCTGCCAACGCCCTCATACCCGCCCTGCAAGGAGAGAAATGAGTAACACCAAACCCGACGCCGTCGACACTATTTTGGGGATCACCCCAGGCGCACCCCTGGACGTACTGCGTCACCGACGCCCCATCACCCGCGACAACACACAATCAAGCTACCTCGCTCTTTTCCATGCTGAACAAGTGGAAGACGCAAGCCTGACGGAACGCACTGCCGTCGCCGTGTTTGTGGCGCTGCTGCACGGCAACCAGGCGGCCGCGGTCTTCTACAGTCAAGCTTTGGAAGAGTCCGACACGAATCCCGGCCTCGCCGCTTCGTTGCATGAGGCAGCTGCTGCCGGCGCAGCCCAGGGACCCTACGGTGAGTACCGGGAGCCCGGACTCCGCAGCGAGGACCGTCCGGGCCTCCGCTGGACCGCCGCGCCGAACCTGGCGGAAGCTTTGGGAACGAGGTTGGTGGCCGCACTGGAACACGCCCACTTGTTGGTCTTCCGGCCCCGGGAAGCTTCGCCTGATGCGTTGGACGCACTGGTACGAGCCGGCTGGTCGACCACGGGAATCGTGACGCTCTCGCAACTCGTCGCCTTCCTGACCTACCAGCTCCGGGTTATCGCCGGGTTGGAACTCCTGGCCGGCGATACGGCACAGCACGAAGCCGGTGCCGCGGCGTCGGCAGACGTCGAAGGTGCCCAAACAGTAAGGATCAACGCATGACCTACGAAGTCGTTACCTATGCCACGCTGAACCGCCCCGAGGTTTTTACCCAGGAGCAACTTGGTTGGGTTCCTTGGCTGCATGCCCCTGCGGTGGAGGACCTCACGGACCGCCAATACGACGGGCTCGTGGACCGATCCCGAGCCTCCAGCGACTACTTCCGTCTGCTGGCCCGGGATCCGGATATCCTCGGGGCCCGGACCAGGACTGACAAGGACATTTTCTACAACACCAAGGAAGGGCTGCCACGCGCCGAGCGCGAGCTGGCGGCCGCCGCGACATCGCGGGAGAACGGCTGCGTCTTCTGCGCCTCCGTGCACGCGCGGTTCGCTTCCCACTACTCCGACCGGCACGACGACGTTCAGCGGCTCCTTGACCAAGGCACCTCGGCTGACCTCGGCCCCCGCTGGACCGCAATCGCCTCCGCGGCCAAGGCACTCGCTCAGACTCCCCCGCAGTTAAGCGCCGAACACGTCAATGCGCTCGAACTCGAAGGGCTCGACGCCCTCGAAATTTCGGATGTCATCCACGGTGCGGCGTTCTTCAACTGGGCCAACCGGCTCATGCTGTCCCTTGGCGAACCGGAGAAGGCCATCGTGAACTGAGGTTACTGCCCGTAGGAGACACCCTGCGCACACGGCAGGGTGTCTCGCGCCCCACACGGTCACAGCCAGATGCCTTGCGGCACCGTCAAACGTTATACCTGCGGCGTCGCAGGAGCGGCATGGTGGGAGCTACCGTGGCGTCCGCTGGATCTCGGACCACCAGTTCAGTGTCCACCACCGGCCGCTGGCCGGCATCTGGGGCGGTGGTGTTCTACCATTCGCCCAGCAGTTGGATAGTTGCCCGCATTCGCGCATCGGCGAACGGATGATTGTGAGCGGCGGCTATCCGGGAACGGCACCTCTGTAATGTGCAGCCACGGGTCTTTTATCCACACCGATTTGGGTGCACTGACCCGGCACGATAGACCCGCTAGTTGGTGCAGGCGCGTCCTCGACACAGATGGCACTCGGTATTGGCGCTCTGCAAGATCCTGCGCTCGGTGGGCCCGCGGGCAACCTCCAAGCAAACTTGGCAACTCGGAGCGACGGACACTTCGCTCCGCCCTGTTGGACGATGGTGCGATGACCAAGGCGCAGCAGGTACCTGGCCTGCATCGAGCGAGCCGTCCTACATGGCACCTAGATACGTGTGTCATCGCCCTTCGGACTCTCTGACTCGCTGTCAACCGGCATGGCCGGTTGGTATCCAAACCTGCAGGTGCGGTTTGGCGTTTCAGCGTCGGCGAGACGCATCGAAGCTCTAATACTCTAAGCGACTATGACCTCCACCCCCTCGCTTCTGAGACTGCTAAGTATTTCTACCGGTGCTCCACTGTCGGTGACCAATATGTCAATCGCGGACATCGGGCAGATTGCCGCATGACCCAGGCGAGAGAACGCCGCGCCTTCCACGACGAAGACAGATCTTTTCGAAGCATCCAGGACATGACGCTTTGTGGTTGCATCCTGAACGTCGAACGCTGTGAAACCGTGTTTGGCTTCCGCCCCGAACGGTGCGATCACAGCGGCGTCGAAACGGACGGACTTTATGGAAGCATCGGCAAGAGGTCCCACTATCGCCCCTTCTTCCTGCCGGACTGAGCCCCCGGGAACGATCAACTCCGTCCCTCGATGTCCGTTTAATGCACGTATGCCCTGCACGGACAGCGGCATCACTGTCAGCGGTCTCCCTGCGAGTTCACGGGCCACTGCCAGGCAGGTTGTTCCGCTGTCCAACGCCACTGTCTCACCGTCTTTTATTGTTGTAGCTACTGCCGCGGCGAGCAGCCCTTTAGTCGGAGCTGAATCTATTTCCCGCAGCCGAAAAGGAATGCCGCGCGTCTGCCCTAACTGGCTGACAGCTCGACCATGCTCCCGCCGAAGCACCCCTTCACGCTCGAGTTGTAAAAGATCTCGGCGGATAGTAGCTTCAGAAACACCTAGCTCGTCGGCTAACCGCGAAACTCGTAAGCCCCAGTGCTGATGTAGCAACCCGATGATGGCTCTATGCCTTTTTGTTCCACTCACGCTCGGTTACCTTTCCCGGCTCAGCTACGCGCTCTAAGTAATCCACCCTGCCGACGGATTGACTCACGAATCGATTCGGATAGGAGCCCGGCTTTCGGACCGGCAGCATCGACAGGCCAGGCGTCGGGGAAGGCCAACGCCCTACTAAGTTCAGTAATGAGATTAGCCACGGCTGAGTCTCTCTCGCGAACCCACCGCACCAAGAGCCCGTCAATCAAGGCAATAAAAATCTGAGAAGCAAGTCGAGGATCCAGCGTCATTTTTTCGTCATAGTGGGAAGACTCTGTGAAGAGTTTAGTTAGAACGTTGTGGCGGTTTAGCAGGTAATCGTGCGCCGGGTGCTTTACCTCAGCAGCTCTGCTCGCGAAGTACAGGTACAGCTCCACGAGACCGTGCTTCGAGGGATGGCTGGAAATGATGGAAATCAGCCACTTGAACGGACTGTTACTGTCGCTCCCCGGTGAGCACAATTCCCGTCGCCTCAACACCTCCAGAAGGACGGCGTCTCTTGATGGAAAATGGTGGTACAAGGTAGATTCCCTAACGCCGACTTCCGCGGCGATGCGCTTCATAGTGACGGATCTATGGCCGTCCTGCAGCACCAAATTCTCGGCTGTGTTCAAAATTTGCTGCCTGCGGATACCAGACACTACGTACTTGCCTCGCGTGCCTCGACCGAACGCGTTCAAAGACTCTTGTCCCATTTAAGCGGGGTTCCAATCCTGGGTTCTGGGGGGCGAAAGCGAAGCCAAGGTGGAACCTCCGTAAGGGAGATTCCACGTGCCATACGCTTCCGCGCGGCCAACACATTCGCCGAAGCTGGAGACTCGATGGCTCCACACCTGGAACTGCCAAAAAGGGTCGGTGGCGCGGTTGTCTCCGCCACCGACCCTTGCTGGGCTAGCTAGCGGCAATGAAAGGGGCCACCCGCAAGGCATTCGCCGCGATGGTCAGTGCGGGATTCAACGCAGCGGACGACGGGAAGAACGAGCCGTCAATGATCCATAGATTGTCAACGTCATGACTGCGGCAGTCTCCGTTTAGAACACTGGTTTTCGGGTCGGAGCCGGCCACGGCAGTTCCGCACATGTGCGAGTTCGTCGCGATGCCCATCCGCTCGGTCAGGATAATCGGATATCCCGCCTTCCTGACTGCCGCCGAGACGCGCCTAACAAGCTCTTCATGGGGAGCGATATTGTTCGGTTTCCAATCGATGACGATTTTCCCGTCGACAACACGAACCCGGTTGTTCGGGTCAGGCAGGTCCTCCGTGGTCAGGTAGATATCCAGGCTGCGGTCGGTCACCATTTTGAGTGCCCAAAGTGGCGCCCAGGACCTGGCCGCCTTCACCATCGGTGCCTGAAGCTTCCCGAGCATCTGGAGATTGCCCAAAGGGAATGGATTGGTTTCGCCGGCGAGATACCAATCGTTCAAACCCAGCGTCTTCTGCCAGGCAGTTCGGTTGCGCCTGAAGGGGTTGACTCCCATGAAGAAGGTGCTGTTGTGCACCATGTAGTTTCGTCCCAGCAGACCTGACGAATTGCCCAAACCGTCCGGGTGCTTCTCATTTGCTGAGTTCAGCAGCAAAACCGCCGAGTTAACAGCGCCGGCCGAAACGACGAACTGGTTGGCCTCGATGCGCACCTTTCGCCCACCAATGGCGGCCTCAGCAGCCACGACCTTCGTACCATCGTCGCTGGTGATCAATTTAGTGATTTTGGCGTTTACGAGCAGACTAACGTCCTCCGATTGCAAGGCCGGGCGAAGGGCCCGGTTTTCCGCCTCACTCTTGACGCCTGATTCTGAGGGGGCGCCGTCGGAAATGGTGTCGGCGCGACGCTCCTCCATAGTGTTCAGATTCATCCCGTTGGACATGTGGAAGGGGTGCAAGCCCTGCTTCCGCAGTGAAGAGGCAAAGCGCTCGATTGTAGGTTCGTGATCCAGCGCGGGGGCCGGGTATTCCGTTGAATGATTGGGTTCTGTGGGGTCTTCGCCGAGCCTCCCATGAACTTGGAAGAGCTCTTCGGCCTGTGCGTAGAAGGGCTCGATGGTGTCATAGTCGAATGGCCACGGCCGGGACGTCCCGTCATGGTGGGCCGTCTCCTCAAAGTCCTGCCGACGGAACCGCGGAAGACAGGCTCCGTAGAATTTTGTATTGCCGCCCACCCAGTAATACACGCCAGGCCGGAAAGGCTTGCCGTTACTGCCGTCGAACCACTCCTCGGCGTTGCTGTATCGCTTGTCGAGGTACATCGCTTCGGGCTGTGAGTTTTCTGGTTCACGTGGCAGGAAGTCACCACGTTCGACGACCAGGACCTTGCGGCCTGAATCCCGGAGCGCCCAACTGAGTGTTCCACCACCCATACCCGACCCGATGATGAGGATGTCCGTTTCGATGGTCGAACCCTGAGCATCGAGTACTGATCCAGGGCGTAAGGCGGTTGTAATTTCAGGCACTTCTTCTTCTCTTTCCTTGGGTGCTTTCTACTGGGAAAGCGTGGTTGACCTTGAGGGTCCAGAACCCAGAGGCTAGGTTGGACGGCGGCTACGCCATCCAACCTAGCCGGCCGGCGTCGGTGTGACATCAGAGCGAATCGATCGGTTTCTCTGGGGGCCTAGAGTCCGAAGACGGGCTCCATGGTCGCGACATTCTCTTTGGTGACAAGAGGCAGCGGCGTGAACAGCTCAGGCTTGACCTTGCTCTTATCTCCCCGCAGGTATTCGTATGCTGCCTTGATCACTTCACGGCCCTGTTCTGCTGGATCTTGGCTGACGGTGCCGAATACCCGTCCGTCGGCGATTGGTTCCTTGAGTTCGCTCGGGTAATCGCCAAGGATCCATTTGATCTCCGAACGCCCGTTCGCGTGCGCCCAGGTGATGGCTCCCATGGCTTCCGGGCCTTGGACGACGATGGCGTCAAGTTCACCCTTGGGGTGCTTGTTTGCCCAGTCCTGGGTCAGGGCGACGGTCTTCTCGGCCTGCCAGCCATCGGACTGCTCTTCGACAATTTTGATTTTCGGGTGCGCGGAAAGGACTTCCTTTAGGCCTTCGGTGCGAAGGATTTGAGCGGATGTCCCAAGACCGCCCATAACCAAACCTACGTTGCCCTCCTCGCCAATGGCCTGAAGCAACATTTGCCCCTGCTTGCGGCCATAGTCTTTGTCGTCAGCGCCAACAAACCCCTTCACAGGGATGCTCTTCTCGAGTCCAAGATTGACGGTAAACACAGGGATCCCGGCCTTGTCGGCCGCTTTGATGGCCGGTCCGATTCCTTCAGGGTCTCCGGGGTACACGATAATGGCGTCTTTGCCAGCGGTGACGAATTCCTGAATCTGGGAGATCTGCTTGTTGAGATCTCCACCGCCGTTTCGGACATCGAGATCGACGCCCGATTCGTCGGCCTGCTTCTTGACCTCGTCCACCATGACCGCGACAAACGGGTCCAGGCCGATGTCGAAGGCCATGAAGCCGATCTTGGGCTTCTCGCCGCTGGACGACGTCGTCCCGGACGAACCCGCCTCGCTGCATGCCGAAGCGCCCAGGCAAACCATCGCCACAGCGGTAAGCGCCGCTAAACGCTTGATGATTCTTTTCATAGTCTGCTCTCTCTAGACCCTCGTTTCCGGCTGTCGCCAGCCAGTCCGGCGCTCGGAAACGATTGGTAAATGCATTTACAAGCCTGATGGTGGCAATCTATCGTGTCAAGGCCTGGGACTATGGACGTTTCCTTTGAACTCCCATAGGCAAACCCCCATTGACAGGGCTTTTGTGTGATGTGCATCATCATTCTGTTAGTAATACGATTTACCGGGTTCTATGAAAGAGCCGGGCCATGCTGCTCCCCCATCCCCACCTCGCACGCGAGCAGCAAACCCTATGTCAGCGAGGACATCAGGAGAATGAAATGCCTCAAGCAACAACACGCGGCTCAACTGCCGAAACCGCGGCTGCAGTCAAGCGTCCAACGATTGGAGCGTGGCTCGCCTCAGACAGTGCCTTTAAGTACACGATGGTGGCCGTCCTCATTTTGGGTGTCATTGTGATGAGTCTGGTTTCCCCCGAGTTCCGCAGGCCGGAAAATCTCATCAACATCCTCCAGCAGAACGCAATTATCGGAGTGGTTGCTTGCGGGATGACGCTCATGATCATCGCCGGAGGCTTTGACCTCTCAGTCGGTGCCGTCGCAGCGGCATCCGGCGTTCTGGCCGGGGCGTTATCCATTGAATACGGCCTTCCCCTCGCAATCATCGCCGGACTTGTCGCGGGACTTGGAACCGGCCTGATCAACGGCTTTCTGGTCGCGAAGCTCGGAATCAACCCCTTCGTCGCAACCCTTGGTATGCAGGCCATCGTCCAAGGCGTTTTGTTTATCCAAACCGAAGCAAAGCCCGTGTTTGGCCTCCCCGACGCCTGGAGTGACTTCGGCTTTTACCGTGTAGGTTTCATCCCCTCCACCGTTATCGTGTTCATCGTGGCCGCGTTGGCCTGCTGGGCGCTCCTTCGATTCACGCTCCTGGGAAAACTGATGTACGCGGTCGGCTCAAACCGCGAGGGAACAAGGCGCTCGGGGGTTGCTGTCGACCGTGTCGTTATTGCTGCCTTTGGTATCGGTGGCCTGCTCGCTGCCGCAGGCGGCCTCATGCTCGTAACACAGTCCAACACCGGTCAGCCGTCTGCGGGAGCCACCTGGGCGCTGTTGGCAATTGCGGCGGTCGTCGTTGGTGGAACGCCTCTAACAGGCGGGGCCGGAGGAATTGGACAAACGATTGTAGGAACCTTGCTATTGGGAGTCATGTCCAACGCGCTGAACATTATGAGCGTTTCACCCTACTGGCAGCCCGCTGCCACAGGCTTGCTCATCCTTCTTGCTGTCAGCGTCGAACGCTACCGGCACATGAAGCGGTCCCGCTAGAATCCGGCGCTACGCCAATCACGAAAGAACGGAACATTCTAATGAACGTAGACACGACTGCACCCCTACTCCGGGTTAGGGACCTCGAGAAACACTACGGCGGCGTGACAGCACTGTCGGAACTGGACCTTCAGCTCATGCCCGGCGAGCACGTTGCCGTTGTCGGTGACAATGGCGCAGGAAAATCAACATTTGTGAGAATGATCTCTGGGGCCGAAAGGCCCGACGGAGGGACGATCATCTTTGATGGAGAGGAATGTAACTTCAGGTCGCCCTTGGAAGCCCGCGGAGTAGGAATCGAGACCGTATACCAAGATCTTTCCTTGGCCGACGACCTGGACGTCATCGACAACCTTTTCATGGGTCGCGAGATCTTCCATGTGAAGATGGGTGGCCTCTCCATCCTCAACCGCAAGGCGATGCGCAAACGCGCCGAGGAGTTGCTAAACGAGGTTGGCGTACGGATACCGAGTCTTTCCGAGCGAATCCGAGGCATGTCGGGCGGTCAACGCCAAGGTGTCGCCATCGCCCGCGCTTCCGGCTGGGGGTCCAAACTCATTATTCTTGACGAACCCACCGCTGCGCTTGGCGTCAGGGAAACCGGACAGGTAGAGGACATCATCCGCGGTTTGAAACAGGCCGGCACCGGGGTTGTCCTCGTCAGCCATAACCTCCGGCAGGTCTTTGATCTGATGGACACGATCTTCGTCTTCCGCCGCGGAAAGCTCGTTGGCCGCCGCGAAGTAGCCCGGACTTCCCCGCAGGAGATCGTCGCCATGATCACAGGGGTCAGCGAGCCCGACGCAGGAGAGTTTGTATAATGAGTTTCCTCCCACCCACCACCACGGATCGGTGACGCACGCTGTGGAACCTAGCTAGGAGGACACCCAATGGTGACCATGAAGGACGTAGCTGTGGCTGCCGGGGTTTCAGCGTCGAGCGTTTCCAACGCCTACCATCGGCCAAACAAGCTCTCAGCCGACCAGCGTTCCAGGATCCTCAACGTGGCTCAGACGTTGGGATACTCCGGACCGCATCCTGGGGCGAGCAGCCTGCGCTCGGGCAGCGTCGGCTCTCTGGGTCTGCTGATCACCGACTCCCTGTCATATGCCTTCGAGGATCCAGCTACCGTGCTGCTCCTGAGGGGCATTGCACAAGTGAGCCAGATGGCCAACGTGTCACTTGCGTTGCTGCCCTCGGGCAGCAACGCAAGTCCCCCGCAGACTAAGAATCGCCGGGACTTGCCCGTAGATGAAGATGTATGGCCCGCGGTGCAGCGAAGCGTCGTTGATGGCTTTCTTATCTACAGCCTGCCCGACGGTCACCCGGCGGTTTCAAGTGCGCTAAACCGAGGCTTGCCCTGTGTCATTATCGATTCACCAAAGATTGAGGGAGTTCCTTTCGTTGGCATCGATGATCGAAGTGCCGCGAGTAGAGCGGCCGAGCACCTGCTTGAACTCGGCCATCACCGGATCGGGATACTCGTCGACCGGTTACGCCCGGATGGATCGAGGGGATTTGCATCACAGAGCAGAGTCCGACATGCGCAGGACGAAGTAGCGCGGGAGAGGCTAGCCGGTTACCGTGCAGCATTCCAACAAGCGGGCCTGGATCCGTCGGCAGTACCTATCGTCGAAGCCGGAGGTTTTCTTTTTACTGAGGGTCAAAGAGCCGCTGAAGACCTCCTCCGCCGTCACAACCTGACTGCCGTCTTGGCGACAACTGACGTTCTGGCGCTATCCGCTTTGAAGGTTCTTCGGGTGATGGGAAAGTCCGTACCGGAGGAAGTTTCAGTGGTTGGTTTCGATGACCTGCCCGAGTCAGCAGCCGCCGGTCTCACTACCGTGCGCCAGCCCCTTATAGACAAAGGTCGGCGAGCTGCCGAAGCCATTATTCGCAGCGTTGCCGGCGAGACAGTAGGCATGACGATCCTTCCCACCAAAATGGAGGTCCGGTCCTCTACCGGACCAGCCCCCATCAACGCGGCCCTCGAACTTGCGGGCCCAAGGCATATCGCAGGCTTGCACGAATCATAACCTTAGTTTATGGATTTTGGCCCCACAGCGCGGGGTTAAGTTATTGTCCTACTAGCTAAGCTACCAGGGAGCCCGAGGGCGTCCGGACTGGATCCGGTTGACCACCCGCCACCCTGGGGCACCACGAAAGTGAGCAGACTATGTGGCAGTTTCGAGTAAAAGAACCGTCGCCAGAGGCGTTGGGCCGTGCCGCGTGTTGGGTACTCGCTGCACTGGCCTCACTTGCCGGACTTGACCTAGTTTCAAGCGGCACCGCCCAGGCGAACACAGTTTGGCTGTTCCTGTTGGCGGCTTTGTGCCTCTGGATCTCCCGGGCCCTCAAACCGCCCCAGACGCCATAGGCTTGCTAGCTGCGGCCGAACGCCCGCGCCTGGGACCTGGATACCGTCCCGGCGACAACTACTAAGGAGTTCCCTTTGGCTCGATCCGTTCTGCAAGGTCCTTTGACCATCCTGATAGGAGCCGACACCTACCCGCCTGACATTAACGGTGCGGCAATGTCGACGTACAGACTGGCCATGGGCATGAAGGCTCGGGGCCACAAGGTGCACGTTATCGCGGCCCGCAGCGAAGTGGGACCAAGCGTGAGCGGCGTGGAGGACGGCGTGACGGTGCATCGACTGAGGTCCCACGCAGCACCGACGCACCCTACCCTCAGACTCTGTTTGCCATGGCAGATCAAGGGCGAAGTTAGAAAGATATTTAAGGATGTTTCGCCTGATGTTGCCCACATCCAGTGCCACTATATGGTCGGAGAGTCGGTGGCTAAAGAGGCTGTGCGGAGCGGCACACGCCTCATCGCCACGAATCACTTCATGCCGGAGAACATGAACCCGTTTCTCCCCTTCCCGCAGTGGTTTCTCAAAATCGTCGCCAAGAACTCCTGGCGGGACATGGATAAAGTCCTCGGAATGGCAGACGTCATCACCACTCCGACAACAAAATCCGCGGAAACGATGTATAGCCATGGCTTTTCCCGGAGCGTCGTGCCAGTCTCCAACGGAATAGATGCAGAACGATACGAGTTGGCCCCCGGAGAGCTCATCGACAAACCAGAAGCTCCGGTCATCTTGTTCGTTGGTCGTCTTGCCAAAGAAAAGAATGTTGACCAGCTCATCGATGCCTTCGCCCTGCTACCCGCCGATCTGGAGGCACGCCTTGAGATAGTGGGGGTCGGGGAGCAGCGACCAGCCTTGGAGATGAAAGCCAAGCATTTGCAGGTCGCCGAAAAGGTCACATTCACGGGATTTGCAACCGACGAGGAACTTCGGTGCGCCTACCTTCGTTCCAGCGTTTTTGCCATGCCGGGTACTGCCGATCTCCAGTCCCTTGTTTCACTGGAAGCCATGTCTGCTTCCAAACCCTTGGTCCTTGCGAACGCTTTGGCCTTGCCACATCTTGTGAATGAAGGAATCAACGGATTCCTGTTTACACCTGGCGACAGGCGTGAGTTCTCGCGCCAAATTGAGCGCATTCTCCGATTGTCTGAGCAAGAGCGTCACGCCATGGGCACGGCGAGCCGTGCCATGGTCGCACAACACAGCTTCGCCACGTCAATGACGATTCTTGAGAGTCTCTACAGGAGTGACCGGCGCGACGAGGAAGCTCTTCCCCCTAGCGAAACGACTGCCGATGTCCGTAAGTAGCGCGGCCCCGGACCACTACTTGGCACGACGCTCGACGGCCTGCCATGTGCCTTCGCCGGAATGCGCCATTTTAAGCAACGTCGTCCTCGCCAGCTTGGCTAGTTCACCTGTTGCTGCCGACAGGGTATGCCCCGACTTCTTAACGAGGGCGATCGTGTCATAAATGGGGGGATCAAATGGCACCACGCCAAGATCTTTGGGAAAGGTTGGGCTGGCCGCCACTGCCCGGCACGTGAAGGTATCCCCTATCCCGTCAGACACGAGGGCAAGAGCGGACTCAACCTGCTCCACCTCAATCTGGGGCGCCAAAGTCAAACCCGCCGTTTCCGCCCGGTCAACAACCTGGCGCCGTGTTGGGTCGCGTTTGGCGTAGTGCGCATCGTAAAGAATGAGCGGCCGCTGAGCGAAGGACTCTATGCTCGTCGAGCCCGATTGCAGCACTTCTCTATCCCGGGTCACATGAACAATTTCGTCGCGCACCAGCGGAATGGCTTTAAGGCCGCTCAGAACTACCGGCAGAACAATAAGCCCCGCTTCCAGGTCCCCCGCAAGAACAGCTTCAGCCGTCTCAGCCGAATTCTGACCGACCAGCCTGATGCGGACCTTCGGGTGCTTTGCATGAAATTCCTTAGCCAGGTTAGACAGCAAGTAATAATCTGCATTGCGCAGAAGTCCAAAAGTTGCAGTTCCACCCTCAAGTGTTGTCAGGGACTTAACCGCCTGAGCGCCGCCCTCGGCTGCCATAACGGATTGTTCCGCAAATGGTAGCAACTCATCACCGGCGGCAGTGAGGAGGAGTCGACGGGCTCCACGCATGAAAAGGGGCGCACCAAGTTCATCTTCCAAGCGGCGCACGAGGTCGGATATGGCTGGTTGGGAGATGCTCAAATCACGGGCAGCTGCACTGAATGATCCGTGCCTGACAGCTGCCAGAAATGCCTGCAATTGCGTGAGTGTCATAAGACTATCCTATAGCAGGCCACGCTGACATGGGCATTCACTACCACTTAGGAACGCCGTCGGAACGATCCCAAGCCAACAATGACTTCAAGGCTGATCCGATTCCCGAGAATTAGGCAATGGGATCTCGGAGCAAGGTATAAGCAGATCCTCTGGCGCCTCAAAGGTGAAGCATTACCGGGCACCATGGAGTTTGCTAATAATGCACCATCAGGTGAAGATTATTGAGGCTCAAGCTGCCTGAATGCCACCGCATCCTGAGCATTCAGGACTGAATCAGGCGCGCATGTTCGGCACCATCCGGATATCATTCCGGCGGAATTCCAGACTCTTACATAGAGCTGGAAATATTCAGAAAAGACCCAATCCACAACAGCGCAGCTCCCCATCCCAAGGAACCCGATGCTTCAAACCTACCCTAATGCCAACCACCGAGCATGGCGCAACGCCCTGTTTGTGGTCTTTGCGCTGACAGGGGCCGGGCAGGCCGCCTGGATCACGCGCACCCCCTCCATCAGGGCTGCGTTAGATCTCTCCGTCGGCGAAATGGGGTGGATAATCTTTGGCGTCTCCGTAGGCTCTGTGATAGGGCTCACCATTGCAAGTCAGGTGGTTTCGCGGTGGGGTACAAGGACCGGGATTCTTACCGGCGCTTTGTGTATCGGCCTCGGCCTCCTGTCAGCCGGAGGCGGGAGTGATCAGTCCTTGGGATGGCTCGCTTTTGCTGGGTTGTCCATGACCGGGGCCGGATTCGGGCTGCTTGAAGTGGCTTTGAATGTTGAAGGGGCGGCCCTAGAGCGGCACACAGGCAAGACCTATTTGCCGGCAATTCATGCTGCTTTCAGTGTCGGGACCTTGGGCGGGTCCGGGGTGGGGGCCGCGGCCGTGTTCGCGGAGACTTCCGTTATTTTCCACTTGGGCGTTACGGGTGTGTTCCTCATCCTTGGAACGATCCTGACTGTTCGATGGGTAGGAAAAGATACCGGAATTGAGCCCCGCACGGCTAGGCCAAGGGCTGGTTCCCGGCAGCGTGTGCGGGTTTGGCGGGAGCCACGGACCATCCTCTTGGGAGTTGTCGTCATGGGAATGGCCTTCGCCGAGGGCGCCGGTAATGACTGGATACCGCTGGCCTTGGTGGACGGCTACGGCGTCAACGAAGTCTATGCTTCGCTCGGCTTTGCCTTGTACGCAGGACTGATGACTGTGGTCAGAGTATTGGGTGCCTGGTTGGTCGCCAGTTTCGGCCGTCGCCAGATCCTTCAGGGTCTGGGCTTTGTCGCGGCAGCGGGTCTGCTCCTGGTCATTCTTGGGCCGACTCCGGTCTTTGCCATGATTGGTGTGGGGCTATGGGGCGCTGGCGTAGCTTTAGGCTTTCCCCTCGGGCTCTCAGCAGCAGGGGACGATTCCCGTGGCACGGCAGCACGCGTCAGCGCTGTAGCTACGGCAGGATACGTCGCGTTCCTGGTCGGCCCACCTGTGCTGGGGCTTCTCGGCGACCACACCGGCATCCGTTCTGCGCTCTTCATCGTCCTCGGAGGGGTAGCCATTGCAATCGCTTTCTCCCGTTCAGCACGTCCGCTGAGTGACGGCGGGGCCCAGGATTTGGAGACCCGCCCTCTTACATCTGAACAGGTACAAATGACGCAAGGACGGAGTGAGAATGACTAGCCAGCCCCGTCAACAAATCAGATGGGGCCTCATCGGTGCCAGCGACATTGCCGCGACGCGCCTGATCCCTGCCATAAGATCCACAGGATCTCCTATCCGTGGGGTCATGAGCAGCTCTGCGAAACATGCCGAAAGTTATGCCGATCTCCATGAAATCGGTGCACCCACAACGGCTGTTCAGACGTTGCTCGGCATGGACGTGGATGCTGTCTACATCTCATCGACGAACGAAGCTGGCCCTTCTTGCCGGAAAGCATGTGCTCTGCGAGAAACCGATGGCCCTCTCTGAGGATGAGGCCCGTGAAATGGTACAACTTGCCGCCGGGCGCCGCCTGATCCTGGCAGTAAATCACCGTCTGCCGCACAATGCCGTGCATCGTAAAGTCAGGGAGATCGTATCGTCGGGGAGGATTGGGACTGTGTTGGCCGCCCAGGTATCCAATACTGGGCTGCTGCACGAGAGACTACGTGGGTGGCGGATATCAGAACCTCGAATGGGCCCCGGGGTCATTCTGGATCTGACCAGTCACGATGCTTCAGTGCTCAACCCTCTCCTGGGTATGCCTCTATCGGTCACTTGCCTTGCTGCTGCCCAAGCCGAATGGAATTCTGGAGAAGGAACGGATAGCGCCGTAACCCTCATTGAATACAGGACCGAAAAGGGGAACCGGGTATTCGCCCAAACCATTGATTCCTTCGCCCTGCCGCATGCATAAACGTCTCTCCGCCTATTCGGCACCAAAGGCTCGCTACAGGTACGGAACGCAATGACCCAGGAGTCCAGTGGGACGATTACCCTGACAAATGCTAAGGGGCAGGAGATCTTCAATGTGGAATCGAAGGAGGACCCGTATGTTGTCATCCTCGAAATGTTTGAACAAGCCGTTCTTGGCCGCGGGCGTCCGGCAGTGTCAGGTGAAGACGGCCTGCTAAGCCTGAGGGTCGCGCTAGCCGCGCAAAAGTCCTCAGCCACTGGAGCGACCGTAAGCCTCGGGTAACTATCCGCGCAGGCAGGATGGAAATCTGCCCTCTGAGTGGCGTCTGACTGGAGCAGGTGGACATCAAACACCACCGACACGGAGCATGGCGCGGTGGCTACGGCTTGCATCAACAGACGCGAGCGCCGGTAGCTGCGGTGGAACCGGCGTGAGACTCATCTCGGAGCCCTTCCCAAGCCAGTCATCGCGCTGCCGCGCGCGTTGGAAACTCCCTACGGAGCACTCACGGCACTCAATTCAGGGATTTAGTAGATGGTAATAACGCCAGCTGCAGTTCAGGCCGGTCCAGACATAGGGAACTGGAACCATCGGCAGATCACGCCCGGACTTCACAACTTTGTTGAAGTGTTTCTGGATGAACGCCCTCAGCTCGGAGGTCCGGGCGATCCTGCCCCCTCTGCGCCTTAGTGGCGGTTGAGGGCCAGCGTCTGCGCATAGTGCGGGCGGTTATCCCTGGCTACGACAACTCCTGACAATCCCCGGTGTCGCGACGATGGTTGGAATCGACCTTCCTTCCCACGGCTATCCAAAGCTGTTAGTGCCTAGAGACCGGAACAGTCGGGTGCTGGATCGAAGAACTTCGACGGGCAAGCAGAATCAGATCTTTCGAGACTTGCGCCCTTGCCTCGGCACGGATACCTTTGGGGTCACGTTTCCCACGCTGGTCCTTGCGTGGCCTGCGAGCGTCCGTACGTCTGACGTCGTCGCCGGCACCCTGCGCTTCGCTCAGGTTCGGGGCAGCGACTAAGGGGTCATGGAATATCTGGTAGTGGGACCCTGGCTCCCCCACCAGCCAAAGCTGGGAATCGGCGCCTGTGTTGTCACCAGGGTGTGGCCATCGAGGCGACATTGCTTGGTTCAAGGCTGCTCCTCAGGTTGCCCCCGGTCAATAGGTAGCTCATGCGCACACGGATGCGGTTCTACTGCCCACGCCGTCTTGTGCAGAACCGTTGCAGCACGATGCCGCATTAGTACTAAGCGTCGCCTCAGCGCCGACCATCGTGGAGACGTCCCGGCGATGACCGGCGCATCAGGGAGGGCGCTGCGAACATGGTCGCTCATGGAGCTGATGACAAAATAGGAGAGCATGTCAGAGGAGTTCACAGTAAAAATATCCTGGCTGTATAAGTGATGAATTGCGGGGAAGGACCTACTGGTCCCATAGGGCGCGCCTGAAGGCCTCGTTCCTGTCCCTATACGCTTGAACGGTCAAGCGGGCCGCGGGGTTATAGACGTCCCAGGCATGGTAGGCGGCAGGATAGACGTGAAGTTCGGTCCTGACGCCGGCTTGCATCAGCCTGGCTGCGAAGTCGATGTCTTCGTCCCTAAACGTATCGAGCTCACCAACTTGTATAAGGGTTGGAGGCAGACCAGCCAGGTCCGGCATCCGCGCGGGGGCTACATAGGGGCTGACCTCGCTCGTGCCCACCGCCGGGCCGAGAAGGCACTGCCATGCGAATCGATTGTTCTCCGGGCTCCAACTGGGAATGCCGGAAAACTCCTGCGACGATATCGTCGTTTCCCTGTCGTCGAGCATGGGATACAGAAGGTGCTGAAACAGAATTCGTGGCCCGTACCGGTCCCGGGCAAGCATCGCCACCCCGGCGGCCAGACCACCGCCTGCGCTGCCACCTGCGACAGCGACCCTTTCCGGATCAATATTCAGCAATCCGGCGTGCTCGACAGCCCACTGGAGCCCTGCGAAGGCGTCCTCCACCGGAGTAGCCGAGCCGTTCTCCGGAGCGAGCCTGTAATCAATGGAGAGCACAATCACCTGGGTCTCATTGGCCAAGGTCTCGCAGTAGATGTCGTCGCCCTCTACGCTCCCAACGATCATGCCACCGCCATGAATCCAATAGATTGCAGGCGCCGGAGTGATCACGCTCTTAGGGGAGTATCGCCGTAACAAGAGGGTGCCAGCTCCGTCGAAGCAGGGAACCTCGAAGTCGTCACGCGCAATGCCCTCGAGGGGCCTCGCAGCCTTGGCACGGTCCCGTAGGAGCCGGGCATAGTCTTGCCTGAAAGCCTGAAGCTCATTGGATGATGTCGGTGACTTCACCACTTCCATGTCTGAGAGGCCCGGAACGAGCTCCGGGTCTACACGGTTTAGGAAGCCCATTTTTTCTCCCGTCTGGATGAGGCGCGGCAACCGCCCGTGGACTCATAATCAGGTCGACGTCACAATCGCGAGCAGGGCCGCATGAGAATAAGGTCGTCAAACTCATCCGGCGTCATAAGAGCAAGATCAAGCACCAGTGTCTTCACACTGGCCCCGGTTTCCTGGGCTTCTCTGGCTATGCGTGTGGCGGCTACATACCCAATCTGCGGCACGAGTGCCGTGACTATGGATATGCTGCCGTTGACATGCCCAGCAAGCGTTTCAGCATTCGCGGTGATGCCGTCAACGCAGAATGCAGCCAACAGATCCATCCCTTGTTTCAGGTGTTCCATGGACCTGAAGATGGAGTAGCCGATGATCGGTTCGAAGGCATTGAGCTGCAACTGGCCGCCTTCTGCGGCAAGTGTGACTGTCAGGTCAGCGCCGATGACCTCAAAGGCAATCTGATTCACCAGCTCGGGGATTACGGGGTTAACCTTCCCCGGCATGATGCTCGAACCCGCTTGACGGGCCGGCAGGTTTATTTCTCCGAGTCCCGACCTGGGTCCCGAAGACAGAAGCCTAAGATCGTTGCAGATCTTGGAGAGTTTAACTGCCAGGCGTTTCAAGGTTGCTGAGAACAGAGTGAATGTCCCAACATCCTGAGTCGATTCGATGAGGTGCTCAGAGGTCCGCATGGGCCTGCCGGTGAGTTCCCGCAGGTGGTTCCCTGCCGAAACTGCAAAGCCGGCCGGCGCCGCAATTCCGGTGCCGATCGCCGTCGCACCCAGGTTTACTTCATGAAGGTGCCCTGCTGCTTCCAAGAGCCGATCCCGATCACGGCGGAGCGTGACCCCGTAGGTCTCGAATTCCTGCCCCAACGTCATGGGAACCGCGTCCTGGAGCTGGGTACGGCCAATCTTGACTATGTCGGCAAACTCGGCGGCCTTTCCATCGAAGGACTTTGTGAGTCGCTCCAAGGCCGCAAGAAGGTCATCCGTGCTGGTGATCATGGCTATTTTCAGCGCTGTGGGGTACACGTCGTTTGTCGACTGGCTCTTGTTCACCTGCTCATTGGGGTGAATTACGGCATATGAGCCTTTTTCACATCCCAGTCGTTCCAATGCCAGATTGGCAATGACCTCGTTGGCATTCATGTTTGTTGAGGTTCCGGCGCCGCCCTGAATCATTTCTACGGGGAACTGGTCCAGGTATTGACCACTACGAAGCTGCTCACATGCCCACTCGATGGCGCCGCGTACCTCTGGCGTCAACAGACCATAGTCCCCGTTGGCGCGGGCACAGGCCTGCTTGACGACCGCCAAGGCCGAAACCAGAGATGGAAAAGCCTCGAGTCGATCGGCGCCGAGTGTGAAATTCTCCACGGCCCGCTGGGTATGGATTCCCCAATATGCTTCAGTCGGGACACGGGCCGAACCCAACAAGTCAGCTTCGGTCCGGGTCGTTGGCGTCGATGTTGTTGGCGTCGATGCCGTCGCAAAGGATTTGGCGACGGCATCGACGGCGACGGTATTGACCATCTGCCCTACCGACGATTCAGTAGACGTCATGCCCAAGCTGGGGTGGAGTTGGCGAGCCTCGCAGCCCTCAGATCACCTGACCGAGCGTGTCCTTCGAAGTTTTCAGCCCGGGCGGCACGGCCACACAGTTCGCCCAAGCGAGCACTTGCCTCGAGGGTCGTTACTTCCTGATAAGTCAGAGTCTTAAGGTATTTGCCAACCCAAAGTCCTCCTGTGTAGCGTGCAGCACCCAGAGTAGGAAGGACGTGATTGGTTCCGATGACCTTGTCTCCGTAAGAGACGCAGGTGTTTTCACCCAGGAACAGCGCGCCATAGTTCCGCATGGCCCCCAATGCCTCGCGCGGGGCACTGGTGAGGATCTGCACATGCTCGCTCGCAAACTCATCAGCTATAGCGAACGCTTCTGACAGCGAATCGGCAAGGATAACCTGACCGTGATTTCGCCAGGCCGGCTCAGCAATCGCTGACGTGGGGAGGTTCGTCAGCAGTTCGTCCACATGCCTGATGGTTTGCTCGCCCACCTCAGCCGACGTCGTCACGAGGATTGCCGGCGAGTCGGGACCGTGCTCTGCCTGACTGAGAAGGTCGACGGCGACAAGGAATGGATCTGCGCTTTCATCCGCGACGATCAGCACTTCCGTAGGCCCGGCAAACAGATCGATGCCTACAGCGCCAAAAAGCTGACGTTTGGCTTCGGCAACATAAGCGTTGCCCGGACCAGCCAGCATGTCGACGCGCTGAATCGTTTCCGTTCCCACTGCCATGGCTGCTATGGCTTGGACGCCGCCAAGCAGGTAGATCTCATCTGCGCCAGCCATATGCATGGCGGCCACTGTAGCGTCCGGGATTCTCCCTTGCGACGGAGGAGTGCAGGCGACGACCCGTTCCACACCGGCAACCTTCGCGGTGACGATCGTCATGTGGGCTGACGCAAGAAGTGGGTAGCGACCACCAGGAACATAGGCCCCAACCGCTTCGATAGGAACATTCTTCTGGCCCAGAATGACACCAGGCTGCACTTCGGCCTCGAAATCATTCAGCGACTCTCTCTGAAGAACGGCGAAACGTCGAACGTTCTCTTGAACTTCGCGGATGTCATCCAGTGTCTGGCGGGGAACCCTGGAGATCGCCTGCTCGATCTGTTCGGCGGAGAGCCGGAAGCTCTCGGGGCCCCACTTATCAAATTTTTCAGAATAGTCACGGACGGCGGCATCTCCGCGGGTCCGGATATCGGCGATGACGCCTTCAACAATCGCGCGGACGTCCGGTGCGGCACTGCCCGCATCGCTGGGCACGGACGCAGATTTGAGGTGACGGGCCATTGGGGCACTCCTACAGAATTGATCTTCAGTGATGAACGTCGCGGAGGCGGACGTTTTCTAAACCGTAGATGAGCTAGCTCCTATAGCACAACGGACCCATGTCTTTGGGTTGACATAAGCTCAGCTTATGGAATTGACTATAGCCTAAAGTTATGGCTAAAGAAGGAATTCCTTTGGTTGTGCTATGCCGCAACTACACCTACTGTGGAAGCAGCCAACCGCTGTGGCGGGGCGCACACAGGATTCACCCGGCCCTGGTTCAGGGATCGACAACCGACGGGCGCCCCCGCACTGCCAACTGCATTCGTCCCCGAGGGGATGGGCACACATCAAAAATTGGTTGTCTCGAACAACTACGGAGGAAGCATGACTAAGCTGACAGGCGGACAGATCGTCGCCCAAGCTCTCAAGTCCTACGGCGTCGAATACGTTGCCGGTATCCCAGGGCACGGAATTTGGTCTCTGACCGATGCCTTTTTGGAAGAGGACTCACAGATCCCTTTCATTTACACATTCCACGAGCAGAGCGCGGTACACATCGCTGATGGGTACTACCGGGTTACCGGCAAACCGATGGCGGCAGTAACCTCCATCGGTGCCGGCGCCAGCAACACTGTCATCGGCATGGCAACGGCTTACACGGATTCCACCAATGTCCTGGTCATCACTGGTGGCCCCCCCACCCACATGCGCGGCCACGGGTTGCTCCAGGAGCTGGAACGCTTCACGGCCAACAGCTTCCCCAAAGTTGCCGAAGCGGTTTCCAAACGCCACTGGACCGTGAGCAAGGTTGAAGAGCTGCCCTTCATCATGCAGCGACTCTTCAGCTCGATGTTGACCGGCCGCCCCGGTCCCGTGCACGTGGAAATCCCCATGGACGTACAGGCTGAGCGTGCCGACGTCGAAATTCATGAGCTCGCCAAGCGCCTCCCTGTCGGCCAGGCTTTCCCGGACCCCGCTGCCACTAACGCGGCCGGAGAGTTGATCAAGTCTGCTCAGCGGCCGGTCATCGTCGTCGGCGGAGGTACGATCACGGCCAACGCTACCGAGGAAGTCCTCGCACTCGCCGAGAAGTGGAACATCCCGGTCGTCACCACATGGAACGGCAAGAGCGCATTCCCTGAAGATCACGATCTCTTCGCCGGGAGCGTGGGACAGACAGGCACGATACCCGGGAACGCGATGGCGTCTACGTCAGACCTCGTCATTGCCATTGGCTGTCGCTTCACCGACTGGTCTGCATCGAGCTACGCCCAGGGTGTCAGCTTCTCCATTCCGCCGGGCAAGCTGATCCACATCGACATCGACCCTCAGGAAATCGGCAAGAATTACCCTGCGGAAGTGGGAATTGTCGCTGACGCACGGCATGCTGTCGCAGCAATCAATTCGGCGCTGGCAACCGAGGAAACTCCGGCACGAACCGAATACTTGGCCGAGCTTGCCGAGAAGAAAGCTGAATGGGAAACAAAACTGGCCAGTCGCCGTGACTCAGACCGGTTCCCCTTCACCTTCCAGCGCCCGCTGGGTGCACTTCGTAAGGTGCTCCCCCGGAACGGCATTGTGGTTGTGGGCTCCGGCAACGCCCAAGGAGCCGTCAAGCAGACATTCCCTGTCTACGAGCCGCGGACCCATCTCACATCAGGCGGGTTCTCATCGATGGGATGGGCGGTCCCGGCCGCCATCGGAGCGAAACTCGGCGCGCCCGACCGGCCGGTCGTTTGCATCGTTGGTGACGGTGACTTCCTCATGACCGCCCAGGAGATTGGGCTCTGTGTCACTAACAACATTCCCGTCGTCTTCATAGTCCAGGACAACTCCGGCTTCATGTCGATCCGGGGTGGGCAGCGGAAGCAGACCAGTCGCCACATCGGCGTCGAATTCAACCACCCCGACGGCACGCCATACTCCCCCGACTACAAAGCACTCGGCGAAGCCTTCGGCCTGAAGTCCTACCGCGTCAATGCTCCGGATGAACTTGAAGACATCTTGAGGGAAGCCGTCGAATCCAACGAACCTGCCCTTGTGGAAATTCCGACGGACCGGGACGCTGCGGGTCCCTGGGTTCCGGGCTGGTGGGACTTCCCGGTCCCCGCCTACATTGAAGACGAACGTCAGGACGAATACCGCGAGTTCCGCGAAAGGGAACAGCACCTCTAAATTCATGGCGGGGTGGCAATCCACCACCCTCACCAAACTCAACGCTGGGGCGGATCCGCGAAGGCGGCTCCGCCCTAGCCCTGCTTAAGAAACCATGCATCGCCCAGACCCCAATACGAGATCATCTCGGACCCACCGAAGGAGAAACCCATGACCAAAGTGCTCTACCTCTACGGCGGCTGGCCAGGACACACACCCTATGCAATCGCTGACTGGGCTCGAGGGCTGTTCGAAGAGCTCGACTTTGACGTCGAAGAGACGCAGGATATCTTCCGCCTTGATGGAGACCTGACGGGATACGACCTCATAGTTATCGGCTGGAACAATGCCCTTACCACCGAGGACCTCAGCGACGCCCAGGAAGACCGTCTCCTCGAAGCCGTGCAGGCAGGGACGGGATTTGCCGCTTGGCACGGCGCCGGCGCCGCTTTCCGGGCCAGCCTGAAGTACCACTTCCTTCTCGGAGGCGACTTTATCGAGCATCCCGCCGGTGAGGCGTTCCCGCAACCATACGACGTCACCATCACGGACCCGTCCCACGAAGTTACTTCCAACGTAGGCGATTTCAAGGTGGCCTCGGAGCAGTACTACATGCACGTCAACCCCAACAATCACGTCCTTGCTGAAACGGTCTTCAGCGGCGAGCACCTCCCGTGGATCAAGGGTCACAAGAGCCCGGTGGCCTGGGTGCGCAACTGGGGAGACGGGCGTGTCTTCTTCCACTCCGTCGGCCACAGCCCGAGCGACCTGGACGAACCAAACGTCCGACTGCTGACCAAACAAGGCCTCGCCTGGGCCGCGCGGAAATAAACTCAACACATCAAGGTCCCGGCTGCGGTATTGCCAGTACCGCGGCCAGGACCCTGACAGTACCCACCTACCATCCATTGGACGGCTCCATCTGGAGCGGAAATGCAAGACATGCACCTGACAACACCCCCTGCCCGCCAAGTCCATGACCAGCATGCAATACCCTGGAGCGAACTCGTTTGGGGGACCTCCGTGGAGGTCACACTGGAGAACTCCACAACCGACCGGGGAATAGTTGATTGTGTATCCGAGGATGGAACCCTGATCTGGCTACGGTTGGAAAAGGCAGGGCACCGTGCGCTCTTCCATCATCTCGATAACGTCTCCCTCCGCCTCGTGAAGGCGTAAGTAGCGCTCCCCTGCGCACCGAAACCCTTCGTCGCCCAATTGCGGCAAGGCATAAGAAAGTCTTATGGGAAGCGAAAGTTAATACGGCGTTGTTTTATGGCATTCGCCAAAATAACATTGAGAAACACATCTTTTCGCAAAGATTTCTGAGGCACTCCAAGCCCTAATCGCCCTAAGAGGACGGCCAGCCACAAAGCGCTGGTCCAACCTAATTCACGCCACGGTCAACGGCGATCACAAGGCGACTGCCCAACTCTCTACTCTAGGAGCCTGCAAATGTCCCACCCAGAACTCCCGCAACGCCGAGGAGATGATGATCATCTCCGCGCCCTCGGATATGAGCCCAAGTTTGAGCGAAAAATCAACCCCATAGCCAATTTCGCCCTCGGCTTCCTGTACTTGTCCCCGATGGTCGGGGTGGTAGCTCTTTTCGCGCTCGGCATGACTAAATCCGGCCCACTTTCGGTGTTCTGGATCTTCATCGTTGGTGCGGGCATGCTCCTGGTGGCCTTGGTCTTCGGTGAGATTGTTTCTCAATTCCCTCTGGCCGGAGGGCTGTACCAATGGGCCCGGCGCCTATGGAACGGCCGCGCCGCGTGGTGGATGTCGTGGGTTTACATCGGTGGTACAACCGTAGGAATCACCACTACGGCCCTCTTCAGTTCGGGATTTGCGGCCAGTCTTCTCTTTGGTACCCCCGAAGAACCGTCGGTCACCGCCACCCCCATCCAAACTTTGGTGATCACCCTCGCTGTCATCAGCATCGCGTTGCTTTTCAATCTGCGGGGTTCCAAGGCTCTGGCCAGGATCAGCCAGATCGGTCTCGCGGGTGAGTTGGTCGGCATCATCGGCGTTGGTTTGTACCTCATCATATTCCAGCGCAAGAACGATATTTCGGTGTTTTTCAGCGGAATGGGAGCAGACGGCGGCGGATCGTATGTCGCAATGTTCCTCGGCGCGTCACTGGTGGGCCTCTACATGTTCTATGGCTTTGAGGCCTGTGGCGAAGTCGCCGAAGAAACTCCCAACCCGGGGCGAAGCATTCCACGAGCCATGATCATGACCGTTATCATCGGCGGTACCGCGGCTGTATTCTCGTTTGCCGGTTACGTTCTTGCCGCACCGAACCTTTCCAAGATCGTGTCGGGAGAGGACGCAAATCCCATTCCGACCATCCTTCAAGACTCTCTGGGTACTGTCGGAATGAAAATCTTCCTTGTGATCATTTTGATTTCCTTCCTCGCCGGCGTCATGGGCCAGCAGACCGCATCCTCACGACTCGTCTTCTCATTCGCCAGGGACGGCATGTTCCCAGGCAGCCACTTGATCGCAAAGAATGGGCGGAACTCCCACGTTCCCGTCAACGCCCTGCTGATGATCAATGTTCTCCCTGTCGTTCTCACGATTTATGTCTTCATCTCCCCGGACTCCCTGTTCAGGATTGCAGCCTTCCAGATGGTAGCCGGATACTGCGCTTTCGCGGTTGTGGTCCTCGCCGCGCTTCGAGCCCGACTGAAGGGGTGGCGTCCAGCAGGCACCTTCCGCTTGGGACGCTGGGGACTGACCGTCAACATCGCAGCCCTTTGCTACCTGGTCTTCGGCATGATTGTACTGGCCAAGCCCGATTTGAGTCTTGATGCACCTTGGTATGACCAGTGGATTGCATTGATCGGCTTCCTCGTGGTGGCGGTGTCCGGGTTGGCCTACCTCCTGTTCGCCAAGCCGGACCGGGCTTCTACCGCTCCGCAGGGAGATGCCATCCAGGTCGCAGAGAAGATCCGTCAATTCTCGTAGACAGAAATACTGGCATTGCGACGCCTGCCCGGCCAAACGACACGGCCAAGCGTCGCAATGCCGTATCCGCGACGTAGCGGCGTGAAACCTGGACGACCCGCGGATCTCTCACGGTCCCTTGCGGCAAAGGAGCCTGCGGGTGGGCACCGCGATTATCCACGAAGATGTCTGCGGTTACTCAGTGCTCCAATGCAAATTTGGCGCACAGGTTGGCCCAACGTCAGCGGGCGAGCGGGGCACGCCCGACAGCACATAGAAGAAGGAGCCGTATGCAGGACGAACTCAATACCATCGAAATCCGAGTGTCGACCCGAAGGGCTTTGGAGGAAGAACTTGAGTTCGCCGTGACTCGTCTCCAGCATGTTGCCTCGCATGCCCGGACCCGCGGCATCCTCGTCCCGCGTCAAGACTTCGGACGCTTTACCGCTTCCCTCTCTGAATTAGTTCCGTATGGCACAACTCTTGAGCGAAGAGCTTGATCGAAACTCACGCGATAATCAAAACAGCCGCTCCATTTTATCAGAAATGCATAGTTATTCCCCTTAGAAGGTGGGTGAACGCTAGTGCCCTCGAGTTCGACGACGGCAGTAGAGCAGCACCTGGAATAACCGTAGGGGTCAAATGCCGGCAAATTGCACTGACCCGGGTCCGTTGTTGGGCTGAACGGCTTCCCAATCAGAATGGGTCATTTTCGGTGGCGGCTAACCGGATCCGATTGATGCCACCATCAGCAGCAAAGCTCAGCCACGGCGCCCGAGTTCGTCGGCAGCCTCAGCATCCAGAATGTAGGGGAGCCACTGCATCCAGTTCGAAAAACACCATCCGCCTAGATGACCTCACCGGTATACAGGCCACTCGAAGCAATCAGCGCTGCCGGCGAACCGTGACGGAGCGTAAACGACCCGCCAGTGATCCGTTGAGGCACACCAGCGCAGTAGTAGTAGTAGCAGTAGTAGTAACGGGCGGTGTTCTAGCCTCAGTTCAGAGGTAGACCGCCTTGTCCATTCGCCCGCCACTGAGCTTCAACCTGCCTTCTCCGAGTCGATGGTAATTCAACATTGGTCCGGGGAGAGCGGACCATCAGATCGGGTTTCGCGCCGCAGCGAGCCATCCTCCATCAATTGTTACCGCCGTTCCGTGAATGAAGCTCGCGTCGTCACTCGCTAGATAGACAGCCAACCGAGCTATCTCAACGGGGTGACACCACCGCTTCGCAGGAGTCCGGAGAACCTCGGCGTTCGCGTCAGCCAGGTACTCGGCTCCATTTCCTGGCATCGTAAGACCTGTCAGGGTTGCACCCGGACCGATCGCATTGACCCTAATGCCATGCTTGCCATAATCGAATGTTAACTGACGAGTCATGCCTAGAACCCCATGTTTGGCCGCTGTATAAGCTGTGCCAACACCGGCAGCGCTGAAGGATGAAATCGATGCGGTGTTGATGATGACGCCCCGGGAACGCTCAAGCATCCCAGGAATAACAGCCCGCGCCATGAGGAACGGACCTGTCAGATTCACAGCCAGGTTGCGATCCCACTCCTCAGTAGAGATTTCATGTGCCGGAAGAAAACTGTCGATGATTCCGGCGTTGTTGCAGAGCACCTCTGCGGGTCCACCCCAGGCTACGACATCTTCCACCGCTGCTGAGACAGAGACGGTGGTTTGTACGTAATGGCATACCTCCCCGGGAGAAAGTCTGGAAAGTACGGGTCGCGCCCACAATAGCTTTCATCCTGCTCTCAGCGATGGTTACGTTTGGTCTGTTCCGATTCGATCTCTTGGTTGGTGGCGCCCCGGGGCAGTTCTCTTGGCTGCTGCTTATCCTTGCAGCATTCTTCGCGACCGGGTGTGTTGTAGCGGCACGGCTCAAGACGAGCAAGCCAGATATATACAGTCGTTTGGGCCGACGCGACAGGCCAATTTCCAACACTGGCCATCAGGATCAGCATGCGTCTTTGGGCAGTTAATGGTTGAGCCGGCCTCAATCGCCTAGGTCCCAACAGGACTGTGCCCGAGCTTTATGTCCCGGGCACAGTCCTTTTGCGGCCATCGTCTTCTCGTTTGAATGGGGTGTGGGCGTTTCTCCAAAACTACCCTTCAAACAGGCGGTGAAAAGAGTGCTTCGCGCCGACTCAGCAAGCACAATGAAGCATCCCGCCCAGACCGCGAGATCCGAGCTGACAACCTCAACTCTCCGACCACCGCAGGAACTGTTTGTATCGCTCGGTCACGATTGGCTCCTGCTGCCAGGTGTGGAAGGACCAGCGGTCCTTCCACACCTCTGGCATCCAAGGCGGAACGCGTCATTCGGAACGCAGAGCGTCATGCTGAAGTGACCTGCCCAGTCAATGAACAGCTGTGAATAGGAAGACGACACCGCCAGAGATCGATGCAGACTGCAAAGCCCGCGTGGACCGCCTCACAGCAGAACTCAGGAATCAGTCCTCCGAGCTCGAACGCCTCCACGCGATCTACGCAGAACTCGAAACCAGAAACAGCCTCCTCCACAACGAAGTAGTGCGACTCAAACGCGCCCAACGAACGAACGTCCAGGACCTCGCTCACGTGGCTGCTGCGCTGGTCCATCTATCACGCGCCAAGGGAATCGCCCTCGACTCCGCTAGCGTAAGCATCCTCCGCCGTCGAGGTTGGTTGCCCGGCAAGCCGCAAGCAAGAGCCAGCCGGCCATGACCATGTCGATCGCCAGGCTGTCCGTGCAGTCTGGGCTTAAGTACCTCTTCAAGTTCACGATGCTGGACGACCAATCACCGGCACCAAGCGACACCATCAGCTACTACATCAAAACCGGAACACCACAAGGTCGATGGATAGGCAGCGGTCTCGAGGGGATCGACCGCGCAAAGGGTGACGTGGTGACAGAATCAGATGCAGAGGCCCTCTTCCAAAACGCCGAACACCCTGACACGAAAACGCCACTTGGCCGCCCGCATGGCGAAGCCACCATTGCCCAGAAGTCCAAGGGGCAAACCCAGGCCAGGCACGCTGTGGCCGGTTTTGACCTCACGTTCAGCGTCCCCAAATCCGTCTCCGCGCTCTGGGCCCTGAGTCCTAGGCACCTCCAGGAGGACATCCTCGAGACCCACCACCAGGCCGTGGAAGCAACACTGAGTTGGCTTGAGGATCTCGTCATCAACACTCGCGCCGGCCGTAACGGTGTCGCCCACCTTGGCACCCATGGAGTCATTGCAGCGGCCTTCGACCACTGGGAGTCCCGAGCGGGCGATCCACAGCTCCACACGCACGTCGTCATTGCCAACCGCGTCCAGCGCATCACGGACAATGCCTGGGCAACCCTGGATTCCCGGAGCCTGTACAAGGCAGTAGTTGCAGCGAGTGAGCACTACAACGGATTGCTCTTCGACGCTCTCGGCCAGAACCTGGGTACGGAAACGGACATCCGCTCCCCCGCACTGAACACCCACCATCCGAGCCAGCAACTTACCGGCGTAGATGATGCCCTGATTCGCGAGTTCTCCAATCGATCACGACTCATTGATGTCGAAACCGACCGTCTCGTGCACGCATGGACCACGGAACACGGCACACCGCCGAGTGCTACAACCATCGTCAAGCTGCGACAGCAGGCAACGCTCTCAACGCGCAACGCCAAGGAGGGTACCCCGTCTCCCCTGCACGAGCTTTCCGCCCGATGGCGCAACCGATCTAAACTCAAGGGTTTTGATCCCGAAACTGTCGTAACCTCCACCATCCAGCGGTCGAAACACCGCCGGTTCCACACCGGCGACTTCACGCCTGACTGGATTGCCGCCGTCGGGTTTGTCACCATTCGGCGGGTGGCCGCAAAGCGGTCCACATGGAATCGCTGGAACCTGATCGCAGAAGCAGAGCGCGTTTGCGCTGAGATTCGCTGCGCCTCCGTTGCGGACCGCAACGCCATGATCGACGCCGTCGCAACGTCGGCCGAACAGCATTCCGTGCCGCTCAACGATTACCGCTACTGCCTTACTGCCGGCGCGGGCGATGACCTGCGGTACGCAGACCGTATGGTCTTCGAGTTCCACGGTTCACGGCTCTACACGGATGAAGCCACGCTCGCCTTTGAGGATCAAATTCTTGGGGCAAGGAACGACGACGGCGGGCCGGCGGTGAGGGCGAACGTCGCCATGGAATCACTCGCTTCATACACAACAAACGGCCCCGTTGAGCTGCATGAGGATCAGAGAGCGGCGGCGGCTGAGGTCCTGTTGAGTGCACACCGCCTTGATGCTTTGGTGGGGCCTGCCGGGACCGGTAAGACCACGACACTCGGCGCCATCAAGACTGCTTGGGAAGCGGAATTCGGAGCAGGCAGCGTTGTTGGTCTGGCTCCGGCGGCTGCGAGCGCGGAGGTTCTTGGCTCGGGGCTTGGCATGGTCGCTGAGAATGTTTCGAAGTGGCTCTTCGAGTCTGTTGGCAGTGGGGCGAGCCATCGGGCCGCTGCCTACTTCGAAGCGCGGTCGCGGATCGGATCGGTCGTGGGTTCGCGCGGCGCCTTTGCTGCTGTGCTCGAACAACGGATTGCCCGACTGGCGGCGGAGCAAATTCAGTGGTTGTTCAAGCCTCATCAGCTGGTCATCGTTGATGAGGCGTCGATGGTGTCGACGCAGCAGCTAGCGGGAATCGTTCGGCAGGCTCAGGACTGTGATGCGAAGGTTCTGTTGGTCGGAGATCCTGGGCAGCTGGATTCAATCGATGCCGGTGGTGTTCTTGGTTGGCTGGATCGGCAGGGGAAAGCTGCCCGTTTGAGCTCCATTTGGCGGTTTCGAAACGAGTGGGAACGTTCGGCGTCGTTGGGCTTGCGCGACGGTGACGCGACCGTACTGGGCGAGTATGAGCGGCGCGGCCGGATCAGTCACGGCAGATACCTGGACATGGTCGACCGAGCGTACTGCTCGTGGCATGCCGATGTGCTTTCAGGGCAAAGATCTGTGTTGATTGCACCCGACAATGAGACCGTCCAGATGCTCAACGAACGGGCCCAAGCTGACAGGGTGATCCAAGGTGTTGTTGACGCGGAACATACGCTGGCGCTCAGAGACGGGCTGCGTGCGGGCAGTGGCGACATCATCATCGCGCGGCGCAACGACAGGAGGCTTCAGGATGATCACGGCGCTTTCGTTCGGAACGGAACACTGTTGGAAGTGCTGGAGATCAACGCACGTGAAGGGTCTCTGAGGGCCCGCAACAGGCTCACAGGCGCAATAGTCGATCTCGGTGGCTCTTTTCTACAGTCGTCCATGGAACTGGGCTATGCGACCACCGCCCATCGTTCCCAGGGCATTACCGTTGATACCGCCCACACGGTGGTGACTCCGGGTCGCCTCACCCGCGAACTTCTTTACGTGAGCATGACTCGGGGCCGGGACTGCAACACTGCATACGTCAGTGAGAACGACCCCGACGAAGACGAAATTCTGGACCCCGCCGCCCAAACGGGTTGGCGAGGAATCCTGGCAGAAGTTCTGGCCGCCGAAGGGGCAGAGCGAACTGCACACGAAGTTCGCGCCTTTGAAACGGCGCATGCGGATAGCCTTGATCGACTATCTCGGGAGTACGATTACCTGGCCCAGATAGCGGCCGGCGCTGATCTGACACGGGCCATCGAGGACCTGTCCGCCGGCAAATCAGGCGCATATCTGACTTCACCTGTTTGGGGAGCTGCAGTTGCCTCGTGGCGAAGGGCTATCGGCGTCAATCGAGCAGGCGCTCGCCGTGCCTTGGCCGGGGCCCTACAAACGGACAGCACCGCCAAGGATCCAGCGGCAATCGTCCACTCTCGACTTCGCAGGTTCCTTAAAGGCATGCCGCAGGCCGCGATTGATCCGCTCACCGAGAATCTCACCACAGCAAGGCAGGACCTCGAGACAGCGCTCAACCAGGTGCGCCAGAGAATCCACAACAGGATCGAATATGTCGGTCGATCCGCCCTGCTGGACGAGCCATCATGGACAGCGGCCTTGTTTGAGAAGCTAGGCTCCAACCCGGATCCGCTCGAAGCGGCGATACTGGTCCGCGAGGTAGCTGTTTACCGGGATCGGTGGAATGTCGGCAGCTCTCCCCTACCCCTGGGTACAGCCCCATCAGAGTATGAGTGGGAGCAGCTTTCACAGTGGGACGAGCTCCAACGCAATCTTGCGCGTGTCGCAAGGCTAAAGGCCGTTGACGCTGATACCGGCGCCGTCAACACACCGGAGCCCGCAGGCCTTATCAACGCTGGTTGGCAGCTTTAAACTGGAACCAGAGGCCCGAATGCAAAGTAACCCAACCGTCAAGCCCAGAGTTGGAACACCCGCTCTTATTGTCGTGAGCGCGGTGACGTTGGTCCTCGCCGTCGTGGCGGTGGCAATTGCTTCTGCAGTTCCAGGCAACGGCTGGTTCTTTGCAGGAGCCGCGACCTTGGGTCTAATCACCGCGTTATTCTGGGCCCGGCGCTTCCGCAACCAACGAGTCTGGCAGAACGCAACAGATGCTCACTGGAAGCAACTCGAAAACGTCAAGAGCAGCAGCGGGACTACTACTACGGAGATCACTGTCCTCAGCGTTGATGCCCTGCAGCCAACGGGTTCGTGGATCACCATCCGGTGGAATCGTTTCGACTTCACGCAGCCCGCTTGGATCGAAGCGCTTCCCGAACCAATCTGGCCCGGCTCCGTTCTGCTCATCAGACCGGATCCAGACCAAGTGCGGCCTGGATCTCCATGGCCGGCGACGTATCTCATCAGAGGTAGCCAGATCCTCGCGTGGGCGCCGCAGCTGTAGACCGGAAGGCGTCACTGCGAGCTGCGGCACCGTTTCAAGATATCCAACTCGACGCCGTTACCTAGAGGGGCCTCCCCCGCCATGTTTCGGCGTCTACCCGCTTAACCTGACCTGCTGGAAACCATTGGACGTGATAGGCCCGCAGGTCATCCACCCACTCGATGAGCCCATACGATCGCGTGTACTTGATAGCCCGGCCGTAGATCTCACCAACGCGGACAAGCGGCTGGCTTGCAGGTTCCAGGTCGATGATCTTGCCATCGTCAGGCTTGGGATGCTCGTTGTCGGCCTTGAGTTGGGCCATCATGCGCGCGAAGGCAGTGGAGTCTTGCTTCGGTCTCATAGAACAAGACTAGAACATATATTCGAATGGATGACTCCGGAGCAGGAAGAAGCCCACGCTGCATGGGCAGCGTGGGCTTGAGCCTGGAGAGAGCGGATCACATCGTCATGTCATTCCGCGACCCGCCTAAAGGGGACGCCACCACCGGATTTTTCGTCGTCACGTTGTAAACCGGCCAGCCCGTAGCGGTCGTCGCCTCCGGCCCGGCGGCCTCCACCGCCGCTTCCGGCCCGGACGCAGCGCGTGCAGACCGCTGGTAGGTGGTAGTCCCGAACCGGAGATCCGGCCCAATCGTGTCAGCAATGATGCGCCGAGCCTCGCGCCGCTCACCGTCTTTGTCGTAGGCGCGGAATTCAAGCTCTCCCGACACGGTCACAGGGTCGCCCTTCTTGAGTGATGTGGTGGCGTTCTCTGCGAGCATTCGGAACGCGGACACGTTGTGAAAGACCGGTTCGCCATCCCTCCAGGTGCCATCTGGGTTCTGGATCCGTTGGTTCACGGCAACCCGCAGCTTCGCATGCGGTGTACCGGATTCGCCGATAGTCAGCTCAGGGTCGGCCACGAGATTTCCTGCGATGGTGATGGGAATCTTTGTATTCACAGTCATTACCTTTCCTTGTCGACGGGCTTCTCCCATCGGACAACTTTTGCTCAGGGCCCGGCCAGCTCAGGACCGCCCATCGAAGGGCCAGGACCCGGGACGCCGGCGTATGTGGAAGAAGCTGTCACGGTTCGGCCCGCATCAACTGCCGCTAGCTTCCCTCCAAACCCGGGCGGGTCGGACACTGCAAGAATTCCCTTGGTAGCAGCTGTCACGCGTCCAAGGACAGACTTGGCGATGTCGACGCGGGAGGTCACCGCCCGACCCTCCAGCGTCACCCGCTTCATGTCCCGCTCGGCGTTAATCACGGCATCTGCCCACCCAGCCAAGTAGGTTGCCGATTGTGGCCCTCGATCGATGCCGTGAGCCCTGAGGACCGTGTAGGCGACCGACTCGGCTTCCGCTTCGGCCAAGCCCCTGTGGTTTGCGCTGCTTCCGTATAGCCGACCAACACTGTCGTCCGGTCCGTGCAACAGGACGTGACCGAGTTCGTGCGCAAGCACCGCCACCTGCTCTTCCGTGTTCATCCAAAGGCCAATTTGGATTCGACGAGCATCGAAGTCCGTGTAGCCACTCGTATAGCCGTACTGGACGCCTGACACATCAACCCTGAAGCCGTTTTCCTTCGCTACATCGCAGAGGGACCGCCACAGATCGTCCAGATTCGCCCCAGATTGAGCACCCGGTCGCGGCACCAGCAGTGGCGTTCCCTCCGTTTGGGTGACATCAAAGACTGCCTGTCCACGCCAACCTGTTATGACGTTCTTTTTGCCGCTGCTGACCGCATCCGTAGGTGCTGCTTGGCTCACCGGCAGAAGCTTTCGCTGACCGTCCGCCAGCGTCAGTTCCTGCATTGCTGCTGTCCGCGGTGCGATGATCCACAGCGCGTGTTCGCCCCTCAACACTGTCCGTCCGTGGCGCGCCCACTCCTTATACCCGGCCACAAGCGTGGGTTCTTCAGTTCCCCGTTGAGCCATCTGCATCATCAAGAGAGCGACATTGCCGCCCGAATATCGCCAGAGCGTCGCTGAAGCGTCCAATAGAACCTGCCAGCGGGCGGGCGAGTCAATGGCCTGCTCCAGGGCAGCGTGAAGTCCCTTGGTCAGGTCAGCTATGCGCTCCTCAGGTGACAGGCGAACGTTCGACGGCGGCCCGGCAGGTTCCGCAGCCCCGGTTGCGTCAGCGTTCAGTTCAGATGCAGCGGCCACGACAGCCATCCTTCGTGCTTCTAGATAGCCCCAAGTGGGGTTTCACCTATCCATGTCGAGCGGACGCAGTAACGGCATGACGAAGTCAGTTTTGCGTCTGATGAGTGCTCAACTTCCAGTCGTCGAAGCCAGGATCCGCTGGCACGATCCTCCTGACCGGTTCCTTATGGCTTTGCAGCCCAACGCACCCTGCGGTTCGGGTATGCGTCCTGAGACGTTCGACGGCGTGTGGCAGCCTTTCGTGGAAGGCCAGCGGGCCAAACCCCGAGTCGTCTGATGTGAAGGAAGCCATTTCTGCGCGCTGAAGTGCATAGAGCTCCGCAACTATCTCAGAATGCCGCCACCAACAGTCAGGCACGACTGAGGTCGTCAGCTGGTAGGTCGCCACAAACCAGCGCACCCAATCGAGCAGGCTCTGCCACACAACCTCCGCCTGCGCCGACGACATGTCGCGCCATCGATGCGTGACACCGACGTTGCGTGGTGCGGGCTGGAAGGAGGACCTGAACAACTCCGCTGTCAGTTCGTCGTCCAGATCCGTCACGCGGCCAACTTCGAAATCGGAACCATCTGCCTGGGTACTCACTGCTCAACCTCGTGGTTCGCTGCTTGCCGATTGAGGTGGCCGGCGGCCAACTCTCGCTCCGTCTCCATCTTCGAGCGGCCCAGCTCGGGGCCGTCCTTACGCTTGTGCCAGTCACGCAGGTCCAAGAGGATAGGGCGCGTGCGCCGTCCAAGCATGAGCGCCGTGCCAACAGGAAGACGCCTGATCTCGTCAAGCCTGATCACCGGGCTTTCCCGAATCTGCTCGCCGTCTTGTCGCCCCTGAGCAGACCAAGAGCGAGTGTTCACAATGAGGCTGCGCTCGCCGAGTAGCCCCGCCAGCGAGCGCAGATCACGCTCATCGGAGCCACCGCCGAAGATCACTTTGATAATCGCGGAATCCCAGATCGTCGCCGCCTCCTCAACAGACCAGCCGCTCCGGGCCTGAGACAGCGACTGGAGGACTACCAGGGTCGAGATACCAATGCCGCCGCCGTCGGAGAGCACCACCGGAAGTCCAGGCCACGGCGAAAGGTTGGCTATCTCATCCAGGATCAGAGAGAGCGGTGGATCCAGCCGGCCCCCGGCAGAGACAAAGGCCATATCGCGGGCGGCATTGTCTATGTCATCAATCAGAGCCGATAGATATGGCCCAGCGGCCGCAGCTCCGGATCGAGTGCCAATCAAGTAGAGAGTCCCCCGCTGTCGGATGAAGCTCTTAGGATCAAATTCCTCCGCCTCATCATGTGGATCCAGCGCCGCCAAAACCCGCGGGGACGACAATGGTGCCACTGCAGCTGAGACACCAATCCATGAGTTCGAAGTGTTGCGGGGATCGTCCTCCAGGATCCCCATCAGATCCGCCTGCCAGCCCAGTGCGGCGCCGGGCTTGCCTAGTATGTCCAGGGCTTCTCGAGCCAGCACGGGGCTTGAGGACCACCGTCGGAAGGCACCAATTCCTTCTCCCGATAGTGCTGCCGCATGGAGCAAGCACTGCAGGACGATCAGCGAGCGTTTCTGCCATGCCGCGTTCTCGCCTTTCATCTCCGTGTCCGCAGTGATGACCAGCGCCCGGCGAGTAGCAATGTCCGGGTCAGTGCACCCCCGCACGGGCGACCATCGCAGTGTCGACGGCAGTCCCGACATTCCTTGAGGATCAAAAACAGTCACGGGTCTCGCCTGCGACATCCTGGCCCTCATTGTGACCACCAAGTTGTCGGCGCGCGTTGACGTCGTGACCACGGCCCCAGGAGCATCCAGAATTGCATTGATCACCACGTACAGCCCTTTGCCGGACCGTGGTGCCCCTTGAATCACCATCGATTCCTCGGTGGAGACGTGGATGGTTACTCCCCGCGAGCGCCCGAGCGTCCACGAGACGTCGTGAATGCTGGGCTTACTCAGCCCAGGGCGCGTGTACTTACCCCGACGTCGGACGGCCCTCGACCCAAAATCGCGCACGATCTCCGCTCTGCCCGCAACGCCGTCCCGACTTAGTATGTCCTGCCGCAGCCACGCCCCTGATTGCTTCCACATCCTCCACCCGACCACTCCAGCACCTGCGAGCGCAGCGATGAGTCCTAAGACACCGCCCACGATCCACCACACGGCAGCCAAATTGACTGAGCACTCCACTGAAACTCGTGAAATCCAGTCAGGACGTCCAGCCAACAATCCAACACCCGCCGCCGGATTCAATGACGAGGGCAGCCTGCCGCCACACTGCCGTGGTGCAGCAAGGGCGGACGCTGCCTGGACGAGAAGACAAAAGACAACGTAGCCTGCGATCACCCACAAGCCGACAGAGACCAAAGGATTCGTGGGTCCGGATCTTGTACTCACAGATGCATCCGATCATCCGTGCCGAACACTTCCAACTCATCCGTCGTGACCCTGTTAGCGACGATGAAGGACCGATTCCCCACCTTCCACAGACCAACGCCCTTGGGAAGATTCTCAACATGCTCGCACTCCGCCTCCGTAAGGCCCAAAGCTTCCTTGGTCAGGCGCATGGCATCGTGCTTCTGCCGAAAGATGATGCGGGTGTCAGCCTCCGTCAGTAGGCCGAGCGCCTTCTGCCGATGTCCGCTGGTACTGTCGCCGATCTCGTTGAGGTCTGCCACCTTGTGCATGATCAGCAGGTTCGCGATCCCATAGGTGCGGGCGAGCCTCCACTGCTCGCTCATTTTTGCCAACATGTACGGGTCGGCCAGCATCCTCCAACCCTCGTCGTACACCACAAGCCGCTTACCGCCGTCGGGGTTTGTTACTGCTGCCTCCAGCCAGGTGGCGCTGCAAGCGGCAGCAAGCGACAACGCCTGCTCGGACGAGCCGATAAGCGCCGACGTGTCCATCACCATCATTGGCGCGTCGGCGTCGAACGCAACTGTAGAGGGCGCGTCGAACATCCCTTCCAAGTCGCCCGAAACCGTCCGCCGCAACGAGTGGCTGACCGCAATTCCGCCCTCCTTGCCGACAAGAGCCAACGTATCCGGAGATGGGTTCATCAGGTGGTCCAGCACCATCGGCAGCGTCGGAGTCGAGTTCTCAGCAGCCGTCTCCATCAACGCCATGTCCAAGGCCGTGTGCTCCACCGGATGCAGCGGAGTGCCTTGCCGCATGAGGGAGACGAGCGCGACCAGCAGTTGCCGGCGACGTTGCCGGACAACGGCGTTCCACTGAGAGTCGGTCAAAGAGCTAGGCCTAGGCCCTGCGTCCAATGGGTTCACCCGAGCTGACCGTCCTGGCCCAACAGAGATGACTTTCCCGCCCACCGCGTTGGCTACTGCTACCCACTCGCCCTTGGGGTCCGAGGCAACGGCCGCCTTCCTGCCCAGGGTTATGGAACGCGCAACCAGCGACTTCCCGCACATGGACTTGCCCGTACCCACCGTGCCGATCACGACGATAGACGGCCCGCTGATGATTCCTTTGTCGTAAAGGATCCACGGATCATAGGAGAACGCCCCGGAGCCAAAAACGTCAGTGCCGATGTAGGTCCCTTCATGGCCCAGACCGGATTCGGTGATGAAGGGATATGCTGCAGCGAAGGTCAGCGTCGACGCTCGGTGTGGTGCTGGCTTCAGTCGATGTGGACCCCACAGTGACTGCGGTTCCCTACTCCCCCAATCACCGACAAGGCGCTCGCGGTCGCCGCGCCGATCCAAGGCTTCGTCGATCCGTTGGCCGAGTTTGCGCTTTTGCGTTACTGACCCAGCGGCTGCCGCCCTCCTGAGACATTTGCGTTCGGCGCGAGTGCCCGACGGCGTATAGGTCACCTCTTGGTTCTTGAGGCTCATCGCAGTCCCCTTCCAAGGGGCAGTCCACCCGCAATGAAGGCTGCCCACTGTTGTCCAGCCAGGAGTCGTAGTTCTACGAACGCGCCGGCTGCCGCGGACTCTAGTTCGTGACGGTGTCGGGCCAGGTCCTCCAAGGACGCTGCGGTAATCGTCACGAAGGCGGTCGGACGAACATCACCATGACCGGCAACGATCTCTTCTTCCCGTTGCGATACTTCTTCCTCCTCGGCTCGCTGCTCTCGCGTGGTGGGTCTGTCGAACCGGGCATTGATCCTGCGACGGGTTTCATGAGCTTCCTGGGCCGATCGGATGTCCCGCAGCGCTTCCAACGTGGGTACAGCGCGAATCACCTGCGTGACTGTGTGCCGGAAGTCTCCGACGTAGACGAGGGGATGAAGGAACCCTGGATACACCTTCTGTCGGGGCCATTCAGCAACCCAGAACGTTTGATGGAATCCCGAGTCGGTTCGCAGATAGGTCCAGTGCTCATCGATAGCCATGGGCCCGGAACTCGCTCGTGGCGTCGAACAAGTCTCGTCGAGAGCTTTGCTTTCGGGCCTGAGAGCGCGCTCCGCGACAGCGTCCGGGTCAAATGAGCCTCGGAAGACCTCGAGTAGCCGTCGCTCGGACAGCCACTCCTCGACCTTGACACCGTGAGTTCCCAGCGCCGTGGCAATTGCGCCTACCTCAAGTCTCAGCACCCGTTCGAGACCGTTCCGCCCACCACCTGATTCCTTGATCCGGCGGCGAGACTTGGACGTATCCACGACGAGCGACAACAAAACATCGTGACTCATGGCGGCCCCCGCTGCTGAGA
Organism: Paenarthrobacter sp. NPDC092416; assembly: GCF_044755025.1. Taxonomy (NCBI): domain Bacteria; kingdom Bacillati; phylum Actinomycetota; class Actinomycetes; order Micrococcales; family Micrococcaceae; genus Paenarthrobacter; species Paenarthrobacter sp. NPDC092416. The sequence goes on from NZ_JBIVQG010000005.1 coordinate 258,592, forward strand.
TCAAGTCTTGGTAGGCCATGTGACCCCACGAACCACGGTTGCGCTCGCCGTTCGCCGAGGGAACCGTCCGGTCGTAGAAGTCCTGGAGCGCGGACGACGGGTACGGCACGGTGTAATCCTGGACGGCCATCCTGGCAATATCCGATCGCTGGGCAAGTCCGGCTTGCACCCTCGACCATGCCTGCGCGGCCCACGCCTTGTCGTCGTCATCAAGCAATGCGAAGGACCTGGTGCTGCAACGCAGTACCGCCGTTGCTTCCTTGGCTTGAGGGTCAACGATGACGCACTCACCTCGGCCCAGCGGCTGCAGCTTGAGGTTTCCCAGCCCGCCAGGCAGGTCGAGCTGCCCGGCCTTCATTGGCCTCTCGGGCCGAACAAGGTAGCGGGTCTGGCCCAGAACACTCCGCACAAAGAACAGCAGGATGAGAGTGCCCCATATTGGATATGGAATGCGGGAGTATTGGAGCACCCCGAAGAGCACGAGCGATAGCCACACGGGGGCTGTGGCCATGAGGCCAACCGGACCGCCGGCAGCGGATGCAATGATTGCAGAAAGGACGCCAGCTGCCACCAGCGAAAGCTGGTACCACTTCAGCCCCATGAAAATTCCACGGCGTTCGTATCTGGGGAACCTGACGGGTTCTAGGGTCCGAGATTCTTCACTCATTGGTCTTGTCCAGTGGTAGTGGCCCGTAAGTGTTCTGGCGCTTGACCGGAGGCAGTTCCGACGTTGGCAAAGCGCTGCTCGGACCTCTCACTTCGGGTACGCGAGGGGCGCGACTTTCAGGGCTGCTTGGAAGGTTCCCGTGCCGAACCGACCCGGGTCGAGAGTGAGCGGGAGCCGTCGCCTGGCCACGGGAATCGACCACCACCTGTCCTGGCAAAACTGATCCACGGGCCTCGGGTTCTCCATAGGGAACCGGCCCGCCACGGACCGAAACATCGGCGCCCGAGTGGCGAACCGGCGTCGTGCTCGTCAAAGTTCGCGGCAGCGGCACCGTGGGTGGAAGCACTCTGGTGGGCATGTCTCTGCGGCTCGACGGGATGGGTCGCGCAGTCGAGGACCGAGCCATCATGGAGGCGATGGTGAGGCGACCACCAAGTTGGCGGCCGATCTGGCGACTCGCGATGTTGGAGGTCCTTGCCAGGACGTGCCCGCCACCGGCGGTCTGAGCCGCGGCGGCAAGTTCCCCGCCGGCAAAGCTGACCAGGCGTAACGCCATGAGCGGCGCACCACACGCGAGGACCATCCCGACCGTGCCCGCCGCCAGCCCAGCGAACGACGTCGAATCGGCGAACAGCTTGATGGCTGTTGCAAGCACGGTCGCTGCCAAAGGCTTCGCCAAGAGAAGTGCGACCACGATTTCACACCACCGTCCGGCCCACGCCTTCGACTTCTCCCAGGGCATCATCATGAGGGCGACCGGTGCAACGGCCGCCAGCACGGCGAGGGCGAACGTCCTAAAGATCATCGAGCACATGAGGATGAAAGCCAGAATCCAAACTACGACGACGGCCATCACCGTGACGACCGCCCCACCGACGGCACCGCCCTGATTGCCTGGTGCCAGCGAGACGACGTTCCATTCGCGGTCGGAACCTTCAGGAGCTCGCTCGAAGCCGAACAGTCGCATGAAAACGAGGTAGGGATCGGTTCCGATCGATTCCAGCAGGGCCGCTGAAGCCTCGTCGCTGACCCTGGTGAGCTGCCGAACCACATAAACGGCCGCAGCTACGAGCGGCACCGCCGTCGCTCCCCCGATGAGGGCCCTCAGCAGTCGGCGTGGTTGCCGGCTGATCAGACCGGACAAGAGTTGCAGGATCATCACGACGACGAGTGGCGTCAGCATCACGATGACCCACCAGTTCGTAAGACCGCCGATCGCGGTCCACTGGGAATCGTCGACATCCGAGACAGTGAAGGCTCCGGTAATGAAGCCCCACATCCACGAGGCGATGTTCTGCAAGACGTTCGCGAAGATGGATGTGATGGAGCCTTGGACGCCGTCGTTGGCTTGGGAAACCAATCCGCATCCGGGCGGCCACCAGCCGTTGAGGTCGCAATCGACAGGCATGGGCTCAGAAGCCTAGCGGGAACGCCGTCTGCGACCAGAGTATGTAGCCGTTGATCCCGCCCAGAATGGCCGCTACCGGGCCCGTCCACAGCAAGATCACTCCACCACCGGACGCGAGCCGCGATGATTGACTCAGTTTGCCGGCCAACAGCATCGCAGCTCCGATGATCGCCACGATCGCAATGACGATGAAGGCGCCAACGAGGATGCCGCCGCCGATCTGCTTGAGGGACTCAAGAAAAGGAAAGTCCGCGTTTGGTGTGATCCCAGGATCCACCGCTGCCAGTACCATCTGGTGCTCCATCCAGTCGTCTTCCTATGGAATGAGCTGATTGGGCTCACGACTTCATGGATGGCTATAGGGAGCACAACATGACAGATCGCTGACTACCACACCCCCACTTTGTGGTGCTGGACGAAGGTTACCCTTAAACGAGGATTACGACTTTACGTCCACGCCCCTTGGGCTTCTTCACGATCTCAATGTGGCCATCGCGTTCAAGCCGCCTCATGAGGGTCTCGCTCGATGAGGCGGATGGTAGGTCGAACTCGGCACCCGGTCCTGCTGCAAGGGTGTCGTACGGGGCACCGAGAGTCACGAGAATACCCACCAGATCACTCGTAGTTATCTGATCTTTCGACAGCACCAGCTGGCGCAGGACCGCGCCAGAGGACTTCGTTACGTGAGCAATCCGCCGCACGTCATCAAGCGACAACCTGATTGACTTCTCACACGCGAACTTTCCCGCGGCCCGGAGTGTCCTCGCATCATCCATAGGCACAAACTGATCCAGTTGATTTAGCACCTTCAACTTCAGAGCCTCTGGGGTTTCCGGACTCTCTAGAAACTCACAGACGAAGCCCGTCACGATCGACGGTGATATGAAGCTCTCGATCTTGGCCGACGCTTCCAGGGCCGCTGACACTGCATTCCAACCACCCCGCGCAAAATGTTCGAAGGTCAGGAGGTCGTCCGGAAAGACACCCGCGTGGAGACCATACGCCAGAAGCTGATCGGCCTTGGGCGTTACTTGCGAGATGTCGATAGTAGTCGATAGGCCCAATTGTGAGACCAACTTGACGCGGTCAGGAGCCGCCAAATGGAGTGAAGCGTTCAAGAGGCTGACCGCGAGCACGAGTCGTTCCTCTTCGTCGACTGTTTCAACATCTTGAAGCGCGGTATGGCCTTCAATGACATGCGACAGAAGGGCCGAAATGTGTTCGTCGATGCCTAGCTTTCGCTCATAGATGGCAATATTCGCGACGGTCGGCGTCATCACTAACGCCCTGACAAGTACGGGCCAAATCAGTTCAGGGATGTCTACAATGTCGGTAACCATCGCGGTGGGTGCACATCGTTCCAAAACGGCCCTTAGTTGATCCACCGTCCACGAATCATGCTCTTCGTTGACGACTTCGATCAACACCTGTTCTGTCTGGATTACGTGCTCAATCGAATCATCGTCATCAATCGCCGTAAGGTAGCCAGAGATTCGCGCTCGACAGTAATCCCACACAAGCCGTTCCTTACGCACTTCTCCGAGCGTGGGAGCCGTTTCAATTCCGAGAGCGAGTTTCAGATTGGACACTTTTATCTCATACATTTGTGCGGCCACGACGCGATCCCGGAGGGACTTTCCTAGGAGGTCCAGGTCGGTAACTACCAGCCCCACCGATTTTAGGACCTCGAGCAGCCGTGACGCATGCGCCGAGTCATGATCCTCGGTTATGGCGGTCAGTTGTGGATGCGAGGACCTGATGAGCTCTGCTGCAGCCTCGCCGAAGACGTACGATTCGCTTGATTTTCCGTAAAGGAGAGCGATATCGATCAGCCTGAGGCGCGAGCCCTCGTCGGGAACCTCTGCATGATTTGCGAGATAGTCAAAGAGTCCACTCCAAGGGTGTTCCGCGAGCAGTCTTACAAGAATCCCGCTATCGGCGGCAGACATGCTCAGGTACGCGTCAAGAAACGCTCGGACCTCCGAAGTCGAGTTGTGCCTAACAATGTATGCACCAAGTTGTTTTGCCTGCGATGGGCGTTGAGTGAGTAGGAATGATGCAACCTGGAGATTCAGGACGCTCACGCGACTGGTGAAGTCTTCTGGCACCTGTTCGAGCAGGTTACTAACGGCGTTCTCGGTTTCGAACTCGAAATCGAGGTACATTTCGTTCGGCTGGACGCTGTGGTTATAGAAGTAAGCGACATCGACGCCGATAAAACTGCCTATAAAGACGGCGGAGTACTCTGCGTAGTTCCGTGTGACGAATCCTCCGCGCACAAGATCCCGCGCCAGATCGGACTTGAGTGAATCGGCGATTCGCTGGTCGAATCCAACCCGGCCTCCGGGAACCCGCTCGTACTGCGCAAGATCGGAGAAGTCAGCGCCCTTCAGCCAAGCAATGTCCTCGTCGTATTGACGCAGCAGCCGCGCGAGTTCAGCAGGTTCAGGGTCAAGCCACACCGACGAGTTGCTCATGACCTCGGGGAACAACGCATTAAGTCGTTCTTCCGTTGCTGTCACAACGTTATTGGTGTGGTTTTGCCTGACAGCGAGCGTCTTTGAGAGGGCGAGCCGTTCCCAGAATTCGACTTTGTCAGTTTCTTCGAGGCTAAACGTCTCCCCGTCCGCTGCGACCGATTCATAAGTCCGACCAGGTGTCGCCGGGAGCAATGCAATGGTCTGCCGGAGTCTTTCCCCCAGTGTTTTAGCAGTCTGAATCTTTCGTCTTCGCTGCTCCTCGGTCCGTGTCCGGGCGCTGCGTCGTGTTTGGACATCCTTGACGAGGTCACGTACATCGTCACGATGGTGGCGTTCAAGCACGTCCAGACTACTAGTGCGCTGCGTAATTTCCTCGAAGTCGGCAAGGTGGAAGTTCTTATAAACGACCAATGCGAAGAGATGGTCGGCCGTCATCCCTGGTGCCGGATTGTCGGTCCAGAGCAGGCGCTCGACGAATACCGCGAATTCATTGCAGATGTTGATCATCAAGCGCATGTCCGTCGTATGCCGAGCGACCAAATCGAGCAACGACCTGGAAACGAAGTCCTCCGGAAAGCCGAGCTTACTCAGCGCATCCTCGAGATGGTCACGGGCGTTCCGATGCGAGAGGAAGGGCACAATCGGAACAACTAACTCGAAAAACTTCGTGCGGTTGGCGCGGCGCACCGCTTCACCAGCAAGGTCGGGCTTCGCCCGACTGGTGGTCGTTGTGGAGCCGCTCTTCTTCTTACCTTCATCCTCGGTCAAAGCCTCGGTCTTGGCAGGCGCTTCTGCACCGAGCCGCTCGAACAGGCTGTCCTTGATCGCGTAGATGAACCGGAGCGGCATCGCCCGGTCCTTCCATAGCGCGGAGGAGTTGATCAACGTGTTGAGCTCGCGGAGAGAATCGAAGATCTGTGGGTCGTCAAACCTGTCGAGGTCCTCGAATATCACGTAGTCCGGCTCAACGGCATCGAAGAAGGCCACGATCTCACCAAGGAAACTGTCGAAGTAGGTGGTCGGTTCGTCACCAAGGGCAATCTTGGTGCCAGCCGTTGTTACTTCTGAGACAATTCTGTCCCCAATCAACCAACGGATGCCCCAAGTAGCGCACAGGACGAGTCCAAAGAAGGCTGTACCGAGGAGCACTTGCGCGTCAGGAGTGAGCCCGTCGCCCGGCCAGCCCTTTGCCGGGCGCACTCCGAATAGCCACAAGAGAGTGAGCAGCACGGTGGTCACTCCTAGCGCGTGGGTGAACGCACGCCCCACCGTAAGCGGCTTAGGCCGAGCAAATCTAGAGCGACGTAGCTGTCCAGGCTTGAGCCTGTAAACAAGTTGCTTGACGAGCTCCTTCTGTATCCGATTGGTCAGGTCCTCGTCGTCCTCATCTGGACCCAGGGTATTTATGCTGACGCGGACAGTCGCATCACGATGTTTCTTCTCGAACTCATCGAGCACACTGGACTTCCCTGCACCATAACGACCCGTGAGCGCGATGTTCCGGTTCTTCTTATCCTGAACGGCCTGTTCCAGGTGCCGCACATAAACGCTGTGATGCTTGGCGTTGAATTCAGGCGCCAGGGACCTCAACCTGATCTTCAGGTTGGGGTTCTCAGGTATTGACTTGTCGGTCTCATCAATCGATTCGGTGTTTTGATGGGTCATGAGTGATAGCCCTACAAGTACTTCGGGAAAACCAGAGCGAATGTGTCGACGGTCTGCACGGCCCACTCAAGGAGCTCTTGACGAACACCACCGTTGCGGAAATCACCTGGTTTCGTGACCTGGATACGGCTGGCCTGCTTGTTCGGCAGTTCCTGCCAGTCAAGAGTCACGCCAACTGCGGCTTCAATCTCCGGTCCACGGCGTTCGAGTGAGAAGTACGTGTCCTTGTTGTTGGCGTAGAACTCGACTCCGACATATGACTTCTGCGAATTGAGTGTGATAGAAATCTGGCCCTTTCCGGATCCGACGCGGATGTCGTACCAGTGCTGGGGCGTGGGCTTGGCCCAACTGCGCACGTGGGTAGAAACCTTCTGGCCGAGCTCGCGAACTTCAGCAAAGAAAGCCTGCTGTTGGAGCTTGAGATCGCTCACGGATCCGGCGGCAGTGCTCTGCTTAACCGCCTTAAGCCAGTCATTGGGCTTGGCGATGATGTTAAAGCGCGGCGCAGGGGCAGAATCACCGATCTTCCAAGCTTCGATCTGGATCAGAAATAGATGGATTGATTCATCCGTGTGTTCGTTGAGCCAGTTGATGGCGTTCTCATGCTCCTCGCGGGCGTCCTTGACGATCCAAACCAAGACTTCAGCCTGCTTGCCGGCACCGTAGGTCAGGATCTTTCCCAGATGATCGTGGTCAGTCTGCCCGAGCTGGTTCTCGATCACTACGATGCGTTCCTCGGAATCCATCGCAAGGATGTCAGCCTTGTACGAGCCGACGTTAACTTCAGTGTCAATCACGGTGAGCGAACCTCCGCCGAGGACCACCTCTGCCAACTGGTCGACGTTCTCCGGAAGCGCCAGCCACTGCGTAAAGTCCGAAGCCTCATGCTTCCAGACCTCACGCAGGGGCACCTGCTCGAGTTTTCCTAGACCCGTGATTTCCAAACCGCTTCCCATTCCTGCCGCTCTGCCTTTGAAATGCCATTCGTTCTTGCCCGCTCGAGGATCCAGTCGGTCGCACGGCTAGGCGCGCATCCGTACTTGAACAAAAATCTCCTGACCCAGGTGCGCAGTTTTGGCGCATGGCATCCCGAGAACGGATAAGGCCGAATTCGACATCGTTCATTAGTATCTTTTCGGCGCACATGTACATTTCCAGTACGCCGCCTGGACCCATGCTACAGAGCAGCTCGGACATATATCACGCGGACACCTGCTCGAGTTGTAACGCTCTAGAATTCCAGCACCTCACGATCACAATGCGACCACCCGAGAAGTGTCCCTTCGGTCAGCGAATCTTCCTAAACAGCCATAAGCCGCGCCGTCATCGTGCTTAGACTCCAGACGCAAGTTACGCCGAAGGTGACCTGGAGCTGGCGCTGGGCTCGGGCAAGCGGCAGCCATGGTCACCGCCAGCCGTTCTCAGTCAAGTGGCCGGGTGCGGCCCTGATTGTGGTAGCGAAATGGCACGGACGATTGGGAAAACTAAAAGCTCACGATACAGCTAGACGGAACCAAGCGCGTCAGCCGCAAATGCGAGGGAACGCGTCAGAAGACCGCCTACATCGGCCAGTCGCGTGCGGGGGCAACCAATCACGTTTTCGCGACGACGCGTCACGCGGACAACGCTGGTGGGTTACAGCCAAGACGACTCTCGGTAGCTGGGACTGCGTGAGCAACAACAAACCGAGTCACGTCGACTCCCCCAAAAGATTGAAATACCCGGCACCGGGATTCCAATCTATTGGGTGTAATAGTGTTCCCACAGACGGATTAAGTGCGCTATACATCATCCCGCTGCCCGCGTAGATACCGACGTGCCCCCAGTTGTATGGACCTTGGGGATTCTGCACGACTAAGTCTCCAATCTGTGGGTTGTCCGTCATCCGCCCCAGTCGCCATTGCTCGACGCGAGGAAGCTCAATTCCGATCTGTCGATAGATCCATTGAACGAACCCGGAACAGTCCCACGCCTTGAAAGCGGTACCACCCCAGACATAGGCACCTCCCACTCCCAATTTTGTGAAGCGGATGATGTCCTGGCGGATTTGGCTGAGACCCTCGGTTGAAACGACATCTGAGTTTGCAGCAGGAGCGTCCCTACATAGAGGAGCAGCTGCGGTTCCGTTCAAGGCATCGACTATCCCGGACGCTTGCTGTTCCCATCGGTCGTAAAGTTCCGGAAAGGCCGAGACCTGAACTGCCTGCGCGGCCTGCCCTTTGCTCAGTGAAGCCCATCCGGGGATATCCAAAAGGCCACGAGGACTTCCCTGATTGGGTCCCGTCGACCCTCCATAGAAGGCCCGAGCGTTGTAGTTGATGTCCATCAACTCCTGAACGCTCCCCCATCCAGCGGCCGGTCGCTGCTGCGCCGAGCCAACGGAGTCGTGATCGCTGCCGACGCCGTCGTGTGGGTAGTTGAAGGATTCTGGCACATTTGTATTGGCCAGCATTCGAAGGCTGGACTCCTGCAGCGACATCATGAGTGCAATGACCAGCGCCTCACGAGGCAGGCCGAGCCCTGTGCCGACCGAAACGTAGCCCTTGGCGACATTCATCTGGGCCGCTGACAGCCCATATACTCCAACGCCGGAGGACAGGTCGAGCTTTGCGGGGGAGCTACCCGCAACTGCATCAGCCCCCGATACACAGGCGACGGCGGGCGTCGTACGATCCCCGACCAAAACAACCGCCATCGCACCGGCGATGGCCGCGAACGCGAGCGCGACAACCGCAACGAACGCACCAACCAACCTGAAAAGGGTGCGCCGCCGCACGGCTACCAAAGCAAGTCCGGGATGCGGCATCAGTAAACGATCCGGTCGGAGGACGCATAGAACGCGACCATCACGCAACGATCGGGACTGCCCCGGCTTTTGTTGACTCGGGGTCTTAGGCCGCTGTGAGCGCGGTCCGGTTGATTGTTTCATATTCGATGGGCGTGAGTTTTCCGAGCCGTCGTTGCCGTCGCCGGCGGTGGTAAGTCCTTTCGATCCAGGATGTGATGGCCAGCCGGAGGTCCTGTCTGGTGAGCCACCGCTGACGGTCCAGGACGTTCTTTTGCAACAGCGAGAAGAACGATTCCATCGCGGCGTTGTCGGCGCACGCACCGACCCTGCCCATCGATCCTGTGAGTCTGTGGTGCCGGAGGGATTCGACGAACCGGCGTGACCGGAATTGGGACCCACGATCCGAGTGCACCACGGTCCCTGCCGGGCGGCGTGCCCTCACCGCGTTCTCCAGTGCCGCGACGGCCAGCGAGGACTTCATGCGCGAGTCCATCGAATAGCCGACGATCCTGCCGGAATAGACGTCCTTCACCGCGCAGAGGTAGAGCTTGCCCTCTGCGGTGGGGTGTTCGGTGATGTCCGTCAGCCACAGTTCGTTCGCCGCCGCGGCGGTGAAGTCCCGCTCGACCAGGTCGTCATGGACCGGTGGCCCCGGCTTCCGGTTCAGGCCCCGTTTCTTGGAGAACACCGACCAGATCCCGTGGTCCCTGCATAAGCGTTGGACTCTGTTCTCACCCGCCATAATGCCCTTATCGGGGAGTTCGTCGGCGATGAACCGGTACCCGAATGCCGGATCGTCGGCATGGATGTCCAAGGCGGCGTTGACCAGGTGCGCGTCGATCCAGTCCCGTTCCGTTACGGGGCTGGCTTTCCACCGGTAATAGCCTTGCTTGCTGAATCCCAACACCCTGCAGGTCACCGCCACTGGAACACCGTCGACGGCAAGATCCGTGACCAGCGGGTAGATCTGTAATGGTCAGTAGCCGGCCCGAGGTTGGCTGGCAGGCTGGTCCCGGAGGACGGCGTGTGACTCAGGGTATATCCGACCCGCTCAGGCGGTGTCTTGAAAATGACTCGTCCGCACCATTCTCCGGGCACAAGCCTGCCCGCACGGATGACCTGATCAGAAGACTGTCCACCACTTGGGTGTGACCCGTTACAGATGCGTCTCCAAGCGACCCAGGCAGGCTCCTGCCACCTGTCCGGTTCATAAAGAAGAGGAGAACGCACCATGGCGGTCATTGCCGAGGAATTCGAGTTCGTTGTCGGGGTCGACACCCATGCCCGCACCCACACATTCACAGCTGTTCACGCGACCACCGGGGCAGTGGTCGACACCGCCGCGTTCCCAGCCACCTCCGCGGGAATGGACCGTGCGATCAACTGGATCCGGCGGCGGACCGGCGGGGAAAGGGTCTTCGCTGCTGTTGAGGGCACGTCCTCCTACGGTGCCCGGCTCACCCAAGCATTGCTTGCCGTCGGCATCGAGGTAGGCGAAGTCAGACCGCCCACCCGCTCATCACGGGCACTGACCGGGAAATCCGATCCCATCGATGCCGAAGCAGCTGCACGTTCTGTCCTTGGTCGCCAACGAGACGAAGTCATGGAACCACGCGCAGCCGGAACCCGGACCGCAATCAGAATTCTGCTTGCTGCCCGGTCCCTGCTGGATCACCAACGCACAGCGAACCGAAACGCCCTCACAGCCCTGCTCCGCGGCACCGACCTCGGAATTGACGCCCGGTCATCGCTGCGCGACGCACAGATCGCGGCCATCGCCGCCTGGCGCAGCTCAAACATCGTCGACCCCATGGTCCAGATCGCGCGCGCCGAGGCCAAACGCCTGGCTTTGGCCGTCAACGACATCACGATTCAGCTCGCCGAAAATCAGAAGGCCCTGGCACAGCTCACCGAAGAGCTGGCTCCTGGACTGCAAACCATCTCGGGAGTCGGTCCCGTAACAGGGGCGATCATCATCTGTGCGTACTCCCATCACGGCAGGATCCGTTCAGAGGCTGCATTCGCCGCCCTCGGTGGCGTTGCGCCACGCCCTGCTTCCTCCGGCAACACCACCAGACACCGGCTCAACCGCTCGGGCGACCGTCAACTCAACCGGGCCTTCGACGTCATCGTCCGCACCCGCATGAGCTTCGACGCCGAAACCAAGGACTACGTCGCCCGCAGCCGGGCAACGGGAAAATCAAACCGCGAGATCCGCCGGAACCTCAAACGCTACGTCTGCCGCTCCATCTTCCGCCAACTCCAAACCATCATGGCTTGACACAACCCATAGAAGAGTCATTTTGGGTTGATGTCCCTGGCCAGATAGGCAGCAGCCCGGCGCAGGATCTCGTTCTCCTGCTCCAGCAGGCGGTTGCGCTTCTTCAGCTCACGTACCTCGGCCGACTCCGCCGCTGCCGGGCCGGCCCCTGATTCCTTGCGTTCGGCGATGGCAATCCAGCGCTTGAGCGTCGTGACTGACAGCCCGAAATCCTTCGCAATCTGCGCCAGCGGCGCTTCGCCCTTGCGGGCCACATCAATAACATCTTGGCGGAACTCCGCACCATAAGCCGTGGGCATGGTCAACATCCTTCCACGAGCACAAGCTCGCTAGGTCAAGGAGTCAACAAAACCGGGGGCAGTCCCGTACGAATTGCTGTCGGTGTAGCCCAGACGGGCTGACAGCATGCAGAATGACTTCGACTTCGTCCGTCGAGAGCCATAGTCCGCACACCGATCCTCCGTTCAGGAATCCCGCGGTCTCGATCTCAATAGGTCGATGCCGGACTCCTTCGACCACGCTGACCAGACGCTCCAAGCTCAGGTGGGACGGAAGCGCGAGTGAACCAAAGGCACCCGCAGCGCGATCCGCAGGTGTCTGTGAAGGATACACTTCGTTGCGCATTCGGCATCCCGGGTAGTGAGCGTGCGTCGGTTCGTAAAGTGGCCCAATTTGCGTGACTCTGGGTAAGCCCATCCGAAACCGACAAAACAATTGAACTCCCTAGTTCTGGACATGTCCAGAACTAGGGAGTTCAATGGTTTCCGCCTCTAAGACTGGCCAACGGCTGCGTGGTGCAAGCACCTCACGCCCTGCCCGGGCGTGAGCCGAAGTGGCATAAACCGCAAGCAGTGTATTAGACGGAGCCACTTCTTGAAAGGCAGGTGACAGCTGCTCAATTCCAGCGCCCACCGTTGTGCTTCTGCCTACGGTGCTGTGCCTATGCTTCGCCAGCACTTCGACGATCGGTAGACGCGATCCTAGCGCACATTGCCGGAGCCACCGGTAAGCAGCTCCAGGTCCTCCTCATCCGCCGACACTTGCTGACCGATCGATTGAGCCAATTGGGTGACGAACCAATTGGATGCCGTGACCGACTCTGCTGGGAGGCTTGCAAAAGCTTGATCCAGCGCATCACAAGCCTCGTCACTCTGTATCAAATCGGTAGCGAGTTGCGGGCCGAAATGCGATTCAGCAATCCCGTAGAGTCGGCCGTTTGAAGACGACTTCATGAACGTAGCAGTCTTCTCCTGTAGAAGAGACTCAACCAGCGCACGATCTTCAGGTTTCAAATCGCTCACATCAACGTGGTCCTTAAGGATCATTCCGAGAGTGACATGCTCGGCTTTCCCCGCATGGCCAGTTTCCGGTAACTTTTTGGCGCGCGTCAGCTTAGTTCGAGCCGAAGCGGCAATTCCGCCGGTGAATGTCGCGCTCCAGTATGCGATCACACTCTGAATGTTCTCTTGTTTCCTACCACCGGCGCGATAGGACTCATCAAACTTTTCCGTGACCGCACGTCGCAGTACCGCATCCGTGGTAGAAGCGGCATCTACGATAGGAATGGTTTTGTCGAAATCAATGAGCGGTGTGTCCAAGAGTTGGATACACTGCAGCAAGAGACGTCGCCGGATTCCTGGCGTACCCGCAGCGAAGTTATCAGCGATGAGATCAGTCGCAAGGCGTGCGCCTGGTTTGGCTAACGAGTCGCCCACTGATTCGTTGTCAATTTCATTGAGAATATCGACAAGCCGCTCACGAAGGTGCGTTCGACTCTCGAAAACGCTAGCGGCTGCGAACAACCACGCATTGCGCCAATGACTGCTTCTGGCCAACGCTTTCAGGCGACGAAGAACCAAAGTGTCCTCACCTTCGGTCAGAAAGCGTGACGCCATGAACTCCTGGAAACTCCGCACCTCAAAGCCCCAGTGATCTGTCGATGACTCAACTAGCAGAACTAGTCTGTCGGTTGCGAGATCTACGAGGCGGGCAGCTGTCTTCTCCGCGTCCGACTGTTCGTAGGTTTGTACTCTGATCAAGTGATCCTGAGCAATGCGTTTCAGGTCGTCCTTACTGAGGTGAACATCAGCGTTCCCGGATTTTTCGGATTCGAGGTGCAATCTGATGCCGACCCCGTCGTGGAGTTTGTCGATTTCTGCCTTATATTGCTCAACTGTGTCTCCAAGACGTCCTTCTTTACCGCACTCCCGTCGATATACCGTTTCATAGAACTCATCAAACAACTTATAACGGGTTCGAGGAACTCTAATGCGATCCTCCAACAGGGAAGCCATGATGCTCACCTGAAGTGGCGTGCCCATGAGTTTTGCTGTAGCTGCCTCCTTTGACGCGCCTTCGAGACGTTCATAGAGTTCCTTCGCGCGGGCTGGATCTCCGTTGTTCCTTGAGAAAAGCAGTTTCTTCCCATAAGAGAGAGCCTGATCATGATTGAGTTCAGCTAGCTCAAGCTCTCGAGGCGCGTGAGCGTTGAGGTCCTGCTGATACCCCTGAGGACGCGTTGTTGCGATCACGGCAATATCGGCGTTTTTTCCGGCAGCATCGGATATAAACTCATTCAACTTCTGGAGGATACGGTTTCGTGTGTATGCATCGGGGACCTCATCGAGCCCGTCAAGGACGACTAACCATGGCCACTGAGATAGCCAAACATTCAGATGGCTCTTTTCAATAGTTCCTCCACCGCGACTATTTATTTGCTCGGTGATCTGCGCCTGTATGGATGAATCACCCGAGTCAAGCATCTTTTCACTGAAAGAGCTAAGCCTAATGTAAACAGGCCATCTACGAAGTGTTGGAAGGTTCAGTCCTATTTGACGAAAGTGGTTTCGAGTTTCGAGCAAAACATTCTTGTCTGCCAGCGATAACATGTCTTCTTGCCCATCCAAGAGTGCGGCGCGGTAGGCTTGACAGATAAGCTGTCCAATGGTCGATTTCCCTTGTCCAGGTCCTCCGATAAGGACTGTCATAAACTTTTCCGCAGCAGGACTAAGAGCAACGTTACATGAGTCGATTACAGACTCGGCGACGGCCACGGTCCGCGGGTTACCTAGCTCATCGAATCGTAGGCTGCGGTCGACCGCCGGAAGGTCAATTCCGATAGCTGCCAAACTTTCAAATTCACGCTCACTGCTGTTTCCAGCGCGAGTTAGACGAACATGCCGATGTGCGTATAGCTCCTTCGCGACAAATCCAGTAATGACGCCAGTTGCTTCAGGGTTTCGATTCTCGTAAGAATCCAGGACTGCTGACAGCACATCTCCAACGGTCACGTGGGCAATGTAGGTTCGGTGAATGTTGCTGTGGTTATCTAGAAGCCTGGATATATGCTCGGCGGACCACACTGCCCAGCCTTCCAGCTTCATTGACGTTGCATGCTTTCGCATAGCGTCCCTGACGCGGTCAATTCCGCCCGCTTGCGGAACTGAGGATAGGTCAACGTTGGTTATGACAAGAAAGTTCTTCGGCTTCTTGGTTCGCCCTTCCTTTGTCTCTACCCACTTCTTTACCTCACGTTGTATGGTGGTGAGGAGCCAGTCTACATCTTTCTTTCCGCCCTCAAGAATGCTCTTGTGTTTCGCCTGTGCGACAGTGTAGTTGTCCCACTGAGCGCCTTCCCAAATCCCGCCGTCATTCTCTGGCACGCCATTCTTTGGCATGGGCAGGGGACCCTCGTAGATCCACTCTCGCCCTCCATCTCGTCCTGCACCAAACGAAGTTCCACCAGGACCAAACTCCGCGTTGCACAAGGCAACCGCCATATCCTCAAATTCGCCGCTACCCATGCGTACAAGGTCATATTGCATTCATTCAGGCTACTCGGTAGGGGAGGATTAGGTGCTTAACCAGAGTCACATGACGATGACCAACCCACATGAGTTCTCGTAATTGAGGCCGCGACAGACGGAAAGTTGAGATTTGGCGGCCCTCGGACCTGAAGCAGCGCCGTGGGCTTCTGCATGCCGAGGTTCCGCGGGCCAGTCCGCCATAGCCCGTCGGCTCGCGTTCGCAGTCCAGCAGCGAGTCCCTCCTTGAGCGTGGCCCGCCCGGCAGCATGAGTGCGCCTCCGCCTGGACAAACCCCGTGCCTGCCCCATCTGATGACAAATGGGGCAGCCCTGCCCTCCCGTCGGGACTCAAGCAGGACTTTACATACTCTTAAGTTCGCTCGTGCCCCGTTGCCGGAGCCTCCACGTCCCATGGCTCGGGACTCCTCGAACGTCCCGAGCCAATTTAATCGCTCACGGCTGGACGTCCGTCATGTACCTAGCTGGGAATTGCCAATGAACTGCTAGGGCATAAATTCTTGATCGGAGCGAAATGAACTTGGCATTTTTTGAACCTGCTGAAGCTGCGGCACTAATGCGGTGTAGTGAAGGATGGCTACGTGACGGCGCAGCCGCTGGCCGTTTCCCGCACGCTTGCTGGGGCAAGGGCAAGATCGTGTTCACGTCTGACCATATCGCAGAAATAGCCAGGCTCAGCGAGATCCTGCCGGCCTCTCATCCCGCGCCAGCGGCCAGCGGCACCAATCGCACCAACACCAGACTTATCGGCACACGTGCCCGCAACCGTCTCGTCTCCTGACACATACGACAACGGCTCACCGCATGAACGCTGCGATCTGGCGCTCTGTCACATCCGCCCCAACCTGCAGTGCCTCCGGCATCAGGTGCCCATAGACCTGCTCAGTCGTCTTGATGGACGCGTGACCGAGCCGCCGCGAGATCGTAAAGATGGGCACCCCATCCTGGATCAGCCACGACGCGTGAGTATGGCGCAGGTCGTGGATACGAGGATCCTTCCGCAGCCCCCGAAGCTGGGCAGCCTTCACCGCCGGCATCCAGTAATGGTGCCAGTACAGCTTGTGGACAATCCGCTCCCCCTTGGGCGTCGTGAACAGCAGATCACTACTTGGCCGGCCAGCCACCAGCGGAATCAACAAATCCACCAGCGCGGGGTTCAGCCCAATCGTCCGCTTCCCAGCCCCCGTCTTGGTGGGTCCAATGTAGAACTGGTTCTGCCCGTCCCGTTTCCATGCCTTGTTGATACGCGCGGTCGCCGGCTTACCCAGCAGATCAATGTCCGCCACGGTCAGAGCTGTGGCCTCCCCGAAACGGGTCCCAGTCATCACCAGGAAGTTCGTAAAGTCCCGGTACGGCTCCCCCATGCCTTCCATGATCAAGCCGAACTCCGCGTGGGTGAGGAACATCATCTCGTCCACAGCCTTCTCGACGCTCGGCAACTGCACGCCGCGGCAAGGATTGCGGGTGATGTAACCGAGCATCTCCGCAGTGTTCATGGACGCTGAGATGAGGCCGTGCACGTTCTTGATCGTCTTCGGCGAACGGCCCTTGGCCATCATGGACTTCACCCAGAAGGCAATGGCCCGGTAGTCGAGCTTGTCGACGGGCAGCCCGCCGATAACCTTCTTCACGTGCAGATCCAACATGGTTTGGTACGTCTTCACGGTGCCGCTGGAGGGTCGAACCAGAAGGTCGATGTGCTCTTGGATCACCTCGGCAACCGTCGGCACTCGTTTGGCATTTTCGAGGATCGCGTGTTGGGCTACTTCGAAGTTCTGGCCGTTGGCATCGAGCAACCGTTTGAGCGTCTCGGCTTCAGAATGAGAGACGAAGGTAAGCCCTTGGGCCTTGCCGGTTTTGGGGTCCCGCCAGCGGACCATAAAGGACTGGGAACCGTCCTTTTTGGGTCGTGTAGAGATGCTGGCCATAGACAAAACGCTACGCCGCTGTACACACTTTTAGGGGTTTTGTACACAGTCAGGGGCCATATAGGCCCCTGACCTGCGACAATACAGTGCCCGAGGTGGGACTCGAACCCACACACCTTTCGATACCGCATTTTGAGTGCGGCGCGTCTGCCAATTCCGCCACTCGGGCGCGGATTACCGGGAAGTTAATTCTCGCTGACTGCCCTCATTCCTGTGAGCAACGCGATCCGTTCCCAGCACGCGAAACTACTCTACATGCAGATAGGCTAAATCAAAGAACCGGGCGCGCGAGTGCAACAAAATCATGTGCCGCAGCGGTCCACACTAAGATGGACATGAACCCGCCGAACCTTTTCAAGGAGATCCCGTGACCGAACAGACGGAGTCCACACCCGCAGCCCAGCCGGCCCGACGCGTTGTCGTAGCCGAGGATGAGACCCTCATCCGCTTGGACATTATTGAGATCCTGAAGGGCGAAGGGTACGACGTCGTCGGCGAGGCAGACAACGGCGAGAAGGCCGTGCAGTTGGCTGAAGAGCTCAAGCCGGACCTCGTCCTCATGGACGTCAAGATGCCCGTCATGGATGGCATCTCGGCAGCTGAGAAAATCGTCAAGGCCCGCATCGCCCCCGTTGTCCTTTTGACGGCGTTCAGCCAGAAGGAACTGGTGGAGCGTGCTCGCGACGCCGGTGCCATGGCGTACGTGGTCAAGCCGTTCACCCCGGCTGACCTCATTCCGGCCATCGAGATCGCCCTCTCCCGCCACGAGGAGATCAAAGCGCTCGAAAATGAGGTTTCCGACCTCCAGGAGCAGTTCGCCACGCGCAAGCTCGTAGAGCGCGCCAAGAGCCTCCTGACCACCAAGATGGGCCTCACCGAGCCGGAAGCGTTCCGCTGGATCCAGAAGACCTCCATGGACCGTCGCCTCAGCATGCGTGAGGTTGCCGAGACCATCATCAACCAGGTCAACTAAGGCACCACCAAAGCAGCAAACGACGGCGGCCGCGCACCTCACACGAGGTTCGCGGCCGCCGTCGTACTCACCAAAGCCGTCGCACGCACTAGGGCCGTCGCCACCAATGCAGGACAAACAAAAGCAGGCCCCGCCAAACGGCGGGGCCTGCTTTGCAACCCAAGAAACTTAGCTCTTGATCTTGGACTTCTTTTCGGGCCACGGGCCAACCGGCTCCTTGCGCGAAACGTCGTCGGTCTTGGACGTGTCGGCGAGGTCACCTACCTTGTGGACCTTCAGCGAGTTCGTGGAACCGGCCTGTCCGGGAGGCGAACCGGCAGCGATGACCACCAGGTCACCTTCGTCGACGATCTTCATGTCGAGGAGGCTGCGGTCCACCTGGGCGGTCATTTCGTCGGTGTGGCCCACGGTGGGGACCAGTACCGGCTGGATGCCCCAAGTGAGGGCGAGCTGGTTCCAGACGTGCTCAACCGGCGTGAACGCGAAGACCGGCTTGACCGGGCGCAAGCGCGAGAGGCGACGTGCCGAGTCACCGGACTGCGTGAACGTACAAATGTACTTTGCGTCCAGCTGGTCTGCGATTTCCACGGCGGCACGCGTGATGGCGCCACCGCGGGTCTTGGGCTTGGTGCCCAGCGGGGGGACGCGCTCGAGGCCGTGCTCTTCGGTGGACTCGATGATCCGTGCCATGACCTTGACGGTTTCGATCGGGTACTGACCCACCGAAGTTTCGCCGGACAGCATGACCGCGTCGGCGCCGTCGAGCACTGCGTTGGCGCAGTCGGAAGCCTCGGCACGCGTCGGGCGCGGGTTGTCGATCATGGATTCCAGGACCTGGGTGGCCACGATGACCGGCTTGGCCCAGCGGCGGGCCAGTTCGATGGCACGCTTCTGGACAATCGGCACCTCTTCGAGCGGCAGCTCGACGCCGAGGTCGCCACGGGCAACCATGATCGCGTCGAACGCGTCGATGATTTCGTGGAGCTGCTCCACAGCCTGGGGCTTTTCGATCTTGGCGATCACCGGAACGCGGCGACCTTCTTCGTCCATGATCTCGTGGACACGCTTGATGTCAGAGGCATCCCGAACGAAGGAGAGGGCCACCATGTCCACGCCACGCTTGAGGGCCCAACGGAGGTCGTCCTCGTCCTTTTCGCTCAGTGCGGGGACGTTGACGGCGACGCCGGGCAGGTTGATGCCCTTGTTGTTGGAAACCTTGCCGCCAACGGTGACGGTGGCAACAACCTTGACGTCGTCAACTTCGATGGCGCGCAAGGCAACCTTGCCGTCGTCGATCAACAGGGCGTCGCCCACGTTGACGTCTTCGGTGAGGCTCTTCAGCGTGGTGGAGCAGATGTCCTTGGTGCCCGGGACGTCTTCGGTGGTGATGGTGAAAATGTCGCCAACGGCCAATTCGTGCGGGCCGTCAACGAAGCGACCCAAACGGATCTTGGGACCCTGAAGGTCAGCCATGATGGCCACAGGCTTGCGCAACTGCGCGGCAGCCTTGCGGACATTCTCGTAGGTGTTGTCGTGCACGGAGTAGTCGCCGTGGCTCATGTTCATGCGAGCAACGTCGACGCCGGCCTCCAGCACCGCGAGGGTGTTGTCGAAGCTGGAGATAGCCGGGCCGAAAGTTGCCACAATTTTCGCGCGTCTCATATACCTACCCTAAGTAGTGTGCTGCTGATTGAGTAAAGAAAAGTTCCTGCCGGCGCTATAAGACCGCGATTGCCCGGTCGGTGGGTGCGACCGGTGCCGGGAGGATGGTGCTTCCCATGAGGAACTTGTCCACTGCCGCCGCGCACGCACGGCCTTCGGCAATGGCCCACACAATCAGGGACTGGCCACGTCCGGCGTCACCGGCAACAAACACACCCTCGGTGTTTGTCATGTAGTAGCCGTCGCGGGCTACGTTGCCCCGACCGTCGAATTCTGCACTTACCTGCTCGGTGATCCCGGACGGCTCCGCACCTGTGAAGCCGAGGCTCAGGAAGACGAGGTCGGCGGGGATGACCCGCTCGGTTCCGGCCTTCGGCAGACGCTTGCCGTCCACAAACTCCGTCTCGGCAACCTTCACGCCAGTGAGCTTGCCGTTTTCGCCGACAAACTCAACGGTGGAAGCCAGGTACGTACGCTCGCCGCCTTCTTCGTGGGCGCTGGCGACCTCGAAGAGTGTGGGGAACGTCGGCCAAGGCTGGTGCCCTGCGCGCTCGAGGGGCGGCTGCTTGCCGATCGCGAGCGTGGTCACAGAAGCAGCCTGGTGACGGTGCGCGGTGCCGATGCAGTCCGCACCGGTGTCGCCACCACCCAGGATGACAACGTGCTTGCCACGGGCATCGATGTGGTTCGCCGGGCTCTCCCCCGCTACCACGCGGTTGGAAGGAACCAGGTAATCCATGGCGAAGTGGACGCCCTCAAGTTCACGGCCCGGGATGGGCAGGTCGCGCGGGACGGTGGCCCCGGTGGCGATCACAACGGCGTCGTAGCGGCGGCGCAGTTGCTCCCATGTCACGTCCGTACCGACGGCGACGCCGGTGCGGAAGCGCGTGCCTTCGGCTTTCATCTGCTCCAGGCGGCGGTCCACCTGCTCCTTCTCCATCTTGAAGTCGGGGATGCCGTAGCGCAGGAGGCCACCGATTTTGTCGTCTCGTTCGTAGACGGCGACGGTGTGACCGACGCGCGTCAGCTGCTGTGCAACGGCAAGGCCGGCCGGGCCGGAACCAACTACGGCCACCGTCTTGCCGGTGAGGCGCGTTGGCGGAAGGGGCTGGACCCAGTCGTTGTCGAAGGCCTCATCAATGATGGAAACCTCAACCTGCTTGATGGTCACGGCGGGCTGGTTGATACCGAGAACGCAGGACGCTTCGCAGGGTGCCGGGCACAAACGGCCCGTGAACTCCGGGAAGTTGTTCGTGGCATGGAGGCGTTCAATTGCTTCCTCGCCCTTGCCGCGCCACGTGAGGTCATTCCACTCGGGAATGAGGTTGCCCAGCGGGCAGCCTTGGTGACAGAACGGAACGCCGCAATCCATGCAGCGGCCGGCCTGGCTCTTCAGGACGCCCTTCTCCTGGGCTTCGTAGACCTCTTTCCAGTCCATAATGCGGACGGGAACGGGACGGCGTGGCTGCGTCTCGCGCTGCCGGACTTTCAGAAATCCGCGTGGATCAGCCACCGGTTACCTCCAGGATTCGAGACCATACTTCTTCGCCATCGGGGTCAAGGCCCTCTTCGATGGCGTCGAGACGGGTTTGCAGGACTGCGGCGTAGTCGCGCGGCAGTACTTTGGTGATGCGGGCGGCGGTGTCGTCGAAGTTCTCGAGCAGACGGCCGGCCAAAACGGATTCGGTTTCCTCGACGTGCTTGGTCAGCAGGCCGTGGACAATGTCGCGGTCCTCGGCATCCAGTTCCAGGAGCTGGAGTTCACCGGAGTCCAGGGCGTCCTTGTTGACACGCTCAGGCTGCAGGTCCAGCACAAAAGCAGTACCGCCGGACATGCCGGCGCCGAAGTTACGGCCTGTGCGGCCGATGATCAGCGTCTGCCCACCGGTCATGTACTCGCAACCGTGATCGCCAATACCTTCGACGACGGCGGTCGCACCGGAGTTACGGACCAGGAAGCGTTCGCCAACCTGGCCGCGCAGGAACATTTCGCCACTTGTCGCACCATAGCCAATGACGTTGCCGGCGATCACATTGCGTTCCGCCTGGAACACGTTGGTGCGGTCGGGGCGCACAATGATGCGTCCACCGGAGAGACCCTTGCCCACGTAGTCGTTGGAGTCACCAAACATGCGTAGCGTAATGCCGGCAGGCAGGAAAGCTCCGAGCGACTGACCGGCAGTGCCGTTAAGTGTGACGTCGATCGTGTCCGTTGCCAGAACATCGGTGCTGAACGTCTTGGTCACCACATGGCCAAGCATCGTACCCACCGAGCGGTCCGTGTTGATGACGTCCAGAGTGATCTTGACGGGCATGCGGTCGCTGAGTGCTTCCGCTGCCATGGTGATCAGGCGCTGGTCAAAGTGCTTGTCCAGCTCGTGGTTCTGGCCGGTCATGTTGCGCAGCGGCACGTCGTCGTCGAACTCAAGCCCGTGCAGGATGGGATCGAGGTCGAGGCCTTCGGCCTTCCAGTGGTTGATCGCCTCGCGGGCATCGAGTACCTCCGCGTGGCCGATTGCCTCTTCAAGGCTGCGGAAACCGAGCTCGGCAAGGATTTCGCGGACTTCTTCTGCGAGGAACTCGAAGAAGTTGACCACGAACTCGGGCTTGCCGTTGAACCGGGAGCGCAGCTCGGGGTTCTGCGTGGCGACGCCGACCGGGCAGGTATCCAGGTGGCAAACGCGCATCATGATGCAGCCGGAAACCACCAGGGGTGCGGTCGCGAAACCGTACTCCTCGCCACCAAGCAACGCGGCAATGACAACGTCGCGGCCGGTCTTGAGCTGGCCATCCACCTGAACCACAACGCGGTCGCGCAGACCGTTGAGCATGAGGGTCTGCTGGGTTTCGGCCAGGCCGAGTTCCCACGGCACACCCGCGTGCTTCAGCGAGTTCAGCGGCGAGGCGCCGGTACCGCCGTCGTGACCTGAGACAAGTACGACGTCGGCCTTCGCCTTGGTGACGCCGGACGCCACCGTGCCGATCCCGACTTCCGAAACCAGCTTCACGTGGACTCGAGCCGAAGGGTTTGCGCGCTTGGCATCGTAGATGAGCTGCGCGAGGTCTTCGATCGAGTAGATGTCGTGGTGCGGGGGCGGGGAAATGAGTCCCACGCCGGGAGTAGAGTGACGCGTCCGGGCTACCCAGGGGTAGACCTTCTGGGCCATCAGCTGGCCACCTTCGCCGGGCTTTGCACCCTGGGCCATCTTGATCTGGATATCGTCAGCGTTGGTCAGGTACAAGCTGGTGACGCCGAACCGACCTGAAGCGATCTGCTTGATGGCAGAACGGCGCTCCGGATCCAGCAGACGGTCAACATCCTCGCCACCTTCACCGGTGTTGGACTTGGCGCCCAAACGGTTCATGGCGATGGCGAGTGTCTCGTGGGCTTCCTTGGAGATGGAGCCGTAGCTCATCGCACCCGTGGAGAAACGCTTGACGATGCTGGAGACGGGTTCCACTTCTTCGAGCGGAACAGCGGGACGCACACCGTTCTTGAACTTGAGCAGGCCACGGAGGGTCATCAGGTTCTCGGACTGGTCATCAATGCCCTTGGTGTAGGACTTGAAGATGTCATAGCGGCGTTCGCGGGTAGCGTGCTGCAAGCGGAAGACCGTCTCCGGGTTGAAGAGGTGCGGCTCGCCATCACGGCGCCACTGGTATTCGCCGCCGCCAAGGAGCGGCTGGTGCGGCTGCTCGATCCCGCTCTCGGGGTAAGCCATCTGGTGACGTGCGGAGACCTCTGCGGCAATGACGTCAAGGCCCACGCCACCCAACTGGGAGTGCGTGCCGGAGAAGAATTCGTCCACGAGTTCCTGGGACAAGCCCAGCGCCTCGAACGTCTGCGCACCCGTGTAGGAGGCCACCGTCGAGATGCCCATCTTGGACATGATCTTCAGGACGCCCTTGCCGAGGCCCTTGATCAGGTTGTAGACGCCGTCTTCCGGAGTCACACCCACGACGTCGCCGTTGGCGATCAGCTGTTCCACCGATTCCATGGCGAGGTACGGGTTGACTGCGGATGCGCCGTAGCCAACGAGCACAGCCACGTGGTGCGTCTCGCGGACGTCACCGGCTTCCACCACGAGGGCGGTCTTGGTGCGGTTGGCGCTGCGGAGCAGGTGGTGGTGAACGGCGCTGACCAGCAGGAGCGATGGAATCGGCGCCCATTGTGCGTTCGAGTCGCGGTCGGACAGCACAACGTACTGGACGCCGCGGTTGATCGCACCGGAAACCTGCTCGCAGATTTCTGTCAGGCGTGCACGCAGGGCCGCTTCCCCGCCTTCAGGGCGGTAGAGGCCACGGACCTTCATGGCGATCCGGTCGCCGTCGGCGCTTTCGATGTTCGCGATCTTGGCGAGCTGGTCGTTGTTGATCACGGGGAACGGCAAGCTGATCTGCGGCTGGCGGACCTGGTTCCCGTCCAGCAGGTTGCCGTTGGGGCCGATGGCGCACTTGAGCGAGGTGACCAGCTCTTCGCGGATGGCATCCAGCGGCGGGTTGGTGACCTGCGCGAACGACTGCACAAAGTAGTCGAACAGCAAGCGCGGGCGCTTGGACAGCACGGCAACAGGGGTGTCGGAGCCCATGGCACCCAAGGGCTCGGCGCCGGTGCGTGACATCGGGCCCAGGAGGATCTTGAGCTCTTCGGTGGTGTAACCGAAAGTCCGCTGACGGATGTTGACCGACGCAGCGGTGTGGACCACGTGCTCGCGCTCGGGGAGCTGGTTGAGGTCAATCAGGTTGTCCTTGAGCCATTCAGCCCACGGGTTGGCAGCAGCAACTTCGGCCTTGACTTCGGCGTCGTCGATGATGCGGCCGGCCTCGGTGTCCACCAGGAACATCTTGCCCGGTGCAACGCGGCCCTTCTTGACCACCTTGGCGGGCTCGACCTCGATCACGCCAACTTCGGAGGCGAAGATGATCAGACCGTCTTCGGTGATCCAGTACCGTCCGGGGCGCAGGCCGTTGCGGTCCAAGGTGGCACCCACGAGGTTGCCGTCCGTGAAGGACACCGCGGCGGGGCCATCCCACGGCTCCATGAGCAGCGAGTGGTACTCGTAGAAGGCACGGCGTGCCGGATCCATCGTGGCGTGGTTTTCCCAGGCCTCGGGGATCATCATCATGATCGAGTGTGTGATGGGACGCCCGGAGAGCCACAACAGCTCAGCAACCTCGTCGAAGGATGCGGAATCCGAGGCACCCGGAGTGCAGATCGGGTACAACTCTTCGGGAGTATCGCCCAGCAGAGGGCTGGCCAGCTGGGACTGGCGGGCACGCATCCAGTTGCGGTTGCCCTTGACGGTGTTGATCTCACCGTTGTGGGCGATGGTGCGGAACGGCTGCGCCAAAGGCCACGACGGGAAGGTGTTCGTAGAGAAGCGTGAGTGAACAATGGCGAGCTTCGTCTTGAAGCGCTTGTCCGAAAGGTCCGGGTAGAACGGCTCCAACTGTGCCGTCGTCAGCATGCCCTTGTACACAATGGTGCGCGAAGACAGCGACGGGAAGTACACGCCGAATTTGTTCTGGGCGCGCTTGCGGATACGCCAAGCGCGGGAGTCGAGCTCGTTGCGTTCAAGCTGCTCACCCGTGGCGGAAGCAAAGAACGGCTGCGAGAAGTACGGCATACAAGCGCGTGCCATGGCACCCACCAGATCGGCGACCACCGGAACCTCGCGCCAGCCGAGGACGGTCAGGCCCTCGTCCGCTGCGAGGCCTTCGATGCCGGCCTTCGCCGTTTCTGCTTCGCGGGACTCGGCAGGAAGGAATGCAGTGCCCACCACGTACTGGCCGGGGGCCGGCAGTTCGAATTCGGTGACGGCCCGGAAGAACTCGTCCGGTACCTGCATGAGAAGGCCCGCACCGTCTCCGGTACCTTCGTCGGCGCCCACGGCGCCGCGGTGTTCGAGATTGCGGAGGGCGGTTAGCGCCGCTTCCACGATGTCGTATCCCGGTTCCCCGCGGAGCGTGGCAATAATAGCCAGGCCGCAGGCGTCCTTCTCCTTATCAGGGCTGTAAAGGCCCTGCGCCTCCGGAAGCGCGGCAAAGCGCTTGAATGGAGACATGGCACCCTGAGGTTCGATTTTTTCGGACCAACCGGGGTTATGAAGATGGGTCATGGGAGACGTCCTTCCTCGTGATCGTGCGTATGGAAGGGACAACGTTGGCCCCACCTTGCCTGCCCTGTGATGGGCACAACAAAGCGCTAGTAATTGGAATTGTAGGCCAGCCAGTCACGCGCAACGAACAGTTACGCAGACCACTGGCCCCGGCTTGACCGGTGAGCATCGGTATGCTGCCGATCCGGTTTCCGGGGTGCCACGACGCTGTGGACTGGGCCCTACGAGCGGTGACTCTGTTGCCCCTTTGCCGGGCCGACTACTTGGTGTGGTCTGCTTCCGGCGCGGATCCGGGGGCCTTCCTTGCGGCAGTCGCAGCAGTATCGGACTCCGTTTTGGACTTGTCAGCTTGACCGGAATCCCCTGCTGCATCCTGCGGCTCGTCAACGTGGCCCGGATCGCTTTGGTTATCTGGGAGATTACCACGTGAACCACTATCTGAGACAGATGGGTCCACATCATGACTGGTGACGCTCGTCACCGATTCAGCGTCCTTTGCCGGTTCAACAGCGGCCTCAGCAGCCGGTTCCCGGCCCGGCAAATATGCGGAATCCGGGTCCGGCCGGCCACCTCTGCCGAGCCACAGGAAGATCACCAAAGCAACGACGAATACCAGGATGCTGGTCCAAACATTAAGCCTGGTGGTAATGCCGAAGAGGGTGATCTGCTCAGCGTCATCTATCCTCAGCGCTTCGATCCAAACCCGGCCCAACGTGTAATACATGGCGTACAGCCAGAAGAGGCGTCCGCGGCGGAAGTTGAACTTTCGGTCCAGCACCAGCAGGGCGGCGACGCCCACGAGGTTCCACAGGGATTCATAGAGGAACGTGGGATGGAACAGCGTGTCTGCGGGCATGCCGGGAGGGAAGTTGGCATTGGCGGGGTCGATCGCGAGTCCCCACGGCAGGGTGGTGGGTGCACCGAACAGTTCCTGATTGAACCAGTTGCCCCAGCGCCCGATTGCCTGGGCGAGCAAGAGGCCGGGAGCCGCAGCGTCCAGGAACGCCGTGAGCTTGAGGCCGGCACGCCGGCAACCAATCCAGGCGCCGACAGCGCCGAGGACCACCGCGCCCCAGATGCCCAGACCACCGCGCTGGATCTGCGGGATCAGGGAAAGATCGCCGGTGCCGTCAAAGCCGGGACCGAAGTAGGCATCGGGCGAAGAGAACACGTGGTAGAGCCGTCCGCCGATGATGCCGAAAGGAATGGCCCAAATGGCGATGTCCCAGAGGCTGCCTTCGGGGGTGCCACGGCGCTTCCACCTGGCGGAGGTCAGCCACAGGCCAACGATGATGCCCGCCAGGATGCAGAGGGCGTATGCATGAATGCGCAGCGTCCCCCACGGCAACGGAATGTCGAAACCGGACCACGAGGGGCTCGGGATACTCAGGGGGACCATTGCCGCTGCGTGGAGGACGGTCTGCATGCGCTTCGCTGTTTCCTTTTCCTAGGCTTCTGCTGCTGCGCGGCCAAGGCCGGCGCTCAGGTTCTTGGTGAGTTGCCCGACGGCGTCCACGCCGCCATCGCGGAGGGCAGCTACCAGCGCGGTACCGACGATCACACCATCGGCGTACGCAGCGATTTCACGGACATGGTCCGGATTGGAAACTCCCAGACCGACGCATACACGTTCCGCCCCGGCAGCGTGTGCGCGGGCGACTACGTGCTCCGCGCCGCTGCTGACGGATTGCCGGGTACCGGTGACGCCCATGATGGATACTGCGTAGACAAAGCCACGGCTTGCCTTCACGGTCATGTCGAGACGCTCGGGCGTGGAGGAAGGAGCCACCAGGAAAACCCGGTCCAGTCCGTACTTGTCCGAGGCCTCGAACCATTCGGCTGCTTCATCGGGAATAAGGTCCGGCGTGATAAGGCCTGCTCCCCCGGCTTCAGCCAGGCGGCGGGAGAATTCGTCCACGCCCATGCGCATAACCGGGTTCCAGTACGTCATGACCAGCACTGCAGCGTCCGTGGCGGCCGTGATACCGGCGACGACGTCGAAGACGTTGGCAACACGGAACCCGTTGGCAATTGCTTCGGTCGTGGCAGCTTGAATGACCGGGCCGTCCATCACGGGGTCAGAGTAAGGGATGCCGATCTCAATGAGATCGGCGCCGTTACGGGCCAAGGCAATGCCTGCCTCGATGCTGTCCTGGACGGTTGGGTATCCCGCGGGAAGGTAACCGACCAGCGCTGCCCGGCCGTCGGCCTTGGCGCGGTCAATGGCGGCAGCGGATTTGCTGGCGAATTGTTCAGTCATCAGTTCTGGTCCTCGTTGGCGTCCACGGCGGCCTCGTCGGTGCGATCGGCCGGCCCCTTGGGCTTGCGGGTGGACAGTGTGGTGCCCTTGACGTTGCCGTCTTCGTCCAGCATGTTGAACCATGCTGCAGCTGTTTCAACGTCCTTGTCGCCGCGTCCGGAAAGGTTGACGATGACGATGACGTCTGACGGATTTTCCTTGCCTTCAGTGAGGCGGTGGCCGATCTTTATCGCTCCAGCCAAGGCGTGCGAGGACTCGATGGCCGGAATGATGCCTTCGGTCCGGCACAGGAGGCTGAAAGCGTCCATCGCTTCGGTGTCCGTGATCGGCTCATAGGTGACACGGCCGATGTCCGCCAGGTACGAATGCTCAGGACCGACGCTGGGGTAATCCAGGCCCGCGGAAATCGAGTGGGATTCGATCGTCTGCCCGTCTTCGTCCTGCATGAGGTAAGAACGTGCGCCGTGAAGGACGCCGGGGCGGCCCAGGGAAATCGCTGCAGCGTGGCGGCCTGTCTCAACGCCCTCACCGCCGGCTTCAAAGCCGTAGATCTGCACTGAGGCGTCGTCAAGGAAACTGTGGAAGAGGCCGATTGCGTTCGAGCCACCACCAATGCAGGCACAGATGGCGTCGGGCAATTTGCCGGTCTGATCGAGGATCTGGGCCCGGGCTTCCTCGCCGATCACTTCATGGAAGAAGCGGACCATGGCCGGGAACGGGTGGGCGCCGGCAGCGGTGCCCAGCAGGTAGTGGGTGTTCTCAACGTTGGAGACCCAGTCGCGGAGGGCGTCGTTGATGGCGTCCTTCAGCGTCTGGGAGCCGTTGGTCACAGGAACCACCGTGGCACCGAGCAATTGCATGCGTGCCACGTTCAGGGCCTGACGTCGGCAGTCCTCGGCACCCATGTAGACAACGCACTCGAGCCCCAGGAGAGCAGCAGCCGTGGCACTGGCGACGCCGTGCTGGCCCGCACCGGTCTCCGCGATCACGCGTGTCTTACCCATGCGCTTGGCCAGGAGTGCCTGTCCCAGGACGTTGTTGATCTTGTGCGAACCCGTGTGGTTGAGGTCTTCGCGCTTGAGGAAGATCCTTGCTCCGCCGGCGTGCTCCGAGAAGCGCTTGGCTTCAGTCAGGAGCGACGGACGCCCGGAGTAGTTCTTGTTCAAGTCCTTCAGCTGCGCCAGGAACTCAGGGTCCGCCTTGGCCTTTTCGAACGTGTCCTGGACTTCGTCGAGGGCGGCGATCAAAGACTCGGGCATCCATCGGCCGCCGTAGTTGCCGAAGTAGGGCCCCGTGGCGTTGCGCAGCGAAGCGCCGCCTTGCAGGAATGCGTCGGCCGCATTCTCGTCCGAGCTGGCTGTTGGCGCGTCCACCATCAGTCTCACCGTCCTGTTCCAGTTAGTTCATTGGGTCGTTCCACGTGCCACAAGGCAGCCGCAGGCACATGCCCGGGCTGCCTTGAGGCTGTCGCCATGTCCAGGTTCCGGCTCAGTTCCTGACGGCGATGGCGGCAGCTCCAGCTGCCTTGAATTCGGTGATGCGTTGACGCGGCGTCGAGTCGCTGACCAGCGCCTCGCCCACGAGGATGGCGTTGGCTCCGCTGGCTGCATAATGCGATACGTCGTCCGCGCTTCGTACGCCGGACTCCGCGACAATAACGGCCTCTGCCGGAATCAAACCGGCCAGCGAACCGAACAGTGAACGGTCGACGTCGAGCGTTTTCAGGTTGCGGACGTTGACGCCGATGATTCGCGCCTGAGCGGCAACAGCGCGCTCGATTTCCTCTTCCGTGTGGGTTTCAACCAGCACGCTCATGCCAAGATCATGGCTCAGTGCGCTGAAATCAGCCAACTGGGAATCGGAGAGAGCCGCCACGATGAGCAGGATCAGGTCCGCGCCGTGGGCACGGGCTTCCCAGATCTGGTACTCGTCCACCGTGAAATCCTTGCGGAGCAACGGGGTATCGACGGCGGCACGAACGGCATCGAGGTCGGCGAGCGAACCGCCGAAGCGGCGCTGTTCGGTCAGGACGCTGATGACGGATGCTCCGCCGTCGGCGTACTGCACAGCGAGGGAGGCGGGATCCGCGATGGCGGCGAGGTCGCCTTTGGATGGGCTGCGCCGTTTGATTTCCGCGATGACCTTGAGGTCGTTGCGGCTGGAGGACGGGCCACCCAAGGCAGCCCACGCGTCACGGGCAGGCACTGCCGCGGTGGCGCGGTCCTTCAGCTCGGCAAGGGACACCAGGCCACGACGGGCCTCCATGTCTTCCTTGACGCCAACGATGATGTCATCAAGAACGGTCACGATTAGTGGCCGTTGTTCTTCAGCTTGCTGCCGCCCACACCGTATCCGGCCTTGCGCATGGCGAACCCGGCGACGAGGCCGAGAACCATGACAACCAAGCCGCCGACGAAGATCGGGGTGCTGGCGATCACGAAAGCGATCGAGGAAATGAGGGCGCCAACCAGCATCACAATCACGCAGGTCCAGGCAGCCGGGCTGTTACCGTGACCGATGGCGTCAGCGTGGCTGGCCATGGTCGAGGAAGCTTGGTTTGCGGACACGGTGGTTTTGCTCATTGTGGAATCTCCTCAGGATGAATACTGCTTACATTCTGCCATTTATTGACGGCGTCCGGGACATCGTCCGACGTCAGGACCAGCTACGCGACATTTGTTGCGGCCGGTCCGGTTCAAAGTCTGTTGCGGGGCCTACGTGGGGTCTTCTCCGCGCGAAAGGCTGTCCCAGCTGTCGATCTCATCCACCGGTCCCGTGCCACGCTTGGCACGGCCGGCGTCGTACTTGGTCCTGGTCTTCCAGTAGCGCCCGGCAAACGGGAGAACCAGTGCGCACACTGCCAGAAGGGCGCCGGTGATGACCGCGACCACGGGGAACAGCGTCGTGGCAACGTTTGCCTCGCCCCCGGAAATCCCTGTGGCCGCCGCTATGGCCCCCTGCGCCGCCCCCAAGGGATCGGCGAGGACAATTGCGGCAGCTGCAATGACACCCACGGCGGACAAGCCAAGGATCACGGCAATAATCCAACGCGCGATTCGCCCTGCGATGGAAGCAGCCAAGCCACCCGCCAAGGCAACCAGCGCCAAGGCAGTGACGGCGGTGGCCGCCTTGCTGCCTTGGACATGGAGGTCGCTGCTGGAGGCCGCGTTGGGGTCCAGCCGGACGTCGATCCACGTCTGGGTGGTGGTTCCGAAGACCGCGAGGGCCAGAACGACGGTGGCCAGGACCAGCGTCGGCTTGCGGGCCCAGCGCGGCGGTACGGTGGCCGCGGGAACAGATGCTTCAGAGGTCATCAGGCGGGCGTCCCGCCGTCGACTGCTCCCGCGTCCCGCACCGTCTCGGCAGAAATGTTCTGCAGTGAACCGGCCGTATGCACCGCACGCAGCGGCGCGGCAGCTTTGTTCACCGTCTCAAGTGCCTCGGACGGCTTGTGCGAGTCCGCCACAATGCCGCCACCGGCCTGGACGTAGGCACGGCCTTCGCGCAGCAGTGCGGAGCGGATGGCAATGGCCATGTCCATGTCTCCGGCGAAATCCAGGTATCCCACCACACCGCCATAGATTCCGCGGCGGTGCGGTTCCAGTTCGTCCAGAAGCCGCAAGGCACGGGGCTTCGGCGCACCGGACAGCGTGCCTGCGGGGAAGGTCGCTTTGAGAACGTCGTAGGCCTTGGCGCCGGGCGCGAGTTCGCCAACCACGGTGGACACCAGGTGCATGATGTGGCTGAACCGCTCAACCTCCATAAACTGGGTGACGTCCACGGTGCCTGCCACGCACACCTTGGAGAGATCGTTGCGGGAGAGGTCCACGAGCATGAGGTGCTCGGCACGCTCCTTCTGGTCGGCCAGCAGCTCGGTGGCCAGCGCCTTATCCGCCTCCACGGTCTTTCCACGCGGCCGCGAACCCGCGATGGGGTGGGTGATGACCTCGCCTCCTGTCACGGTGACCAGAGCTTCCGGAGAAGAGCCGACGATCGAATACTCACGCCCGTCGGCGTCTTCAAGGCTGAAGATGTACATGTACGGGCTGGGATTCGTGTTCCGGAGCACGCGGTAGACGTCCAGCGGATCAGCGGGGCATTCCATTTCGAAGCGCCTCGAAATGACCACCTGGAAGACTTCGCCGTCCACGATCGCTTCTTTCCCGCGATCGATTGCTTCCAAGTAGCGGTCCTCGTCCCAGCGTTCCTGCACGCTGGAGGCGAAGTCCAAGGCAGCGGTTTCCAACACGGAAACGGGCTGGGCGACGGGCGTGCTGATCTGGTCCAGCAGGGCCTTCACACGAGCCACCGCATCGTGCCAGGCATCATCCACGCGCTCGGAGCTGTTGTCGAAATTGATGGCGTTGGCAATCAGCAGGACAGTGCCATCCATGTTGTCGTGCACTGCCATGTCGGTGACAAGGTTCAGCGCCATCTCGGGCAGCTGCAGGTCATCTTCCGGCGGGGCCGTCAGCTTCTCCCAGTGGCGCACGGCCTCCCAGCCAAGGAAGCCAACCAAGCCGGAAGTAAACGGCGGCAGGTCCTCGAAGCGGTCGGTCTGCAGCGCGGCAACCGTGTCCCGGACAGCTTCCACCGGATTGCCGTCAACAGGCACGCCCACCGGCGGCTCACCGATCCAGTGCGCCTGGCCGTCCTTGGTGGTCAGGGTGGCACGGGACTTGGCGCCGATGAAGGAGTAGCGGGACCAGGCCCCACCAACAGCCGCGGACTCCATCAGGAACGTACCCGGCTGGCCCTGCGCCAGCTTGCGGTACAGGCCGATAGGCGTCTCGGCATCTGCCAAGACCTTGAGTCGAACGGGGATGACACGGCTGTGGACGGCGAGTTCGCGGAACTCTTCCAGGCCCGGGCTGATGATTCCAAGGTCCTGCATGGCTATTGTTCTCCGCCTTTGGTCTTTGTGGTGCGTCAGTGGAAAGGGAGGGGTGCCTTAATCGCGGTGGCCCGTGACGACTGTGAAATCGCGTCCGTCGAAGCACGTGCGGGTACCGGTGTGGCAGGCTGCGCCGATCTGGTCCACGCGGACCAGGAGGGCATCGCCGTCGCAGTCAAGGGCGACAGACTTCACGAACTGGACGTGTCCGGAAGTGTCACCCTTGCGCCAGTACTCCTGGCGGGAGCGGGAATAGAACGTGACGCGTCCTGTAGTCATGGTCCGGTGCAGGGCTTCATCATCCATCCAGCCGAGCATCAGGACTTCATGGGTGTCATGCTGCTGGATGATGGCTGCCACGAGGCCTGCAGAGTCGCGCTTGAGGGCACTGGCAATCTCCTGCGGCAAAGGGCTCCCGGGGTCGCTGGAAAGCTTCACGGCGGGAGAGGGGCTGGGGGCGGACTGCTCTGACATCAGATCAAGTCTAGTGCCTTTCAGGAGAGGCAGATTCTGCGGCGGTTCCACTGCGCAACAGGGCCCGGATCGTGCTAGTTTCACAAGTGATGCATTTCGTCGATCCTTCCCGAGAAGTACTGGCCGAAACACTCCTGGCGGCCGGGCCTGACTCCCCCACGCTCTGCGAAGGGTGGCTCACCCGTGACCTTGCCGCGCATTTGTACCTTCGGGAGCGAAAAGCCGCTGTTGGCATCGGCCTCCTGATTCCCAGCCTCGGCAAAGCGTCGGACAAGGCAACGTCCAAGCTCGCTGCCAAACTCAAGACCACCGACGATTACGCCAAACTCGTAAAGACCTTCCGTGAAGGCCCGCCGGTCCTCTCCCCCTTGAAGATCAAGGCGCTCGACGAAACCTCCAATCTCATCGAGTACTTCGTCCACACCGAGGACATCCGCCGGGCAGGCGATCGTTGGGCACCCCGGGCCCTTGACGAAGCCTACTCGGACGCCCTGTGGGATGAACTCATCAAGCGGGCGGCCATCCTCTACCGGGGTGTGGACCTCGGCATCGTCCTCGTCAGGCCCAGCGGTCCCCGCCATGTCGCGAAGCGCGCCCCGGTTTCCGTCGCCATTGTGGGCGAACCCGGCGAACTGCTCATGCACGCCCACGGCCGCACCGGCCAAGCCCTCGTCACCTTCGAAGGCCAGCCGGACGCCGTCGCGCTCCTTCAGTCCGCAGACATCGGACTCTAGAAACCAAGAACGCGGGGTCATGTGCGGCCCATCTCCGGAAGGATGACGGGCCGCAAATGACCCCGCGTTTGCTGGTGGAGTTTACGTTTGGCGGCAGGAGCTACCGAACCTCGAAGCCCGCCTCACGGATGGCAGTCTTGACCTGGGCGATCATGTCGTCCGGGCCAAAGTGGAATACTGACGCGGCCAGCACGGCGTCCGCCCCTGCTTCCACCGCAGGCGGGAAGTGCGCGGGTTTCCCGGCGCCGCCGGAGGCGATAATCGGGATGTTGACGGCCGCCCGAACCAAGCGAATCAATTCGAGGTCGAAGCCATCCTTCGTTCCGTCCGCGTCGATCGAGTTCAGCAGGATCTCCCCCACACCTCGGTCCGCGGCTTCCTTTGCCCACTCGATCGCGTCGATACCGGTTCCGGTGCGGCCACCGTGCGTGGTGACTTCAAAACCGGACGACGTCGGGACGTCACCTGGGCGGGTTCGGCGCGCATCGACCGAGAGCACCAGGACCTGCGAGCCAAAGTGTCGGGTGATTTCGTCGATGACCTCGGGCCGGGCTACGGCGGCTGTGTTGATGGAGGCCTTGTCCGCACCGAAGCGCAGCAGCTTGTCCACCTCGGCCACACCCCGAACGCCGCCGCCCACGGTGAGTGGAATGAAGACTTCCTCGGCGGTGCGGCGGACCACATCGAAGGTGGTTTCGCGGTTGCCTGATGATGCCGTGACATCAAGGAACGTCAGCTCGTCGGCGCCGCCATTGTCGTAGCGGTGCGCAAGCTCCACCGGATCACCGGCGTCGCGCAGGCCCTCAAAATTGATGCCCTTGACTACGCGGCCGGCGTCGACGTCCAGGCATGGGATGACGCGTACGGCTACAGCCATGTGCTTACTCCTAGGATTTCTGCTCTGCGTTGCGGCTCTGGATCAGATGCGGCAGGCGTGGATGCTGCTGACCAGGATGGCGCGGGCGCCGAGGTCATAGAGCTCGTCCATGATGCGGTTGGTTTCCTTCTTGGGAACCATCGAACGCACGGCCACCCATTCCGAGTCGCGCAGCGGCGAAACGGTGGGCGATTCGAGGCCAGGGGTGAGCGCTGCTGCGTCCTCCACCAGGTCCTTGCGGATGTCGTAATCCATCAGCACGTACTGGCGGGCCACGAGCACGCCCTGCAAACGGCGGATGAGTACTTCGATTTCCTTGGCGGTGCCGTTTGCGGCACCACCGGGTCCGCTGCGGCGGATCAGGACAGCCTCGGACTTCAGGATCGGCTCGCCGAAGATTTCCATGCCGGCGGCCTTAAGCGTGTTGCCGGTCTCCACGACGTCGGCAATCGCATCCGCAACACCGAGCCGGACCGACGATTCGACGGCACCATCCAGGCGGACCACCTTGGCGTTGACGCCGCGCTCTGCGAGGTAGTCGCGCAGGAGTCCGTCGTAGCTGGTGGCGAGGCGCTTGCCTTCAAGCTGCTCGACGCCGTTGAAGTCACCTACGGGGCCGGCGAACCGGAAGGTGGAGGCGGCGAAGCCCAGGGGTAGCAGCTCTTCGGCTTCCACCTGCGCGTCCAGGAGCAGGTCACGTCCGGTGATGCCGACGTCGAGGGTTCCCTGGCCTACGTAGACCGCAATGTCGCGGGGACGGAGGAAGAAGAACTCAATCTCATTGTCGGGATCAACCATGACCAGCTCGCGGCTGTCGCGGCGCTGGCGGTATCCGGCCTCGGACAGCATCGCCGAGGCGGCTTCAGACAGGGATCCCTTGTTGGGAACGGCTACACGGAGCATTGGGGAGACTTTCTGTTTGGAATGGAGGTTTCAGGCACTCTGGCCACGCAGCAGCCCCCGCTTCGGTGGGCCTCCCAGTAGGAAGTCCAACCAGCTTGCGGAGTGGCGTGGCTAGAGATGCTTGTAAACGTCCTCCAGGCTGAGCCCCTTGGCGAGCATGAGGACTTGCAGGTGGTACAGCAGCTGGGAGATTTCCTCGGCAGCAGCGTCGTCGGATTCGTACTCCGCAGCCATCCAGACTTCAGCGGCCTCTTCGACCACTTTCTTGCCGATGCCGTGGATTCCGGAGTCCAGTTCGGCAACCGTGCGCGAGCCTGCCGGGCGGGTCGCTGCTTTCTCACTCAGTTCTGCGAACAGCGTCTCGAAATTCTTCACGCCCTCCAGACTACTTGCTCCGGGCCGGGCGCCGCTTGTTGGGGCGTTGCATGACGAAGGGGATGTGAGTGAAGACACACCCACATCCCCTCCAGAGTCCGCAGTGCGGACCCGATTAGCTGTACTGCTTGAGTGTGACTGCTGTTGCGAGGGCGGCGGTCACAGCTTCGTGTCCTTTGTCCTCCGCGGAGCCCGGGAGGCCTGCGCGGTCCAGGCCCTGCTGCTCGGTATCGCAGGTCAGGACGCCAAAGCCGACCGGAACGCCGGTGCGCACGCTGACATCGGTGAGTCCCGACGTCGCCGCCTGGCAGACGTAGTCGAAGTGCGGTGTGCCGCCACGGATGACCACGCCCAGGGCGACGACGGCGTCAAAGTGCGGTGCCAGCCTGGCGGCGGCAACGGGCAGCTCGAAGCTTCCAGGGACGCGCAGCAAGGTGGGTTCTGCAATTCCGGC
The DNA here is from genome assembly GCF_044755025.1 of Paenarthrobacter sp. NPDC092416. Lineage (NCBI taxonomy): Bacteria > Bacillati > Actinomycetota > Actinomycetes > Micrococcales > Micrococcaceae > Paenarthrobacter > Paenarthrobacter sp. NPDC092416. The sequence continues at coordinate 295,357 of NZ_JBIVQG010000005.1, forward strand.
TTCCTTGGCCGCGCGAAGAGCACCGTCTACCAGGCCATCCATGATCTGGGTGTGCCAGCTTGCCGCCACAATGGCGAGCTTGAGCTGCGAGGTTTCCTCGGGATTGAGGGTGGTGAGGTCGATAGTGGGGGCGCCGTGTCCGCTCATTGTTTGTGTGGGTTCCGTTCAGTCTTGGTCGTTGGTGAAAATGCGTGTTGCGGAGGACTTGCCGTTGCCGGCGGGCTCAGTTTCGAGCGTTAGCCGATGGTCCATCCGGTCTTTCTTGGTCTGCAGGTAGCGCAGGTTCTGTTCGCGGGAAGGAACCTCAGTAGGAACCATCTCCACCACGGACACGCCCGCCTGCGCGAGGCGGTTCTGCTTGTCCGGGTTGTTGCTCAGGAGCCGGACCTTGTGCAGGCCCATCTCGGCCAGGATCTGGCCTGCCGCGCTGTACGAACGGGCATCCACCGGCAACCCGAGCTGCTCGTTAGCCTCAACGGTGTCAAAGCCTGCTTCCTGGAGCGCGTAAGCCTTGATCTTGTTGGCAAGGCCAATCCCGCGACCCTCCTGGCCACGCAGGTAAAGCAAGGTCCCGCCCTCCTCGTGGATGAGTTCAAGGGCAAAAGCCAGTTGCTCCCCGCAATCGCAACGGTAGGAACCGAAGACATCACCGGTGAGGCATTCGGAGTGCAGCCTGACGAGCGGCGCCTGGCCCCGCTTGGGCGGGTTGGGCGAACTCACTGCGAGGTGTTCGACCCCCGTGACGTGGTCCGTCCAGGACTGGGCCACGAAATCACCAAAGGCCGTGGGCAACTGGACGATCGGGCCGCCGCTCACGGGATGGGGGGCGCGGGCGGCGTCTCCGCTGCGCGTTGTCGATGCAGTCATCACTTCTCCTCGTCTGCCACTGGAACCTCTGCTACTGGACCGTCCGTCGCCCGGGACTCCGCCGCGTCGACGTATGCCACCAGGTCCTCAATGGAGATGAGGGGGCATCCGTGTTCGGCGGCGAACTCGCGCAGGCTGTCCAAGCGCATCATTTCACCATCGTCATGTACCAACTCGGCGATCACGCCCACCGGAGCCAGCCCGGCGAGACGGCACAGGTCCACGGCAGCTTCCGTATGGCCTGGACGTTCACGCACTCCACCCTTAACGGCCCGCAGCGGGAAAATATGCCCGGGTCGCGTGATGGCCGCCGGGGTGCTGGTGGGATCGGCAAGAATCCGGGCCGTCAGCGCCCGGTCAGTGGCCGAAATACCGGTGCTCACACCGTGGGCGGCGTCGCAGGAAACGGTGTATGCGGTGCCCTTTGCGTCCTCGTTGACTTCCACCATGGGCGGCAGCGCGAGGGTGTCGGCGCGGTCCCCTTCGAGGGGCACGCAAATGACGCCCGAGGAATATCGGATGGTCCAGCCCATGAGCGCGGGAGTGGCGTGCTCAGCGGCGAAGATGATGTCGCCTTCGTTCTCGCGGTCTTCGTTGTCGACAACGATCACGGCTTTTCCGGCGGCCATCGCGGCGATGGCCGCTTCCACGGGATCGAGACCCTGGCGCCTGACCGCGTTGGGGAGGTCTGCAGTCGGAATGCTCTTCGTTGAGGTGCTCATCGCGCAGCCTCCTGATCTGCAGTAGCGTCGTCGCCGGCCCGGTGAGCCGGGGCGCCCTGGGGCGCGAAGGACAGCAGCCGTTCGGTGTACTTGGCCAGCACGTCCACTTCCAGGTTGACACGGGCACCGACGGGCTTGGCGCCCAGTCCGGTTTCCTCGAGGGTGGTCGGAATAAGGCCTACCTCGAACCACGGGGCCGCTTCGGCGGCGGCACTCACTGCTGTGACAGTCAGTGAAACACCGTCGACAGCGATCGACCCCTTTTCGGCGATGTACCGTGCCAGCGGGGCCGGGACGCCAAAACGCAGCCTGTCCCAGTTGCCCAGCGGTTCGCGTTCGAGCAATTCCCCAACGCCGTCCACGTGGCCTTGGACAACATGTCCGTCCAACCGGCCCCCTGCCTGGACGCAACGCTCCAAGTTCACGGTGTCGCCCGCGGCTAGTTCGCCGATGGTGGTGCGGACCAGGGTCTCCCCCATGACGTCCACGCTGAAATCCTGCCCGTCAATGCGGGTTGCGGTGAGGCAGACGCCGTTCACCGCGATCGAACCGCCCAACGCCAGACCATCGGTGGTGGTCGGCGCCTTCAGGCGCAGCGTCGCGCTGGCATCGCCGTCGTGCTCAATGCCCAGGACAGTGCCCTGCTCGGCAACGATTCCGGTAAACATCAGTGTCCTCCTGTGACGTGTTCCGCAGCTTCACTGCGCGGAAGGGAATTCTTTGGTGCGGTGGATGTGGACCGCATGGATCGTAGGTGCAGCCTGAGATCGCTGCCCAAGGTTTGGACGGAGCCGCCACCGGCCTCGTCCCAAGACCAGCGTTGCGCGTCGGCAAGGGTCGAGATGCCGAGGTCCCGCAGCGCGGGAGTGCCCGAGCCCAACAATGTGGGTGCCAGGTAAATGATCAGTTCATCCACCAAGCCTGCGGCCAGGAACGTACTGAGGATGCTGGAGCCACCTTCGACCATCACATGCCGGACGCCCTCGGCGAAGAGCATATGAAGCGCTTCTGCCGGCTCCCTGGTGGGCAAGTGCAGAAACTTACCGTCGGTCCCCCGGACCGCGGCCGCCTCGGGAACATCACGAAGTCCCATGACGGCCCGCAACGGTTGCCTTGGCGACGGGTCGCCGGCGGGAGTTCGGGCAGTCAGCCGTGGATCGTCAATCAGGACGGTTCCCGTGCCTACAAGGATCGCGTCGATCAGTTCACGGAGCCCGTGATTGTCCGCCAGCGACTCCGGGCTGGAGATCCATTGACTGGTCCCGTCCACCGCCGCAATGCGGCTGTCCAGCGTCTGGGCGATGTGCAAGGTGACGAACGGACGTTGGGTTGCGACGGCGTCGAACCATTCGCGATTGAGATCAAACGCCTTGTCGGCGGCGAGGCCGGATTCGACGTCGACTCCCGCAGCTTGCAACGTCCGGGCGCCGCCCGCGGCGGGATCGTGGGGATCATCGACGGCGTAGATCACCTTGGCCACGCCGGCTTCGATGATGGCCTGCGCGCAGGGACCGGTGCGGCCCACGTGGTTGCAGGGCTCCAGGGTGACCACCATAGTGGTTCCCTTGAGGTCCACGCCCCGCTGAGCGGCCTGGTGGATGGCGTCGGCCTCGGCGTGGGCTGTACCGGCTCCGCGGTGGTAACCCGTCACGAGATGCTCGCCGTCGCGACCGAGGACAACAGCTCCCACCAACGGGTTCGCGCCGCGCGGCCCGCCCAAGGCAGCCGCCAAGGCGACGTCCATCGCGGCCGTTTCTGCAGAACTGAAAACTGTAGAGGTCATGGCGCAGCTCCAACGGCTGCGGGTACGACGCTTGCGGTGTTGTTCCCGTGTTCCCGCTTGTCGGCCCGCCACCAGACGAAGAACCCTGCGAGGGTGAAGAAGCCGTAGAACAGGTACATGACGGCACTGGCGTAGTAACCAGCGCTGAATAAGAGCGGCACGCCCACAATGTCCACGGCTACCCAGATCAGCCAGAATTCCGTCCAGCCCTTGGCCATGCCGTACGTGGCGAGAAGGGATCCCATGAACGTCCACGCGTCGGCCCACACCGGTGGGTAGGAACCCAGAGCGTCAAACAGCGGAGTCAGTGCGGCTGTGCCGGCGATCATCGCGCCAATCAGGGCGATCCGGACCTTGTTGCCGGCCCAGCCGGGAATAATGGCACGCCCTTCGGTACTGGCCTGCTTGCTTTGCTGCCAGCGGGACCAGCCATACACGGCGACGCCGATGAACATGATTTGACGGGCGGCCTGTCCCCAAAGAGTCGCGGGGGCGGCCGCGCCGAAGACGTTTCCAAGGAAGACCGTCAGCAAGAGGATATTCCCCACAATGCCCACGGGCCATGCCCAGACTTTGCGGCGCATTCCGCCGAGGGCGCTGGCGAGCCCAAAAATGTTGCCAAGCACTTCGCGTAAGACAAGCGCAGATCCTCCAACGGGAATCTGTGCTTCGAAGAGCCATCGCAGAAAGTCCATGCCGTTCCTTCCCTCTAAGCCGCGATGGCTCCGGGGGTGTACGACAGCGCAATGCCGGGCGCCGCTAAAGGACACCCAAAGCATGACTGTACGTGCTTCTCCCATCCAGACTTTAACTGTCGGTACCGGAATTTCACCGGTTCAACCGTCTGCCATCGGGTTCCAATTGCTTGGATCCCAGTGGCGCGCGGGTCGCGGACTATAACCGCCGGTTCGGACTTACACCGACCCCGGAGCACGTATTGTGTGTTGCTATTCTGCCATAACCGGACAGCCGGTCAGGCTATTCCCTGCAATCTTCGTAACAGGCATGACGGTAGTCACGCCTGTTCGGTCGAAACCGGAAGATTCCTAGCGCGAGCCCGCTGCGCGCAGCTTCTCGATCGCGGCTGCGGGGTCCTCATGGCCGTAGACGGCCGATCCCGCTACGAACACGTTGGCGCCCGCTTCGGCTGCTCGGAGAATGGTCTCCTCAGTGATGCCACCGTCCACCTGCAGGGCAACCCCGATGCCGGAGCCGTCGATAGCAGCCCGGGCACGCCGGATCTTGGGCAAGGTGACGTCAAGGAAAGACTGCCCACCGAAGCCAGGTTCGACCGTCATGATCAACAACATGTCCAGCTCGCTGAGCATGTCCAAGTACGGTTCCACGGGAGTGGCCGGTCGCAGGGCCATCCCTGCCTTGGAGCCACGGGCCCGCAGTTCCCGAGCCAGCTTGATCGGAGCCATGGCGGCCTCGGCATGGAACGTCACGGAAGCGACTCCGGCGTCCGCGTACGCCGGCGCCCAGCGGTCGGCGTCGGAGATCATCAGGTGGGCATCCAGCGGAACCGGGCTGACGGCCTGGATCCGCTGAACTACGGGCAGCCCGAGGGTCAGGTTGGGCACAAAGTGGTTGTCCATGACATCCACGTGGACGGCATCGGCGTTGCTGATCCTCTGCAACTCCGCCTCAAGATTGACGAAGTCAGCGGACAGGATGCTCGGGTTGATACAGCACTGAGGCATGGCAATCCCCTCGGGTTGATGGTGGGCAATCGACGGCACATGCCGGACACAGCAGAAGCTACCGCGTCCGGCATGGGATCCGCGAAAGGGTTACGGCTTCTTGCGGATAATCGCCATGAACATGGCGTCGGTCTGGTGCACGTGCGGCCAGAGTTGGGCCGTGAGCTCGTGGCCCGCACCGAGGTTGCCGTTCAGGCTGACGGCATCCAGCGCCTTGCCGGCGTCGAGCAGTTCAAGGTCCTCACGCTTGGCCAGGACGTCACTGACGACGGCGGTGGTCTCCGCCGGGTGCGGCGAGCACGTCACGTAGGCCACCACTCCGCCGGGCTTTACGGCGTCAATGGCGGACTTCAACAACTCCCGCTGCAGCGGACCGAGATCCGCGATGTCCTTCGGGGCGCGGCGCCAGCGGGACTCGGGGCGCCTGCGCAGTGCGCCGAGTCCGCTGCACGGGACGTCTACGAGGACACGGTCAAACGCCTCGGGCTGCTCGCCGCCGACTTCGCGACCATCACCGGTCCGGACGGTCCAACTCTCGTCCGGCACTGCGGAGAGAGCCTGCTGAACGAGCTTGGCGCGGTGCGGTGCGGGTTCGTTCGCCAGGAGTTTGGCGCCGTCGCGGTGTGCCAAAGCGGCCAGCAGCGCCGCCTTTCCGCCCGGTCCTGCGCACAGGTCCAACCACTGCTCGCCGTCGGAAGAGGCAGTGCCAAGATCGACACCGGCAAGTGCACGGGCCACCAGCTGTGAACCGACATCCTGGACGCGCGTCGTTCCTGTGCGGACAGACTCGAGACGTCCGAGGTCGCCACCGGCGGACAGGGCAGAACCTTCCACCAACTCGCCCGCTGTGGCGCCCAGGTCGAAGGCTTCATCCAGGCTGCCAAGGCCAGGCAGCGCTACAAGATTCACTACGGGCGCGGCGTTGTCGGCCTCCAGGAGGGCCTCAATGTCTGACGAAGGACGTCCGTGATTGACCAGTGACTGGCGCAGGGCGCGGACAATCCACTCCGGGTGTGCGTGCCGCAAAGCAGCAATCTTGGTCGCGTCGGTTTCGTTCTCCAGGAGCACCTCGAGCCACTCCTCCATGGTGTGGGCGGTAACCCTGCGCAAGACGGCGTTGATCAATGTCGACGGTCCGGCTCCAATGACGGCGCGGGCAAGGCCCACGGTCTGGTCGAGTGCAGCGTGAGCGGGAACGCGCATGGAAAGAAGTTGGTGCGCACCGATTCGCAAGGCATCCAGGATGGCGGGATCGAGTTTCTCCAGGGGACGATCCACGCATCGGGCCAGGACGGCGTCGTAGGTGCCCTGGCCGCGCAGTGCGCCGTAGCTCAGCTCAGTGGCAAAGCCGGCATCACGACGGTCCAGACGGTGCTCGCGGATGCGGGCCGGAAGAACAAGGTTGGCATAGGCATCCTCGGACGCGACCGCCCTTAGAACTTCGAACGCCACCAAGCGGGCGGGATCCGCACGACGCGTTCGCTGGGAAGGGGCGTTGGTGGAGTAGCCCTTCTGCGGGCCACGGTTGCGCTCCCGCCCTTGGGCATTGCGCTTGCTGTCGGCGCGCGGCCCACGGTTGCCTTGTCCGCCACCGTCCCGGCTCCCGCTGCTGTTGGGGCCTCGCCGGCCGGACTCACTCATTCGAATACCACTCTTTCGGGTGTTGCCAAGCCGCGGGCCCAATCGGCCGACGACATCATCTTCTTGCCTGCCGGCTGGATCCGGCCAAGTTCCACCGCGTGTGATCCAGTGCCTACCAGTACGGCCTTTCCACTAACGCGGATGGCCCCTGGAGCAAGGTCCCTGACCTCGGGGCGCAGCCCGACTGGTTCAAGCTTGACCCGCTGGCCTTCAAGTGTTGTCCAGGCGCCAGGTTCGGGAGTCACCCCGCGTGCCCTTCGGTTAAGGGCCAGGGCGGGTTCGTGCCAATCAAGGCGGCCATCGTCGAGCTGCAGCTTCGGAGCAAGCGAGACATCCCCGCTTTGCGGCTGCGGGGCGGCTTGTCCTGCGTCAATGGCTGAAAGTGTTTGGCTCAGCAGGACAGCGCCACTGATAGACAGACGGTCCAGGAGGTCTCCTGCAGTGTCTTCCGGGCGGACGGTTTCCGTGAGCGTTCCGAAGACGGGACCTGTGTCCAGCCCCTCTTCGAGCTGGAAGGTTGCGGCTCCTGTGATGTCGTCGCCCGCGATGAGAGAACGCTGGACCGGGGCGGCACCCCGCCATGCCGGCAGCAGGGAGAAGTGCAGGTTGACCCAGCCATGCTTCGGGACGTTCAGTGCCGTGCGAGGAACAATGCCCCCGTATGCAACGATCGCCGCAACATCGGGGCTTACCTCGGCGATTCGCGCCGTGGTTTCAGCGTCGACCTTGGCCGCGCGGATGACCTTGATGCCCAGCTCCTCCGCACGCGCAGCGACGGGCGACGGGGTCAGGACGCGTTTCCGGCCCAGCGGAGCATCGGGGCGGGTGAGGACCGCCACGACGTCGAAGCCCTCCTTAACCAGTGCATCCAGGGACGGAACCGCCACCGCAGGAGTTCCCGCGAAGAGAACCCTCACTCGGGCACCCCAAAACTACCGCCACCAAAACTGGAGCCCACGGACGTTGCCCGCTGCGACGTCGTCTGCTCCGTAATGGCGTGATAGTTGGCGTTGCGGATGGCACGAAGCGCAGCCTTCCGGTCCTCGCCCTCCAGCCGATCCGTGTACAGGACACCGTCAAGGTGATCCGTTTCGTGCTGAAAGCAACGTGCCAGCATGCCCTCTGCGTCCACAGAAACAGGATTCCCGTTCAGATCCACGCCGGTTGCCTTGGTGGCGCGGTGACGCCGGACCGGGAAGCCGAGACCCGGTATGGAGAGGCAGCCCTCGACCTCGTCGGGCTGGAAGTCCTCGCTGTTTTCGAGGACAGGGTTGATGATGTGCCCTTCCACTCCCCCGATCCGGTACGTGAAAACACGCTGGCTGACGCCAATCTGGGGTGCGGCCAAGCCTGCGCCGTCCACATCCTCCATGGTTTCCGTCATGTCAGCAACAAGCTTGGCCAACTCAGGCCCGAATTCCGTGACGGGATCTGCGACGGTGCGCAACACCGGATCGCCGATGATTCGGATACTCAAAATGGCCATCTGCTGTCATTCCTCACGATCGTCAAAACTCTGGTCCGGCTGTTGCGGAGCCTAAGCCAGTTTAGTTGAGTGCATCGTGTTGCCGCCGCCCAAGGCGGCGCTTCCTTGTGAGATGTACGACGGCGGAGCCACCGGCAGGAGCGCATGTCCGGCTGCCAGGACGTCGGCATTCATTTCCCAGACGCGCCGGAGCGCGCAGAACTTCCACCAGTGGTGTTTGAGGACATCCGGGTTGGCGCGCTGCGGGCGGACTTCGGTTTCGCCGATGGCCACAGCGAGCAACATGGGATTCTCGCCATAGGCCCACGGCTCCCATTCGCCCGTCACCGGGTCCACCAGGCTTTCCTCGGCCTTCATGCCGGCCACGAGCTGCATGACGACCTTGTCATCCAACGCTTTGACCGTGCCGTCCCGCGTCGTGCCTTTGGTTTTGTAGTCAATCAGGCAGATGCGCCCGTTGATCCTGGCGACCAGGTCCAAGGTGCCTGCGTACCCCACGGCCTTGTTCCACACTGTGATCTCCGGTGCGATGGGTTCCACCCGGTAGAGCTCCCACCATTCATCGAAGCGGGCGGCGAACGCCTGTTCGCCGTTGGAGGCAAGCTCGTCTCTGCATTCCTGCATCCGGTGGGGGCGCCCCAGCGCGCGCAGGGCCACTTGCTCACAGTAGTTGTGGACCCGATCGCCACGCGCAGCGGCGTCGTCCCGGTACACCTCGGCGGCCTTTGCCGCCTTGTTCACTGCCTGCCGGATCCTCGCGGGGCTCCCAAGCAAGCCTGGAAGTTCGGGATCCGCCGCCAAGCTGCTTGCTCCCATATAACTGAACCAACCGTCCAGGGAGTGCGCCTGCTGCCCTATCACCGTGGTGATGGAGGGGACAGAGAATTGCTCTGTCGTTGAGCGGGCGTACATTCGTCCGTAGTCGGTAGCGTGGGCAAGAAGTGGAGCAGTCATACAAAGACTCTGACACAGAGCACCGACAGAATTCCCCTCAGCTGCCAGGCATGCCCGCTCTTGCTGCGCTAATACCGCCTTCGGCCGGCCATTCCCCAAGGATCATGGCCACCTGTTCAGCCGGCAGGCGAGCGAGCTTTGCCGCAAGGATGGGCGACGTCGTGGCCAAGTCTTTCAGGGGTGCCTCGGAGTCTTCAGCTTCTGTTGTTCCATTCACGTTGATGCTGTGCACTGACGGGCCTTTTTGTGACGCCGGAATGCTCCGCATGCACCGAATGTGGCTCGGTATCGCAGCAGTTGACCATCAAACGGGCTGCGGCGGTTTTGAAGTGCAGCAGCTATGGAGAGTGCTGAGGGGAATGCAAGTGGGGAAGAGCGCTTGGTTGGCGTTCTTCCCCACTTCGGGTTCGTTCATTCCCGGGTGCCGCGGTGGCGGCTATCCGGTGTTGTGGCTGGTTGTTGTTGGTTGTGGTTAGTTGTTGTTGGTTTTGCGGTTGCGGGCGAACATCAGTGCTGCGCCGGTAACGAGCAGGGCGCCTGCTGCGTAGAGGATGCCGGTTCCCACGCCACCGGTCAGGGGCAGTTCAAAGCCGCTGTTGGAGGGGATGTTCTTGACTTGCAGGTCGATCCCGACGGTGGTGGTGGCGGTGTTGATCAGGAAGGAAACGGGCTCGGCGAGCAGTTCGTATCCTGCCGGGGCGGTGGTCTCGACGAGGTAGTAGGTGCGGTACTCGGCGTCGCCGGGTGCCACGGCTGCGCCGTTGGCCCAGTCCGAGTAGCGCAGGCCGGAGATGGTCAGGGTGCCGTCCGCTGCGACGGTGAAGACGGTCTGGCCGTTGAGGGTGATCGGGTTGGTTCCGGCTTCGGCGTCGGCTTGGGTTGCGTAGACGGAGAACGCGGCACCGGCAAGGGCGGCACCGTTCTCGTTGACCTTCTGCAGGGTCATTTCGCCCCATTTGGTCACGACCGGGGGTGTAACGATCGGGCCGCCGGGCTGGCCCGGGGTGATGGTGAAGCTGTTCGCGTTCGGGTAGACGAGTGCTTCGTTTTCGATTTCACCGATGGTGTTGACCTGGGTGTTGACGACCACCTGCACGCGGGTGTCGGTGTGGGCTGCCAGGATGGCAAGGCCGGCGGGGGTGAAGATGACCGAGACGGTGTTGTTGGCGGCGTCGAAGTTCAC
>NZ_JBIVQG010000006.1:0-304473 GCF_044755025.1 Paenarthrobacter sp. NPDC092416
AATCCCGCACCTTCGGCATGGACGCGTTCTTCCCGACCGCGAAAATCTACAACCCCAAGGGCCAGAACTACCTCTCCGTGGACCGCGACCTCGTCCTGGCCTACAAAGAATCCCCCGCCGGGCAACTGATCCACCCCGGCATCAACGAAGCCGGCGCCGTCGCAGCCTTCACCGCCGCCGGCACCGCCTACGCCACCCACGGCGAACCCCTGGTCCCGATCTACGTGTTCTACTCCATGTTCGGCTTCCAACGCACCGGAGACTCCTTCTGGGCCGCCGCGGACCAAATGACCCGCGGCTTCATCATCGGCGCCACCGCAGGACGGACCACCCTCACCGGCGAAGGACTCCAACACGCCGACGGACACTCCCCCATCCTGGCCTCCACCAACCCCGCCGTCCTCACCTACGACCCCGCCTACGGCTACGAAATCGGCCACATCATCCGCCACGGCCTCGAACAAATGTACGGCGACGACAGTACAGATAAAAACGTGATGTACTACCTCACCGTCTACAACGAACCCATCACCCAACCCGCCGAACCAGAAAACCTGGACCTCAACGGACTCCTCAAAGGCATCTACCACCTCAACCCCGCCCCCGCAGGAGAAAACACCCGCCCCACCGCGAACATCCTCGCCTCCGGCGTGTCCGTACCCTGGGCCCTCGAAGCCCAACGCATCCTCAACGAAGACTGGAACGTCGCCGCCGAGGTCTGGTCCGTGACCTCCTGGAACGAACTCCGACGCGACGGACTCGCCGCCGAAGAACACGCCTTCCTCAACCCCGGCCAACCCGCCCGCACCCCGTTCATCACCGAACAACTCGCCGGCACCACCGGACCAGTCATCGCCGTCTCCGACTACATGAAAGCCGTCCCCGACCAAATCCGCCAATTCATCCCCAACGACTTCGCCTCCCTCGGAGCAGACGGCTTCGGCTTCTCCGACACCCGCCAAGCCGCACGCCGCTACTTCAAAAACGACACCCACTCCATCGTCGCCAAAACCCTCCAGTTGCTGGCGGCGAGGGGTGAAGTCGAGGAGGGCGCGCCGTCGTACGCCATTGATCGGTACAAGCTTCTTGACGTGAACGCCGGGACCACCGGCGGATCAGGCGGCGACGCCTAAACCCGAACCAACAAAAATTGGCGGCAGTGTTCGTGAAGAACACTGCCGCCAATTGCGTTTCGCCGGGAACCCGAGCCAAGCTCAGGTGCCAAGGTTCCTGTGATCAACGATGAAGCCAGTCGCGGCATTCTCGCGGACCGCGTTGATACCGGCCACTACGGCCTTCAGATTTGGGAACTGTGGCGACACTGCCACAATCCTGCCGTCGTTGTCTGTTAGCCGGAACCGGAATGTGTCCTGTCCGGCTTTGAGAATCTCGAAACTACCCGCCATGTTCCCCTTTACCCTTCACGCATCGTCGCGCCCGAGCTGACTTCATAACTCCGTTCCCGACAATAATGGCCAATTCAGGCCACCAACAGACCTACCCGCGAGTAATTTGCAACCGATTTAGGTAGATGAAATGGAAAGCACGAAAGGACCTAGAGACCTCACGGAAGCCCGCGCGTATGGTGAGGTTATGAGCGAATCCGGCGCGGCGCCGACCACGGGCGTCCTGCTTGCCGCGGGGGCCGGCACGCGACTGGGCCGAGGGCCCAAAGCCCTCTTGCCCTTCCGCGGCCGGACGCTGGTAGAGGTCCTTGCCGACACCCTGTTCGACGGCGGTTGCCGCGAAGTTGTGGTGGTGCTGGGCGCAGAGGCGGACCGCGTCCGGAGTACCACTGACCTGGGTCCACACCTCGTGGTAGTGAACGAAAACTGGGCCAAGGGCATGGCCGGATCCTTCCGCGCAGGAATCGAAGCCGCCGCACCCGGCAACAGCATCATGGTTGCTTTGGTGGACCAACCAGGGTTAACCCCGACGGCGGTAAGCAGGCTGCTGGGCAGCCACCATTCCGGACGGGTCACGGCAGCCGCCTACCCGGACGAGTCAGGTCACCTCAAGCGTCGGCACCCGGTGATTATCGACGTCGAACTCCGAGCCCAAGCGGCAGAAGCCGCCAATGGTGACACGGGTGCGCGGTCCTTCCTGAAGGCGCACCCGGGACTGGTGGATCTGGTGGACTGCAGCGATCTCTGTTCCGGCGAGGACCTGGACACCAAGGATCAGCTGCACCTGCTGGATATGTGAACCTGCCCGGACCGGTAAATTTGGGGGCATGATCCGCATCGAAACTGACGATCCCACACTCCCCGACGTCCATCGGCTACTCGATGAACACCTGGCTGACATGTTCGCTACGTCGCCCGCTGAGAGCGTGCATGCGCTGGACCATTCAGCGCTGTCCACCGACGCGATCACCTTCTGGACCGCGCGCGAGGACGGCGTTCTGCTGGGGTGTGGCGCGTTGAAAGCGTTGTCCACCGGGCATGCAGAGATCAAGTCGATGCGCACCACCGCCGAAGCACGGGGACGCGGAGTGGCCACCCTGATGCTCAAGCACATCGTGGCCGAGGCATCGGAGCGCGGCTACGCCCGCGTCAGCTTGGAGACGGGAACCGAGGAGTACTTTGCGCCCGCGCGTCGTCTGTACGCCCGGCACGGATTTACCGAGTGCCCACCGTTTGCCGATTACACCCTGGACCCGAACAGCGTGTTCATGGAGCTCGATCTTTCGCCCAAGTAGCTTTCACCCAAGTAGGTAGCAGTTGAGCGCGTTTTGACGGCTCAAAACGCGCTCAACTGCGACTCAGTTGGGAATGAGAGTACGGTCGCGGAGGGCCAAGTAGATCTTGTCGCGGGCGATGGGCAGCTCGCCGAAGCGGATCCCTGTCGCGTTGCGGATCGCGTTGGCCAGTGCTGGCGCCACCGGGTTGAACGGGCTCTCGCTCATGGACTTGGCGCCGAGCGGACCGGTGGTGTCGTTGGTGGATGCGAAGTAGACCTCGCTGCGCGGCACGTCCGCGAAGGACGGAATGTGATACTGCCGCAGGATGTCCGTGGTGACGCGTCCGGCGTCGTCCACTTTCACTTCCTCATACAGAACCGCACCAAGTGCCTGCGCGATCCCGCCCTCGATCTGCCCACGGCACTGCCGCGGGTTCACCACAACGCCGGCGTCAGCAGCTTGCACACTCTGCAGGATCCGCAGCTCACCCGTTCCGGTGTTGACCGCAACACGGAATCCGTGCACGTTGAACGCTACCGAACGCGGCGTCCCGCCCCAGTTCCCGTCCGCGGCGAGCTGCACGCCCTGGTGCCTGGCGGCGTCGAAAATTTCGGTGAGCGGCACCGTGCGCGATCCAGCAACCAGAACGCCGTCGGCCATCAGCACGCAGTCTGCCTCCGGCACCCTTTCGAGTGCCGCGGCTACCACGCGGATGCGGGATGCAAGTTCGACGGCGGCAGCGTGCGTCGCTTTGCCGGCCACCACCGTACCGGCCGAACCGAAGGCGCCGGTGTCGTGCTCCACAAGGTCGGTATCGGACTGGCGAACAGTCACGTTGTACGCCGTCGTCGCCAGTGCGGTTGCCGCCAATTGGGCGTGAACAGTTGTGGTGCCGTTACCGAACTCGGCAGTTCCGACGTCGACGGCGAACCTTCCGTCCGCTTCCAGGCTCACCCGGGTGTGTGCGAAGTGGCCGCGCGGCGGGACGGTGTCGATCATGGACAACGCTGCGCCTTCGCCGGTGACCCAGTCCGGACCAAGGTCGTCCAGGCCTGCTGCCCGGTAGCGTTCCTTGCCCCTGTCCAAGGCGTCCCGGACCAGTGACACACACTGGTCCAGGCCGTAGCTGCCGTAGTGGACGTCTTCCTCGGGCTCGGGGCTGGTGGAGAGCATGTCATCTCCCGGCCGAACCATGTTGTTGAGCCGGAATTCCAAGGGATCCATGCCAATGCCCACCGCGAGCTCGTCCATGCCGGACTCGATCGCGAAGATCATCTGGCTCAAGCCATAGCCGCGGAACGCGCCGGCCGGAACGGTGTTGGTGTAGACGGCCTGGGCATCCACTTTCTTGTTGGCACATTTGTACAGGGCCAGGGATTCACCACAGCCGTGGAACATGACGCCCGGCGCGTGGTTGCCATAGGCGCCGGTGTTGGTGACAACTTCCACCTGGAGCGCTGTCAGGTGACCATCCCTGCTGGCACCGGCCTTGAGCTTGATGGTGAACGGATGCCTGGTTGTTGTGGCCGTGAACTGCTCAGTGCGGGTGAATTCCACCTGCACAGGGCGGCGGAGCTTCAGGGTGGCAAGTGCCACCAGGTCCTCCGTCAGGACTTCCTGCTTTCCGCCAAAGCCGCCGCCAACCCGGCCGGCCACCACCCGAATGCGGTCTTCCGGCAGGTCAAACAACCGTCCCAGCGTGCGCTTGACCAAGAAGGGAACCTGCGTGGACGATCGAACCACCAAGCGGCCTTCCTCGTCCAGCCATGCAATGGACGAGTGGGTTTCCATGGCAACGTGCTGGACGCGCTGCGTCTGGTAAGTGTGCTCGTGGATGAAGTCGGAGTTCGCGAAACCGTCGCTGACACTGCCCAGCTCTGTGTGGACCTCGGCGATGACGTTCTGGTGCGGACGCGAAATCCGGGAAGTTTCGCCATCTTTCTCACCGTGAATGGCCGGGGCCCCTGGCAGAAGCGCCTCGTGCGGGCTGAACACAGCGTCCAACAGTTCGTACTCCACCACCAGCGCGCGAGCTCCGGCCTCTGCAGCGCCCACGGATTCAGCCACAACGGCTGCTACACGCTGCCCGATGAACCGCACCACGTTATCCAGCACGCGGGTATCGTCGGGGTCGTCGGTGTAGAGCTCGTGCTGGGCGGTGGAGAAAAGTTGCGTCGGTGCGTCCTCGTGAGTGAACACTGCCAGGACGCCGGGAACCGCGAGGGCCGCGGTCTTGTCGATGGAGATGATGCGAGCGTGGGCGTGCGGCGAACGGAGCAGCTTGAGGTGCAGCAGGCCTTGCAGTTGCTCGGCCGGCACGTCGAGCGTGTAACGCGCGGTTCCCGTGACCACAGCGTGGCTTGCGGGAGCTGGAACATTGTCGCCGAGCTGGCCCGTTGAGCCGGCGTCATGGTGGTGGTCGCCGCCAAGTCCACAGACGGCGTCGGCGATGGAGCGGTAACCGGTGCAGCGGCATAGGTTGCCCTTGAGGCTGCGCGGAAGGTTGGCCCGTTGCTCGTCGTCGAACGTGGCCGCGGTCATCATCATTCCGGCGGTGCAGAAGCCACACTGGAAGCCTTGCCCCTCCAGGAACTGCTCCTGCACAGGGTGCAACTCGCCGTCTTTGGAGAGGCCTTCGATGGTGGTCACTGCCTTGCCTTCTGCCCGGACGGCCGGGTAGATGCAGCTGTGGACCGGAGTGCCGTCAACGTGGACGGTGCAGGCTCCGCAGTCGCCGCCGTCGCAGCCCTTCTTGACGCCAAAGTTTCCTTGTTCGCGGAGGAAAGTGCGCAGGCATTGGCCGGGGCGGGGCGTGGCCTGCGTGGCAGCGCCGTTGATTTCAATTGCCATGGTGGGCCTCCTTCTACGGGGTGCCTGGTTGTGCGGGCTGCGCGGACGGTTGCGGCGATGTTGCGTGGGGCGGCCAGAAGTCGCCCGACACCACCATCGATTCGCCCCGGAGTTCGGCCCTGATTTCCTCAGCCAACTTGAACGTCATGTCTCGACGCCATGCCGGGAGCCCGTGGATGTCGTCGTGGTACAGCGGCCACGAAATGGAATTCTCGACGGCGTCAGCCAACGTCCCGGCGTCGGGCACCTGCCCGGCGGGGAACCGCAACTGCACCGGCCTTTTGGTGGACGCAGTCACGGTGATGACCAGACCGCCGTCGGGGTCGAGCCGCCCGATCAGCAAGACACCGGAACGTCCGAGGTTGCTGAGCGAAAGCCGCCGGAAGGCAACCCGGGCTGACAGCGCCGAAGCCGGAAGGTGGATGCTACGCAGGAGCTCCCCCGGAGCCAACACATTCTGCGCATCGTCCACGACGAAATCGGCCACCGGAACGGTCCGGCTTCCGCCATCCGGGCTGAGGATCGTTGCCACGGCGTCGAGTCCTGCGCAGAGCGAGATCATGGGTCCCGCCGGAAGGGACGTGCAGATGTTGCCGCCCACAGTGGACATGTTCCAAACCTTGAAGGAGGCCACGAACGAGTCGCAGCACGGGCGGAACAACGCCAAGCCGGGCCACTCGCGGTCAGCAATCTCCGCGTCGCGTGGCAAGGCGTAGAGCTCGGCAACTGTGCATGTTGCCGCGAGATCGATGCCATGCTCGGTCACAGTGATGGCAGGCCAGCCCGCTTCGCCCAAGTCGAGGAGCCGCTTGAGGACGGTGCTCCCGTAGGAAAAGAGGACGGTTCCTCCGGCCAGCCAGGCATCGCCGTCGCGCCATTGCGCCGGGTCCGTGGTGGGCACCACGGCCTCGATGGTGTTCATGTCCATGGGTCCTCCTGAGTGAGGTGTTGACGTGCCGAATGGATCGGTCCGGAGACGTCCTTGAGAGATGGAAAAGCGGGTGCATACCCGGCAGCAGCTTGGCGGGCGGCGCTCCCCCGCCCGGCGACGATCTCTGCCGTGATCGATACCGCTACTTCAGCGGGAGTCACGGCACCCAGGTCCAGCCCGATCGGTGAATGCAGCCGCTCGAGGGCTTCGGCGGGAGTACCGGCGTCGAGCAGCGCGTCAACGCGTTGTCGATGGCTGCGACGGGATCCCATCGCACCAACATAGGCCAGCCGAAGTTTCAGTGCGGTTTCGAGCAGGGGAATATCAAACTTGGGGTCGTGGGTCAGGACGCACACCGCGGTTCGGGCATCGATCCGGCCGGCTGCTGCTTCGCTTTCGAGGTAGCGGTGCGGCCAGTCGGTGATCACTTGGTCCGCGCCGGCGAAGCGGGATTGCGTGGCAAACGCGGGGCGGGCGTCGCAGAGCGTGACGTTGTAGCCGAGCAATTGTGCGGCGGGGAGCAAAGCGGCGCCAAAGTCGTTGGCGCCGAAGATCAGCATCCGTGCGGCCGGCAAGCGGCTTTCGACGAACAACGTAATGGGCTCGGGCTGTGTTTCTTCTTCTTCGGGGTCGGCGGATTCCCACCTTTCCACAGTCACCCAACCGTCGATGCATCCTTCGGGCGGTGCCAGCCGGACCAGCTCGGTGCGGCCACCCTGGAGCAGCGGCTCAAGTTGCGCGGCAGCCGCGAAGAGCGTGGCGGGATGATCGCCCACCAGCCGGGCCAGGTCCGGTGACTCCATGGCGCGGAACCTGACAGGATCATCGACGACGACGGCACCTCCGCCCGCGTCAAGCCTGCGGATAAGTGCCATGGCAGCAGGGGCTTGGGCGCCATGGCTTGTGAAGAGGGCCAGCTCGCGTGACTCAACCCCGAGCGGCTGGATGTGGACTTCCAGCTCTCCTCCACAGGTGAGTCCGACGGCGAACGCGTCCTCGGCACTGTAGCCGAACGACTCCAGCCGGGGACCGCCGTCGCGCATTGCTTCCAAGGCCGCCTCAACGACGGCACCTTCCACGCAACCTCCGGACAAGCTGCCCAGGATTTCGCCCTGTTCGGAGACCATCATGGAGGTGCCCATAGGCCGCGGCACAGAGCCGCCCGTACCGACGATCGTGGCCACAGCGCATCGTTGGCCAGAGACCGCAGGCCGCCAACTGCCCAGCGAAGGCATCAGATCCAGCATGGCAACACGTCCTTATTTCAGGTGCACCGGCCAGATGGCCCGGCCGGAGCAATGCGCGATCTTGCCCTCATATTCTCATTTTCCTGAGGATGCGGAGGGAGTCGCGGCTAATTGGTTTAGCGGGTTCATAGGAGTGGGGCAGGGCTTCATCTCCCTGCCCCACTCCATAGCGGAGCAACAGCACCCGCCCCCGCCGGCCAGGGGAGCTGACCGGCAGGGCCGCCGCCCGCCGTCGTGCCTCTTCCCAAAGGATCACGACGGTTGACGCCTATTCGTGCGGTGGGTGCGGATGGACCGCCGTTCGATGTGCCGGATATTGACCCGCCGGCGCGGGCTGGGGCTCCGGGCTAGACACCCATCAGGGCGTTTATGGGGCCCCGGGCGAAGTAGATGATGAAGCCCGCGGTGACCACCCACATGAGCGGATGGACCTTCTTGGCCTTCCCGGACGCCGCGCTGATGACGGCGAAGGAGATGAAGCCGACGCCGATGCCGTTGGCGATGGAGTAGGTCAGCGGCATGGTCACGATGGTGAGGAACGCCGGCAGGGCAATGGCGAACTTGGTGAACTTGATCTCGCGGATCTGCGCCATCATCATCGCGCCCACCACAACCAGTGCTGCGGCAGCAACTTCCAGCGGGACTACCGAGGTGAGCGGTGTGAAGAACATCGAGCCCAGGAACAACAAACCTGTGACCACCGAAGCGAGACCGGTGCGGGCACCTTCGCCAATGCCGGCCGCTGAGTCGATGTACACCGTGTTGGAAGAACCCGACGTCGCGCCACCCACTACTGCGCCCATGCCTTCAACGATGAAGGCCGACTTCAGCTTGGGGAACGTACCGTCCTTGTGTGCCACGCCTGCGCTCTTGGCCAGGCCGGTCATGGTGCCCATGGCGTCGAAGAAGTTGGTGAACACCAGGGTGAAGACCAGCATTGTGGCAGCCAATCCACCGATCCTGGCGAACGAACCAAAGAGATCGAACTGGCCTACCAGGCTGAGGTCCGGGACGGACATCAGCTGGCTGGAGAGGATGGGCACGTTGAGGTGCCAGCCGCCGGGGTTGTCGGCGGTGCCCGGACCAATATGGAACACAGCCTCGGCAACAGCGGCAAGGACAGTGGTGGCGACGATGCCGATCAGCAGTCCGCCTTGGATCTTTCGTGCCACGAGGATACCCATGACCAGCAATCCGATGATGAAGACAAGCGTGGGGATGGACGTGATGGAACCGTCCGTGCCGAGCTGGACCGGCGGGCCGCCCTTGGTGGGACGGACGAAGCCGGAGTCGACGAAGCCGATGAAGGCGATGAACAGGCCGATGCCCACGGTGATGGCGGCCTTGAGTTCCTTGGGGACTGCCTTGAAGATCGCCGTACGGGCACCGGTGGCGCCGAAGAGGACGATCAGGATGCCGTTGATGACCACCAGGCCCATGGCTTCTGGCCATGTGACTTCCTGGATGACCGCGACGGCGAGGAACGAGTTGATGCCCAGGCCGGCCGCGAGGCCGAACGGAAGGTTGGCGACGAGGCCGAAAACGATGGTCATGACACCGGCGGTGAGGCCGGTGACGGCGCCCACCTGTGCTGCCGAGAGCCATCCGCCGGCCACATCAACAGGGGCGTTGTCGGCCGAGAATCCACCCAGGATGAGTGGGTTCAGGATGACGATGTACGCCATGGTGAAGAAGGTGACCAGGCCGCCGCGGAATTCGCGGGCCAGCGTAGAGCCACGCTTGGAGATCTGGAAGAACTTATCCAGGAAGGAGTTCGACACCGGAGGCTTGTTGTTGCCGGTTGCCGTGTGCTTTGCGTTTGCCGCTGTGGGCTCTGCGCTTTTGCCTCCGTTGGGGAGGAGCGCAGCCTGCTTTTCAGCTGCGGTCTGCATTTCTGCGGGATCCAGGATTGTCATGTCAGCCACCGGGCCCTAGTAGTCAATCCTGGAATCAAGCGTGTTCCAAGTGTTGAACGGCTGGAGGACCGCCGGAGCCTGGGGGTCGCCCAGTTCCAGCTTGGCCACCGGCATCAGCGCGTCCCGGTTCTCGTTCTCGAAGTACTCGTAGAACACGGCGTCGTCGAAGCCGACGGATGCGGCGTCGTGACGGTCAGCGGCAAAAATCACGCGATCGATGCGTGCCCAGAGTGCGGAGGCCAAGCACATGGGGCATGGCTCGCAGCTGGTGTAGAGGGTTGCACCGCTCAGATCGAAAGTTCCCAGTTCGCGGCAGGCGTTGCGGATGGCCGTAACTTCTGCGTGGGCGGTGGGATCGTTCGTGGCGGTAACGCGGTTGACGCCTTCGAAGGCTTGTCCATCCGCGGTAACAATGACGGCGCCGAAGGGGCCACCACTGTTGAGGACATTGGCTGTTGCCAGCTCAATGGATGTGGCCAGGAATTGCTCGGCCGTGACGGTTGTACTCATGTTGCGACTTCCTTAGTGCTGTGGAAGCCGGGTGACCTGTTTGGGGGCGCTACAGAGAGGAGCTCCAGTTAGCTTGGTTACCAGGCTTCAGCATGTGCGATGAAGGTTAAGTTGCGCCTGGTAGATAGCTTCCCGAGGTCCGGGTGCCCGCCTTTGGCAGTTAGAGCGTAGCACCACGTTTGTGAGCCGCGCCATAGTTTTTTGAAAATTTAATTTCGTCATACGAAATTAGTGATTCGAGGGTGTTGCCGTCCGAATATGACCGTGACGTGCCCGCGGGCGTTGACTGCCGCCGTCGAGCATCCTACGCTTTTTGGACTGGGCCGCGCTCTGGCCGCCCGGAAACCTGGATCAGCAGACAGGGCCTAACTGAGCTGGAACGCATACATGCCGACCAGACAAGGACCCTGTCATGACCCCTCTTTGGATCAAGAACCCGCTGGGTATCTTCACCGCAAACGACCTCGACGCCGGTGGCGGTTTGGTGGTCTCCGACGGGAAAATCGTGGAGCTCGTGCCCACAGGCGGACAGCCTTCGTTGCCCGCGTCCGTTTTTGACGCTTCCTCACACGTGGTTCTGCCTGGCCTGATCAACACGCACCACCACTTCTACCAAACGCTTACCCGCGCCTGGGGGCCGGTGGCCAACGCTCCCCTGTTCCCCTGGTTGCAAAACCTGTACCCCGTGTGGGCGCGGCTGACTCCCCGCAGCCTTGAGCTTGCGGTGCAGGTTGCCCTCGCTGAGCTGCTGCTATCCGGCTGCACCACCGCCGCCGACCACCACTACCTGTTCCCCGACGGCATGGAAGACGCCATCGACATCGAGGTCGCGGCGGTCCGGTCCATGGGGATGCGGGCAACACTGACCCGTGGTTCCATGACCTTGGGAGAGGACGACGGCGGGCTGCCGCCCAGGACCACGGTCCAGTCACCCGAGGCGATCCTTGCGGACAGCGAACGGCTGATCCGTCAGTACCACGAAACCGGGGACGGCGCGTCTGTGCAGATAGCCCTGGCCCCTTGCTCCCCCTTCTCGGTGACCAAAGAAATCATGGCCGAAAGCGCAGCCATGGCCGAACGCTACGATGTCCGGCTGCACACACACCTTGCCGAGACCATTGACGAGGAAGACTTCTGCCGCTCCATGTTTGGGCTGCGGACTGTGGACTATCTGGAAAGCGTGGGCTGGCTCGGATCCCGCACTTGGCTTGGACACGGCATCCACTTCAACGACGACGAGATCGCCAGGCTGGGAGCCGCGGGCACCGCCGTCGCGCACTGCCCAACCTCCAACATGAGGCTCGCATCCGGTACCGCCCGTGTTCTGGAACTCGAGGCAGCGGGAGTGCCCGTGGGGCTGGGCGTGGACGGATCTGCGTCGAACGATGCTTCCAACATGATCCTCGAGGCACGCCAAGCCCTGTATTTGCAGCGGCTCCGGTACGGCGCTTCCGTCCCTGTGGAGCGGGCCCTGGGCTGGGCAACGCGCGGGTCTGCCGCCGTTTTGGGCCGCTCCGACATCGGGCAGTTGGCTCCTGACCTTCAAGCCGACCTTGCCCTGTTCAAGCTTGACTCGTTGAGGTTTTCCGGGAGCCACGACCCCGTTGCCGCGTTGTTGCTGTGCGGCGCTGACCGTGCTGATCGCGTGATGATCGGGGGTGCTTGGCGGGTAGTGGACGGTGAAATTCCCGGGCTCGACGTAACAGGGCTGATCGCCGAGCACTCTGCGGCGGCGCGGAAGCTGGTGGGTGGGTAGGTTCTGTTGGTTGGGCCGGGCTTGGCTGGGCCGCCCGTTTCGATGGTTCCCTGCGCACCAGGCCGTACGCACGGCATGGTTGGCAGCGAGCCATCGAAACGGGCGTGGCTACCTAGATCCTGACCTTGTACACGTGATGCGTGTACTCGTTCGCGAAGGAGTCCGTGAACTTGCCGCCGGCCACAGTGAGGGTCCGGTTCTCGCCCACAACCTCCACCTGCGTCCCGGTAATCCCCGCCGGCAGCGTGAACGTCTTCGAACCCGTGGTGCCGTTTAGACCGATGCCTGCGAAGAGGTATGCACTGCCGTCCTTGGCTTTCAGCATCGTGTCCGCGCCTGGTGCGCCCGCGTTCCACACATAACTCTGGGTGTTGAGGACGGGTGCGAGGGCCTGAATACCAGCAAGTGCGGTCTTGATCTTCGCCTTTCGGTCAGCCGGGGCCTGGACCAGGGAGTAGGTCCCGAAGCCTGCTTGGCCGTTGTTGTTGTGCTGGAAAATGCTGATCCCGCGTGCCTCGTGGATAATTCCGGACCACATTGCACCTTCCATCTGTTCCGGCGTGATGGTGCGGTCGTTGGGGGCGTTCAGGAACGGTTTCGCGGACTCAACGAAGATCCAGTTCGGGTGGATGCCCGGTGCTGACTGGAATTTCCGCATCTGGTCCATCTGCCAGCCGTAGGCCGCCGACGTCGCTGCTTTGGCGCCCGATGGCCAGGCCGGAGTCCGGTTCATCTCGTCCTGCAGATCCGCCCGCGTGTACATGTAGTTGTCCACGGAAGCCGCGTCAACAGCGGCCATAAAATCGTCCATGATACCCGGCGACCAGTACGTGTCCAGGATGCCCTTGGAGTAGTTGGCGAACGCGAACCTGCCGTCATTGAAGCCCCTGATCTGGGCCACCTTGTTCTTCATCTGCTGAAGATTTTGGGCGTATGTAGAGCCGTTGCAGCCCAAGCCGAGCATGTCGCACTCATCGTACGTGTCCCAGCCGACAACGCCCGCGTTGCTGCCCACTTCGGCGCGGGACCACTCAGTACCGGCAATGACCAGCATTCCCGTGTTCGTGATGGACGCCATGGTGGAACCGTCGTGCTCGGCGTTTTGATACACATTCACGCCGATGTCCTTCAGCTGCGCTGCGTGCTCAGGTTTGCCGTAGTAGACGCTGATCGGGAACAGGTTCGGGTTGTTCAGCTTGGCCGCGCCCGGGAACTTTGCCCAGTAGGCAGGCCCGCCATCCCATGGAACCCTGGCCAGGTTCGCGAGGCTCCCGGTGCCTGGAGACGGGCTGGGGGTTGGGGTTGGGGTTGGGGTTGGGCTTGAACCAGTCGCACTCGGCGTCGGCGTCGGCGTCGGCGTCGCAGTACGAGTAGACGTCGGTGTCGGGGTCGGGGTCGGGCTTGCAGAAGTTGCACTCGGCGTCGGGGTCGGGCTTGCAGAAGTTGCACTCGGCGTCGACGTTGGTGCCGTGGCGGTTGACGACGGTGTCGGTGTCGGGGTTGTGCACCCTGATAGAGCCAACGCCATCACCGCGCCAAGCATTGAGACCTTGAGTTTCATATCATGTGTTCCTTTGGGTAGCAGCCAGATCGAAGCTGCTGCGGCGCCGGATCCCCACTCCCGGCTCTCTTTTGTCTCCTGCCAGGGCAGGGTTATCAGCCGGGGAACATGCCCCGGCACGGCTCGATGACGAGCGTCAGTCATGACTCGACATGCTGCAATGCGACACGTGCGGACGTAGTGTCCGGCGCCATCGAGCGAGCAAGCGCAACCCATCAGTCAGGGTCGCCACGGCCTTGAAGACCCGGAGGGTGGCCGTCGGCCCAGCATACGTGAAGGGCACTGGGCGTCGTCGAAATATGACGCGGGTCACTTTCCGTCCCGTTTCGATGCTTCGCTGCTCAGCAGGCCGTTCGCACGGCACTCTGTGCAGCGAGCCAACGAAACGGGTTTATCCACATACTGCAGCACGCAGCTATTCGTGCCGCCGAATTCGTTCAAGGCTTGTTCCATGGCGAACAGCAACGGACATGGGCTCCCACCCGAGATGGATTTGTGGCGGACCAGAGAGCTCCATGAGTTGGGCTTCAATGACAGGAAGATTGCCTCGCTGGTGCGGAACCGCGGCTTGGTACGCATTCGTCGAGGTTGCTATATCCGCGGCAGCACCTGGGCGGCCCAAAAGCCATGGGTTCGCAGCCGGCAACTGATTGCTGCACATTCTCACGGAACACTCACGACGTCGGCTGGCGGCTTGGTCTATAGCCACACCTCAGCGGCGCGCCTGCACGGGCTGTTCCTGTGGGACGTGGACGACCGCGTGCATATCACTGCTGATTCAACAGCATCGCGAACGTCCCACGGCCAAGATGTTGTGCCGCATGCCCGCACGCTTGAACCAACAGACATCGTGGTCATCAGCGGCATGCCTTGCACTTCCCTGGAGCGAACCGTAGTGGACTGCTGTCTCATGCTGAACTACAAACAGTCCCTGGTGCTGATCGACCACGCCCTTCGGATGGGTGTAGATGCGGGAACTATCCAGCAGATGTGCACGTCATTGGCGGGGCGCAACGGTGTTCGCACTTTGCGCCGGGCCCTGGAGAACGCCGACGCCCGTTCCGAGTCACCTGGCGAAACCCTGACCCGTGAATTGCTCCAACGGTTGCGGATCGAACTCCCCGAGCTACAGGTAGAGGTTTCGTCTGCGCAGGGTCGTCATCGGCTGGACTTCGCGTGGCGGAAAAGGAAGGTTGCCTTGGAGTTCGATGGCAGAGTCAAGTACTTCGACTACGCCCCCACAGCCGAGGTCATCTATCAGGAACGGCAACGCGAGAAGGCCCTGATGGCCCAGGGCTGGAAGTTCATTCGGATCACGTGGCAGCACTTGTTTCAGGAACAGGAGTTCAAAACGAGCGTGCTCAGGGTCCTTCGAGCCGCCGGTTAGGCCGCCAGCTCGCGGCGGGTGCTGCGGGCACAGGGTTTGCGAGGCAGCCCCTGGATCCCGTTTCGGGGGTTCGCTGCGGCACAGGCCGGGCGCACGGCACGAATAGCAGCCCGGCATCGAAACGGGCGAGCAAACGGGCACATCGAAGGCGGGGGTGTGCTGCGGGCGCGGGTGTGCTGCAGGCTCGGGGTTTGCGAGGCAGGGGTGTGCCGCGGGCGGGGGTGTGCTGCGGGCCCGGGTTCCTTGCGTAGAGGGGTGTGCCGCGGGCGCGGGTGTGCTGCAGGCTCGGGGTTTGCGAGGCAGGGGTGTGCCGCGGGCGGGGGTGTGCTGCGGGCCCGGGTTCCTTGCGGGCAGGGGTGTGCCGCGGGCGCGGGTGTGCTGCAGGCGCGGGGTTTGCGAGGCAGCCCCTGGATCCCATTTCGGGGGTTCGCTGCGGCATGGGCCGGGCGCACGGCACGAATAGCAGCGAGGCATCGAAACGGGCGAGCAAACGGGCACATCGAAGGCAGGGGTGTGCCGCGGGCTCGGGTGCGCTGCGGGCACAGGGTTTGCGAGGCAGCCCCTGGATCCCGTTTCGGGGGTTCGCTGCGGCACGGGCCGGGCGAACGGCACGAATAGCAGCGAGGCATCGAAACGGGCGAGCAAACGGGCACATCGAAGGCCCGGGTTCCTTGCGGGCGGGGGTGTGCTGCGGGCCCGGGTTCCTTGCGGGCAGGGGTGTGCCGCGGGCTCGGGCGCGCTGCGGGCGCGGGGTTTGCGAGGCAGCCCCTGGATCCCGTTTCGGGGGTTCGCTGCGGCACGGGCCGGGCGCACGGCACGAATAGCAGCGAGGCATCGAAACGGGCGAGCAAACGGGCACATCGAAGGCCCGGGTTCCTTGCGGGCAGGGGTGTGCCGCGGGCTCGGGGGTGCTGCGGGCACGGGGTATGCGAGGCAGCCCCTGATGCGCTGCGGGACCGGGTTTGCGGGGCAGCCCGGGTGCGCGGCGGGCCCCGGCCCCACCTCGGGGGTTCGCTGCGGCATGGGCCGGGCGCACGGCACGAATGGCAGCGAGGCATCGAAACGGGCACATCGAAGGCACGCAGAAAGGCGGGCAGCACCTCCCCAGGTACCGCCCGCCTCTTTGGCTCTGTTGCGCAGAGTCCGCGCCCCTTCGACGCAGGAATTCTTAGGGGCGCTGCCGGCCGAACACCGGGAGCGCGCGGAGCCAGCGGGAGAATCCGCCGGCTTTGCGGTCACAGTCGGCCGGAATGTAGAAGTCGGGATCTGTAGCACCGAACGGCAGGTACAGCTCCTGACCGGGTGCCGGGAATTCCACGACGCGGTTCGTATCCTTCGGGTCCATCTGTTCCTCCTCTTTCTAGTGCATTCAGTTTCCGTACCTCGGAAAACTTTTATTGTTATGTGGAAAGTGTAGGCAGCTCCCAAACGAAGCGTCAAGACACTCCCAGCCCGGCTGGAGTTGCCCCGGTCACATTTCGCTGGTTCATAACGATCTTCTGAAACCCGTATACACAAGCCGATTTTGTGCGCTACTCTCGAATCAGTTCGTGGCGTAGGTCACGTAACCTGAGAGCAGCAGGCAGGGTCGTAATGAGCTGGCATCCATGGATGCCGGCTCTTTTTTGTTGGGGTCGGCTCCACCAGAAACGCGGTGGAAACACGCGCTTAATTTCATTGATGGAACGTAGGTTCCACCTCACAGAAGTTGGGATATGACCATGAGCAACAACATCGTCCTCGGCGAAAACCAGTACGGCAAAGCAGAAGTCCGCGTCGTCAAGGTCACTCGGGATACGGACCGCCACCACATCGAAGACCTGAACGTCACCTCGCAGCTCCGCGGCGACTTCCAGGCGGCCCACCTCGAAGGCGACAACGGCCACGTCGTTGCCACCGACACCCAGAAGAACACCGTCTACGCCTTTGCCCGTGACGGCATCGGATCCCCCGAGTCCTTCCTCCTGCGCCTCGCAGACCACTTCACCGGTGAATTCGACTGGGTCACCGGCGGCCGCTGGGAAGCCGAGTCCTACAGCTGGGATCGCATCCAGGCACATGGCGAGGGACACGACCACAGCTTCGTCCGCAACGGACAAGAGGTGCGTACCGCCGTCGTCGTCCGGGATGGCGCAACCACCCACCTGATTTCCGGCCTCAAGGACCTGACCGTCCTCAAGACCACCCAGTCCGGCTTCGTCGGCTACCCGCGCGACAAGTACACCACCCTGCCCGAGACCACGGACCGTATCCTGGCCACTGATGTTTCCGCCCGCTGGCGTTACAACACCAACCTGGACTTCGCCGGCACGGACTTCAACAAGAGCTACGAAGACATCAAGGCACTCCTGCTGGAAGGCTTCACCGAGAACTACTCCCACGCCCTGCAGCAGACGCTGTTCGACATGGGCAAGAAGGTCCTCGAAGCGCACAGCGAAGTGGACGAAATCAAGTTCTCCATGCCCAACAAGCACCACTTCCTGGTTGATCTGAGCCCGTTCGGCCTGGACAACCCCAACGAGGTCTTCTTCGCAGCCGACCGCCCGTACGGCCTCATCGAAGCAACCGTCCAGCGCGACAACACCACAGCCGCGCCCGTTGCATGGAGCGGCATCGCCGGCTTCTGCTAAACCGCACCACTCCAAGGGATTGTGTGCAGGTCAGGCCCGTTCGGGCTCCCCGCTGAGGCCTGATCTGCACACAAACGACCCCAAAAACCCCACAAAACCCAAGAAGCTCCAGAATTTGTTAGCCAGACCACGTTAGTCAGACGAAGGCGTCTGTCATGAACCCAGAAAGTCTGCCATGAACACGAAGAAGAAATCCCACCCTGCGGATACCCTGCCGGCACGGCCCGAGGACAAGCGCCTCTCCATCGGGAGCACGTTCGCCTACGGCTTCCAGCACGTCCTCACCATGTACGGCGGCATCATCGCACCGCCGCTGATCATCGGCGCAGCTGCGGGCATGTCCTCGCAGGACATCGGCCTCCTCATTGCCGCCTGCTTGTTTGTCGGCGGTCTCGCCACCATCCTCCAGACGGTTGGCATCCCATTCTTCGGCTCGCAGTTGCCGTTGGTCCAGGGCGTTTCCTTTGCCGGTGTCTCCACCATGGTGGCAATCGTCCAAGGCGGCGGCGGGATCCAGGCGGTGTTCGGCTCGGTCATTGTGGCCTCGCTGATCGGCCTGGCCATCACTCCCCTGTTCTCGAAGATCATCAAATTCTTCCCACCCGTGGTGACCGGCACAGTCATCACCACCATTGGGCTGACCCTGATGCCCGTTGCCGCCAACTGGGCCATGGGCGGCAACGCGAAGGCCGGGAACTACGGCAGCATGGCCAACATCGGGCTGGCCGCAGCAACCATGGGTGTGGTCCTTCTCCTGAGCAAGGTTGGCAACGCCGCGATTTCCCGGCTCTCCATCCTGCTTGCCATGGTCATCGGCACCATCATTGCGTTTGTTGCCGGCATGGCGGACTTCTCCAAGGTTGGCCAGGGCGACATCGTTGCCTTCCCCACGCCCTTCGCCTTCGGCGCTCCGACCTTTGAAATCGCTGCCATCGTCTCCATGTTGATCGTCATCCTGGTGACCTTGACCGAGACCTCCGCCGACATCATCGCGGTGGGCGAAATCGTCGAAACCAAGGTGGACTCCCGCCGCATCGGTGACGGCCTCCGCGCCGACATGCTCTCGAGCGCCATCTCACCGCTTTTCAACTCCTTCACGCAGAGCGCCTTCGCACAGAACGTCGGACTCGTGGCCATTACAGGCATCAAGAGCCGCTTCGTGGTCAGCGCCGGCGGCCTCATCCTGGTGGTCCTCGGTCTCCTGCCGATCCTGGGCCGCGTTGTCGCAGCCGTTCCGACACCCGTCCTCGGTGGCGCCGGCGTCGTGCTCTTCGGAACGGTAGCAGCCAGCGGTATCCGCACCTTGGCCAAGGTCGAGTACAAGAACAACATGAACCTGATCATCGTGGCCGCTTCGATTGGCTTCGGCATGATCCCCATCGCGGCCCCGAAGTTCTACGACCAGTTCCCGTCCTGGTTCTCCACGATCTTCCATTCCGGCATCAGCTCCGCGGCAGTCATGGCGATCCTGCTGAACATCCTGTTCAACCACTTCAAGGCCGGCAACTCTGACAACCAGTCCGTCTTCGTTGCGGGCACGGACAGGATCGTCAGCGAGGAGGACATCAAGTGCCTGACTGAAGGCGATCGCTTCGAGAACGGCAAGCTGATCGACGCCGACGGCAAGGAAGTTCCGGTCAAGACGTCCACAGCGTCGGACCACTGACACTCTTCAGCAGTGACAGGCGGCAGTGTTTCCTTGGGGGACACTGCCGCCTTTTGTCGGCTCACGCAAACGTACGACGGCGGTACACACCGCCGGGCGACACTCGCCACCCGGCGGCAGTCACGGACCGCAAAGCCCGGGTTACTGCATTTGTAGCAACCCAGCTTGTAGGCTCACGGAATGACCGAGCTGCCCTGCTTCCGTTCACTCGCCCTGCGCGAGATCCCCCGTCCCGACTATGCGGATGTGTGCCTGGCCACCCTGCCCGAAGGTGCAGGCACGGATCCCACGGAATGGGCCCAGCGGTTGTTCTCCATGGAGTCAATGCCACGGTGGGTCGCAGGAGCAATGGGGCTGCGGCAGGCCCTGGTGCCCTTGATCGGCATCCCCAGGGCCCCGGAAGACACCTTCACTGTGAGCGAGCAGTCGGGCGAAGAGGCCCTGATCTTTGTCCGGGACAAGCACCTGGATTTTGCGGCCGCCGTCGGCGTGGATCCGGTGGGCCGGATCATTCGGGTGACCACCGCCGTCGTACTCAAAGGGTGGCGGGGGAAGCTGTACTTTGGCGTCGTGCGGCCGGTCCACCCCATTGTGGTGAACGCCATGCTGAAGCGGGCAACGCGCCCAAAAGCACCGCCGAAATGACAAAGACGCCCATGTTCTTGGAAAACGTGGGCGTCAAATGCCAACTCGGCGCGAGGGCGCGGAGGAAAGTGCTAGTTCTGGTTGAGCTCCGCGGAGATCGCGAGGGCGGCCTCGCGGAGCATGGGCACTGCGCGGTCACCAAAGTGGTTGTCCACGCGGGTGATGGGGCCGGAGACGGAGATCGCGGTAGGAGTAGGAGCGTTGGGCACCGCCATGGCGAAGCAGCGCACGCCAAGCTCCTGCTCTTCCTCATCGATGGAGTAGCCGCGTTCACGGATCAGCTTAAGGTCCGCCAGCAGGGATTCGATGTCGCCGATGCTCTTGGACGTGGGAGTGGGCATGCCGGTACGTGCCACAATGCCGCGGACTACGTCATCATCAAGCTGGGCAAGGATGGCCTTGCCCACGCCGGTATCGTGCGTGTGGGCGCGGCGGCCGACCTCGGTGAACATGCGCATGGAGTGCATGGACGGTACTTGGGCCACATAGATGACCATGTCGGAGTCGAGAACGGCCATGTTGGACGTCTCACCCAGGCGCTCCACGAGGGACTTCAGCTGCGGGCGGGCTACGGCGCCGAGCTGCTTGCTGGCACCTTCGCCGAGCCGGATGAGCCGGGGGCCCAGGGCGTAGCGACGGTTCGGCAGCTGGCGGATGTAGCCGAGGGACACCAGCGTGCGCAGCAGGCGGTGAATGGTGGGCAAGGGCAGGTCAGTGGATGACGAGAGCTCGCTGAGCGTGACATCCCCGCCCGCATCCGTGATCAGTTCCAACAGTTCGAAGACGCGCTCAACGGACTGCACGCCTCCGGAGGCTTTTTCAGCCATTCCCTTGTCTCCAATGACTCAGATTCCGACAACTCTTATCCGCATCGTGAAAAGAATTGCTTAGAACACCCAAGATACAGCACGCCAGCCAAGAGCGCGATGACACCGAACATGACCGACCGAGGGGTTGTGTTTCCACTTTGTAGATAATAATATCCATAATACGAAAACATTCAGTTTGGAACGGCGGCCCGGGAACGGGCCTAACAGGAGGAATTTCAATGGCGAATCCGAGCCCCGGAAACTCGATCACCCTGCGCGTCGCCGCACCGTCCAGCTTCACCGCTACGAGCGAGCTGGCTGCTGCCGTCGGCGCCGCGGGTGCCGCAATCACCGCGCTGGACGTCACGGAATCCCACCACGAGACGCTCGTTGTAGACGTCACGTGCAACACCACGGATGATGATCACGCTGCCCGCGTGAAGGATGCCCTGAACGCACTCGACGGCGTCACGGTCCAGCACGTTTCCGACCGCACCTTCCTGATGCACCTCGGCGGCAAGCTCGAAGTCGTCCCCAAAGTAGCCCTTCGCAACCGCGACGATCTGTCCCGCGCTTACACTCCCGGCGTCGCCCGCGTCTGCATGGCCATCGCAGAAGACCCCGCAGCTGCCCGCAACCTGACGGTCAAGCGCAACACCATCGCCGTGCTCACTGATGGTTCCGCCGTTCTGGGCCTCGGCAACATCGGCCCCGCCGCCGCGCTGCCCGTCATGGAAGGCAAGGCTGCGCTGTTCAAGCAGTTCGCCAACGTTGACGCCTGGCCGGTCTGCCTGGACACACAGGACACCGAAGAAATCATCATGATCGCCAAGGCCATGGCCCCCGTCTACGGTGGCATCAACCTCGAAGACATCGCCGCGCCGCGTTGCTTCGAGATCGAGAACCGCCTCCGCGAAGAACTCGACATCCCGGTCTTCCACGATGACCAGCACGGCACCGCCATCGTCACGCTCGCAGCCTTGGTCAACGCGCTCCGCGTCGTGGACAAGAAGCTCTCCGAGGTCAAGATCGTGGTTTCGGGCGTCGGCGCTGCCGGCTCCGCCATCATCCAGCTCCTCAAGGCCCAGGGTGCCCAGCACATCATCGCCGCCGGCCGCTCGGGCGCCATCCACGCCGGCGAGGTATACAACGACGAGCACCGCAGCTGGATCGCCGCGAACACCAACGAGGAAGGCTTCTCCGGAACCCTGCACGACGCCCTCACGGGAGCGGACGTCTTCATTGGTGTCAGCGCCCCGCATGTGATCGGCGAAGAGCAGGTTGCTTCGATGGCCGAGGACGCGATCGTCTTCGCCATGGCCAACCCGACGCCGGAAATCGACCCCGTGATCGCGTCCAAGCACGCAGCTGTGGTTGCTACCGGTCGCAGTGACTTCCCGAACCAGATCAACAACGTGCTGGCCTTCCCCGGCTTCTTCCGGGGCCTGCTGGACGCCGGAGCATCGGACATTACGCCGAACATGCTGGTGGCCGCGGCGGAGGCAATTGCCAACCGGGTGGCTGACGATGAGCTGAACGCGAGTTACATTATCCCCAGCGTCTTCGATCCCCATGTTGCCGCCGATGTGGCTAGTGCCGTAGCAGCAGCTGCGCACGCCAACGCCGCCAGCGCACTCTAGAAAAGGACACCGCCAAATGGCTATCACTGTCACTGATCCCCGGCCGATCGATCGCGCCGAGGAAATCCTCACCCCCAAGGCACTGGGGTTCATCGAAGAACTGCACAAGCGGTTCGCCGGCACCCGCGCCGAGCTGCTGGAGGCCCGCAAGGTCAAGCGCCAGCACGTTGCCGACACGAGTCGCCTGGACTTCCTCCCGGAGACCCAGGACATCCGCGACGGCGACTGGAAGGTCGCCGAGGCACCGGCAGCTTTGCAGGACCGCCGCGTTGAAATGACCGGCCCGGCAACGCCGGCCAAGATGGCCATCAACGCCCTGAACTCCGGCGCCAAGGTATGGCTCGCTGACCTCGAAGACGCCAGCACGCCTACGTGGCCCAATGTCATCGACGCGATCCTCAACCTCCGCGACGCCGCCCAGGGTACCCTGAGCTTCACCTCGCCCGAGGGCAAGGAATACAGCCTCCGCACCGACGCTCCGTTGGCCGTTGTGGTGGCCCGCCCGCGCGGCTGGCACATGGAAGAGCGGCACCTGCTGATCGACGGCGAACCCACCGTGGGTGCGCTGGTGGACTTCGGCCTGCACTTCTTCCACATCGCCAAGCAGCTGCTCCTGAACGGCCACGGTCCGTACTACTACCTGCCCAAGATGGAAAGCCACTTGGAAGCACGCCTCTGGAACGACGTCTTTGTCTTCGCCCAGGACTTCCTCGGCATCCCGCAGGGCAGCATCCGCGCCACGGTCCTCATCGAGACCATCCCCGCCGCATTCGAAATGGACGAGATCCTTTACGAACTGCGCCACCACGCATCGGGCCTGAACGCCGGCCGCTGGGACTACCTGTTCAGCATCATCAAGTACTTCCGTGATGCAGGCGAAGAATTTGTCCTCCCGGACCGCGCCACCGTGGCCATGACGGCGCCGTTCATGCGCGCCTACACCGAGCTCCTGGTCAAGACCTGCCACCAGCGCGGCGCCTTCGCCATGGGTGGCATGGCCGCCGTCATCCCCAACCGCAAGCAGCCGGACGTGACCGCAGCCGCCTTCGACAAGGTCCGCGCCGACAAGACCCGTGAGGCAAACGACGGCTTCGACGGCTCGTGGGTTGCCCACCCGGACCTCGTGTCCACGTGCCGCGAAGTGTTCGATTCCGTGCTGGGCGACCGTCCCAACCAGCTGGACAAGCAGCGCCCAGAGGTGAGCGTCACCGCTGAGCAGCTGATCGACGTCGCCTCGGCCGGTGGCACCGTCACCGAGGCCGGCCTGCGGCTGAACCTGTATGTCGCCGTCGCCTACACGGGTGTCTGGATCTCCGGCAGCGGCGCTGTGGCCATCCACAACCTCATGGAAGACGCCGCAACGGCGGAAATCTCCCGCTCGCAGGTGTGGCAGCAGATCCGCAACAAGTCGGTGCTCGCTGACACGGGCAACACCGTGACCCGCGAACTCGTCAGCCGGATCCTGGGCGAAGAGACCGAGCGCCTGCGCATCGAGTTCGGCGACGAGAACTTCAAGGCGTACTACGAGCCCGCATCCAAGCTGATCGAGGACATCTGCCTGTCCGACGATTACACGGACTTCCTCACCACCCCCGCCTACGAACTGGTGGGCTGAGATGGGCTCATTCTCCCCCGCTGATCTGGCTCGGATCGAGTCCCAGCTTGAGGCGACGGACCAACTCCTGGACCGTAACTACCCCGGCGACGACGGCTCCCGCCAACCCATCCACACCGTTTACATCCCGGCCGACCGCTTCACGCCTTCCATAGCGGCAGAGTGGGGCGCCCAGGCGCTCGCGACGGCGGAAGCTCACGGTGGTCTGGAAAAGCTCGGCCAGTTGCTGGGCCAGGAGCCTCACTTGGCAGCCGCTGTTGCCTCCCGTGTGGCGGCGAAACTCTCCTCTGAACCGATCGAGGACCTGCGCTTGGACTTCGAAGACGGCTATGGCGACCGGGGCGACGAGGCAGAAGACGCCGACGCCGTTGCTGCCGCCAAGGCTGTTGCCGCTGCGGTTGCGGCCGGGACAGCTCCGCCGTTCATCGGCATCCGCTTCAAATGCTTCGAAGCCCCCACCCGGGCCCGCGGACTGAAGACACTGGACCTGTTCGTGTCCACGTTGGCTGCTGCCGGGGAACTCCCTGCCGGACTGATCCTCACCCTGCCCAAGGTCACCACGGTGGCCCAGGTGCAGGCCATGGACTTCGCAGTGTCCCGCCTTGAGGAAGTCCATGGGCTTCCGGCTGGACGGCTCCGGTTTGAGGTCCAGGTGGAAACGCCGCAGCTCATTCTGGGCGCCGACGGAACGTCTCCCGTGGCACAACTCCCCCACGTGGTGCCGGGCCGCATCAGCGCCCTGCACTACGGGACCTACGATTACAGCGCCTCACTGGGAATCTCTGCGGAATACCAGTCCATGGAGCACCCCGTGGCCGACTTCGCCAAGGAAGTCATGCAGCTTGCGGTTGCCGGCACTGGTATTCGTCTCTCTGACGGTTCCACCAACATCATCCCCGTGGGCGACGCCGTTGAGGACGCCTGGAAGCTGCACGGCCGACTGGTCCGCCGCTCCCTGGAGAACGGCTATTACCAGGGCTGGGATCTGCACGCAGCCCAGCTGCCCAGCCGCTTCTCGGCGTCGTACGCTTTCTACCGCGAGGGCCTGCCCGCAGCGGCTCTCCGCCTCCGCAACTACGTGGAGCGTACCGAAGGCGGCGTTATGGACGAGCCTGCTACCGCCCGCGCCCTGGCTGGCTTCGTCCTCCGCGGCGTCCAGTGCGGCGCAGTGGGGACCGACGAGGTCAAGGCGCTTGCCGGCGTCGAACTTTCACAGCTGACTGCACTGGCGCACCCGCGGCTCGCGCAACCAACTTCGCACTGATAGGAGCATCTCGCATGGGCAAGTACTACTACCCGCAGGGCGGCCTGCCGCCGCAGACCCACCTGACCACGGAACGGGCGATCGTCACCGAGGCCTACACCGTGATCCCCAAGGGCGTCATGACGGACATCGTCACCAGCAACCTGCCGGGCTTCTCCAACACGCGCTCGTGGATCATCGCGCGGCCGATCTCCGGCTTCGCCACCACGTTCTCCCAGCTGATCGTCGAGATCGCACCGGGCGGCGGGGCTCCCAAGGCCGAGTTCGAGGCAGGCGTTGAAGGCGTCATCTTCGTCACCAAAGGCCAGGTGAACCTGACACTCGACGGCGAACTGCACCACCTTGAAGAGGGCGGCTACGCCTACCTTGCTGCCGGCGCGGAGTGGGGCCTGGAGAACGTCTCCGACGACATCGTCTCCTTCCACTGGATCCGCAAGGCCTACGAGCGCCTTGAAGGTTTCGAGGCCAAGTCCTTCGTCACCAACGAGAAGGACGTGGAGCCCACCTCCATGCCGGACACCGACGACGTCTGGAAGACCACGCGCTTCACGGACTCCAGCGACCTCGCCCACGACATGCAGGTCAACATCGTCACCTTCCAGCCCGGCGGTGTGATCCCCTTCCCGGAAACCCACGTCATGGAGCACGGCCTGTATGTGCTCGAAGGCAAGGCCATGTACTTGCTCAACAACGACTGGGTTGAGGTGGAAGCCGGCGACTTCATGTGGCTGCGTGCGTTCTGCCCGCAGGCCTGCTACGCCGGCGGCCCGGGCGAGTTCCGTTACCTGCTGTACAAGGACATGAACCGCCAGGTGAAGCTCACCTAGTCCTTGCTTCGCCGAGATCGCCGGAAGGCTGCCAGTTCGCTGGAGTTTTCCGGCGATTTCGTGCGTTTCCGGCGAACTCAGCGGCGGCGGCCCACGGCAACTGCGCGTCCGCACCCAACTAAGTCGCAGCAGAGCGCGTTATGAGCCCTCAAAACGCGCTCTGCTGCTACCTAGTTGGGCTTGCCCGGGGCGCCAGCGATTCTGTACGACTCTTGGAGGAGTTCGTCGAGCTCGTCGACGTCGATGTTTTCCAGCCGGATCAGCATCAGATTCGGGGATTGCTGGTGATGCGGCGTCCAGAAATAGGTGTCCGGTTCCATGGCTCCGAGCGCTTCGCGTTCATTGGTCTTGACCGTGACAACCCCGGCTTCCCAGATGCGGGCCATGAGGGTCTTGGCGAACCATGCGGGCTGCCCCCAACTGGATCGTTCGCTGACGCCGTGCATGTCCAGGCAGATTCTCCTGACGTCCTCTTCGGTGGCCATGGCTCACTGTGGCACTGGCCCCAAGTAACTGGCAATAGTGGTTGTTCTGAGAGGGCGTTGAGCAACCACTAATACGAGCTACTTGGGTGGAGCCGGGCTACTTGCCCATCCCCATGGTGAGGCCCTCCGTTAGTCGACGTCCCAGCCATACGTAAATGACCAGCATCGGCAGGACCACAATGACCAGCCCGGCAAAGAGTCCGCCCCAATCGGCTCCCGAGTAGGTCTGCTGCTGCACGAACGAGATCAGGGCCACCGGCAGCGTGTACTTCTCGGTGGATTGCAGGAGTGTCAGCGCCAGCAGCGTTTCGTTCCAGTGCGAGATGACCTGAAGGATGAAAGCCGTCAGGATGCCTCCCTTCGCCAACGGCAACGTGATGCGCCAGAACGTACCGAACGCCGTGGTCCCATCCAAGGCGGCCGCCTCCTCCATCTCCAGGGGAAGGGAACGGAAAAACGCGGTCAACAGAAAGACGGTGAATGGCATGGAAATCCCTATGTATACGAGGTTCAGGCCAATGATGCTGTCCGTCAGGTAAACCTTGTTGAGCATCACGAACAGCGGAATCAGGATGACCTGCGCAGGGATGCCTAGCCCCAGGATGAAATACAGGCTCAACCCTTGGGTCAACCTGTTCTCCACGCGGCTTAAGTAGTACGAGCACGGCGCGGCGATGGCCACGGTCAGGACCGAGGAGACCACCGTGGTCAACAGGCTGTTCCACGTTGCGACGGCGAAATCGCCTACAGTCCACGCCCGGACAAAGTTCCCAAAATCCAAGGACGTCGGAACGCCCCACGGATCGTCCAGGATGGCACGCGTATCCCGGAAAGCCTGAGCCACCATCCACCCCAGCGCAGCGATGCTGATGACGACCACCAACCAGAGCAGCCCGACGCCGATACCCCGAACGATGCTCCGTTCGCCGCGCAAGGCTGGACTGGTTCCACGCCCGGCCCGCCGCCGTCGAAGGCTGTCAGGTGCAAGGAGTTTGTATTCGCTCATGATTCTTCCTTTGGAATTCGACGACTAGAACTCGACGGCGTCGCGGCGCATCGCGCGTCGCAGCAAGACAACCAGGACGGAAATCAGGGCCAGGGACAGTACCGCGGAGGCGGTCGCTGCGCCGTAGGCCGGTGTGGATTGGCCCGAGAAGGCGTTCACATACGTGTACACGGCAGCCGTCCAGCTCTGTGTTGGCGGCACTCCTGCCCCGCTGCTTCCGCCGAAGACCCAGACGATCTCAAAAATCTTGACGGAGGAGATGGTCCACAACACCGCACAGGTGCCAAAGACATCCCAAGTGAGGGGCAGGATGACATAGCGCAGCCTCTGAAAAGCTGAAGCTCCGGCCAGTGCGCAGTCCTCGTAGTAGTAAGCCGGAATACGGTCGACGCCGGCCATCAGGATGGTTGTGAAGTAACCGGTGGTGGTGCAGACCAGGGTGACCATGATGAGCGGGAAGATGTTGTCCTGGGCCAGCCACTTGGGCGGGTCGGTGACTCCAAAGGGTGCGAGGAGGCTGTTGACGATTCCACCCGGATTGAACACGAAGCCTGCCAGTACGCCGAAGACCAAGGCGTTGACGAGGTGGGGAAAGAAGATCACATTGCGTGCGATCTTCTTTCCGGCCATGTCCCGGAGCACCAACGTCATGGCAAAGGCCAAGACGAAAATCGCGGTCCCCACTACGAACAACAACAGCAGGGTATTACCGAAGGACGACAGGAACAGGGGGTCCCGGAAGATCCTGCCGTAGTTGTCCAGTCCCACAAACTTCATGGGGCCCGAGCCCGCCCACTTATGGAGGCTGATCCATACAGCGCCCAGGGCGGGGACGATGAAGAGCACGGTATAGAGGACAAATGCCGGACCAACGAAGGGCAGCAACAACTTCTTCCGCTGCTCGTCGATGGAACTCCCCCGCGGACGGCTGCCGTTTGGGGACTGCCGTGGAGTCACCAGCTTCCGGGAAGCCTCACGTTGGGTTGCCGCATCGCTTCTCCGGCTCTCCTTCAGGCCGAGGGTCATTAGCCGTTGTCCTTCCAGTACTGGATTTGGGCGGCCTTCATCTTCGCGACGAACCCGGCTGCGGAGGTCTTCCCGAGGAACAGTTCGTCGTCCTTGGGAAAGAAGACCTTCTCCATGTAGCCGGGGAACGTCACGCCGTCGTTCTGCAGGTGGGTTGCCGGGGCTGCGTCGATGGCAGCCTTGACGGACTCGACGGCGGGCGCAACCGGTGCGTCCGGCCGTACCGGCAGCACTTTGGCTTCCGTTCCCAGCGCATTCTGGTACTTGGAGCTCAGCAGGTACGCGGCAAGCCGTTGCGCAGGCAACTGGTTCTTCGACTTGGCAGGCACGGCAAATCCGATGAAGTCCACGCGAGCACTTGCCGGTTTGGAGTCAATCGATGGGAATTGGAAGGACGAGTATTCAAAACCTGGGGCCGCATACGTTCCCGTCTCGGTGGGCGTCCAGGAACCGTTGAGGATAAGCGCGGCATCCCCATTCGCCCACAGCTGCTGCTGTGCCGGGAACTTGCTTGCGTTGTAGCCCGTGTTCAAGTAACCACCCTTGACCAGGGTCTCCACCTTTTGGGCTGCCTCGAGTACTGCGGGATCATCCCAACCAGCGCCGGACTTATCCTCCACCAGCGCTTTGAAACTGCCCGCTCCCTTCAGCCGCAGCATCGTGGTCACGAACCACGTGGAGTTGTAGCCGGCAATGTCGCCGTCAGCTGCGATGGGGGCACTTCCGCTGGCCTTGAGTCTGTCCAGCACCTCAATGAATTCGTCCCAGCTTGCAGGCGGCTTCGCCTTGAGCTCAGGGTGCTTTGCGGCGTTGAACCAGATGCCGTCCGAGCTGATGCTGTAGGGCACCATCCACGGCTGTCCGTCCTCTCCATTGAACACGCCGTTGCTGGTGAACTTCTCCGGGATCAGCGAACTGACGGCTTTGCCATCAACCTGGTAGGAGTAAACGGACGTGAGCGGGCTCGCCTGGCCAGTATCGCCGATGACGGGAGCCAGTTTGGCGTAGGTTCCGTCCACGAGGTCCGGCACATTGTTGGTATTCAACGCAGGAACAAGCTTTTCGGAGTTGCTTCGTCCCTGCCATTGAACGCTGACCGTTGCGCCAGTCTCTTTTTCAAAGTCTGCGATGGCCGCGGCAATGACTTTCTGCTGGGGCTCACCGTCCTTCCACATTGACCAGTAGTTGATGGTCTGGCCCGAGATGGAGCCGGAAATGTCGATGGCCTCAGCTGCCGTAGAGGCTTCGGTGGCTCCGCCGCAGGCGGCCGTGGACATGGCAAGCGCTGCACCAAGGAGAACGGCCAGCGGGCGAAGATGACGGGCTGTTTTGCCCATGGGGATCACCTTTCAAGTGAGGGGAACCAGCCTGAAGCGGTTCGGTTTAGACGACTCTCACAGCCCCGGAAAGCAGGATTCAATGAGTATTTTCGAAACTTTCTCCAGCGCGCCTTGATGACGCGCCTTTGCCCGGGAAAACAGTGGGAATTGCCTTGGATTAGGCATTTATTCCTCCCTTTTGGCTCCCCAACAATCAAGGTGATCTGCGCGGGCAGACCGATTTCCCGGCGTCCGCGCTTCGGCTCCGAGCTAAAGAGGGAAATTGATACGACTTGGAATCATTGGGGCGGGCGCCGTGGCACACTTCCACGCGGCATCTGCCGGGCGGATCAGTAACGTGGAGTTGGCCGCCGTCTGCGACCTCCAACCTGAAGCTGCCGAAAAAGTGGCAAGGCCTTGGGGCGCCCGAACCTACGGGGACTACTTGGAAATGTTCCGCGGGGCCAGCCTGGACGCGGTGATCATCAATACTCCCCATGCCCTGCATCTGGACATGGTGTTGGCCGCCGCAAGGCACGGCCTTCATGTGCTCGTGGAAAAACCCATGGCAACCAGCGTGGCCGATTGCGACCGAATGATCAGTGCGTGCCAAGAGTCCGGAGTGAAGATGGTGATCGGACAAATCCAACACTTCCTGCCGGAAAAGCTGGCGGTCGAGGAATTGCTGGCCAGTGGCGAGCTGGGCCACGTCCTCATGATCCGGGACTACCGGACCACCGACTACCGCCCAGGGACCCGGCCCGAGTGGTTCTTCAGCAAGGGCATGGCGGGCGGTGGCGCACTCATGAATATCGGCGGCCATTGCCTGGACCGATCAATCTGGTTCGGCGGAGCCCCGGTTGAATCAGTGAGTTGTTCGACCCTCAACCGCTTTGGTGTTCCTGTGGAGACGGATGGGTCCATCTCGCTGACGCTGCGGAACGGGGTCAACGTCATGATCAGCGTGGTCTCCGATGCAGCCCAGCGGACGGACGAAGTACTCATCATTTGCGAGCACGGGACGATCTTGTGCGGACCGCTCAAGGGGACCTTGGTACGCCGGAACGGTCTCACCAGCACGGTTTGGGAACCGCGACCCGAGGACATCCAGGAAGGCTTCTTCCTGCAGTTGCAGGATTTCATCAAAGTGCTCGACGGCGGGACTCCGAAAGTCAGCGTGGGCCACGCCCGGCACATCGTTGAGGTTGTCCTCGCGGCGTACGAGTCAGCCGAATCCGGAATGCCCGTGGTGCTTGAGCCGACCGCACTGCACAGCCTTGACGCAGCGCGGACACTGAGCGAAGTCCCCTAGGAGCGCGGACCGGCTGCAGCCGTGCCATCCCAATTGGGCGGAGTGAAGGCGCCCAAGGGATCCGCGAGCACGGGTGCAGTCTGGCCCGCCCCAGCGACCGGTAGCCAGCTGCCGTCATGGCCCGGGACTGCGTAGCGCTGGAACCACCCCTGCAACTGCGTCCGGAGCCGCGCTACCTGATCCGCTTGCGCAGGGTGGTCGGCCAGATTAGTCCGCTCATCCGGGTCGGCGACCAGGTCATAGAGTTCGTGCGGACCGTGCGGGTAGCGGTGCACGTACTTCCACTCGGCGCTGCGGATCATTCGGACCGGGCCGTATTCATCGAAGACCACAACGGCCCGCTTCGATGCACCGGCCAGGCGAGCGTCGTCGTCGGGGTCGCCAGAGGTGACGTCCGCCCCTCCTGTCACCAGGGACGGGACCGCAACGGTACGCAGCAATTCCGCGAACGATTGCCCGGGCCCGGCCTCGAAACCCGTGGCATCGAGCCCGGCCAGTTCCAGCACAGTGGGCGCCACGTCGTATGCGGACAACAGCTCTGTCCGGACGGCCCCTTCCTGGATTCGGCCGGGCAGGGCGAAGATCGCCGGGACCTTGACGGAAGAGTCGTAGAGGTTCTGCGGGAAAGTGCCGTTGCCCTTGCCCCATACACCGTGATGGCCGCAGTTGAAGCCGTTGTCACTGCTGAAGATCACCAGCGTGTTGTCCCGAATTCCCAGCGCCACCAATCGGTGCAGGATGTCACCAATTGCGGCGTCCATCGCACTGATGGAAGCAAAGTACCCCACCAGGGCGGCGCGGACATCCGCTTCGCCGCCGATCGGAACGCCGTCCACCGTGGGAGTCCACGGGTGCATCGGTTCCTGTGGGCAGCTGGCGAACTCGCAATCCTTGTACAGGGCCTCGAATTCGGCAGGGTGCTGGCCCTTCCAGG
The DNA here is from genome assembly GCF_044755025.1 of Paenarthrobacter sp. NPDC092416. Taxonomy (NCBI): domain Bacteria; kingdom Bacillati; phylum Actinomycetota; class Actinomycetes; order Micrococcales; family Micrococcaceae; genus Paenarthrobacter; species Paenarthrobacter sp. NPDC092416. The sequence goes on from NZ_JBIVQG010000006.1 coordinate 32,020, forward strand.
GTTTGTGCGGCGCCGTGTAATTGACTGCGAGGAAGAACGGCTCCGCTGCGCGTGCGGCGTCCGTGACGAACTCCAGGGCGTCCCGGGTGATGGCGTCCGTGATGTATTCGGTGACCATTTCACGCTGGCTGCCTCCGGCCACAGACCTGTGCATCACGGATTGGTCATACTGACTGCCGCCGCCTTCCAAGGCATACCAATGGCTGAAGCCCAGGCGCGGAACATCGTTGGCCCCAAGGTGCCATTTACCGGACAAGCCCAGCCTGTATCCGGCGTCGGCAAGGTCATCAGTGAAGAGTCGCTGGCCGTCCAGGAAGTCGACGGCTCCCGAGCCCGTCTCAACGCCCCACAAGTAGTCGTGCACTCCGTGCCGCGATGGGATGTTTCCTGTCATCAGGCTGGCCCGGGCGGGCGAACAGACGGGCGAGACGCAGAAGAAGTTCTCCAGTCGCGTGCCGCGGGCAGCGAGGGCATCGAGGTTGGGCGTGTGGATTTCCTGGTTTCCCGTGCAGCCAAGGGCCCAGGCCCCTTGGTCGTCGCTCAGAATGAAGAGGATGTTCGGCTTCTTGTTGGTCACAGCCCATTCCTATGTGGCGCCGAGGCAAGGATTCAAGATGCATTTCCCCAACGCTCACGAAACAACTGCCTCACGCCGAAATTACACCCTAAAAACTATCTAACGAGTGATGCATGATGGGAGGAAAACGTCCTCAGAGAAGTGGAACCCGATCATGCCAAGGAAGACATCGGAACCCGTTCCGACGGAGCCCGCAGGTGCCAGCATCCGAGATACAGCAAAGGCAAACCTGAAGTTCCAGAACCTCAGCGACGACCTCCGCAGGGGCATTCTCGCGGGAACGTGGGCCGTGGGCACCAAACTGCCCACCGAGCAGCAGCTCTCCCTCGAAACCGGGCTCTCGCTCACCACAGTCCGCCGGGCGTTCGAGGACCTTGTCAGCAAGGGGCTGGTAGTGCGGCGGCAGGGCGCCGGCAGCTTCGTGGCCGCACCCCAACGCCTGCAGAAGCGCTCCCGATTCGTCATCGGAGTCCTGCTGCCGGACACGCAGTTGTATTATCCGCGTGTCTTGCAGGGCATCGAGGAACACCTGTCCGCCCGGGGCGCGAGCCTGCAGTTGTCCACCTACCACTACGACTTCACCCGGGAGAACGCCAGCATCCAGTTTCTCCTGGATGCCGGCGTCGACGGGCTCATCCTGGTGCCCACGCTGACTGGACTGGATGACCCCCAACAGCGTGTTGCGGAGCTGATGGCGCTACCCGTGCCTGTAGTCCTGCTGGAGCGGAGCCTGGATGATCTGGGGCCAGGAGACCGTACCGAGCACGTTTGTTCGGATCACCAGGGCGGAGCGTACGACGCCGTGATGCACCTTCACCGCTTGGGTCACCGAAAGATTGGGCTTCTGACCCGCGCGAACCTCGCCGCACGCAGCAGCAATCCCACCCAGGCCGCCGTCATCGCCGGCTATACGAGCGCCATCAAGGCGCTCGGATTGGAATCCGATGCTAAACACCCCTTGGCATTCAGCGCCACCAAACCTGAGTGGGAAGTCGACCAAGCCGAGCATATGTTCGAGCTGCTGGCGGGAAGCGGCGCCACGGCCGCGTTGGTTTTCGGCGACAGGGAGGCTGCCCTGTTGGAAGGCGCCGCAGCCAGGCAAGGGATCCGGGTTCCTCAGGACTTGGCATTGGTTTCCTACGACGACGAGATGGCCGATCTCGCCCAGATCCCGCTTACAGCTGTCTCCCCTGCGAAGCACAGGCTTGGCGTCATGGCGGCTGATGTCCTGTTGCGTCGACTGACCGAAGGCGATGCCTGCCCGCTCTACCAGATCCGGCTCAGGCCGCGCATCGTGGTGCGCGACTCCTGCGGAGCGAAGCTGGTCAAGAATCTCTAGCCCGTTGCAGGGCCTGCTCTGCGTTCCATAGTCGCCACATGGCACGAAGAGCAGGCCCCACAAGGGGAACTTAGCGCCCTAGCTTGAACGTCTGCGTTCCGCCGCCAAGCCCAGCCGTATCCAGGGTAAGCGTGGAACGGCCTGCGGCATCAGCACCGAGAGTCGCCCTGGAGCCCTCCAACACAGTCAGCCACGTACCTTCCGGCAGCGTCAACGTAAGGCTTGCTGCTTTCTGGGTGGGTTCGCTGACCGCCAGGCCCAGGACATCCCCGTGCCTGGAGTAGACCACGCAGGCGGGTCCCGACGAGCCAAGATCCCCCGCAGTTCCGGGCTTCCAGAAGGTGGCTGCCGTGATCTCCTCGTTCTTGAAATGCACGGACTGCGCCGTGGCATCGTTGCGGATTACAGCGTGCTCGTTTCCCTTTGCCAGCTTCCGGGTCTGGTCCACAGACGCCCCCGGAGCCACCACATAGGCGTAGCTGCCCTGCGCCGCCCCGGCTCCGTGGTCTACGAAGAGCGTTGCGTAATTGCGCTGATGCACCGTTGCACTGCCGTTGATGTTCACCGCGGACCAACTACCCGAGCGGGTCTCGCGGAGAACCGTGAGCGGTGAGGCATCAAGGACGGCGTAGCCGCCGAACCCTTCCAGATGAACCCAGCGCTCATCGCTCAGCACCTCAGCGCTGCCGGCCGATGCAGCGATGGTGCCTGACGCCGTCGTGAGTTTGTTGTTGCCTTTGTGGAGGTTGCGATGGTCCACGATGCTTTCAACGCGGGCGCCGCTCTTGGTTGTGATATCGGCACCAAGGCAAACGGCTACGCCCGTGCTCACGAACCACGACTTCCTGGCAGACAGTCCGGTACCGCCGGGACCCACCAGGTGCTGCCCGACGGCGGCCACCTCGCCCAGCGCTGTGGAGCCAGTCCACTCGTTCGCGGGGACAGCTGCTCCCCACTCGCCCTCAACTTTGTCGGGCAAGGGTGTGGTGTCCACGGTGGTGCCGGGCAGACGGTTGTAATTTGTGGTGGCCCAGAAAGCGTCATCGTATTGGCCAAGGTCAGAGGTGTAGAAGTACGTCATACCTGAACCGGTGTGATAGCCCCGGTTGTTTTCACCGTTCCCGCACTCGTACCAGGCGATGCGGTTGCTGGCCATGGACAGGGACAAGGCCCAGCCGCTCCCCCTGTGCATGGTGCGGTCCATCGCCGGGAAAAGCCTGTGACCGGCGACCTCGGCCACAGGCGCAACGCCACTGGATTGCAGCTCTTTCACCAAGGCCGTCCGGGGCACGCTGGCTCCGGAGAGGATGGGGCGGTAGGTGTTGCGCGTGATCCACCCTGCGCACAGGCCTCGCCAGCTCTTGGCCGTGGCGGGATCCATGGCACGGGCAAGGAGCAGGATGGCTTCGATGGCGGAGGCCGCGAGGTCGTAGCCGGTGTTGGCCTCCCGGCTGATGCTCCTGCCACGGACGGAATCCGCCACGGCGCCGTTAATGATGAGCGGCGCGAACGAGCCCTCCACTGCATCGAAGAAAATGCTCCGGGATGGATCGGAGACCTCGAACGCCGTCCCGCCAAGGAGCGCGAAAAGCTTGGACAGCCCGGTGAGAAGCACTACTCCATAGGAACCCGTGTATGGCGTTGTGCTGTGCTGGATGAAGGAACCATCCCGGAAGAATCCGTCTCCACTGGTGACGTACTGCCACACTTGGCTGAGCCCCTCGATTGCGTGCTGAAGCTTCGCGGAATCCTCCCCCGCCAACGAGCGGATGATGATGCCCTGGCAAAGGTCCACGCGGTTGGCACCAACAGAGGTGATCTTGCCGCGTTTGGGTGGGAACTGCAGCCACGGATCGGGAACGAAGTGGTCGATTGCAGCGCAGTAGGCCTGAATCTCAGCGGCGGACAGCTCAGCGTGAAGCAGGACCATGGCATCAGCCAAGGCCCTGGGCACACCGATCTCCCAAGACCACCAGTTCCCGACTTCTTCCTTGGCGTCGTTGTAGCAAAGTGCGTTCGCATCGGCCAGGCCCGCTTTGATGTCCGCCAGCACGGCGGCGTCCCCGAACACCGCCGCCGTAGGAGTGGCCCAGGCGGTGGCGAGCTGGGACAGGCGCGTATAGGTGGTGACCATCTCTGCGTCCTTGGCGAACGACAAATCCGTGAACACTGAGGTTCGGCCCGGGGTCCTGTTGAGCTTGGCAAGGGAGGCTGCGGCTTTGTTGTTCAATGCGGCGATGGCAGTGGCAAAGTCTGAATCCCCCGCCTGGATGACGGTACGGCCGGTGATCTGGTCCACCCAACGGTTCCGCAACGCTGCGAACTCCGCTGCACCCGGCTCTTCGGACGCCCAGGAGTTTTGGGCGAACATCGAGCTGACCACGGCCGCAAGGGACAATGCACCGGCACCCTGAAGCAGGGTTCGGCGTGGGAATTGAAGTGACAAGGAGCTGCTCCTAACACTCGTGGCTGGACATGGTCCGGCGCCTTTCGCCGGGTCCTCCACTGGCTTGCGTTGAAGTCAACGCGAGGCGGAAGGGAGGAATAAAGCAGTACCTCGCAGGGGATGTCGGGGCCCTTGGGTAGAGTGCAAGCCATGGATGACAAAGCGACGTTGCTCAGTTATTTGCGGCTCCGGAGGGCGGACCTTCTCGGCAAGGTGGAGAACCTCAGTGAGTACGATGCCCGGCGGCCAATGACTCCCACGGGGACCAACCTGTTGGGGCTCGTGAAGCATGTGGCCAGCGTGGAGTTGGGGTATTTCGGGGAGACGTTCGGGCGTCCGAGCGGCCTCGATTTGCCGTGGTTGGCGGAGAGCGCCGAACCGGATTCCGACATGTGGGTGCCGGTCACTGAGACCCGCGAACAAATCCTGGAATTGCACTACTTCTCTGCCAAGCACAGCGATGAGACCATCGAGTCCCTCCCCTTGGACGCCCCGGGCGTGGTGCCATGGTGGTCGGGGGAAAAACGGAACGTGACGCTCCACCAGATCCTGGTGCACATGTGCGTGGAGACGGCGCGGCATGCCGGGCACGCGGACATCATCCGGGAACTCATCGACGGCTCCGCGGGCCAACGACCCGGCGATCCCAACATACCGGCGCGCAATTCGGAGGAATGGGCAGCGCACCGGTACCGCATCGAGGAAGCCGCGCGGGAGGCGGATCTCACCTACTGAGCCGAACCTTCACAGCCTATGCATATGTGGAGCAAACCTCCGGCGTAGCCTGCCTCCGTAGAAATGAGGCATGACTCCTCAACAGACTGAACACCGTAAAGGCCGCCGGACCCGGCGCGTCGTCGTCTCCGCCGTTCTGGCGGTCACTCTCTCTGCAGGAGGCGCCGCGGCCTGGGCACTGGACCGCTTCGTCGTGCCGCACGCACAGATCACCAACGTCTCCGAATACGAAGCCAGCCAAACAGGCACCATAAACACGGGCACGACGACGGACGGCACGTCCGCGAGCGCCGCGGTCACAGATACCTCCTACACGTCCGGCGACACCGGAGTCACCATCTCCACGGTGACCACGGGCAGCGGTGACGACACCGTCACGTACTACGTTGCCGACGTCGTGCTTGATGACGCCACCACGCTGAAGTCGGCGTTTGCCGAGGACACTTACGGCGAGAACATCACGGAGACCACGTCCGCGATCGCCGAAGACCACAACGCAATCTTCGCCATCAACGGCGACTACTACGGTTTCCGGGATACGGGCATCGTGATCCGCAACGGCGTGGTGTACCGCGACGAAGGGGCGCGGCAGGGCTTGGCATTCTACAAAGACGGCACGGTCAAGGTGTATGACGAGACCAGCACCACCGCTGACCAGCTCGTCGCGGACGGGGTCTGGAACACGCTCTCGTTCGGGCCTTCCTTGCTGGACAACGGCGAGATCGCGTCAGGCATCGAGGACGTTGAAGTCGATACGAACTTCGGCAACCACTCCATCCAAGGCGAGCAGCCGCGCACCGCCGTGGGTGTCATTGACGAGAACCACCTCGTGTTCGTTGTGGTGGACGGCCGCAGCCCGGGCTACTCCGCCGGTGTCACCATGACCGGACTCGCGCAGATCATGAAGGACCTCGGCGCCACCACCGCGTACAACATCGACGGCGGCGGCTCCTCCACCATGTACTTCAACGGCTCACTGGTGAACAATCCGCTCGGCGAAAACAAAGAGCGCGGCACCTCCGACATCCTCTACATCGCCCAGTAGCCATGATCATCCTGATACCGGCCTATGAGCCGGACCACCAACTCATCAACCTGGTTCACACGATTCAGGCCGCCGACCCGTGGCTGTCCATCGTGGTGGTGGACGACGGTTCCGGACCGGACTACCAGGACGTGTTCGACGACGCCGCCCGGCTTGGGTGCCATGTGCTGCGTTACGCCGTGAACGGCGGCAAGGGACACGCCCTCAAGAGCGGCTTCGGCTTTATCGCGTCACAGTTTCCCGGCCACGATGTGGTCTGCGCGGACAGCGACGGCCAACATGGTGTGGCCGACATCCTCGCTGTGGCCGACCGGGTGCGCGGGGTCGCCGCAGCGATGGTCTTGGGAACCCGTGACTTCACCGGCAATGTCCCTGCGAGGAGCAAGATCGGCAATACGGTGACCCGCTGGTTGTTCCGGCTTGCCACAGGCCAAAAGGTCTCTGACACGCAAACGGGTTTGCGGGGCTACCGGGCCGATATGTTGCCGTGGCTGGTCTCCGTCCGCGGCGAACGCTACGAGTACGAGTTGAACCTTTTGCTTGAGGCGAAGCGGGCCGGGTACGGGATCGAAACTGTGGATGTCACAACTGTGTACCTGGATCACAATTCCGGTTCACATTTCCGTCCAGTGGCCGATTCCATCAGGATCTACGCCCCGCTGCTGAAATTTCTGGGCTCGTCCTTCTCGGCGTTCCTGGTGGATACAACGGCTTTCCTGTTCCTGATGGCGGCGACGGATTCGCTCTTGGTGGCCGTTGTGGGCGCCCGTGCCATCAGTGCAGGCGTGAACTTCCTGGTCAACCGGCGACTCGTCTTTGAGCATGGCAAGGAAACGTCCTTGCGTTCCGCAGCGACCGGCTACGCGGCATTGGTGTTTGTGCTGCTGATGGCCAACTACGCCATCATGTGGGCCCTCACATCCTTGGCAGTTCCGGACCTCGCAGCCAAGCTCGTCACTGAAGCCACACTGCTGGGAGTGAGTTACGCGGTGCAGCACCGGTTCCTTTTCGCGGGCAAGTCAGCGGCGGCACAACCGGCACCCACCACCCCGGCTGAACCGCCCGCCGTCGACAGTCATATCCCAGCCTTGGTCCCGACACAGTTTCAGCACAGCTGGACCGGGAATCGTGGAAACCAGTCCACCAACAGATTCCGGAGAATCCGATGAACACCATCATCCTCATTGCAGCGGACCTCGCCGCCATCACCGTCCTGACCTTCGCCCTCTACTTACGCCGGCACCGGCGTCGTGACCTGGTAGTTTCCTACCTCGGCATGAACGTCGGCGTCCTGGCAGTCGCCACGGCGTTGTCCGGTTCGGCTGCCGGCATCGGGCTTGGCTTGGGACTTTTCGGTGTTCTTTCCATCATCCGGTTGCGCTCCACGGAACTTGCCCAGCATGAAGTGGCTTACTACTTCTCGGCCTTGGCGTTGGGCCTCATTGCCGGCATCGGTGTGGAGCCGCTGTGGCTGACGCTGTCGCTTATGGGCATGGTCCTGCTGGTGATGTTCATCGGTGACAACCCCAAGGTCCTCCCCGCCTACCGCCATCAGACCGTGGTCCTGGACCGGGCCATCAGCAACGAGAGTGAACTGCACGTCCGGCTCGAAGAAGTCCTCAATGGCACCGTTCACTCGGCCACCATCCAGGAGCTGGACCTGGTCAATGACAAGACGATCGTCGATGTCCGGTATGCCGCCCGCCCTTCCTTCCCGGCTACGGCACAGCCCGGGCACCCGCACGGTAGCCCGTCACAGAACCAGCTGGGCTTCGACCAGCCGGCCGGCGCACTGACCCCTGCACCCCAGGAACTCCCGGTTCAACTGACCCCGGCTCCCGGCACCCGGCCTTCATCGACCCAGCCCCAGCAGTCCGTGCCCACCTCGGCAGGTGTGGCGTGAGCCGCGTCGACGCCGAACCGATCATGCCGCAGCTGCACCAGCTGCCCGCCGTCGGACTCGAAGAACTGACCACGGAGGCCGCGCTCCTGACCCGGGTGGACCGCAAGTACCTGGTCCCGTCGGCGACGGCCCGCAAGATTATGTCCACGTTCACCGCAGAAACCCGCGTCCTGGAAATGGACGGGTCGCGCACGTTTGCCTACGACTCGGTGTACTTCGATACTCCCGGCTTGGACAGCTACCTGTTGGCGGCGCACGGCCGGCGTCGTCGGTTCAAGATCCGCACGCGCACTTATCTGGACAGCGCGGTCAGTTTCCTGGAAGTCAAGACCGAAGGCGCACGGGAAGCCACCGTCAAGGAACGCATCCCCTACGAGCTGTGCGACCGGGACCGGCTGACCGACGAAGGCCTGGCCTACGTCAATGAGACGCTTGCGGCCACCCTTGGTGACGCGAATTTCGGCCCTCTGGAACCCGTCCTGTCCACGCGTTACGACCGCACCACACTGTTCCTCCCCGAATCCGGCAGCCGGGCGACCATCGACTCGGACGTCACGTGGCAACGCCCCGACGGACAACCTTGGATCCTGGACGACGCCGTGGTCATCGAAACGAAATCCGGCTCAGCCGCCGGCCCCCTGGACCGGCACTTGTGGGCCAACGGCGTCAGGCCCTGCCGCATCTCCAAGTTCGCGACCGGCATGGCAGCCCTCCACCCCGAGCTCCCGGCCAATCGCTGGAACCAGACATTGCGGCGCAGGATGCCCCTGCGTCCCATCCACCAGCATTTCCCCACAACCCTTTAGGAATCCACCATGCGCTCTTTCCGCACCTACTTGTCCGTTGCCGCCGTCGCACTGGCCGTATCACTGGCCGGCTGCTCAGCCGCTGCCACCACGTCGTCGTCTACGTCTTCCGGATCCGCCACCTCCAGCACCGCCCAAACCGTCACAGCCGCCACCATCGAAGAAGACACCCACTACGACGCTGACGACCTCACGTGGGATGCCGCGTCTGAAGTGGCTGTCAGCCTGGCCGACGGCGGCAGCAAAGTGACGTCGTCGTCATCCACTGGCGTGGCGGTTGACGGCAACACCGTCACCATCAGCGCGGCTGGCACGTACCGTCTCAGCGGTTCGCTGAGCGACGGCCAAATCGTGGTGGCCGCCGGAGATTCCGATACCGTGCGGATCATCCTCGACGGCGTGGAACTCGGCAACCCAACGGGCTCACCGTTGGTGGTCCAGAGCACGGATGAAGCAATCGTGTACTTGGAAGACGGCAGCACCAACACGCTGACCGACGCCACAACCTACGCCGATCAAGGCGAGGACGCCCCCAATGCGGCACTCTTCTCCATGGCCGACCTGACCATCGCAGGCCCCGGTTCTTTGACCGTCAATGGAAAGTACAACGACGGCATCGTGTCCAAAGACGGCTTGGTCATGGCCTCCGGCAAAGTCACTGTAGATGCCGTTGACGACGGCATCCGCGGCAAGGACTACACCGTGCTGCTGGATGGCACCTACGACGTGACAGCCGGTGGCGACGCCGTGAAGGCTGACAACGAGACCGACGAAGGCCGCGGGTGGCTCCTTGTCAGCGGCGGCGCTTTGACCGTCAACGCCGGCGACGACGGAGTGAAGGCCTTCAACACGCTGTCCATCACCGGCGGCACAGTCACTGTTGCCGAGTCCGAAGAGGGCCTGGAAGCCCAGCACATCGTGCTCTCCGGCGGCTCGGTAAGTGTCACGTCAAACGACGACGGCGTGAATGCATCCGGCGGGTCTTCCACTTCCAGCGACGCCGGAGGGGCTCAGGCCGGCGGGATGGGCGGCGGCGGCGAAACCGTGGGCGACTACACCGTGGAGGTGTCCGGCGGTAACCTGACCATCAATTCGCAAGGTGACGGTCTCGACTCCAACGGAAACGCCACGATCTCCGGCGGCACCGTAGTGGTCAACGGACCCACCAACGATGGCAACGGTGCGCTCGATGTGAACGGCGAATTGACGGTCACCGGCGGCACCGTGGCTGCAGCGGGCAGCGCCGGAATGGCCGTCACCCCGGGGACTTCCTCTACGCAATCGGGTGTGCAACTGACGTTCAACTCATCGGTGGCTGCGGGCACGCCCGTACACATCGTGGACTCATCAGGAACCGTGGTCTCCACCTTCGTGACCACCAAGACCATCGCTTCCTTGGTGTTCTCCTCGTCCGCGATCACTGCCGGTGAGACCTACACGATCTACACAGGAGGCACCGCGGAGGCTAAAGCCGGTGTGACCACGGGCTCCATTGATGGCGCCGAACAACTGGGCACTGTGACCGCGGGTGAGTACACGCAGTCACAGGGTCCCGGAGGAGGTGGCGGGCGCCGCTAGGGTTTCCGGTCCATTTCTGCTGGATCATTCGGTGCATCGGCCGAACGGTCCCTTGGAAACAAGGGGTTCGGTCCCTTGGAAACAAGGGGTTCGGTCCCTTGGAAACAAGGGGTTCGGCACGGCCCAGGGCCGAATGATCCAGCAGAATTCGTCTGTATTCCAAAGTGACCGCTCCTCGGTCCTCGCGGAGCTCACACCGCGATGGCATACTATTTTGCGATCGGGACGCCGATCAGCGGCTCCGGCTTGGTGAGGCAGAGTAGCTTGTTCCGTGCCGCTACCTGATCCCTTTTGCGCCCCTCACGGCCATAAACCAACCTGATTCAGTTGAATTAGAGAGCTGGCCACCCCAAACAAGGTCACCAGGACACCCATCCACAGCAGCCCCTTGAGCACCCGGTCACATTCTGTTTACACGCCACCCATGGTCTTTTGGTATCCCAACGAGTAATCTCCATCACATTCCCTCATGCGACATTCCTATTCCGCATGACGGAACCATTCGGAGCTCAGTGAAGGAGCGCACTGTGGAAAAAGACCTTGCCCAGGAGGCTGCACCAAAGCAGAACGGATCCCTGGCACAACAAATCGAAGGGGCCTACCAGCGGATCGGGGTGACTGGCGCCCACCGCCAGATCGTCTTCATGATCCTGTTGGGCGTATTCTTCGACGCCCTCGAGCAAAACGCCGTGGGCATTACCGGCCCCATCCTGCGCCAGTCGTGGGGACTTGGGGCTACCGAAATCGGTTTGCTGAACACAATGACGTTTACGGCAACCGCACTCGGACGGCTGGCGACGGGCCTGATCGTCGATAAATACGGCCGGCGGCACATGCTGGTCATCAACCTCATCATCTTCGCCGGCGGCTCGTTGCTCTGCGCAGTAGCCCCGAACTACCCCATACTGGCGGCCGGACGCTTCATCGTCGGGTTCGGGCTGGGCGGCGAAATCGCCGTCGCGGTGATCATGATGGCGGAGTTCTTCGCCGCCAAACACCGCGGCACTGCCGTGGGTCTCATCAATGTCACAGCCGCCGGCCTGGGCAACATGCTGGCACCGGCCTTCGGCATCCTCGTCTTCACCCTCTTCGACGGCCCGGACAAGTGGCGCTGGGTGTTCGGCCTGCTCTTCATTCCAGCCCTGCTGGTGATGTTCTTCCGACGCTTCGTCCCCGAGACTCCCCGGTTCCTGGCGTCCCAAGGCAAAATCGACGAGGCAAACCTGGTCATCACGCGCTTGGCGCGCAACAAGCTTTCAGGTCCCATCACCGATCCCGAAACGTACATCACGGCCGTCCCTGATTCCACAGTGGTGAAGTCGTCCGGCCACTGGAAGGACGCTCTCCGCGGCAAACTCCTGAAGCGCACAGTCCTGTTGTGCATCGCCGTCTGCATGTCCTACGCCGCCCAGATCTCCATGCTGACGCTGATGCCCACCATTCTTGTTTCCCGTGGATATGCCGTGAACACGAGCCTCTGGTTCACCTTGATCATGCAGTCGGGTTCGTTGCTCGGCGCGTGCACGGCCGCCTACCTGGCCAGCCGGCTTCCCCGCAAGAAAGTGCTCACGGCTGCCGCAATCCTCGGCTGCCTGTCCGGACTGTCCATGGCGTTCCTGGCCAGCGACATCGTTCTTGTGGTCATCTTTGGCGTCCTCTTCAATTTCTCGGTCATCATCCTGAACACCACCATCTGGCTGTTCGCGCCCGAGCTTTACCCCACCCGCACCCGCGGCTTCGGAACGTCCATCATCCTGGCCGCAGGGTCTCTCTCCGGTGGTCTGTTCCCACTGATTTCCGGCGCAGTGTTCGACTCCGCAGGCCTACCGGGCATGTTCACCACATTGGCTGTGCTGTTCTGCGTGCTAGCGATCGTGGTCCAATTCCCGCCGGAAACCTTCGGCAAGCCCTTGGAAGAAGACGCCGACGCAAATGGCGACCAGGAGGCCGCGATCTATGGACACTAAGCAACGGACCGTGCTGCTGGTCAACCCGAACACCAACAGCAATACAACGGCCATGATGACCGACCTTGCCAAGGAGACGCTCACGCCCCGGGGCTTGCGCGTTGCAGGGATTACCGCCGCAGCCGGACCGGCAATGATCGTGGATCCGGTCTCCCTGGCTGAGTCCGAAGCCCACGTGCGGGATGCGGTCCACGGCTACTTGTCAGGTCCCGACGGCGGCAGCGTTGCCGCGGTGGTTGTCGCCGCCATCGGCGATCCAGGCCGCGCACGACTGGCCGAAGAGCTCAACGTCCCTGTGGTCGGCATCGGCCAAGGCTCCATCCACGCGGCCGCCCACACCCCGGACGGACAGCTCCGCAACTTCGGCATGGCAACCAGCACGCCGTTGCTGGTGGATGCGCTCGGCAAACTGGTTGCCGAGCACGGGTTCCCGGATCAGTTTGTCGGCGTGCGCCTGACGGATTCGGAACCATTGGTCCTGGCGGCTGATCCCGAACGTCAATTCCAGGAGTTGGCCCGCGCGGTCCAGCAGTCCACGAAAGTCGACGGCGCACAGGCAGTGATCATTGCCGGTGGCCCACTCAGCGCCACCGCCCGCAGGCTCGTCGAAGCGACCGCCGTCGAGATCATCGAGCCTGTCCCGAGCGCTTGCAGGCTGGTGATCGCCCAACTGCTGCAGGACTAACCGATCAGCGCCCGACGGCGGCAGCCAAGTGCCGCCGTCGGGCCCGGCTGTATCAGCAGCCCATCGCACGACGTGGCCCGCCCCCGCAACCCGCCGTCCCAAACTTGAGCCGAAATTGAGCCAAAGCGACGTAACCCTTGATGTTGCAGAGCCACGCTGGAAGCAGACGGACCACTGGAACAAAGGGTTCCGGCGTCGGATTCAGCAGCACCGCAATGATGTGGGGGAAGCCATGGAACATGCACCAGCACCCAGCGAGGTGATGGCCGTCAAAGGCATCATCCAGGACCAGCACCCCGTGGATTTCCATGCTTTGGGTGTGGCGGGATGCATCGACAGGCTTGCGGAGCCGCTTCGCCGCTCGGGGGTCAAGGTCTACTGGCAGACTCCCCACCACGGCATCGAGATCTCGGCTGCGAGCGCCGCGCTCCTCTACCACGTGGCCCAGGAAGCGCTCAGCAACACCCTCAACTACGCGGAAGCCAGCGAACTCACTGTCAAGCTCAATGCCGTCTACCACGGCATCCAGATGACCATCACGGATGACGGCAAAGGCTTCGAGATTCACGCCGCCCCAAGTGGCCGGCGTCATGGCTTCGGACTGCTGCTGATGTCGATAGCAGTGCACGACGCCGGCGGGACAGTCGTGATTGATTCTGCGGCTGGGCAGGGCACCACAGTGAAGGTCACACTGCCGCTGGATTGAGTCCGATTTGGGACCTTATTTGGATCCCTGAGCATGGATCGGCGGCGTCACCGGACGTATTCTGTAGCTACTTTCAAGCCTGACAGCTGACGGAATGGCACGGAATGTCACGGAACAGAGGACACAAGTTCGGTCTGGCCGCGTCCCTCACGAGGGTCCTCGGATTCTTCCTGGTGAGCATCCTTTGCGGGGTCCTGATCTCCGGGTTGGTTGTTCCCGTGGTGGCGTTCACGAGCACCACTGTGGGCGGATCCATCGGTTTCTACGAAAGCCTGCCCAGCCAGCTGGACGTCGATTCGCCGTCCTTGTCCAGCACCGTTGTCGCAGCCGACGGGACGCTCATCGCAACGTTCTACGCCGAGAACAGGGTGAAGGTTCCGCTGGACCAGATGTCGCCGTTTATCCGCGACGCAATCGTTGCCATTGAGGACAACCGCTTCTACCAACACGCCGGAGTGGACGCACAAGGCATCATGCGGGCACTGACATCGAACCTGACCAAAGGAACGCGGCAGGGCGCCTCCACGCTGACGCAGCAATACGTCACCAACGTACTCAACGAGTCGCGACTGTCGGAAGGACGTCCGGAAGACGTGGTGTTGAGCGGCCAGAAGACCATGGGCGACAAGCTCCGCGAGGTCAAGCTGGCTTTGGAGTTGGAGAAACGCTTCACCAAGGACCAGATTCTTGAGGGCTACCTGAACATTGTGTTCTTCAACCGGAACGCATACGGGATCGAGGCCGCCTCACGCTACTTCTTCAGTACTTCCGCAAAGGACCTGAACCTGCCCCAGGCCGCGCTACTTGCAGGTTTGGTTAATGGCCCGAGCATCTACGACCCCACTGTTGACCCCACCGCCGCGCTCAACCGCCGCAACCTCGTGCTGGACAGGATGGTGGAGCAGGGCAAAATCACCCAAGTGGATCACGATGCCGCTGTTGCCACGCCGGTGGAACTCAACATCACGCCGTCCTTGCAGGGCTGTGCAGGAGCCTCGATCGCTACGTACTTCTGTGACTACGTCTCGCACCTCATCCTCAACGACGAAGCCTATGGTTCAACAGTCAACGAGCGGGAGCGGCTGCTGTACCGCGGCGGCCTGAAGATCACCACAACTTTGGACAGCCGGCTGCAGGCAGTAGCCCAAGCACAAGTGGATGCCTCAGCTGGCGACAACCCTGACAAATGGGGCGCCGCGATGACCACCGTCCAACCGGGCACCGGCAAGATCCTGTCCATGGCGCAAAACACGGTGTTCGTTCCGCAGGACGGGAAGTTCGATACCCAGTTGAACTTCAACGTGGACGCCAAGGATGCCAACGGCTACGACCTCAACGGAGCCGGCGGATTCCAGCCGGGCTCCACCATGAAGCCGTTCATCTACGCTGAGTGGCTCAACGAGGGCAAGAATCCCACCGCCGTAGTGGATGCCTCCCGCCGCGTGTACCCGGTGGGTTTCCCGTGGCGGTCCAGTTGCGGACGCGTCCTGGGCGGGTACAGCAGCGCCCAGAAGGCTGCCAACCTAGGTGCGGATGACGACCTTCAGAACAACGACGCCGGCTACTACCGCCCCATGCCCATCAACTATGGCCTGTACAACTCCATCAATACCGCCACGTTCGCCACCGCTGCGCAGCTGGATTTCTGCGGCATCCAGCGCATGGTGGACACCGTGGGACTCCATAGTGCCTTGGACAACGCGCCCATTAACATGCACCAGATCGGCAACCTGCTGGGCTCCATCGGCGTCGCACCCCTGGTGTTGGCCAGCGCCTACGCCACGTTCGCCAACGACGGAACGTACTGCGCGCCGATCGCCATCACCGAGATCAGCGACGCCCAGGGCAGGAAGTACACCGCGCAGACTCCCCAATGCAGGGAGGCCGTGAAACCTTCCGTGGCACGCGGCGTCAATGCGGTGCTGCAGGATGTGCTGAAGATGGGCTCCGGCGTCTACATCAACCCCAAAGTCCAGAGCCAGGTTCCGGTTGCCGCCAAGACGGGCACGTCCAACAACAACGGTGCCACCTGGGTGGCCGGATACACCACCACGCTCGCAACGGCGTCGTTCTTTGGTGACACGACCGCGGGACAACAGCGGGCAGGCCAGAACGTCACCATCAATGGCAAGTTCTACAAATCCTTGGACGGCTACATGATCGCCGGTCCGCAGTGGGCCAACTACATGATGGAAGCCACCAGGCTCTACCCCAGCGGCGCCTTCGCGTCCCCGGCTCCCCCACCGGCGCCGGCGCCGATTGCGACTGTGCCCGCCGTGCCGCGGCTCACGGGTCGGTAAGGCTCGCGTTGCGGGGCCCGACGGCGGCGCTCAACGACCGCCGTCGTCGTTCGTTGCGGGGCCCGATCTGCGCGCCACCCCTGGATTTAGAGGCGCAAAGCAGGCCCCACAACAAACCCACCCCACCTTGCGGGGCCCGATCTGCGCGCCACTCCTGGATTTAGAGGCGCAAAGCAGGCCCCACAACAAACCCACACAAACCCACACAAACCCACCCCACGTTGCGGGGCCCGATCTGCGCGCCACTCCTGGATTTAGAGGCGCAAAGCAGGCCCCACAACTAGCGGGCGTAGAGCTCCGTGAAATTCCGCAGGACCCGCATGGGCTCCGTCACCGAAGATTGCCGGGCTGTTTCAATGAGCTGCTCGGCCGCATGTGGCGGGAAGTAACCGGCGTTCTTGTAAATCTTGATGCGGGTGATGAGGCCGTCTGTGTCCAGTTCGGGATGGAATTGCGTGGCGTACAGGTTGTTCTTGATCCGGAACATGTGCACCGGGCAGGCCGCCGAACTCGCGAGCAACACAGCGTGGCCCGGCAATTTGCTGCACGCTTCCTTGTGCCCGACGAAAGCGTCGAAGGTGTGCGGGACGCCGCGTAGCATGGGGTCACGCTCGCCCTCCGCCGTCAGTTTGATCTCCGTGGATCCCACCGGCTCACCGAATCGGCGGTCGATGGTGGCCCCTTGATGCAGGCCGAGCGTGCCGACTCCGTAACAGGCGCCAAAAAACGGGAAATCCTCGGCCACGATCAAGTCCAGAAGAGTTGAGAGCTCAGCTTCCACACGCAGCTGGGCTTCGCTCTTCTCCTCAACAGGGTCGCTGGAGGTGTAAGGGCTGCCGCCGACAATCACGCCGGAGTAGTCGGCCAGGTCAAGGGCGGGCAACGGGCCGGATTCCAGCCTGACGCGGACCAGTTCCTCAGGTTTGAGCCCGCAATAGCGCAGGTACGCCTGATACTCGTCATCGGCCGCGGCGTCTTCGTCACGGGTGGCCAACAATAGGAAGGGTTTCACAGGCCAAGTCTGCGGGAGGAGCCCCGGGCTTTCCAAGGGGTTGGGGGTGTCTGTCAGAGACTCCCACGGCCTGCGCGGACTGCGTAGCGTTGTCATTACTCGCATCCCAGCGCGTTTCATCACCGAGGAGCAATCGTTGAATCAGGACCCTTCCGCGGTCAAAACCCAGGCAGCCCGGACGCAGGCAGCGGCCAACTCTCCCATGCCGGCCGCCAAAATCCCTTGGGGCGGCCTGTTACTTCTTGCTGCGGCAGGTTTTACTGCCGTCACCACTGAGCTCCTCCCGTCGGGTTTGCTTCCCCAAATCAGCCGCGATCTGGGAGTGGAAGAATCCGCTGTAGGTTCGCTGACCGCCGTCTATGCTGCTGTCATTGTCTTCACGGCCCTCCCTTTGTCCCGGCTGCTGGGAGGAAGGGTTCCGCGGAAAACCCTGCTGATCGCCACCGTCCTCACCTTCGCGGTCAGCAACGTGTTGTTGGCTTTGAGCCCACATCTTGGCCTGGCCATTGCCGCAAGGCTTCTGGGCGGCATTGCCCATGGAATGCTGTGGTCCAGCATGGCGCCGTACGTGTCCCGGATCGTCCCGGCCCACTCTGTGGGGAAGGCAATGGCGGTGGTCTTCAGCGGAACCAGCATCGCGTTGGCCGTCGGGGCTCCGATCGGAACCTTCATGGGATCCGTACTGACCTGGCGTGTTTCCTTCATTGTGCTCGCGGGGGTGGGCGCGGTTTTGGCGCTCATGGCAGTATGGCTTCTTCCTGCGGCTCACGATGCCAGTACCCACAAGACGCCGTCCATCAGGGCGGCCTTGAAACTACCCGGAGTCATTGCTGTTGCAACGGCTTGGCCGCTCCTGCTGCTGGCCCACTTCACGCTCTTCACCTATGTGGCCCCGTTCCTCCTTTCCTCAGGCATGCCCGAAGCTGTTACCGGCGCTTCCCTGTCCGTGGTGGGAATTTCCGGTTTGGCGGGGATCTGGATCGCCGGCCTGACCGCCGATTCCCATCCGCGACGCTCGGTGATTGCCGCCGTCGCCCTTCTCTTGCTTGCGTTCGCCCTGCTGCCCGTGTTGGGCGGCACCTGGATTGGTGTCTTCGCGCTGATGGCGCTGTGGGGCGTTTCCTTCGGGGCCATTGGTATTTACAACCAGGCGGCGATCCTACGCGCCGGAGGTGAGCACAAGGATGCCGCCAATGGACTCACGGTAGTGACCATCCAGCTGGGCATCGCCGTCGGGGCGGGGTACGGCGCTCTGGCCCTGACAACCGTTGGAGCGCACGGGGTTCCGCTGGCGGCAGCAGTGCCCACCACAATCGCGCTGGTGATCATGGTCGTCAGCCGCCGCGGGGGCTACCCTGCGGGGGCGCGCGAGAAGCGCCGTTAACATCCCCGAAACACGTCAGTCACGTGATCTTCACGAAGGATGGTTTTCTGTAACTTTCCTGCAACTTAGCTCTTCTGAGTCGGAAACATAGCTCACCGAGTATTGATCGGGGGTAACGAGGGCCGGACAACTTCAGGCCCGTTTCGGACAGGCTTGATCAGAAGGGAAACGCAGGTGGAGATCTCTGCGCAACACGTCTGGATGATGTTGTCAGCGGCAATGGTCCTTTTCATGACTCCGGGGCTCGGCCTCTTCTACGGTGGCATGACCCGGGCCAAGGCAGCGCTCAACATGATCATGATGAGCTTCATTTCGGCAGGCATCGTCGGCGTCGTATGGATCCTTTGGGGCTACTCGATGACCACCGGCGACGGTTTCCTGGGCCTGTTCGGCAACCCCTTCGCGCACTTCGGCCTCCAGGACCTCATGGGTTCGCCCGACCTGATCAAGGCAGGCTTCGCCGCCACCTTCGCCATCATTACGGTGGCCCTGATCAGCGGCGCCATCGCCGACCGCGCCAAGTTCGGCGCCTGGGCACTCTTCGTCCCCATCTGGGTCACCGTGGTTTACTGCCCGCTGGCTTACATGATCTGGGGCGGTGGCCTCATGAGCGCAGGCGGTGCCGTCACCGAAATCTTCGGCCAGGTCATCGACTTTGCCGGTGGTGCGGTAGTTGAGGTCAGCTCCGGGACAGCCGCTTTCGTCCTCGCATTGATCGTGGGAAAGCGTCACGGATTCGCCAAGGACCCCAACCACCGCCCGCACAACGTTCCCTTCATCATGATCGGTGCAGCCATCCTGTGGTTCGGTTGGTTCGGCTTCAATGGCGGCGCCGCCACCACGGCAGCGCAGGCAGGCCTCATCTGGGTCAATACCTTGGTGGCCCCCGCCGCGGCCATGCTCAGCTGGCTGGTTGTGGAGAAGGTCCGCCACGGACACCCAACCTCGCTCGGTGCAGCATCCGGTGTGGTTGCCGGCCTCGTGGCCATCACCCCCTCCTGCGCCAACATCACCCCGCTCGCAGCACTCGGCCTCGGCCTGGTGGCCGGCGCCGCATGTGCAGTCTTCGTGGACCTGAAGTACAAGTTTGGGTTCGATGATTCCCTCGACGTTGTGGGCGTGCACTTCGGCGCCGGCGTGATAGGCACCCTGTCCCTGGGCTTCATCGCCTTCCCCCAGGACGGTGTCGCCGGTGGTCTGTTCTACGGCGGCGGTCTTCAGCAACTCGTGGCTCAGACGGTTGCCGTCCTCATCACCATCGCCTTGTCAGGATTGGGCACTTGGGTCATTGGCCGGGCCATCCACAAGACCATCGGTTTCCGCGTCACCCACGAGCACGAAGTCACCGGAGTGGACCTCACCCAACACGCCGAGTCGGCCTACGAATTCGGCCTGACCGCGCACGGCCACTTCCGCCAGCAGCAGGCGCACCTGTCCTCCCTGATCAAGGGTGGACGCAAGGAGCCGGAGCAAACCCGCTCCGAGGGGGCCAAGGAAGACAGCCTGGTCTAGCGGGGAACGCCCTACGCCGAGCCTGGGCCGTTCCAGATTCGCTGCCACCAACTGCGTTTCGCCTGCGGACCGGCTTCGGGCTCAGGCGCCGCCGCCGCGGCCCTTCGTTCACGCCAGCGCTCAAGCTCCCCGTCCACATTGCGGAGTTTGGTGACAACCGGTGGGCCGCCCTGGAGCTGTCGGCGGGCTTCGATGACCCGCTTGTTGAAGTCTTCCAGGATGTCGCGAACCTGTTTCTCGGTGTATTGCTGGTCCAGCTTGGCGTCGAGTTCCGCGTCCTCGATCCGCAGCAGGATCGCCGGAGGGCCAATCCCGCTCAGGTGCTCGCGCTGGATGAGCCCCTTCACCCACCAGTCGGGGTCGTAGCTTTCCCCCAAACCGGGGATCGGTTTGCCGGCATACTTCAGGTTGTCGAACTTGCCTTGGGCCATGGCGTCACGAATGAGGTATTCAACCCGGGCGGCGTCTTCGACCTTTCGGCGCTTCCCGCGTTCGTCGGCTTCTGCGGCTTCAAGCTCCGCGTCCTCCCGGGCATTGCCTCCGGAGGCCCGCACCGCGCGCAATTCGGCCCCGCGCTCCAGGCGCCGCCTGAAGGCACTGTTCTCCGTATTCACGCGTGCCACCCCCTCGCACGGCAGCCCTCGACCGCCGGACATCGTGGTTCTGCGTCCAGTATTCCGCAAAACTCCCGGTCGCTGCAGGGCCCTGGCTCCTGGGACAGAGAAACGCGTACGACGACGGCTGGAGGCTCCCGCCGTCGTCGTACGTCTTTGCTTTGAACAGCGTGGTTCAGGCAGCCTTGCGCTCGAAAACCACCTTGTAGAGCAGTGCCGCGGCGGCGGCCCCGGCGATGGGCGCCACGATGAATACCCAGAGCTGACCGAAAGCCCAGCCTTCTGCGTAGATGGCAGTGGCGATGGAGCGGGCCGGGTTCACTGATGTGTTGGTGACGGGGATGCTGATGAGGTGGATCAGCGTCAGGCTAAGGCCGATGGCGAGTGCCGCGAAACCGGGGGTCGCACGCCGGTCCGTGACGCCCAGGATGACCAGCAGGAAGACCGCCGTCAGGATGAATTCGATGACAATCGCGGTCACCAGGCCAAAGCCTCCCGGGGAATGCTCCCCGAAGCCGTTCGACGCGAATCCGCCGGCTCGGGCAGCACTGAAGAAACCGTCAGGACCACCGGCAGCGATCACGGCCAGCAAACTCGTAGCGACTGCGCCGCCCACAATCTGGGCCAGGATGTAGCTCACAACATCCTTCGACGGGAAGCGGCCTGCCACGGTCAAGCCAATGGTCACGGCCGGGTTGAAATGTCCGCCGGAAATATGGCCGAAGGCGTAGGCCCCCGCGACCACTGTCAGGCCAAAAGCCAGGGCCACACCCAGGACGCCGACGCCCAAGGTATCGGAGGAGTCAGGGAATTTCGCCGCAAGCAATGCCGTGCCCACGCCGCCGAACACTAGAATGAACGTGCCGATAGCCTCGGCTCCGAGCCGGGAAAGCAACGCGGGGCCAGCGTCGAGCTCAGCAATGCGTGATGAGGTTTGGGTATTGTCCTTAGCCATGGTGCGCCTTTCGAGTGAATTCTGAAGAGAACCAACTGAGAATTGCGCCGACAGGCAAGGGAATGAGCTGCAGTCCCCCAACCCGACAGCCACAAATGGAGCATATCCAGTTTTTGGGATTATTGACCGATCTCGTCATAGAAATTGGCGAAACTGCAACATATCGATTGAGTCCTGAATCTGGGCGTTCCTTTCGTGACCTTGTTTGAACCCCGGGCAGCCCCGACACGCCGGGAAATTCGACGTGTCGGGGCTGTCCTCCCGGCAAAGCGGGTCATGAAGAAGCGCTCGCGCTTACCGGACTGCCAAGCGCTTACCGGACTGCCAGGCTCGGATCCAACTGCTCGATTCCTTCTGTTGTCACAAGGACCACGCGGGCCGTGCAGATGTCATAGAACAATCCGGTGGCCTGCACCCGACCCGATGCCAGAGCTGGTCCAGTGACCGGGTGCTCCTCCAGCTTCCGGAGCTGGACTGCGACGTTCACCATGCTGAGCTGGTCGAGGCGGCTGTAACCGGCGGCCTCGGCGGCCACAGCCACTGGATGGCCGTTCAGGAGCGAACGGTAGCTGGGCCGGGCATGCCCGAGCCACGAATCGAAGCCCGCCCCGAGCACGGCGTTGCCGGCACCCTCGGCATCTGAAAGGACGGCTTTCATGGCGCCGCAGTTGGAGTGTCCGCAGATCACGATCGAATCCACGGACAACCCCTTGACGGCGAAGGACAACGCGGAGTCGATCGAGGCATCGTGACCGTCGCTGCACACCACGTTGCCGATGTTCCGGAGCGTGAGCAGGTCGCCGGGGCCGCTGCTGGTGATCAGGTTCGGGTTAACCCGGGAGTCGACGCAGGCAACGAACAGTGTGTCCGGGTTCTGGCCCTCGGTGAGATCCTGCACCAGCGGACGAACCTTGTCCGCGTGCCGCCGGTGGTACTTGTCGATGCCCAGGAGGATTGACCGCAGCGGCAGGCGCCGGCCGCCGTCGTCGTCTGCTTGGTTGTCCGCCTCCAAAGGTGGGCCGGCCTGCCAGGAGGTCCGGGGCGGCAGCGGGAATTCGCGGGAATCCTGCCGCTGGGGCGTACTGTCAGCGGCATCACGGAAAGCGGTGGTGCCGTGCTCCTCAAGGACCACGGTGGCGCCGGAATTTCGGTGCTGCTTCTGCCATGCGACCAAGGCCTCCCGGAAGGCGTGATCGAGGTAGTCGGCGTTGAGCTCCACTACTGCGTTCCGGGATTCAGGCACGGAATGGAGGACGCGGTTGAGCCGCGGCAAGGCGAAGAAGCTGCAGGAACCGGCGATGGTAACGCGCCACGGAAGCTGCTCCGCGGACGGCTCGTGCGCGTGGATCTGTGCGCGAAGCACCCGCCAGAGCACGCACAATGCGGCAAGCGCGAGGCCGATGATCACGCCTTCGAGCAGGTTGAGGAAGACCACGCAGCCCAGCGTGACGACGTAGACCAGGAGGTCGCCGGTGCGGAGGCTCGTCTTGATATCGGCCACCTTGATGAGCTTCGCTCCGATGACCAGCAACAAGCCCGCGAGCACAGACAGCGGAATCAGTTGGATGAGGCCGGCGAACAACGCCGAGAACACCAACACCCACACGCCATGCAGGATGGCAGACGTGCGGCTGGCGGCGCCGGCCTCCACGTTGGTGGCGCTGCGGACAATCACACCGGTCACCGGGAGGCCGCCGAGCATGCCCGAGACCACGTTCGCGGAGCCCTGCCCCACGAGTTCGCGGTTGAGGTTGGTTCGGGAGCCGGTGTGCATTTTATCGACGGCCACCGCGGAGAGCAGCGATTCGATGCTCGCGATCAGGGCCACGGTGATGACTGCCATGGCTGCGCCGCGCCAGTTACCGTCGGGCAGGCCGGGCAGTGCCATGGCGTCGAAGATGGAGCCGCTGAAGCTGATGCGCTCGACGCTGGGCGCGACGGCCACCGAGAGCCCAGTGACGGCAACAACGGCGGCAAGTGGCCCCGGAATTTTCCGCACCGCAGCGGGGAGGTACTTCCAGGCGAGCAGGACTGCCACCACGGCCAGGCCAAGCAAAGCGGCATGCAGCTCAACGTTGGTGATGGCCGCTGGAAGGTTGGTCAAGTTCTCGATTGCGGAACCGGCAGCTTGACCGCCCAGGAGAACGTGGAGTTGTTGCAGGATAATGGTGATCCCGATGCCGGCGAGCATGGCTTTGACCACCACTGGCGACACTGCCAGCGCGGCCCGGCCAACGCGGCTAACGCCCAGCAAGAGCTGCACGACGCCGGCAGCTGCGGTGATGGCGCACGTCACCTGCCAGCCGAACTCGTCAACCAGACCGGCCACGACGACGGTCAGGCCGGCGGCTGGGCCGCTCACCTGCAACGGGGAGCCACCGAGACTGCCGGCGACGATGCCGCCAACGGCTGCCGCGATGAGGCCTGCCATGACGGGCGCCCCGGACGCGGCCGCGATGCCGAGCGATAGTGGGAGAGCTACGAGGAAGACGACGAGGGATGCGGGGAGGTCCGCGCTGAGGTTGCTGAGGAAGCCGGGTTTGAGTGGGCTTGTGCCGCGGTTCTTGCCCGGAGGGCTGTGGGAATCGGTTGAAATGGACGTTTGTTGTGAATTCGGCATGGTGTTCCTTTGGCTCGGGAGTACTTGCCTCTCCAGCCTAGGAAAAGTGTCATGCGTAATGACAGGGTGATGTGACACGTATGACAAAAGCTGTGAACATGGCGCTTCACATGGGGACCAACGGGAACTTTTGCGGGGGTCCGGGGCGTTGGGGGGTTCCGCCAAAAGACTCTGGGATCAGCCCGTCAACGCGCTCTCTACCGCGGCAATGGCCTTTGCCGTGATCTGCTCCCGATCGCCAGAGCCGTCCACTATCAGCAGGATGCCGCGTTTGGAGTACGCCGAAACCACCGCCGCCGTTTCATCCCGATACAACTCGAGCCGGCGCTGGATCACCGATTCGGTGTCATCGCTGCGGCCCTGTTCCTGAGCACGCCGGAGCATGCGCGCCACCAACTCGTCGTCATCGACGCTCAACGCCAGCACCGCATCCAGGGGCTGTTGCTTCGCCGAAAGAAGGTCTTCCAGCGCATCAACCTGTGCAACGGTTCGGGGAAATCCGTCCAGCAGGAAGCCGGCCCCGGCGTCAGGTTCCTCAAGCCGCTGACTGACCATCGCCGTCGTAATGCCGTCGGGAACAAACTCGCCGTGATCCATATACTTGCCGGCTTCGGCTCCCAGCGTGGTTTTATCCCGAACGTGGGCGCGGAAAAGGTCTCCGGTGGAGATGGCGGGGATCGCGAAGTGGTGCGCGATGTGTTCTGCCTGGGTGCCCTTGCCGGAGCCCGGAGGCCCCATGATGATCAATCGCGTCATGACACAAGTCCGTTCGAGAGGCGGCCGGGACTTAAAACGATACGCCGACGACGACGGGACGCCCCCGCCGTCGTCGGCTTAGTTTGTTATTCGGTTCAGACGCGTCAGGCGTTGGCCGTCTCCGCGAGGAGCGTGTCGATCTGGCTGATCGCCTCGCGCAAGCCTTCTTCCATGCCCATCTCGGACATCTTCTGCAGCTGGTCCTCCGATTCGAAGGCGGTGGAGATGGTCATGCGGGTGCGGTCGCCCACGGGTTCGAGCTTCACGCTGGCGTGGGTGACGCCCAATGCGTCGTCGGGAGCGCCATGCTCATCGGCGAAACCGTCGTCGAATTCCAGGTGGTCCGGGGCGTTGATGGTGGTGAACCGCCACCAGCCGTGGGCTTTAGTGCCGTCCGGGCCCGTCATGTAGTAGGAGGCCTTGCCTCCGGTGGTGAACTCGTGGGTTTCGAACGTGGCGGGCCATGTGGGCGGTCCCCACCACCGCTCGAGCTGGCGCGGGTCCTCCCAGATTTTCCAGACGCGCTCCACGTCGGCATCAAATTCGGCAACGACAGTGAGGCTCAGTTTCTCAACATTCTTGTCCACGCTGACAACAGTCATGGCAGATCCCTTTCCTCATCTTCAGTGAGAATTTCAGCGATCCGGTCGGCGCGCTGCCGCCAGATCATTTCGTAGTGATCCAACAGATGCCGGGCTTCCTGCAGTCCATCATGATTCCCCCGCACGATCTGTTCCCTCCCGCGCTTCTCCTTGGAGATCAGGGAGGCCCGTTCCAGGACCGCAACATGCTTCTGTACGGCCGCGAAACTCATGGCGTAGAGCGCAGCCAGACCAGACACCGAATACTCCCCCGCCGTCACCCGGGCCAGGATGTCCCTGCGCGTGGCGTCGGCCAAGGCTTGGAACAAGCGGTCGAGTTCGGCGCCGTCATCCGGCATTGCCCTGAGCTGATCTACAACCATTTGGTTGTACGATACGCCGGGGTGGAGGGGTCGTCAAGGGGTGCTCTCTTTTCAGCGACCGACCACCCCTTGCGGCGCCCATCACAACCCGGGTAGTTTTTGAAACGTCACAAAGAAAGCGTTTTCCCAGACTCTTGAGGTGAAATTCCATGACTCAGCACGCCCCGATCACGTGGATCGATGGCGAACCACCCGCCGGACTCAGCGGCGGCACGACCTGGGGGATGCCGTTCCAGCGCGGCACCGTTCCGGACGCCGCCGCCCTCAGAGTCCTCGACACCACGGGCGGCGCAATCAAAGCCCAAACGTGGCCGCTCGCCACCTGGCCCGATGGCTCACTCAAATGGGCAGGCATCGCCCTTGGCGCAACCGATCAGCCCGCGGCAGCGTACAGCGTCGCCCGGGGCGCACCGGAAGCGCACGACGGCGGGCCGGCAACCGTCGTCGAACCCTCGCCTGAAATGACAGTCACCGAAACGGCGGAGTCCGTCATTGTGTCCACGGGAGTCTTGGAAATCGTGTTCCGCCGGTCCGGCGAGGCTCTGTTCAGCGAGCTGAAGCGCAACGGCGTGCTGGTGGCCAAGGACGCTCAACTCGTGAGCCTGCTGCAGACGGAGCTGGCCGAAGGAGCCGGCAGCATCACCAGGGAAGGCTTTACGGGCAACGTCGAATCCGTGACGGTGGAGCAGCACGGTCCGGTGCGCGCGGTGGTGCGGGTTGAAGGCCGTCACAAGTCTGACACCACGAGCAAAGAATGGCTTCCCTTCACCGTCCGGTTCTACCTCTACGCCGGCGCCCGAAGCGTCCGCATGATGCATTCGTTCATCTGGGACGGCGAGGCTGAGCAGGATTTCCTTGCGGGGCTTGGCGTCCACTTCACCGTCCCGCTGGAAAGCCGGCTGCACGACCGGCACGTCCGAATCGCGGGCGCGGACGGCGGATTTCTGGCGGAAGGGGTCCGCGGGCTCACGGGACTGCGGAGGGACCCCGGCGAAACAGTTCGCCGTGCCCAGATCAGCGGCCAGCCCACCCCGCCGCTCGCGGATTGGAGCCCCCTGGTTTCCGAACGGCTGCACCTCATACCGGCCTGGAATGACTACACGCTGACGCAGCTGAGCGCGGACGGCTTCGAGCTGCGGAAGCGAACTGCGCCGGGCCATGGGTGGGTGGGCATTTCGGGAGGCACGCGATCGGCCGGCTTCTGCTCGCTGAGCGATCTGCGTGGCGGATTCGGGGTTGGCGTCCGCGACTTCTGGCAGTCCCACCCCGGGCAGCTGGATATCCGTGGTGCGGCGACCCCAGAGGCATCGGTAACGGCTTGGCTCCACTCCCCCGAAGCCCAGCCCATGGACCTCCGTTTTTACCACGACGGCCTGGGCCAGGACACGTTCAGGGAACAGCTTGAAGGCCTGGAAATCACGTACGAAGACTACGAGCCGGGATTCGGGAATCCGCGTGGCATCGCCAGGACGCACGAGCTGACACTTTTCGCCTACGACGCGACACCCTCCACCGAAAACCTCGCCATCGACGCCAACGCGGCCTCCACTCCCCCACTGCTGCAGCCGTCACCGGAGTACCTGCATGCTGCCGGCGTCTTCGGAGATTGGGCCCCGGTGGACCGCACAACCACGGCACGCGCAGCACTCGAGGACAAGCTGGACTTCCTTTTCGACTTCTACCGGGGCCAAACCGAACAGCGCCGTTGGTACGGATTCTGGAACTACGGCGACGTTATGCACACCTACGACACCGACCGGCACGTGTGGCGCTACGACGTCGGCGGCTACGCGTGGGACAACTCCGAACTCTCGCCGGACCTCTGGCTCTGGTACATGTACCTGCGCTCGGGCCGGGCCGACGTCTTTCGATTCGCCGAGGCCATGACCCGTCACACCGGCGAAGTGGACGTCTACCATCTGGGCCCGTGGCGTGGCTTGGGTTCCCGGCACAACGTCCAGCATTGGGGCTGCAGCGCCAAGCAACTGCGCATCAGCACCCCCGCTTACCGCCGCTTCTACTACTACCTGACGGCGGACGAACGCACGGGCGATCTTCTCACCGAACTCGTGGACAGCGACCAGAACTTCCTGGGCCTGGACCCCGTCCGAAAAGTACGGCCCGACGCCGACACCTACCGCCCGGACCGCGGCGCCTTGGGCGTGGGGCTGGGGACGGACTGGGGATCGCTGGCGGCAACCTGGCTCACCGACTGGGAACGCACGGGCAATCCGCGCTCCCGCGATCGCCTTTTGGGCACCATGGCGGACATCGGCGCACTGAAGTACGGCTTCCTCACCGGCGAGGCTTTGTACGACCTGGATGCAGGAAGGTTCGACGCCGGCAGGGAAGTCATCAGCGTCTCCCATCTGAGTGCCGTGTTCGGTTTAGTGGAAATCTGCAGCGAACTGATCAACCTGGTGCAGGATTCCGCCTTCGAAGAAGCTTGGCTGCAGTATTGCCGGTTGTTCCTTGCGTCACCGTCGGAACAGATCACGGAGGTGGGGCAGCCCTTGGCCGGCATCTATCTGACGCAGGCGCACAGCCGTTTGTCGGCCTATGCGGCGGCTCGGCTTGGCTCGTCCTCATTGGCTCACCGGGCGTGGGAGAGCTTCGCCGAGGGCGGGGAAAACCTCAACCACTCCGAGGCCTTCACCCTGAAGAAGATCCTGCCACCCTACGTGCTGCAACCAGTCGACGAAGCCCCAACTGTCTCCACCAATGACACAGCACAGTTCGGCCTGGCGGTCATCCAAAACCTGGCCCTCATTGGCGGTGAGTTGCCCCCCAATGGAGGCCCCGGCGTCGTAAGTCCTGTTGGTTCTGTTGGTTCCGTTGGTTCCTGACCTTCTTTGCCGCCGCCGCGGGCCGAAAGTGACCCAAAAGGGTTGATTTAGCGCCCAAGCGAGCCCAAAGAAGGTCAACCACCGCCAGGAGCTGGACCTGGGACGTCGCGGTGGAGGCTCCGGCGTCGTAAGTTCCGTTGGTTCCGTTGGTTCCGTTGGTTCCGTTGGTTCCGTTGGTTCCTGACCTTCTTTGCCGCCGCCGCGGGCCGAAAGTGACTCAAAAGGGTTGATTTCGCGCCCAAGCAAGCCCAAAGAAGGTCAACCACCGCCAGGAGCTGGACCTGGGACGTCGCCCCCAATGGAGGCCCCGGCGTCGTAAGTCCCGTTGGTTGCGTTGGCTCCGTTGGTTCTGTTGGTTCCTGACCTTCTTTGCCGCCGCCGCGGGCCGAAAGTGACTCAAAAGGGTTGATTTACCGCCCGAGCGAGCCCAAAGAAGGTCAGCCACGAGCTGGACCTGGGACGTCGCGGTGGAGGCTCCGGCGTCGTAAGTCCCGTTGGTTGCGTTGGCTCTGTTGGTTCCGTTGGTTCCTGACCTTCTTTGCCGCCGCCGCGGGCCTAAAGTGACCCAAAAGGGTTGATTTCGCGCCCAAGCGAGCCCAAAGAAGGTCAGTCACCAGCTGGACTGGGACGTCGCCCCCAATGGAGGCCCCGGCGTCGTAAGTTCCGTTGGTTCTGTTGGTTCTGCTGGTTCCTGACCTTCTTTGCCGCCGCCGCGGGCCGAAAGTGACCCAAAAGGGTTGATTTACCGCCCGAGCGAGCCTAAAGAAGGTCAGCCACCGCTAGGAGCTGGACCTGGGATGCATGATGCGCATCTGGTCCCAGGTCCGCTCCGAGGCCGCGATGTTTTGGTTGGAGCGTTCGCGGTCCAGGGATGCCAGTTCGACGGCGATGGCTTGGACCGCCGATACGGCACCGGTGAGGGACGGGAAGAAGCCGGCGCCTTCGGTGGGCACGACGATCCGGTGGTCAGCATGCACTGCCACCGGTGAGCCCGCACTGTCCGTGATGGAAACGATCGGCGTGCCAAGGTTGTGAGCGATGTCGACGGCCCGGACGGTGCTGTCGTAGACCCTCCAGAGGCTGATGGCGATGACCAGGTCCTCGGCACCCAACCGCGCGATCGCGTTGGTGAGGGCGGCGACGTCGGCATCCAGGAGGCGGACGTTGTACCCGGCGATGATCGCGTTGTGTTCCAAGGCCTTGCCCGGGATGGCATAACTGCCGGCCGCAACAATGAAGGTTTGCCGGGCGCCCGCGATCGCCTTCGCAATCTTGTGAAGGGTATCGGCGTCCAAAGTGCGCTCAAAGTGGGCCAAATTCGCACGATCCGTGGACACAGCGGCCTGTGCAGGACTACTGATGTGGCCGTTGTGTTCCGCCGCTACTTCCAATGCGCTGAGCGAGGCCAGGAACCGGGATCGCAGCTCAAATTGGAAGTCTGCCCAACCCTTGAATCCCAGTGTTTGTGCGGTTCTGGTCACTGTTGAGGCATTGGATGCGGCCGCTGCAGCAATGTCGCTGACGGAGCCGTAGGACGCAAGGCGCGGTTGCGAGCGCAGGATGCCGACCACCTGCATTTGGCGTGCCGCGAGCTTCCGCCCGTGGACACGACTATCGAGCCACTCGGTCAACGTTGACGAGTCGAAATCTTGTTCCACCTATTGACCTACCTCACACTTTGGCCGTAACTTCGATACATCACTTCTGCACAGACCCGTGCATATTCCTAAAAATGTACAACTTGGCCCACTTTGGCAGGAATCACCATGTCTCTCACAGCACGCTTGGATCGTCTGGCTCTCAGTCGACCACACTACAAGCTTCTCCTCATCGGCGGCCTCGGCTACTCCTTCGACGGCATGGATGGGGCAGTTGTCGCATTCCTGCTCCCGCGCATCCAGGAATTGTGGGGCCTGAGCAATGCCAGCCTCGGCCTGGTCGGCTCCGCCGCCCCGCTCGGATTCTTCTTCGGCGCCATCCTTTCCGGCTGGATGGGCGATCGCTTCGGCCGCAAGAAGGTCATGCTCTGGGCGCTGGCCTTCTACTGCCTCATGTCGGTGGTGGCGGCCATGGCTCCCACTTTCGAAATCTTCCTGATTGCACGGATCTTTGCAGGATTGGGAGCTGGCGCCGAGAGCGTCATCATCGCCCCGTTCTTGTCCGAGTTCATTCCCCCGAAGCGCCGCGGCTGGTTCATCGGAACCCTGGCCGGATTCTTCTCCTTTGGCTTCGTCGGTGCTGCGCTGATCGGCCGCTTCGTTGTCCCGCTGGGCGACGATGGCTGGCGCTGGGCGCAGGTCATCACCGCCGTTCCGATCCTTCTTCTGCTCTGGTGGCGCCGGAGCCTGCCCGAATCCCCGCGTTTCCTGATCAGCCGAGGCCGCATCGCGGAAGCAACAGAAGTGGTGGAGCGCTTTGAGCAGAGCGTCGTGAAGGCCACCGGCAAGACCCTCGCGTCACTTCCGCCCGGCGAGGAAGAGATCACCAAGCACGAGCAGAAGATCAGCATCTGGAACGCGCTCAAGTTCATGTGGTCCAAGGCCATGCGCCGCCGGACCGCGGTCATCTGGCTGATCTGGTTCGTCATCACGTTCTCTTACTACGGCTTCTTCTCGTGGATCCCCACCTTGTTGGTTGGCCGCGGCATCACCGTCACCAAGAGTTTTGAGTACTCGATCATCATTTACCTGGCACAGATTCCGGGCTATTTCTCCGCCGCCTGGCTGTGCGACAGGATCGACCGCAAGAACACCATCGCCCTGTATTTGGCGGGATCGGCGCTGAGTGCCTTCTGGCTCAGCCAATCCAACGAGTCCGGGATGATCCTGATGGCAGCCGCAACGCTGTCCTTCTTCCTGAACGGTACTTACGCCGGCGTCTATGCCTACACGCCGGAACTCTTCCCCACATGGATGCGCGCCACAGGCGTGGGCCTGGCCAGCGCTGTCGGACGCATCGGCAGCATCCTGGCACCGTCCATCATCGGCATCTTCTCCGTTGCCCTCGGCTTCGGCGGCGTGTTCACCATGACAACCGTAGTGCTGACCATCGGCGTCCTGGGCGTGGTGATCTTCGGGGCCTCCACCGCAGGGAAGTCCTTGGAGGACATCAACGCCCGCGCTGAACACGATCCCGAAATTGCAGGAACGGGACGGAAATGACGGGAACTTCAATGACAGCAGCGTTTCAACAAACCTTCGATGCCGTGCAGCAGGATCCCGGCGTCATCCTCTTCACCGTCCTTCAGTGGAACCCGGACCGGTCCAGCCTCAAGCGGCTGTTCACCAGCCACCCGGCCGACTATCCAGTGGGAGCGGAAAAGACCGTTGAGATCTCACCCGGCTGGCTGGGCACAGTGATCAAGGAGAAGAAACCCTTCCTCGCCGCCGACCTGGACGGACTCCGTGAAGTCTTCACCGATTCCGAACTCATTCAAAAACTCGGCTGCGGCGCCGTTATCAACGTTCCAGTCCTCGACGACGGCGGCAACGTGGTGGGCGTCCTCGCGCTCTTGGACGCAGAAGGCAAGTACACGCAGCAAAGTGTGGACACCGCCGTCGAGGTGGTCAAACGCAACCTGGACGATCTCGTTGAGGCCTTCGCGGCCCATCCCACCGACGACACGAAAGTCCCCGAAGTCCCCGGGAAGGACACTGTTTAGATGAGCACCACCCCTGAAACCACCGCTCTGGTGATCCGCAACGCAAGCGTCCTGGACGTCGAGGCAGGCACGTACTCGACGTCCGACGTCGTGAGCGTTGACGGAAAGATCGCAAGTGTCGGTCCTGACGCCGAGGCACCATCCGGTGCGCGGGTCATCGATGGCACCGGAAAGTTCGTCATTCCCGGCCTGATCGACGCGCACGTCCACGTGGTCGCGTCCAGTGCCGACTTCCGCGCGCTGACGCATACACCCGCGTCGTACGTCTACGCCCAGACCGCCCGGATCATGGGCCAGATGCTGCGCCGCGGCTTCACCACCGTCCGCGATCTGTCCGGCGCCGATTTTGGGCTGGCCATGGCCCAGCAGGAAGGCCTGTTGGAGGGTCCCAAAATCCACTTCTGCGGCCACGCGTTGAGCCAGACCGGTGGTCACGGCGACATGCGCCTGCCGGGCGAAGACCACGATCCCAACGGTCGCGGGTGCTGCGGGATCGGACGCGTAGCCGACGGCGTTGATGCGGTCCGGGCTGCAGCACGGGACGAGATCCGCAAGGGTGCCCATCACATCAAAATCATGGCCTCCGGCGGCGTCTCCTCCCCCACCGACCGCATCGATTCCACGCAGTACTCCATGGAAGAAATGCGCGCCGCGGTGGAGGAAGCCGAGGCGGCCAACCGCTATGTCGCCGCCCACGCCTACACCGCCCGCGCCATCAACCGCGCATTGGAAGCCGGCGTCCGATCGATCGAACACGGCAACCTCCTGGACGACGAAAGCCTCAAGCTGTTCCTCGAAAAGGACGCTTTCCTGGTCCCCACGCTGGTGACCTATTGGGCGCTGAAGGAAGAGGGCAAGGAGTTCGGCCTCACAGAGGAAATGTGGGCCAAGGTGGACTCGGTTCTCAGCAGCGGCCTGGAAGCGATCGCCCGGGCACATGAAGCCGGCGTGAAAATGGCCTTCGGTTCGGACCTCCTGGGCGGAATGCACCGTCACCAGAATGAGCAGTTCAGGTTGCTGGGCAAGGTCCAGCCGGCAATTGACGCCATCCGCTCCGCAACAACGACGGCGGCCCTGCTGCTTGAGCGCGAAGGCGAGCTTGGCGTGATCGCACCAGGCGCCGACGCCGACATGCTGATCCTGGGCGCGGACCCCGTGGCGGACATCGCGGTTCTCGCTGACATCTCTGAGCACCTGGAGTACCTGATCCAGAACGGCCGGGTGATCTCCTAAGCCCTGGTCCCCGACGCTGTGCGGTCGCTTGCCCTCTTTGGAGGTCCCGGCGTCGTAAGTCCTGTTTGCTCCTGACCTTCTTTGCCGCCTTTGAGGGTAAAAAGTTACCGAAAAGGGTTGATTTGCCCACGAAGAAAGCACAAAGAAGGTCAGGAATCCGCGGCCCTAAGTATGCTTATTAATAGGCGCCGCGGAGCGTCGTCGGCACCTACCGAACCGAGTCAGAGGAGGACATTGTGACCACCAAAGTCAACAAGACCATCCTGGTCAACGTTCCGGTCAGTACGGCCTACGAGCAGTGGACACACTTCGAGGAGTTCCCGCACTTCATGGGCGGAGTGGAACGTGTGACACGGCTCAGCGACGACCGGCTGGAATGGGTGGCCGACATCGCTGGCGTCCATCGGCGCTGGGAAGCCAAGATCGTGCAACAGGACACCGACCGCGCCGTGGCCTGGGCCGCCGTCGACGGAGCAAAAAACGCCGGCTGGGTGGACTTCAAGGAGGCGGGAGCCGGTCAGACGTCCCTGCATTTGAATCTTGAGTACGAACCCCACGGCGTCCTGGAATACCTCGGCGACAAGCTGCACGTCATTGAACGGCAAGCGGAGTCCGACTTGAAAAAGTTCAAGGCGTTCATCGAGAAGAAGGGGCCGGACACGGTCGTTGAGACGGAGGCCGCAGCTCCTGCCACCCCGATCGTTGATCCCGTGACCCACGCTTTCGACCAGACCAACGGCTTGGTGGACATCGAGGGTGACTCCGACGAAACCGCCGAAAGCGATACCCACAGTGCGGCGGAGCGGAACAAGGATCAAGATGGCCCCGGCTTTATCCCGCCGATAGGAGGGCTGCCGGGACAGCGGTAAGCAACGGCAGCGGGTGTGACTTCCTGACCGCCTTTGGGCGCCGGAGCATCCACCTCAAACCCGTATGGGTTGAATTGTGGTGTCCGGGAACTCAAACCGGGTCAGGAAGGAACACCCGCCTACCCCAAGCCCGCTCGTGTGACGGCCCGTTGCTCCGGATTTCGCTGGATTTAGCCCCGTTGAGCGGGGTGACAGCTCGGCTTGGGCCGTGGGGCTGCGCTCCGTAGTGTCGTGCCATGCCGAAGCCTCCCGTTACCCCTTTGTCCGTCCTCGACCTCAGTCCAGTGTCGGCCGGACAGACTGCCGGCGAGGCGTTGCGCAGCACCATCGAGCTCGCGGTGTCGGCTGAGGCCTCCGGCTATTCCCGCTATTGGCTGGCCGAGCACCACCTCAACACCGGCGTTGCGGGGTCAGCGCCGCACATTCTTGCCGGGTTGGTTGCGTCGGCCACCAAGTCCATTCGCGTTGGGACCGCGGCCACCCTGCTGGGGAATTACAGGGCGCTCCAGATTGCCGAGAGCATCGGAACGCTCGCGGCGGTGTTCCCCAACAGGATCGATCTGGGGTTCGGAAGATCCGGCCCACCCAAATCGCCCAGCGAACCAGCGCCCGGCTTCATAGCGGCCGCAGGCAACATCCCCGAACCAGACCCGGCCGTACGCCTGGTAGACGGTCTCCTGGTCCCGGCGCCAAGACCCATCTTCGGGGCGGTACTCCCGCGGAAGTTCCGCCTACAAGGTGAGCTCCTTGGCCGCGTCCCTGGCGACACCGACAACTTCGAGTCCGACGTTCAGGACATCATCGGCTTCTTCACCGGTGACTACCGCACCAAGCACGGCGAGGAAGTCACAGCCACGCCTGCCTTGGGCCAATCACCACGCTTCTGGATCCACGGCTCCACCGCCGGTCCCAGCGCAAGGCTTGCCGGCAAACTGGGCCTTCCCTTCGGCGCCAATTACCACGTGGCACCCGCCAACGTGCTGGACTCCGTGGCCGAATACCGTGCCCACTTCAAACCCTCAGCCTCGCTGGCCGAACCCCACGTGATCGTCTCCGCCGACGTCTTGGTGGCCTCTGACGAGCGGCGGGCCGGACAACTTGCCCTCGGATACGCGCAATGGGTTCACGGGATCCGGAGTGGCCACGGTGCCATCCCTTACCCCTCCCCGGAAGATGCCTTGGAACTGCACTTGGACGCCGAAGCCGAGGACCTCATCAAGGACCGCCTGGATACGAGGTTCGTGGGAGATCCGGACCAAGTCAGCGAAGGGCTACGGACCTTGCAGCGCGCCACGGGCGCCCAGGAAGTACTCGTCACCACCATTGCCCATGACCCCGCCGACCGCGAGAACTCGTATCAGTTGCTCGCAGAGGCTTGGGGCCTCTAGCTTTCCGTTCCAACCACTTACAGAGGGAGCACTATGTCCATCGAAACCGAAGTCCAGGAAGACACCCAGCTGATCACCGCAGATGAAGCGGCCCAGCTCATCGAAAAAGGCGCCCTGCTGATCGATGTCCGCAGCGAAGGCGGCCGAGCCAGCACCGGCACAGTCCCCGGTGCCGTGGTGGTCAACCGCGAGCATGTGGAGGAAGACTTCAACCCGGAATCCGCCCACCGTCTGGCCCAGGTCACCGGGACGGACCAGAAGATCGTGGTGTTCTGCGGTTCAGTGAACGGTTCGCGCCCAGTGGCTCAGAAGCTCAGGATCCTCGGCTACGCCAACGCCGTCCACGTCGACGGAGGCTTCCCGGCCCTCCGCGACGTCGGCGTACCCACCACCGAGCCGACGGCGCCGCCGGCCCCCGAGCGCTGAGTCCGCACCACCTCCCCGGACGCTCGTTACGTCCCGCCCGCTTTTCGGCGACGCTGGCGGGGAGCTGAAAGAGCGTCCGGCCAAAAGCGTAAGGACCTGAAAGAGCGTCCAGCCAAAAGCGTGGGGAACTGAAAGAGCGTCCAGCCAAAAGCGTAAGGAACTGAAAGAGCGTCCAGGCCGGCTCGTTCGGACCGAAGCCGCCGAACCGGGCGGCGCCCAAAGTGCAGCTGGTGGTTTACACGCTGGACCTGTAGCCGTAGCTTCCTGACCGTCTTTGCCGCCAGGACAGGCCAAATGGAAGGGAATTCGGTTGATCTTTGCCACCCCACCACCCAAAGAAGGTCAGGAGCGCACGATCTTTTGCTCGGCTTCTCCTTCGCTTGCCGTCCAGCTCGCCAACAAACCCAGGGACTCCTCTGCCGCGGAACCGTGTTCGGCGCTGTACACAATCAGCGACAACCCAGGATCGGCCGGCAAGTCCATGGCTTCGAAGGACAACTCGATGTCGCCTATGACGGGGTGATGGATGCGCTTGAGCCCGGAGCGGTGGTACCGGACGTTGTGCGCCGCCCATCGGGTGCGGAATTCTTCGCTGCGCATGGACAACTCTCCGACGAGGTCTGTCAGCGCGCGGTCGTAGGGATTGCGGCCAGCCTCGGTCCGCAGGACCGCCACGAGGTCATGTGCCGCGCCGTCCCAATCGATGAAGAAGTCGTGGGCACGCGGGTTGAGGAAGACGAAACGGGCCACGTTCACTGGCCGGACCGGGTCCACGTACAGCTCCGAGTAGAGGGCGCGGCCGAGCTTGTTGGTGCCCAGGATGTCTCGGCGGCCGTTGCGAACGTAGGCGGGCACATCAGTCATGGCATCCAGAATCCGCTGCACCGTAGGCCGGACCTGCTGTTCGAGGGGCTTCCGGCGTGGGCGCGATGACGAACCGGCCGCCTTGGCGAGGTCGAACAGGTGGGCATGCTCGGCCTCATCCAATTGCAACGCACGGGACAACGCCTCCAGGACGCTCTCGGACACGCCAGCCAGATTCCCGCGTTCCAGCCGAATGTAGTAATCGACGCTCATGCCGCTCAGCATGGCGACCTCCTCGCGGCGCAGGCCCGGGACGCGACGGTTTCCGCCATAGGCAGGCAGGCCAGCTTGGTGGGGGCTGATCCGGGCCCGACGCGTCGCCAGGAATTCACGGATCTCGCTGCGGTTGTCCATGCCGTCAAGCCTAGGACTCGCGCTGCTTATCAGGGAGGCACTGCGAGTACCCGGAATAACAGGCACTCCCGCTGCCGCCCAGCACGCGATCAAATGGATACGTCGACCCACGAAAGGAACACATCATGACCACCTGGCTCATCACTGGCTGCTCCACCGGACTTGGCCGTTCACTCGCGCAGGCAGTCTTGGCGCGAGGCGACAACGCCGTCGTCACCGCCCGCGACACCTCCACGCTCCAGGAACTCGCAGATGAATTCCCGACGACGGCACTCGCCGTGGCGCTCGATGTCACCGAACAATCGCAGGTGGCAGCCGCGGTCAGGCAAGCAGAGGAGCGCTTCGGCGCTGTGGATGTGCTGGTCAACAACGCAGGCTACGGCTACCGTGCCGCCATTGAAGAGGGCGACGACGGTGACGTCCGCACGCTGTTCGACACCAATGTGTTCGGCCCGGTGGCAATGATCAAAGCGGTCCTGCCGGGGATGCGCTCCCGCAGGTCCGGCGCGATCGTGAACATCTCCTCGATCGGCGCCCGCATCTCGCCTCCCGGTTCCGGCTACTACTCCGCTACCAAGGCCGCCCTGGAAGGTCTGTCCGGCTCACTGCAAAAGGAGCTGAAGCCGCTGGGCATCTCGGTGACCGTGGTGGAACCGGGTGGTTTCCGGACCGACTTTGCGGGGCGTTCGCTCACCCAGTCAGCCGAGGCAATCGCCGATTACGCCGACACCGCAGGCAAGCGCCGCAAGGAGCACGATACCGTCCACGGCACGCAGCAGGGCGATCCGGACAAGGCAGCGGCCGCGATCATTACGGTCGTCGAAGCCCCCGAAACGCCGGCTTTCCTGCTGCTCGGCGAAGACGCAGCCAAGGCTTTCGACGCCGTGGAGGAAGCCCAACGGGCCGAGGTAAACCGCTGGCGGGAGGTCAGCATCAGCACAGGTTACGCGGAGTAACCAACAACGTGTAATCGGTCACACTTGGCCGGATTCGCTTGTCAATCATGGTGGCCAGCATGAACCATGAAAGAGGGAATGCGTTTCCCACACAAGCTGAATCAGCAATCCTCACCGACGAGGATGCGGCCCTGGCGAAGAAGCTTGGGGCTGTTAACGGCCTGAGTGAAAGTACTGACAATGACGACACATACTGACTCCATCACGCTGAAAATCTGGGACAAGTCGGCAATCGACCACACCATCGATGCCGCCATCCGGGATCTCACCCCGCGCGCCGCTGCAGAAAACTGCGGCATCGCAGTGACGCTCAGCGGACCGAAGACCTTCACGGTCAGCCTGAGCCGCTAAAGCAGCCCAAGCACAACACAAGAGGACGACGCCGGGACTTACCGGCGTCGTCCTCTTGCGTTTAAGGCCCGTCCAGAAAGCGTCGGAGCTGCGGCACCCAGGGACGCCGATGCTAGCGCACTAGTGGTTTCCAGCCACAGAACGTGACGCCGTAGTGGCATTCCTGACCAAACCTTGAGACTTCCTTGATGGTTTGCGGGCACGTTTCTTGCGTTGGCGTTGGAACTCTTGGGAGATCAGCACGGCACACTAGAAGGAACGACCACCATGAGCGGGCAGCCAACCACCCAGGTGACAACGCCGGTCACTGGCGTCGCATCCCACCGCGGTCGTCACCGCGCTGCGGGCGGAGTGGTCACCGTCCTGGTCCCCGCGCACAATGAAGAAGCAGGGATCGCCGAAACGCTCGTCTCCCTCAACAACCAGACGCGCCGTCCCGACCGGATCATCGTCGTGGCCGATAATTGCACCGACGGCACCGAGGCCCTCGCGCTGGCCTACGGAGTAGAGGTCATCAAGACCGTCGGCAACAAGGACAAGAAGGCAGGAGCCTTGAACTTCGCCCTCAGCGTGCTGCTT
Organism: Paenarthrobacter sp. NPDC092416; assembly: GCF_044755025.1. Classification (NCBI taxonomy): domain Bacteria; kingdom Bacillati; phylum Actinomycetota; class Actinomycetes; order Micrococcales; family Micrococcaceae; genus Paenarthrobacter; species Paenarthrobacter sp. NPDC092416. The sequence goes on from NZ_JBIVQG010000006.1 coordinate 71,451, forward strand.
CCCGATGCAGATTCTGAAGACCTGTTCCTGGTTCAGGATGCCGATTCACAGCTTGCCCTCAACTTCATCGAAAAAGCATTGTCCAACCTGCTCGAAGACGATTGTCTGGGTGCCGTCGGCGGTGTGTTCAGCGGCGGTCCTGGTGGCGGTTTCGTTGGGCATCTGCAGCGCAACGAATATGCCAGGTACGCGCGCGACGTCAAGCGCCTGCACGGCAAGTGCCTGGTGGTGACGGGCACTGCAGCCCTGTTCCGGGTCCAGACGCTGCGGGACGTGGTGGCTGCCCGTTTGAACGGCACGCTCCCGGCAGGCAACGGCACTGGTGGCGTCTATGACACGTCTGTCCTGACCGAAGACAACGAGCTCTCATTCGCTCTCTTGACTCTGGGCTACCGCATCAAGTCCCCGATCGAGTGCACGCTGGTCACCGAAGTCATGCCGACGTGGCGGGCACTGTGGGCCCAGCGCCTCCGATGGAAGCGCGGCGCCGTCGAGAACTGCGTGCAATACGGATGGACCAAAGTGACTCGCCCATACTGGGGACGCCAGTTCCTCTCAATGATCGGGGTCCTGGTGACCCTGGCGTACTTCGGTTCCGTCATCTTCGCTTTGGCCTCCGGCATTGGACTGAACCTTCACCCCTTCTGGATCGCAGTGACCTGTGTCTTCGTCGTGGAACGCGTAGTAACTGTCCGTTTACGAGGCTGGAGGCACATGTTGCTGGCCGCAACCATGTACGAAACCGTCATCGATATCTTCCTTCAGGCAGTCCACACCAAGGCCTACCTGGATGCAGCACTCAACCGAAAGAAAGTTTGGTAAGAAGACTCATGTACAACAACCCAGCAGGCCCAGCCGCAGGAGCATTCGTAGGAGGCGCCAGCTCCGGAACCCTCGCCGCGTCCGGCGCAGGCAATCTCTTCTGGTTCGCCATGGCAGCCTTCGCCTTGCTTGCCCTCGGTCTCGCCATCAAGCGCATCATCCCGGTGCGCGGGCAGAAAAACTCCTAACCCGAAGATCAATCAGCCCGCGGTTGTGTGGTTATGTGCCCTCATGACGACACAACCGCGGGTTGCTTGTTTAAGCCATGGCCTCTCTAAGCCACCACGGCCGTGGCCGCGGAGTACTTGGCCACCGTGGTGTAGCCGGCTTTGGTACCGGTAACCCGCACCGTCATAGTGTCTGCTTGGTCGGCGCTCACAAGAACATATGTTTTGGCCGTCGCCCCCGTAATTGCCACGCCGGACCTGTACCACTGATACGTCAGAGTGGTTCCGGAGGTCCATGTCCCAGTAATGGCGGTGAGGGTGGAACCCACAGTGAGCGTTCCGTTGATAGTGGGGGTCGGAGCGAGCAGAGTACCCGCCACGACCGTTGCCGTCCGCGCCGATTCCTTGGTGGCTGTTGCGTAGCCGGCCTTGGTGCCCGTGACGCGGACGGTCAATGTGGCGCCTTGATCAGCGGCTGCAAGGACACGCGAGGAGCCAATTGCGCCGGAGATCGCTGTGCCGTTCCTGAACCATTGATAGGTCAGCGCGGTTCCGGTGGTCCATGCGCCCGGATTGGCTGTCAGCGTGGATCCGACGGCTGCCGTTCCGGAAATGGTGGGCGTCGGAGCCACGAGCGGAATGCCAGGAACGAACGAGAAATCGCGAATGGTCACGGATTCAGGAGCCACATGGGCTGCGTCACCGCCGCCGCCTCCCGTCACCCACAGGTTGAAGTGGATCTGCTCATTGGCTGGCAGGGGAACCGTGGATCCCTGGAGAACAGTCCGCTTGAGGAGCGTGCCAGTGAAGCCTTCGCCCGCGAAAGTCTCGAAGGTCAGCTTCCCCGGCTCCCAGACCATTCTGTGGGTGAGGATCGGTGCAGTGGTGACATCGAACGTGACAGTGTTGTTGCCTTGCCCAGGAGGCAGCGTGGCGTCGAACCAGTACCCATGGCCTTGAGTGACCGGCCAGTTCTCACCATAGGCAGCCCCGCCGCCCCAAGCGGATGCCTCGCAGAGATCGATCTCCGTGTACCCAGGCTCGGCCTCGGGATCGTAGGTGAAGAGGCAGCCCCACACGACTTCCTTCTGTAGCGCGCTCACGTCCTTCTGCACCGTGGTGCTGTACGTGCCGTAGCCGAACCCTTCGCGGGTGGATTGGAACTCTGCACCCTTTGGAGCTGAGCCGGTCGCGTTGGAGATGGACAGTTTGACGTAGCCATTGGCGTCGGGGTTGCTCACGTTGTTGGCGTCCCAGCTCGCGTTGTACATGGGTGCACCGCCCCAGAACCGCTTCTGCCAGTTGAAACCTTTCCAGGCGAAACTGCCCACTGGTCCTGGATCGTCAGCCATGGGAGTCGTATCGGCCGCGGTTGCGGCGCTCATTCCGGTGAGCATGGATAATCCGACCGCCAACAAGGCAGCCCAACCAACAATTTTGCTGCCCCCATGCGGAAAGAGCCTTCCTGTCCGTGCCATAGCCGATGCCTCCATACTGATGCGCCCAGAACAGTCGCCGAGCGATTGCCCGGCGACCCGCTGTATCATTCCACTTCCCAGGGACGTGGAGTTCCACGATTATGAATCACAACAACGTCTGCTGGGAAGAAAAAAGATGAACGAACATCTAAGGGAAGAATCATGACGATTCGCAGCGCAGGAATTCTGCTTTACCGGCACAGTTCTTCTGGCCAATTGGAACTATGGATTGCCCACATGGGTGGACCATTTTGGGCGCACAAAGACGCTCATGCATGGTCCATCCCTAAAGGCGAGTTCCCCGACGACGAGGACCCATTGGTTGCTGCCATTCGCGAATTCACCGAGGAAATCGGAACCCCGCCGCCAACCGCCAACTATCATTTTTTAGGAATTTTCCGGCAGCCGTCAGGCAAACTCATCACCGTTTTTTCGGCGGAGGCAGACTTCCTTCCCGAAAAGATTGTCAGCAACACTTTTCCCCTTGAGTGGCCAGAAGACAGCGGCGTTATCAAGGAATTCCCTGAAATTGACGATGCCCGCTGGTTCGAAGAAGCCGAGGCGCGGACCAAGCTCGTCAAGGGTCAACTGTCCATCGTGGACGCGCTGGTTCGGCATCTGGGCGATTCAGCAAAGCAACGGTTCGACGGCGGCGCATCGGGCTGACGCGCCGCCTACCTTGGGCGTCCGTCTCCTACAGCGCTGACCACCCGCCGTCGGACGCGAGAATTGCGCCGTTGACGTTGGTACCGTCGTCGCTGAGCAGGAAGCTGATGGACGCAGCCAGTTGCGCCGCCGTTGCGGGCGTGGGAACCGTGGCCTGCATCAGCGGGCCGAGCCGCTCCGCTGCAAGCTGCGATCCCCAATTCGCGACAATGTTGGTGATGGTTGGACCCGGCGCCACAGCGTTGAATCGGAGCCCCTTGGGTCCGTACATCACAGCCGAATTCTTGGTGAGCCCGACCACGGCGTGCTTGGACGCGGTGTAGGCCGCGCCCGCAGCCGAGCCACGGAGACCAGCCTCCGAGGCGACGTTGACCACGGACCCTGTGCCGGCGTCGAGCATCAGCGGGACCACTGCACGGGTGAGTCGCATCAGGGCAGTGACATTGATGCGGAACACGCGTTCCCAGAGCTCGTCGTCAACCTCGTGAATGGGGGCGAAGTTGTCCATGATGCCGGCCACGTTCGCCAGCGCATCCACTCGTCCAGCGGCTGCAGCGACCACCGCGGCAACGGTTTCTTCAGTGGAGATATCGCCGGAGACGGGCACCAACTCCACTCCGGAGTTCTCCTGTACCAGTGCGTCCAGGCGGTCCTTGCTGATGTCAGCTGCAATGACCCTGCCGCCCTCTTTGGCGATGCGAAGGGCTGTTGCCTGGCCGATGCCTGAACCAGCGCCGGTGACGATCACGGTCTTGCCTTCGAAACGACCCGTACTGATGGTCTCCTGCCACGTGCTGTTGGCGTTCATGGTGTCCTTCCGATCCTGTTTGGCTGGTGATACCCACCTTATGACACTCTGTGTCATTATGTAAGAGTGAACATGCCATCGGATGACGCGAAAGCCAGGCCCAGCGCCGGCCGCCCAACCACGATCGACCCCGACGCCGTGGCTGGACTCGCCCTGCAATTGTTCGCCGAACGCGGCTACGAGCACACGTCCATGGAGGACATCGCGCGGGAAGCGGGCATCGGCCGCAAGAGCCTCTACCGCTACTTCGCCAGCAAAGCGGACCTGGTATGGGGCGGCAGCGAGCCGGTTGTCGAGGCCTCGACCCTGGCGTTGGGCTCATTCCACCATCAGGGAAACCCCGACGGCGGCGTGCTGGCCGGGCTTCGCGAGGCAGCTATCGCCGGAGTCTCCGCGATCCCGGATCTTGCCGTCACCCGCGGACGGCTGCGCCTGATCGCGGAACATCCGGAGCTGACAAGCCGAAGCTACGAATCCCTGGCACCCCAGCGCGAACAGGCACAGGCCTACTTGGTTTCGAGCGGCATTGCCGAGTCCGCGGCCCGGTACTTGTGTGCCGCGTACATCGGAGCAACATTCGAAGCGTGGATGCAATGGGCCGCCGGCTCGGACCCTGACCCCGTGCCGTATTTGGTGTCCGCGGTTGACGTGTTGAGGGTGCCACCCGTGGGCTAGGCGCTTTTCCTGGCGATGAACTCCCGGATCCACCCGATGGTTTCCGGATGGTCGAGGTGCAGCCCGTGGCCCGCTCCCGGCACCCGAATCAGGGTGGACCGAGGGATGTGTTCACGGAGAAGGACAGCATTCTGCAGGGGCGTGAGGGCGTCATCCGTGCCGTGGAGGATGAGCGTTGGGGCGTTGACATCGCCAAGCCGGCTCCAGGCATCGTGCTCGCGGCTTGCCTTGAAATGACGCGACTTGGCCCAAGCTGAGGCTTTCGAGTTGAAGAACGTATGCACTGCATCAGGGTTCTCCTTGGCCCAGTCCGGGCTGAAGAACAGCGGCACCAGACGCGTCGCGTCACCACTGACCAGAGCCTCCAAAGCTGCACGGTCCGGCTCGGTTCCCTTTCCTGCGCCCCGCCCTCCGCTGGTGGCCGCGAGAATCAGGGTCCGCACCCTCTTTGGATCATCGATGGCCAACCACTGGGCGATTCGACCACCCATCGAATGGCCGTACACGTGTGCTAAATCAACATCTGCAGCTTTGAGGATGGCCGCGGCATCGACTGCGAGGAGCCTTGTGGTGTAACGATCTGCTTCCCCCTTGCCACTGCGTCCAATCCCGCGGTGATCGAAGCGGATGACGCGGTAATGGCGGGACAGCGCGTCCGCCGTCGGGCCCCAGCCATCCATTGCCGTCGCCTGACCGGCGATCAACAGCAGCGGTTCGCCCTGACCGGACTCCGTCCAGGCGAGTTCAGCGCCGTCCGCGGCCGCAGCAAAGTTCACCGTGCCACTGTATCTTTGCTGCGCCCGCCGCGCCGTGGCGTGCGGCACACAACGGCGAACCTCCAGTCATTCGGTCGAGAAGGTCTCTTATATGGTGCAGTTGAACGTTTGGGCCATGAGGAATGCCAAGCAGCGCAATGGTCAGCGGGTGGGTGGAAGGCTAGCGTTGAGGGGTGACCACTGACTACAAGTACGACGTCGAGGTGCTGCATCTTTTGGTGTCGCCGGCGCACGCCTATTTTGGCCGCGCCCGCGAAGGGGCCGCGGACGTTCCAACGATGGACGCCGAGCAAGCCGAACTCGTAGCCGACAAGGGCATCGTTGGGGACAGGTTCTTCGGCAAGGCGGCCCATATGGACGCCGCAGTGACGCTGTTCGCTGTGGAGGCGCTCGAATCGATCGCAGCTGAACTCGGGGCGGAGCCCTTTGATCCCCTGCTGACCCGCCGGAATGTGGTCATCCGAGGAGCCGAGCTGGCTCCGTTGTTGGGGCACGAATTCACGCTGGAGTCCGGCGCTGATGTGGTGCGGCTCAAGGCTGGACGCCCAGCACACCCCTGCGCCTGGATGGACCAGATGCTTGCTCCCGGTGCGCATAAGGCAATGCGTGGACGGGGCGGCGTCCGGTGCCAGGTGGTCGCGGGAGGCCAGTTGCACCGCGGGCGAGCCGTTCTGGTCAGCCCAGTCCCCTTGGATCCTGCCCGAGCCGGTGAGGCAACCGTGCTTCGGCCATCTCGGTTGCCCTAGTGCTGGTTGCTTCCTGACCTCCTTTGAGAGAGATGGAGCCCCAACCCAACCCGGACAGGTTGAATCTCAGGCTTCCACGATTCAAACAAGGTCAGGAAGCCACGCAACCCCAAACAAGCAAACCTCAGACCTCAGCCGCCGGCGCCGCGAACTGGGCCTCATATAGCCTCGAGTACGCCCCACCGGCCGAAAGCAGCTCGGAGTGCGTCCCCTGCTCCACAATCTGCCCGGACTCCATGACCAGGATGAGGTCGGCGTCGCGGATGGTGGAGAGCCGGTGGGCGATCACAAAGCTGGTCCGGTCCGAGCGCAGTGCATTCATGGCCTTCTGAACCAGGACCTCGGTGCGGGTATCAACGGAGCTCGTGGCCTCATCCAGGATCAACACAGACGGCCTGGACAGGAATGCCCGGGCAATGGTGAGCAGCTGCTTCTCGCCGGCGGAGACGTTGCCGCCTTCGTCGTCGAGCACGGTGTCGTAGCCCTCGGGAAGCGAACGGACAAACCGGTCCACGTACGTTGCCTGCGCGGCCTCCATGATCTCGGACTCGGAAGCCGTGGGCCTGCCATAGGCAATGTTGTCGCGAATCGTCCCGCCGAACAGCCACGTATCCTGCAGAACCATCCCCATCCGCGAGCGCAGTTCGTGCCGCGGGAGCGTGGCAATGTCCACTCCGTCGAGCGTGATCCTGCCGGCGTCGAGTTCGTAAAACCTCATCATCAGGTTCACCAGGGTGGTCTTGCCCGCACCTGTGGGCCCAACAATGGCAATGCTCTGCCCCGGTTCAGCAATCAGGCTGAGGTCGGTGATCAGCGGCTTGTCGGGAAGGTATCGGAAGGACACATTCTCGAATACGAGCCGTCCGCGGCCAGCTGCGGCGCCAGTAGGCGCAGGCTCGGGTGACTCCTCCTCCTCATCCAGCAGATCGAACACGCGCTCGGCCGATGCAACGCCGGACTGCAACATGTTGGCCATGGAACCGAGCTGCGCCAAAGGCATGGTGAATTGCCGCGAGTACTGGATGAAGGCCTGCACGTCGCCCAGCTGCATGGAACCGGATGCAACCTGCAGGCCGCCCACCACGGCAATACCCACATAAACCAGGTTGCCGATGAACGTCATTGCGGGCATGATCAGCCCGCTCACGAACTGCGCACCGAAGCTCGCCTGGTACAGCTCGCTGTTCTTGGACCGGAACCGCTCCTGCACCTCATGCTGCCGGCCGAACACTTTCACCAGAGCGTGCCCCGTGTAGGTTTCCTCGATCTGCCCGTTGAGTTCGCCGGTGTTCTTCCACTGCGCGACGAACAATTTCTGCGAACGCTTGGCGATCAGGAGCGTGGTGCCAAGCGTCAGCGGGATGGTCACCAGCGCAATGACAGCAAGCAGCGGCGAGAGCAGGACCATCATTACCAGCACGCCCAGCACGGTCAACAGCGAGGACACCACTTGGCTAATGGACTGCTGCAGGCTCTGGGAGATGTTGTCGACGTCGTTCGTCACGCGGCTGAGCAGCTCACCACGCTGGATGGAGTCGAAGTATCGCAGTGGGAGGCGGTGGATTTTTGCTTCGATCCGCTCGCGGAGGCGGTACACCGTCCGTTGCACGACGCCATTGAGCACGTACGCCTGCATCCACCCGAACGCTGCGGCAAGGACGTACAGGACGAGCGTCCACAGCAGGATGTTGGACAGCGCGCCGAAGTCGATGCCGACGCCGGGCGTGAGTGTCATGGCGCTTAGCATGTCCGCTTTGCTGTCCTCGCCGGAGGCACGCAGGCCGGCGATCACGTCGGCTTTGGAAACGCCCGCGGGCAGCTGTTTGGACACGACGCCGGCGAAGATCAGGTTGGTGCCTTCGCCCAGCAACCTGGGCCCAATCACGGACAGGGCAACACTGACCACGGCAAAGACCAGCACCAGAGTCAGCCAGAACCGTTCCGGCCGCAACGTGCCCAGCAACCGACGAGCCGAGGCACTGAAATTGGACGCTTTCTCAGCCGGAATGTTCATGCCGGCGAAGGGCCCACCACGTCCTGGCCCCATGGGTGGGCGTTGTGGTCCGCGCCCGCTGGCAGGGCCGGACGAAGCTGTGACAGTGCTCATGCTGCCTCCTCCGCTGCGAGTTGGGAGGACACGATTTCCCGGTAGGTTTCGGACGTCTCCAACAACTCATCGTGCGTTCCCTGCCCCACGATCCTGCCGTCGTCGAGCACCAGGATGCGGTCCGCGTCGGCGATGCTGGAGACGCGCTGGGCGATAATCACCAGGGTGGCGCCATTGGTGTGCTGTTTGAGGGCCCGCCGGAGACGCGCGTCGGTGGCGGTGTCCAACGAAGAGAACGAGTCGTCAAAAATGTAGAGCTCAGGCTGTTTGACCAGGGCCCGTGCAATCGCCAGACGTTGCCGCTGCCCGCCGGAAACATTGGTGCCGCCCTGCGAGATGGGTGCATCCAAGCCACCCTCCATCTCCTCGACGAAGTCGCGGGCCTGGGCCACGGAAAGTGCCGTCCAGAGTTCGTCCTCCGTGGCGTCGGGCTTGCCATACAAGAGGTTGCTGCGCACGGTGCCGGAGAACAGGTAGGGCTTCTGCGGCACGAGGCCGATGTGCCCCCACAGCAAATCGGGGTGCAGCTCCCGGACGTCCACACCATCCATCCGCACCGAGCCCAACGTGGCGTCGAACAGCCGAGGCATCAAGTTCACCAGGGTGGTCTTGCCGGCGCCTGTGCTGCCGATAATGGCGGTGGTCTGCCCAGCTTGAGCAGTGAACGTGACGCCGCTCAGCACAGGCTGCTCGGCACCCGGGTAGGCGAATCCGACGTCGAACATTTCCAGTTCGCCGCGGCGGATGCCGCCAGTAACAGGGTTCGACGGCGGCTGGACACTTGATTCGGTCTCCAGCACCTCACCGATCCGGTCGGCAGAAACGGACGCGCGCGGGATCATCACGGCCATGAAGGTTGCCATCATGACCGACATGAGGATCTGCATGAGATAGCTCAGGAATGCGATCAGCGTCCCCACCTGCATGGACCCGTCCTCGATGCGGAACGAACCGAACCAGATGACCGCCACGCTGGAAACGTTCATCACCAACATGACCACAGGGAACATAAGCGCCATCAAACGGCCAGCCCGCAGCGCGACGTCCGTGACGTCGTCGTTCGCAGTGCCAAACCGCGCGGTCTCCATGTCCTCGCGCACAAAGGCCCGGACTACGCGGATGCCTGTGAGCTGCTCGCGCAGAACACGGTTGACGGCGTCGATCCGGACCTGCATCTTCCGGAACAGCGGCACCATCCGCGTCACGATCAGCCCCACGGCCACCAACAGCACCGGTACGCACACAGCGATCAGCCAAGAGAGTTGGGCGTCCTGACGCACCGCCATGATCACGCCGCCGATGCTGAGCATGGGTGCAGCCACCATGAGCGTGCAGGACATGAGCACCAGTTGCTGCACCTGTTGAACGTCGTTGGTGGAGCGCGTAATCAGCGACGGAGCCCCGAATCTGGTGACTTCCTGCTCGGAGAACTCCCCCACCCGGCTGAAGATGGCGTCGCGCAGATCGCGCCCCATCCCCATGGCCGCTTTCGCGCCGAAGTACACCGCAACCACTGCACACGCGATCTGCAGCAGGGTGATCAGCAGCATGAGGCCGCCCATGCGCAGGATGTAATCCGTGTCCCCGGTGGCGACGCCGTGATCGATGATGTCGGCGTTAAGCGTAGGCAGGTACAGAGACGCGATGGACTGCGCCAGCTGGAAGACCACGACCGCGATCAGCAGCCGCTGATGCGGCCGCAGGAAGCGAACAAGAACCTTCCACAGCATGCGATCTCCGACCAAGAGCGTTGTGAACCGAAGGCCAGTTTACGTCTGGTTGCTGCGGGCAACTAGAGGGAACTGAGGGGTAATGCCAGTGACTCCCTCCCTTCTTTCCGGGGCAATACCGTCGAAGTACCAAACAGCCCGCACCACACAGGAGACGAACCATGGAAAAGCGCATACTCGGCACCAACGGCTTGGAAGTTTCCGCGATCGGCATGGGCTGCATGAGCATGACCGGCGGCTACAGCGAAAGGCCCAATCGGGACGAAATGATATCGCTCGTCCGCACCGGCGTGGAGCGGGGCGTGACGTTCTTCGACACCGCCGAAATCTACGGTCCATACATCAATGAGGAACTCGTAGGAGAGGCCCTGGCACCGTTCAAGGACCAGGTTGTCATTGCCACCAAGTTCGGGTGGGACATCGATCCGATTGAGCGCAAACCGAGCGGGAAAGTGACCAGCCGTCCCGAGGTCATCAAAGAAGTGGTGGAGGGCTCATTGCGCAGGCTCGGCGTGGAGGCACTCGACCTCTACTACCAGCACCGCGTGGACCCGGAGGTGCCGATCGAGGACGTCGCAGGTGCCGTGAAAGAACTGGTGGAGGCCGGCAAAGTAAAGCACTTCGGTTTGTCCGAGGCCGCCGCAGGAACGATCCGCCGGGCACACGCCGTCTTGCCTGTGGCCGCAGTGCAGAGCGAATACTCGCTGTGGTGGCGCCGGCCGGAGGAAGAAGTCCTGGACGTGTGCGAGGAACTGGGCATCGGTTTTGTTCCGTTCAGCCCGCTCGGCAAAGGCTTCCTGACAGGTACCATCACCGCAGCCACCACGTTTGAATCCGGCAACGACATTCGTGCCACCATCCCGCGCTTCACTCCCGAAGCCATGCAGAACAACCAGGCCGTGGTGGACCTGCTGGCCGTCATCGCTGAGCGGAAGGGCGCCACGACCGGCCAGATCGCCCTCGCCTGGCTCCTGGCGCAGAAGCCGTGGATCGTGCCGATTCCGGGCACCCGGAAGCTGCACCGGCTCGAAGAAAACCTGGCTGCGGCCGACGTCGAGCTTTCACCAGCGGAACTGGCCGAGATCGAAGTAGCCGCGTCGAAGATCACCGTGGAGGGCGGCCGCTACAACGAAGCCGGTGAACGGATGACCAACCTGTAGTCCTTCCCTTGGAAAACTACGCTCCTGGCACCGGATAAAGTTGGTCGTTGGACTTACACCTAACCGGCCGACACCGCCGGACAACAAAACATTGGGGGAACGGGAATGAAGAAAACCGCAGCACTGGCGCTTGCCTTGGTGATCGGCACGGCACTTGCAGGATGCTCAGGAGGGTCGTCAGGCTCCCCCCAAGTGAAGTCCTCCGAGACTGCGGCCACCCAGCGCACGGTGGTTCCCGACGTCGCTGGCAAGCCCTTCGCCGACGCCAAAGCACAGCTGGCCGCCGCAGGGTTGACTGTCACGGTAGCCGGTCCCGAGGGAACTCCGTGGGCCAAGCTGGAGCCGGGCAAGCATGTCTCTGCCGTGTCAACGAACCCCGCAGCGGGCTCGGAGACCGACGCCAAAACGGTCACCGTGGTTGTGGACCTCACCGAGGCCGATCAGCAGATCATGAACGACGCCGTTGCTGCCGCTGACGGTGCTGTCGATGCCGCCAAGACGGCGGCCTCGGAAGCCGCAGCAGCCGCTGAGGCAGCTGCGGCGGCAGCGGCCAGCGCGGCCGCGAGCGCAGGAAAGTAGCCTAGACCACGGCTTTCCTGTTCAACCCGAGCAGGGCAGCTTGCGTCCCCGTCCCGCTCTTGGGCAAGTACGTGAACAACCTGAGAGCGGGGAATTGTGGGACGGCGAGGACCATCGGGGCGAAGCTGAGCCTGCCCATGGTGTGGTGCTCATACACAACGTCCACATGGTAGGAATCCCCCACCACCTGGCGTTCCCACAGTTCACGGAAGGCCTCGGAGACCTCGCAAAGGTCGCGCGCCATGACATCGAACCGGGGGTCGTCAGGGAACTTGGCGGACTGCGCGCGGAACTGGGCCACCATGGAACGGGCCATCATTTCCTTATGGACATGCGGCCTGGCCAATTCCGGGTCGGTGAAGAACCGTTGCAGGCAGCTCTCGCCGACGCGGGTGTCAAAAGTATCCCCGGCGGCGGTATTCATTGCCACAACCACCCAGAACGGGTCTGCGATGTAGCTGGGGTTCGCCATGGCATCCACTAGTTGCTGCAGGAGTGCCAACTGGTGGCAGTCGGCGTCGAACGGCCGGCCTTGTGCCGCGCCGGAAACCGGGCTTCCGGCCGAACCGCGTGACTGGTCTGCTGAGCGGATCGCGGGCACTGCCCGGCGCCCCGACGCAAGCCGGCGGACGTAGGTCCGATCCTCCGGACCGAGCTGAAGTGCGTTCGAAATCGCGTCCAGGATCTCCTCGGAGGCCCCGATAGCCCGGCCCTGCTCCAGCCATGTGTACCAGGACACCCCCACGTTGGCCAGGACGGCGACCTCTTCACGCCTGAGCCCGGGAGTCCGGCGTCGTGAGCTGGCCGGCAACCCGACGTCCTCGGGCCGGGTCTGTTCCCGGCGCGTGCGGAAGAACTCGCCCAAGCGCGCGTGGTTGGAGCGCGTCTGGGTTGATGGGTGCTGATCGGTACGCATGGTTCTCCACTAATGACGAGCGTCCGGCCGGCCACTGGGGCCGGCCGGACGAACCGGTGAGCGGAATCCGAACCGCGGATCCCGAGGATTCCTGGTGACGGAATCGGTTATTGCAGAACTGGCTCCTGCTCAGAAGCAGCCGGCTCCTGAGCAGAGGCAGCACGCTCCTGTTCGGAGCGGATGTCCAGCTGCGCGTATTCCTCCGAAGCCAGGCGGGTGGCGTCCGCCGGACTCATGCGCGGCTGGAGGTTGAACAGAGACGCGATCTGCTCCAGCCGTTCCTCCACTGAACCTGAAACGACGTGGAACGGGATGCCCAGCTCGTCCATGGTCTGCTGCAGGATGGCGTCAGACATGTTCCGGAACTGGTCGTTGACGGGACGGTGACCGTCAGCCGAGAGCGGGAGCTCGTTCTTCAGGTGCACGAAGACGTCGAAGGAATTCTGCACGTGCCTCTTGAAGCTGTTGCCAAGGCTCGTCATGACTTCCTCGAAGAAGACCAGCTCCGGCGTCTTCTCCACTGTTTCTCCCGCAGAAAGGTGCGCGGAGGCGCTGGGGTTCAAACCGAGCGAAACCCGCACGGATCCGTAGATCCATTCCTGCAGGGAGGACCCGTCCGAAATGAAGCCGTCCGAGAGTTTGTCTTCGTATACGGCCCGTTCCACGTGGCGGGTCACGATCATCTGGATGAGTTCCGCTGCCGTGCATTCCTCGAGTGTCTTGCCCGGAGCGGCTTCAGGAAGGATTTCCCGCATGGTCCTGGCCCTGGTCCGGGGCAGCCCGGTGTAGTGGGAAAGGGCCATGGACGTGAACGTCTTGCCCGAGGAGTAGGTACCCGAAATGCCGATGCGCACTGCGGCCGCCTTAGTCGTTGACGAGCTGGAGGGTTCCCGCGGCGCTGAGCTTGCCGGCGAACTCGATGGCGGCGTCGCTCAGGTCAGCTTCGGCGACCTTGCGCGTGCCGTCCACGTCCCCGTTCAGGACAGTGGGCGCGAAGCGGACGTGCGTGGCGTCCTCGATGCCCACGAAGTTCAGCCAGTCAGCAAAGAACGTGCTGCTGAAGTCCGAGCCGAAGGCTGCCGGTACACCCGGAGCGTAGACGCCGCTGGTGTGGATGGCGAGCGCCTGCTTGCCCTCCAGGAGACCGCGGTAGCCCTGCTCAGGGTCGAAGCCGAAGCTCCAGCCGGGCTGGGTAATGATGTCGATCCACTGCTTCAGGACGTACGGGACGCCGGCGTTCCACATGGGGATATTGAAGACGTAGGCGTCGGCAGCGGCGAACTGGTCGAAAACGGCGCGGGCGGATTCCCACGCGGCCACCTGGTCCGGGGTCTGTGCCTGGCCAGTGAAGACGGCCATCTTGGCGGCGGCGGCGATACGACCGAAAACCGGCAGCGCGCCGTCGTCGAACAAGTTCAGGGTCTCCAGCTCAAAACTCTCGGGACCGGCAGCCTGGACGGAGTCGATGAAGTGCCGGGCCAACCGCAGGGAGTCGCTGTTGGCGTAGCGCGGAGAGGCGTTGATGTGGAGGATGGTAGGCATTGGCTTCCTTTCGAGGCTTTGCTGCGGGGACGCTGTGTGCCCCGTCATCGATCCTCACCCGTCTGCTGGGTGCAGCGTAAGAACGCACTTTCTTGTGCCTAGGGCACCTCAAAGTGCCCTCCCCGGCATGGCTTCCAAACGGCGGAACGGCCCCTAGGATTCTTCCTGTGGAAGAATCCGGACGACCCCAGGGACGCCGCCCCCAGCGACCAAGCCAGGCTGCCTACACAGACATCGACGGCACCGTCACCGCCTACAACACCATCTTCGAGTTCCTTCGTTTCGACGCTGCCGAACGTTCCTGCAGCGCGGACGCCGAGGAGTTCCTGGCCGGCTTGCGTTCTGCCGCCCGGAACGGTGTGCCACGGTCCGTGACCAATGCCCGCTACTTCGGCTGGTGGCGTGGACGGAGCATCAGCGAGGTGGCCCAAACCGGCGAGCGCTGGGCGGATCTTCAGGATGGATCTCCGGACGAATGGCCCTTCCTGGAACCTGTGGCTTCGCTGCTGGACGCGCACTCGCTGTCCGGACGCCGGCTCGTGGCGGTGACGGCGTCGTTCGAGCCGGCTTTGCTACGCGTTCGACGCCGGTGGCCCCACCTTGAGCTGCTGTGCACAATCCCCCGTGTTGCCGACGACCGGTACACCGGGGACCTTGAAAGGGCGCTGGTGGGAGATGCCAAGGCGCAGGCCGTTGCGGCCCACGCAGCGGAACACAACGTGGACCTGGCACGGAGCTTCGCCTACGGAGACCACCATTCGGACCTTGAATTCATGGCCCTGGCGGGCGAATCACTGCTGGTCACTCCTGCCACCGTGGGTTAAGGTTTGCGACACCGTTTCCCGGACCGTAGCAACCCCCAAGTATGCTGTCCCCACCAGTCCATTTGATGAGGAAAGTATTGGGGATATGACTCTCACGGCTGAACAAAAACGCCAGAAGGCCCAGAAGCACTACAACGCTTCCCTGGACCTTTGCCCGGCCCGCCAGCTGCTTGAAGCGATCAGCAGCAAGTGGGTCACGCTGGTGATGCTCGCACTGCAGGATGGGCAACAGCGCCACAGTGATCTCCGCAAGAGGATTCCCGGCGCCAGCCAAAAGATGCTGACGTCCACCCTGCGCTCACTCGAACGTGACGGGCTGGTGGACCGGCACGTTACTGTCTCCGTTCCGGTCCGGACGGACTACGAGCTCACCCCCCGCGGCCATTCGCTGCTCCGGATCATTTTCGAAATGAAGGAATGGGCCGAGGAACACATGGACGACGTCGCCGCGTCACGTATGGAACACGACCGCCACCGGCTGGCCTTCAACTAGCCCCGGGCACGGCATGCACCTGTTTTGCCTGCATCACGCGGGCGGAACCACTGCCAGTTTTGCCAGCTGGCGTTTTGATGGAGTGGAAGTCACCAAGCTCGGCTACCGCGGCAGGGATTTCGGGTCTTTTGGTGCTGCTGCGGATGCCCTGGCCCAACGCATTGAGGCTGCTCCATCCGCACGGATCGCGCTCTACGGCCACAGCATGGGCGCCGTCCTGGCTTTCGAAATCGCCATGCGGCTCCAGCACACCGGCCGTCCAGCGCACGTCTTCCTCGCGGCGGCCCGCCCGCCTTCCGGAAGGTACGACGCCGGGGCTGCCGCAGTTGCCACTGCGGGCGAACTGTCCGGGCGTGCCCGCGAAGTACTCCTTGAGGACCTTACGTTGTTGGCGACGTATCCGGGCAGGCCACCTGCTGGCCAGCTGGAGGTGCCGGCCACCGTCCTATACAGCTCGGACGATCCTCTGGTCCCGGCGTCGGACTCCGTACGCTGGGCAGGCTGGTGTTCAACGCAACCGCGGCTCCATGAGATTCCCGGTGGCCACCTGTTCCATATCGGTCATCCGGGGGTGAAGGCCACTGTAGAAACGACGCTGTCCCCGATGCTGCAGTTGGATCCTGCGGCACCGGGGACAGGGTCATCCGTGGTGGGGAGCTGCTAGGCTCCCGCGCTGACGAGTTCCCGGTCTACTGCGAGCTTTCCCGCAGCGAAGATCGCTGAGATCTCCGCGACCCTCCTGCCCAGGTGCTCGGCAGTGGCGATGTCAGCGGGATGCACGCCTTCGATGCCGACGTCCGAGAAGGTCTGGGCTGCGGCACCGTTGAAGTAGCCAAAGCGGTTGAGGTCGTTTTCGGTGCCCTTGGTGCTCTTCCAGCCCGGGAGCAGACCGAGGTTGATCCAGTTCATGCCGTGCTGCGCAGCAAAGGTGGAGAAGTAGTCCAAGGTGGAGTTCTTGTCCCCGGCCTTGCAGGCAGCGTTGGTGAAGCCGGCACCCAGCTTGTTGTGCCACTTCTGCACGGCCCAGCGGCCTGCGGTTTTCTCTGCGAAGGCATGGAAGGCGGACGGCGCTGTGCCCATGTAGGTCGGCGCTCCGAAGATGATGGCGTCGGCCTGGTCGATGAAGTTCCACGCGTCCTCAGTCAACTCGTCCACCCGCAGGAGTGCCGTGCTGGCACCGGCAGCAGCGGCAGCAGCAACCACTGCGTCCGCCAGGACTTTGGTGTGGCCGGAGCCTGAATAGTAAACAACTGCAATTGCCGGAATGGCCATGGGTGTCCTCACTGTTTGTGCTTGGTTCGAGGGTCTGTTGGGGTCTTGTGAACGGTGGTGGTCAGGACACGGGCTGCAGGGTCAGTTTTCCGCTGACCAGGCCTGCAGCGGCGCGTGCAGTGCCTGCGTCCGCCAGCTCAAATTCGTCCACCCGCACACCGAACTTGTTACTCAGGATCACGGCGGCTTCCACGAGCGAGAGTGAATCGATGTCCAGGTCCGCGAACGAGTCGTCCGGTCCCATGTGGCTGAGCTCGTCCATGGTGGAACGGATGGCATCAACAACGTCCAGTGCAGTAATTTCCATTGGTTTCCCCCTTGTACAAGTGGCCCGGGATGGCCGGTGCCACGGTGGTCCCGCGGGGCGCCGGCCCCACAGGAATCGGTGCGGTCCCTAGTGCGGGTCCACTACCGAAATCGATGGCCATGTCATGGCGATGGCGCCCCATGTTGTTCCGCCGCCGAACGCCGTCAGGACCACCTTGTCGCCAGGGTTCCTGTGGCCTTTGGTTCCGGCGTCGGTCATGGCCAACGGAATCGAAGCTGCGGAGGTGTTCCCCACCCTGTCCAAGTGGACTTCTGCCTTGGATCCCGGGATTCCGGTCACAGAGGCAACGGTGTTCAGGATCCTGAGGTTGGCTTGGTGGGCTATCAGGGAATCCACCTCGGCCGCTGCCCAGCCAACCCTCGCCAGCACGGTTTCCACGGACTCCGACATTGCGGAGACTGCCTGCGTGAAAACCTCCTTGCCCTGCATTTCAAAGAATGCCCCGGCGGTCCGCGGCACCTGGATGAGCGTCTCGCCGTTTCCGTCCGAGTGGAGCGTCGAGGCCAGGATGGCACCCGGCTCGTCGACGGTCCCGGCGGAGAGGTAGGCCGCGCCCGCGCCGTCGCCAAAAATGACCGACGTGGTCCTGTCCGTGGGATCGAGCAACCGGGTGAACGTGTCCGCTCCGATCACGAGCGCCGAGTCCACGGCGCCCGAGGCGATAGCCCAGGTGGCCGTAGCCAAGGCGTACACGAATCCGGAGCAAACAGCGGAGACATCGAAGGCGGCAATGCCGTGCAATCCGAGGTTCGCGGCGACCTTCGGTGCGGTCGCCGGGCAGACTTTGTCCGGCGTCGACGTCGCCACGATCAGCAGCCCAACGGAGTCGACGCCGGCACTTGCCAAGGCGCGACGGGCGGCTGTGGTGGCCAGGACACTGGTACCCTCGGCCTCGACCGAATGGCGTCGTTCCGCGATCCCCGTCCGGCGCCTGATCCATTCATCCGTGGTGTCCATGATGGTGGAGAGGTGATCGTTGGTGACCACTTTTTCGGGCAGGGCACCGCCCAAACCACGGACGACGGCAGCCGGGGCGCTCATTGATCGGCCCCTGCCGGCTGGGCCACAACGTGCGCGGGCAGGCGGTGAGCGACGCTGCAGACGACCTCGCCGCCGTCGAACTTTCCCACGACGTCGGCGCAGCGCCATGATTCGCCGTCCTTCGCGATCAACCGGCTCTTCCGCAGCCGCACGCTCAACCCGGTTCCGTGCCCGCCCCCAATGTTCGGGCCGGAACCGGTGAAAGCGATGCGGGTCTTTCGCATCCACAGCGTGTTGCTGTCGGCGCGGTCCAGGGCGTCGAGCCGGTAGAGCAGGACCTGCCCCAGCTGCAGCGTTGCCACGAAATACTCGATGGCGGACAGTGCCTCGGGGTAGGCAGCTTCCAGGCCGCGGCGCTCGCCCACGGAATGCTGCTGATGGAAAGAGATCTGCGCGTTAGCGGTTCCGTCCGCGGGCTCGAGGACCACGTCACGCAGCGAAACCTGCCGCTCCGCCCAGAGGTCGCCGTAGAGGCGGGTCCCGGCGTCGCCCACCAGGGCATCTTCGGAGGGCGACTGAACCGACGCAAGGCCGAGTTCAGCCGAAGCGTGGGCCAATTCCACAACCGCAGACATGGATGCGACCGAGCATCGCAGGATGGATCGGGTGCCCAGGTCCTGCAGCGTGGCCCGGCAGTCGAGGTCGTCCAAGGCACCCTCAACGGGTTCGCTGCCGCCGGAGATGGTCACGGCTTCCAGGTATGCCTCGGGTAAGAGTTCAGGTGAGTATCGGCTGGCCAGCAAAGCTTCGGCGGCCCTGCAGGCAAGGACCATGACATCCGTGGTGCCCAGATGCGGGGTTTGTTCCGAAGCCCCTTTGACGGACCAGGTTCCCTCCACGCCCAGCGCGGCGCGGGCGGCGAGCACGGACTCGGACAGTGTGTGGTTCACGCGGAGTTGACGCAGCCGCGGGTGCGTTGACTTGTAGCCGTGGCTGAAGAAGCGGCGCCGGCCGTCGCCCAGGAGGTCGTCGATGGACGCGCAGGTCTCGGTGGCGGAGCGTAGGGCAAGTGGCATGGGTGGTCCTTGGTTCGTCATCGGCGGTGATCCAAGGATCCGTCGGGGCGCCGCGCGTAACCAGTGTCCGCGGATGGTGGTGGTACCAACACCACCATCCCGACGCAGGCCAGTAGGCTGGGAATGTTCTGCAAGAACCGCTACGAAGGGACCGAAGTTTTGGCTTACATCACCGTCGGAAACGAAAACAGCACAGAGATCGAGCTCTATTACGAGGATCATGGGACAGGCCAGGCAGTGGTCCTCATCCACGGATATCCGCTGGACGGTTCATCGTGGGAGAAGCAGACCGCGGCATTGCTCGACGCCGGATACCGCGTTGTTACGTACGATCGCCGCGGCTTTGGCAAGTCCAGCAAGCCCACACTGGGCTATGACTACGACACGTTCGCTGCGGACCTCAAGACGATCCTTGAAACCCTGGACCTGAACGACGCCGTTTTGGTGGGCTTCTCCATGGGTACCGGCGAGGTTGCCCGCTACATCAGCACGTACGGTTCCGCGCGAGTTGCCAAGGCCGTGTTCCTCGGCTCGCTGGAACCGTTCCTCCTGAAGACCGATGACAATCCGGACGGCGTCCCGCAGGAAGTCTTCGACGGCCTCGCCGAGTCGGTCAAGGCCGACCGTTACGCCTTCTTCACTGAGTTCTTCAAGAACTTCTACAACAGCGATACTTTCCTGGGCACCGAGCGCCTCAGCCAGGAATCCGTGGAAGCCAGCTGGAATCTCGCCAGCCAGTCGGGTGCCTTCGCGTCGGTTGCCGCCCAGCCCACATGGCTCACGGACTTCCGCGCGGACATCCCCAAGATCGATGTTCCGGCACTCATCGTCCACGGCACAGCGGACAACATCCTGCCGATCGACGTCACGGGCCGACGCTTCAAGGACGCACTCCCCAGCGCAGAGTACGTGGAGATCGAGGGCGCGCCGCACGGCCTGCTGTGGACCCACGGCACCGAGATCAACGAGGCTTTGCTGGGTTTCCTCAAGGCGTAACCCCGGGAGTTTGTGTACAGCAGATGACCCCTTTTAGGGGCGTTGGCTGTACACAAACTCCTACTTTTTGAGCCGGAGCTTCCGGGGCCTCTTCCCGCGGCGCAGGTATGCCTGTTGGGCGGCATCGGCCGCGTTGCGTTCGGCGGCATGCAGAACCCCGTACGTGAAGGCGCTGCTGCCGACGTCGGCCGCTGAAGCCAATGTGAGCAGTTCGGCGCGGGCAACCGCACTGTCCTGGTGCTCGCCGAGAATTCTCTGGACGGTGTGGCTTTCTTCTGCCAGCTTCGCGGCACGCTTGCCGTGAATGCTCTCGACGGCGGCCGCGGCGAAGCGCAGCTTCTTGGCGGACTTGCGGACATCGTGAAATGCCGTGTCGCGTGACGGTCCGACGGCGGCACCCACCGCGGTGTCGTGACGTTTACCGAGTCGTTTAGCGGCCTTGTTGACGAGTTTCGCCGTCGACTTGCGGGCAGGCTTTGTTGCTCGCGGCGACAACCCCGGGGACTCGATGAAGGCATCGAGATCGTCCAACAGCCGGAAGTACCTTGGGCTGGTGAGTCGGGTCCGGATAGCTGCCATCGCGGTATCCCCCCGGACCCCCATTCGCTCGTCCAGTTCGTCATGGATTGGGCCCAACACCAGCTTTCCGGGAAGTTCGTTCAGGTCGCGGCGCAGCCTTTCGTGAAGGACCTCTACGTCGCGGAAGCGCCCCAGGGTTTTGGCAAGCGACTTCAGCTCGGCCTCCAGCGACCGAACCGGGGCCTTCTTGAAGAGCCTTCGATAACTGTGCAGCACCGAGCGGATTCTCCGGGTAGCGGACCGCATCTTGTGAACGGAATCCTCCCGGCCCAATCTGACGTGCGAATCCCTGCGGAGAAGTTCGGCGACTTGTGCGTCCAAGTAGTCCAGGACCGGACTAACTGCGGGCCCATTGCGTTTGGGGGCATCGCGTCCGGTTCCGCGTAACTGCGGCCACGAATCCCCCAACGCCCGGGCCAACGTGGGGGCGTGGCTGCTGGGTGTTGCCCCAGCCTGGCTGAACCGGGCTGCGGCGGCGTCGAGGAAAACGTCTGCCGCGCCGTCATCTGTTGCGCTTGCCAGCGCCACCTCCCACACCCGCCATTGAAGGTCGCTGCCTTCTCCTACAGAAGCGTGTGCCTGCACGTGGTCGTCCACGAAGTCCGCCATCCGCCCGCCGTCCTCCTGGTACAGGGCGTAGATGGTGCGCTCGGTGGAGAGCCTGGCGACAGCGGTCACCGCGTGTCCTCGGGAGTAGGCGAGCACGCGGTCCATCAGTTCCACCGGCACAGTGTCGGCTTGGCCCAGTGGTGCGTGGAATTCCGTCCGTTTGCCGGCACTGTGGGGGATTTTGAGGTCCCATCCAGCGTCGGGACCGCCGGTCCTGCGGCCCAAGGTTATCCCTCGGACGGCCAAGGCCAAGTCACGGGTGTCGAAGTAGACAGCTTCCAAGCTGTGGCGGGCAGGTTCGCCTACCCGATGGACGCCGTCGATCTTCGCGAGCTCGGGAAGATCGGCGGACTCACCGGCGTCGAACTTCCGCTCGGCCTCCACACTGCTGGATGGTGTCATTGCCGTGATCCTCCCTAAGTAAACTTATCAATTTCTGGTCACTTACCGTTGGAGCCCCGCATCGTAGGCCACGTATCCCGGGCGCAGCGTCACCTTCTGCGGACCCATCATGCCAATGTCTTCCCATAAAACCAGGAACGATCCTCGGTGCCACCATCGCAGGAGTTGCGCCACAGGCCACGGCTGGGTGAGACCCTGCCGCTCAAAGCCCAAGAACGACGACGCCGTCCTGGGACTCACCACGATGCCCACCAGCCGGGCCTGGCTCAGAAGCTGCGTGGGTGCAGAGTCCAGTGCGAACCGGACATCCGAGACCTCACCCAGTCGCCCTCCTCCACTGTCCGCAACATCGCTGCCCAGCACGTCAGTCAGGATCATGGCGACCTCCCGGAATCCGACCGATCACATGCGTTTGCAGCCATCTCTCCACCCACGAGGCGTCCAGGGAGTCCGAGCGGACTCCGAGCTGAACCACGGTGCCAACCCCGGCTACCGCGTCCCACGAGACGCGAATCAGCCTGCTCGACGGCGGCCTGCCGCCAAAGATTCGCGTGCCCAGCACCGGACCGGTCAGGAAAGCTGTGATGTGCGGCGGCGGTGTGCCTTCGGGAATCGGTTCGCCAAGCGGGGGCCCGCTCAACTCGACGTCGTCAACGGTGGTGACGGGTACGCCGTCGACGTCCAACATCTGACGGTCCAGCAAGTGCAGTTGGGCGTCGAGCACCAACCCGGCCGGACGCGGCGCAGGTTTGAGTTCCTTGGGCTGGATGTTTCGCTTGGCAGCGCTCATGCGCCTGCTCCCGTCGCAATCATGAGAGGTATGGCCGCCAGTGAGGCAACCAGGATGATCACCAGGTACATCAGCCCCATGACATTCACGGCCCGCCCATTCACATGCTCTCCCATGTATTGGGGGTCGTTCGCCACGATCAGGATGGGCAAATAGGTTAGCGGGAGGGCAATTGCCGAGAACACCACCGAGTACTCGGTTACCAGGATGGGATCGACGCCCGTGGCCAAAATCGCAATACCCGCCAGCAGGCAAACAATCATGGCCATGTGGAAGCGTGCAGCCTGCGCCGGGCGGCGGAACTTGCCCCACGACCACCCGAAGAATTGCGCCAGCGTGTAGCCGCTTGAAAGCGTAGTCTCCAATGCCGCACCGAACGTAGCGGCCACGACCCCCAGAATCAGGACAGCCAAGGCCAGCTGGCCACCGGCCTGCGCGACGGGCAGCGCGACCTGGGAAAGCGTCGTGACGCTGATCCCGGCAGGCAAGAGTACGACGGCGGCGCATGCGGCGATCGCGACCGACAGGAACCCACCGAGTGGGAAACCGAGGAGGACGTTGATGCGGGACTGGATCAGGTCCTTGACCTTCCAACGTTCCTCAACGGCGCCCGATGAGAAGAAGAACACCTCGTAGGGCGTCATAGCGGCGCCGAAGAGGGCGATGGCGTAGTACCAATACACGCCGGAGTTCTCTTCTTGCGGCACCGACGGGGTGAAGGCCTGGGCCGCAAGAACACCCCAATCAGGCTTGAGAAGAAACAGCGCGACCGTAAAGATCACCAGAGAGAGACCCATGAGCCCCGTGACGTTCTCCATGATGCTGAACTTCACCCGCCAAATCACCAACCACACGGCCAGCAAGGCAAACGGAACCCAGAGCAGGTAAGCCACGCCACTGGCCAACTGCAGCGCTAAGGCGATACCGCCGATCTCAGCCGTAACAGTCATCAGGTTGATCAGGAAGGAGGCTCCCAGATTGGCCAGCCCGGCTCGTGGTCCCATCCGTTCTCGAATGACCT
Organism: Paenarthrobacter sp. NPDC092416; assembly: GCF_044755025.1. NCBI lineage: Bacteria > Bacillati > Actinomycetota > Actinomycetes > Micrococcales > Micrococcaceae > Paenarthrobacter > Paenarthrobacter sp. NPDC092416. The sequence continues at coordinate 94,994 of NZ_JBIVQG010000006.1, forward strand.
CAAAGGTTGCCCGGCCCGAGACTGCGGCCACCCTTCCGGACATATTCGCAAACAGGCAGATTCCCACGACGCCGACAACCACCACCCATGCCAAGGAAAGTCCGAAGCGCGAACCCACTACAGCATTGGTCACCAAGTCCCCGATATCAACAAAGCCCCCGATCGCCGTCAGGATGCCAAGCGCAACACCGAGGAGGCGTTTCACCGGATGCCGGCCTTGGCCATCAGCGTGTGAAGTTGATCGTCTGCTCGCCGCAGTTCACCCAGAATCTCCGGCAGTTGGCCGGGCTGCTTGATCCCGGACTCACCCGAAGGGACGGTCATGGCATCGCGGGCGTGCAGGATGGAGCGGGCGACGACGGAGAACGCGGCCAACATGTCATCTCGGAGCCCCCGCTCCTCTTGAATCAGCGCAATGCTTTCAACCTCGTCGATGGCGGACTCGACTTCGCCCAGCATGTCGTCGGCAACCGTAGTGCCGGCCGCCGCCGTCGTGCGGTCGCTGCTGCGGAGGTCCACGGCAAGGGTCGTTGCCCGCACGGCTGCGGAGACCGACTTGGCGGGCCCTTCCAGGGCGTCAGCAGCAGGCCGGGGCGAGCACGCGGCCAGCGCGCCCGCGAGTACCGCCAGCATCACAAGAGTTGCCGCCAGGGCCCTTCCGGACCGGATCACGATGGCTGCGGAATCTCGCAACCCGCCTGCGGGTCCATGCCCAGGTAATTCAAGGGGCCGGCGACGATGTTCAGGGCAATGGTGGCGAATTGGGAACACTGAGCAGGTGGCGAGGTGTAGTAGCCGCGCTGCCCCGCTGCCACCGCCCCAACGATGAGCCATACCACCACGATCAGCCCAAGAATAGAACCGATTCGCATCACTTTCTCCATCGACAGACGAGTGTGCTCAGTTATTAGTAAGCATACTGATAAATCGATACCAGACAACAGATGCAGCCGCGGCCCGATGCGGATCGGACCGCGGCTACACCAGGAGATGTCAGTCCGTAGGGTTTGCCTCAGTTGTCAGGGCGCGATCATCGCCTACCTGCTCATCCTCTTCCTCAGCAGGTCCTGGCGGACTGGCCGATTCACTGGCTCCCGCGTCGGACGCATCGTCCGGACCGTCCGGACCGTCCGGACCGTCCTTGGATGACGGTTCCGCAGGCACGAGGTCGCTGGTTTCGGGAGTCTCAAAATCCCGCGGAATGGGATGATCTGTCGCCGAAATTCCGTCCCGAATCTCATTTTGTCCGGTGGCTTCGGCTGGTTCGGTGGTCATTCGGGTTCAGTCCTCATACTCGAGACCGGCCCCTGCCCAGGACCCAGCCCAAGAGGGCAACGACAAGCAGGATAATTCCCACCCAGAGCAGGAAGCTAAGGGCTTGGTTGAATCCGCCAACAAGCAACAAGACGATCGCGATAACGCCGGCGATGATGAGAAGTGTGTTCATTTAGCTACGCATCCCTTCAATGAATTTTATGTATTCAAGAAGGCGTCCGCTGGGACCCCGAAAGGTTCCACCCAGGCCAACGGGCACCGAAAAGGAGATTGCTCTCCACCTCGCTTACGCGCCCCAACCCACGAGGGTTCGAACGGGCCGAGCCCGCCGGAAGCACGTACACAGCATCATGATAAACGTGGGTCGCGCCTTCGAATAGGGCCTTAGTAAGGAAACTTAGTATCCCTTGCCGGAAAACGCCCCGAGCGCTCGACCAATCTCCCTTGCGGCGCCTACTGCGGCGTCTCCATACTCCTGGTACTTCGCGGGCACAATCCTGCTGGACGGCCCTGAAATCGAGATGGATCCGGCCGCCACGCCTCCCGGCCCCAGCACCGGAACGCCGATGGACGTAATCCCCGCACTAAGCCCCTGCTCATTGATGGAGTAACCCCGCGCTTGCGTGTCGACAATCATGGCCCTGAGCTGAACGGGGTCGATCACCGTTTGCGGCGCCACGGCCTCCAAAGGCCCCGCCAAATACTCATCAACAAAGGCATCCTCAGCAGCGGACAAATAGGCGATGCCCGTGGACGAGGCGTGCATGGGCAGCCGCGAGCCCAGCGGCAGGAAAGCCCTGAGGACATGCGGGGTGTCGAGGCGTTCGATGATGAGCATGTACCCACGGTCCGGCACCGCAAGGTGAACCGTCTCCGTGGTATCCAGCTGCAGCGCATTCAGAGGTCCCATGGCCGCGTCGCGGATCACCGAACCGCTGCTTCCTCGACTTGCCACGGCGAAGGCATGGTTGGTGAGCACCCATTTTCCAGCCTGGGTTTCGGACTGCACCACCCACCCCAGCTCCGCGAGGGTCCTGAGCATGCGCAGCACTGTGGCCTTGGGGACATCCACCTCACGGCTCAGCTCCGATAAGCCCGCAGGTTGATTGTCGGACACGGCTTCAAGCACCCGTATCGCTGTGACCACGCTCTGAGTGCTCATCCACTCTCTCCCTCTTGACCGCCCCGAGTTCCTGATCTACATTACAGGCGATTTCCAAAAATGAACCAATGGTTCATCCAGTGAACCGATGAAGTTTGATTGGAGAACGAGACTTATGGATTTACAGATTGCCGCCCTCATCATCTTTGTTGGCGTTTTCGTCCTGGCCACCCTGCGAAAAGTGCACATCGGAGTGCTCATGTTTGCAGCCGCTGCCGGCGTCGGCGTCTGGATGGCAGGCATGACCATCGACAAGGTGGTAGCCGGCTTTCCCATCGGAATCCTTGTGCTGCTGGTCGGAGTGACCTACTTCTTCGCAATCGCCCAAGCCAACGGAACCATTGACCGCATTATCGAAATGGCCATCGCCAAAGTCGGCGACCGCGCATTCTTCCTTCCCCTGGCGTTTTTCGCCTTGACCATCGGTATCTCGGCCATGGGTTCGCCTTTGGCCGGACTGGTCATGGCACCCATCGGCATGCCGTTGGCCAAGCGCTACGGCATTGACCGGATGCTCATGGGCATAGCCATCGGATCGGGTCTCAGCGCCGGGGGTTTCGCCCCCACCAGCCTTTTCGGCATCGTCACCTACGGCACCGCCCGGGCGGCCGGCATCGACCTCGATCCCTTGGTCCTCTTCAGCGTGGCGTTGGGCGCCAACGTCCTGCTCCTGGCCACGGCCTACGTCCTGTTCGGCGGGTTCAAGCTGCTCAACGCTCGAACCACTGACGGTTTCGGCAGCAACGTCCCACGTTTCAGCGCAAGCCGCCCCACGCCGTCGCACCCGTTTGAGCGCGAAGGCAACATTGCGCGCAGCAAGCAAGCCGTTCAGGTTCTGGAAGAACCCCACGCCGCGACGCCGAAGCCTGCCAGGCTGAACCGCAACCAGATCATCACGGTTCTTTGTATGGCGGGCCTGGTAGTCACTGTCATACTCATGTCCCTCCTGGGATCCAGCCCGGACATTGGCGTCCTGTGCTTCGCCTTCGCATCCGTCCTCACCCTCTGCGACCCGCAGTCCGGCAAATCAGCTGTCACCAAGATCGACTGGTCCACCGTCCTCTTGGTGGGCGGGATCATCACGTTCGTGGGGGTGCTTCAGACCATGGGCGCCGTCGCCTTGCTCGGCGAAGCAGCCAGCGCCGTCGGGACTCCCCTGCTGGCCGCGCTGGTGATCTGCGCAATCGGCGGACTCGTGTCCGCGTTCGCATCCACCACCGGAATGCTTGCGGCGCTGGTGCCGCTGGCGCTGCCACTGGTTGCCTCCGGAGACATCGCAGGATGGGCGGTCATCGCGGCACTGGGCGTGTGTTCCTCGATCGTTGACGTCTCACCGTTCTCCACAGTCGGCGCCACTTTCGTGGCCACCGTCGACGAGGAGGAACGGCCCAGAATCACCAAACTCCTCACGCGCTGGGGATTGTCCATGGTGGTATTCGGCCCGCTCCTGCTGGTGGGCACCTTGGTGCTGCCCTCCAGCCTCTAGACCCTCTACATCGATAGGACAATCAGCATGATTAAGCCACTCAATGGAATCACCGTGATCGACCTCAGCCGAGCCCTTGCCGGCCCATACTGCACAGCGCTCTTGGCGGACATGGGTGCCCGGATCATCAAGGTCGAAAGCATCAACGGAGGCGACACCGCCCGGCAGTGGCCGCCGTTCCACAACGGCCACAGCCTGTACTTCGATTCCGTGAACCGCAACAAGGTCTCCGTGTGCCTCGACTTCTACTCAGCCGAGGGGCGCGACATCCTTTCCACACTCATCGCCGGGGCCGACGTACTCGTGGAAAACTTCAAACCCGGCACGCTGGAGAAGATGGGGCTGACGGCATCACGGCTGGAAGAGCTCAACCCGGAGCTTGTGGTTGGATCCGTCACCGGCTTCGGCAACACCGGCCCACTCAAGGACGACGCGGGCCTGGACCAAGTAATCCAGGGAATGTCCGGGCTCATGTCCGTCACAGGGCCCGGCCCCGGCACTTCCTACCGCGTGGGCGTTCCGATCGTTGACATCACGTCCGGCATGGTCTGCGCGTTCGGGATCGTGGCCACCCTGCTCGGAGTCCGTAAGGGTGAGCGCGCCAGCCGGGTATCGACGTCGTTGTTGGAAACGGCGCTGAACCTGTCCGCATTCCAAGGGCAGAAGGCGCTCAGCCTCGGCGAAGCACCAGCTCCCCAAGGCAACAACCACCCGGTCATCGCCCCTTACGGCATGTTCGCCACCGCAACGGAATCCATCAACATCGCGGTCGGCAGCGACAAACAGTGGAAAGCCTTCTGCACAGTGCTGGGCATTCCGTCAGCGGTGGAGGACCCTCGCTTCATCACTGGCGCGGACCGCTCGGCGAACAGGTCAGTCCTTACCGAACTCATTGAATCCTCTCTCGCCACGAAGCCCTCGGCCGATTGGGTCTCCCTGATCAGTCAGGCCGGAATTCCCTGCGGACCCATCTACAACTACCCGCAGGCCCTGGCCTCAGAGCAAGTTGCCGCTCTGGGCCTCGTCCAACAGAGCAGGCGACGGGACGGCTCTGAGCTGCCGCTCCTCCGCGGGCCGCTGAGTTTGGACGGTGAAGCGAGCGAAATCCACTCGCCGCCGCCACTGCTTGGCGAGCACACCGCCGAAATACTGCAGGAACTTGGAATGACGCACGACGACGTCACCCGGCTTGAGCGCGAAGGGCGCGTTAGGTGCGGCGGCGCTTTGGATGGTGCCGTCTTGGATGCCGCAACGATGGGAGCAGGACGATGACCACTTCCTTGAAGACCGCGGCCTTCCAGACAGCTCATATAGCCGCCTCGATCAACGACAGTGTTGCTACGGTGTGGATTGATAACCAAGGCCAGCGCAACGCCCTCACCAAGGCAATGTGCTTGGAGCTACAGGAACTCATGCCCCGCCTTGATGCCGATCCACAGGTCAGCGTCGTGGTGCTCCGCGGCGCAGGCGGTACATTCTGTGCCGGCGCTGCCATCAGTGAACTCTCGTCAGTATTGCTGGATCAGCAGCCCGATGGTTCGCTGGTTGACCACCTCAGCCTGGCCGACCAAGCGATCACGTCGCTTTCCAAACCGAGCGTCGCCATTGTCGAGGGGGCCTGCATGGGTGGCGGCTGGCAGATCGCTTCGGCTTGCGACTTCATCATCGCCAACGAGCGTTCGGTCTTTGGGCTGACACCGGCGAAAATTGGCATCATCTACCCCCGGCCCGGGATCGAACGACTCGTCCGGCTGGTGGGACACGCCAACGCAAAGTACATCCTCCTGACCGGCCAGACTTTCGGCGCCACGCAAGCCAAGGAGCTGGGGCTGGTTGCCGACGTCGTACCTGACGGTTCGTTTGAAGAACAGTGTCTCGAGCTTCTCGGTTCGCTCCGAAGCCGGTCGCGATTCTCCATGCATGCCATGAAGCGGCTGGTCGGTCTGACTGACGCACCACATTCAGGTGCCGACCCCTCCAATATCGATCAGGAATGGTCAGACGCCTGGACAGCCATGCCCGCCAGCCCCGACATGAGCATCGGCATCAGCGCGTTCCTCAATCGCGAGCATCCGCAGTTCACGTGGTCACCCCGGACTTGATCCGCTTCCCCCCGTCCGATCAGCTTCCGGTCTGCGCTGACGGAGGCTTGGCGCTTGCTGGTGTGGTCCTCCTGTGTGCCAGGGGATGATGTGGTCGATGTGTCTGATGAGCGCCATTCTCCTGATCTGGTGACGCCACGCCTCCAACTGTTAGGCTAGGCGAACAATAGTGTTACTAGTTACGAATTTGCAGGAGTCGGCGTGCCTAAATCCATGGTGGAGAAGCTCCTTAGCCGGCGGTCGATGCTCTCGGGCGCTGCGGCAATCGCTGCGGTCCCGGCGTTCAGCGCCGCCGAAAATCACAGCAGCCACGACCCCCAGGGCACTCCGGCAGAAGGTTCCCGTCCGGCGTCGACAGCAGGCACGTCCGGAACCACGGCACATACAGACGTCACGAGTCACGCCGGCCACGCCGGGTTTGCCGGCGGCGCGGTCCCGCCCGACCGGGCCGGCATCGATCCCACCGCCATCCTCCACGACTTCGACCGCGGCAAGACCAGTACCCTCCCGGACGGACGGACACTCCGCGAGTGGGACATCGTGGCCGTCGATAAGGACTTCGAAATCGCCCCGGGCGTGACGTTCCCAGGATGGTGCTACAACGGCAGGATCCCGGGCCCCACGCTGTGGGCGCGGGAGGGAGACGTGCTGCGGATCCATTTCACCAACGCCGGTTCGCACCCGCACACCATGCATTTCCACGGAGTCCACCGCGCCGAAATGGACGGGACACCCGGTATTGGAGCAGGCTCAATCGGCCCGGGCCAGTCGTTCACGTATGAGTTCGACGCGACGCCGTTCGGGACGCATCTCTACCACTGTCACCAGTCGCCGCTGGCGCCGCACATTGCAAAAGGCTTGTACGGGGGCTTCATCATCGAGCCAAAGCAAGGCCGTCCGGCAGCAGACGACGAAATGGTCATGGTGATGAACGGTTACAACACCGACGGCGGGGACGACAACGAGTTCTACTCCGTCAACGGCCTGCCATTCCACTTCATGGACAACCCGGTGCAGGTCAAGCAAAACGCCCTGGTGAGGATCCACCTGATCAACGTGCTCGAGTACGACCCCATCAATTCCTTCCACGTGCACGGCAATTTCTTCCACTACTACCCCACCGGGACCATGCTCACGCCGAGCGAATTCACGGACACCATCTCCCAAGTGCAGGGTCAGCGCGGCATCGTCGAAATCCGCTTCCCCTACCCCGGCAAGTACATGTTCCACGCGCACAAGACAGAGTTCGCCGAACTCGGATGGATGGGCTTCTTCGAGGTGAATCCCTGATGAGCATTGAAGAAAAGCGCACGACGGCGAAAGTCACCTCGCCGGCAGAACCCCGCCCTTCCCTGCCGGGCTGGCTGCTGGGCATCGGCCCGCTGATCCTGATCGCCCTTCTGATGGCAGCGTTCGCGGTGTTCAACGGCCCAGGTCTGGCGAGGCTGACTGAAGGCATCCCACCCAAGGAGGAAGTCGCCGTCGAAGATGTCCGGCTTCTGCCGGGGCAGATTGTCATCACGGCAAGGAACGAAGGGCCGGACCCGGTCACGATCGCACAGGTGAACGTCTCCGACTACTACGCCGCGTTCACCCAAACCCGCGAAACCATGGCGCCCCTCGAGGCCACAACGCTGACCATCAGTTACAGCTGGGTGGAAGGCGATCCGTACGAGATCGCACTGGTCACGTCCGTTGGCGGCAAGATTCCGGCCACGATCGATGCTGCCGCGCTCAGCCCTGAACGCGGCACGTCCTTCTTCGGGCTGATGACTCTGCTCGGCATTTATGTGGGGGTGATTCCGGTCGCCCTGGGCATGTTGTGGATGCCATTCATCCGCCGGTCCTCTGCATCGTGGATCAGGTTGCTGCTCGGTGTCACGGTAGGACTGCTGGCTTTCCTGGCGATCGATGCCACCTTTGAGGGCATGGAACTTGTGGCCGGAAGCGGCGCGTTTGGCGGACCTTTGGTGGTGTTCCTCGGCGCGCTGGTTGCTTTCCTTGTCCTTGAAGGCTCGGACGCGTGGATGCGCCGACACCAGGATCTTTCACGTGCGGACAAGCCAACCGCATTGGCCCCCCGCCGCTTGGCCTTGCTGATCGCAATCGGCATTGGCCTGCACAATCTTGGCGAAGGACTCGCCATCGGCTCCGCGTACGCGGTAGGCTCCCTGGCGCTCGGCGCCACTTTGATTGTCGGCTTCGCGATCCACAACACCACCGAAGGTCTGGCCATCGTCACACCTCTGGCCAAGGAACCCGCCCGCCTCGGTTGGCTTGCGGTGCTTGGCTTGATCGCCGGAGCTCCGGCCATTGGTGGGGCCGTGATTGGCGCGACCGTTTACCAACCCGCGCTCTCGGCCTTCCTGCTGGGACTGGGAGCCGGCGCCGTAGCCCAGGTTGCCCTCAAGATCCTGCCCCTCATGAAGGGCATGAGTGGCAAAGTCCTCAGTCCAATTGCCTCAACCGGCATCATCCTCGGACTCGGCATCATGTTCGCTACGGGGCTTCTCGTCCAAGCCTGATTTCCGGAGCGGCTTCAGTGGCTTGGAACGTGACGTGTGCCTCATGTCGGCACAAGACGGCGGGTCCCCTCGTTGAAAGAGAGACGACGGGAGGCCCCATGCTCATTGTTCTAACAGGAATCGACGGCTCAGGAAAGACGACGGCGGCCCGCGCCTTGGTTGATTCTGCCCGCACCGAAAGCAGGAATGCGCTGCTGCTCAGCAACCACGCGGCCCGGCGGAGGTTGTCCCTGATCGGCGCACGAATTGGCTGGAAACCACCGGCCCGTCTGGCCGACTTCATAGAAACCGGCGTCCGCGTGGTGAACGTCCTCATTTCCCATGCTCGGGCCTCGCGTTTTGATGGGCTGGTGGTGATGGATCGCCATCTGCATTGCCAACTCGCCCTGCGGGAGGCCGCAGGCCTGCCCCGAGGCCGATTCTTGCCGTGGCTGCTGAAGGCGCTTCCGTCGCCGGATCTGATGATCCATTTCGACGTCGACCCCCAGCGGGCCTGCCGCCGCGTCATGGCTCGGGGAACCGATTCAGAGACGCTGGCGGACCTGATCGCATTCCGCGACGCCTACCGATCCCTCCCCGAATTCGACCAATTCCTGGAAGTGGACGCCAACGGCGATCCCGAAGCAACCCTCTCCCACATCCGACTCGCTTTAGCCCAACCTTCTCTCACATCCCAACCGCTTTAGCCCAACCTTCTCTCACATCCCAACCGCTTTAGCCCAACCTTCTCTCACATCCCAACCACTTCAGCGCATTAATCCATTCGGTATATGATTCTGGTTCGATCCCTTAATTTTTGAACCAGATCCGGCCCACCCATGCCCGCCTGACGCTGAAGGATTTCCGTGAGCCACCCGATCCACCACCACACTCCTCAGCCCGCAGGACTTGCAGGAACCACCCGGACCAACAAGCTGCCAAACATCGGCAAGACCGCACCCCTTGCCCTACTGCTCGGAGTCACGTCAGCCCTCTTGGGCCTGGCCCCATGGTTGACCACGGGCGCCATCCTTCCGTTGCAGAATCTGTGGTCAACCCAAACCCTGCCGGCCGACATGCCCTTATCGCTGCTGCCCGTCAGCCAATACAAGGTCACCGTGATCTTGTCGCTGATGACTGTAGGCGGCGCCGTCGCAGGTTTGGCGGTGCGTGCTTGGGCGCCCGCACGACGGCGGCTGGTGACCTGGTGCGCGCTGGCGGGAGTTTTCGCAGTGCACGGCACGGCGACGGTTCAAGCCTTTGCAGTGGTGGAACGAGGGTTGGAGCCTGGCTCGCGTTCCAGCCTTTACCTCGCAGGCCTTCTCGCCGGAGCACTGGTTGCCGTGGTGGCGAGCTTCCTGTCGGTTTTGCTGTTGTCGGCCAAGTCAAGAGCTTGGGCGACTCTTGGCGCAGGACTCATGGCATTGCCTTTCGCATCCTGGATCACCGAGTGGGCCGTAAACGCAACAGGCCCCGGCGACATCCCCTCGGCGGTCCTCACGGGGATCTACTGGCTGCCGCCCGTGCTTGTGGGCACGGCCTTGGCTTGGTGCGGGCTTCGTCCAGCCAGCCGCGCCATTGTATGGACCGCGAACCTGGCCTTGCTGTGGCTGGTCCCCGCCATCTTCACGTCAGTGAATTACGTACTGGGCACGCGCATCACCCTGGGTGACTTGGATGAGATGGCACTCATGAGCCGGCAGATCCTCGCCGCCACACTCGGACCCCAAGGCCAAGCCGGCCCACGAGTCTTAACGGCCTTGGCCATCGGATTGGCGGGCACGGTCGCACTGGCCCTGATCCGCCGCCGGCGAATGGACGTCACTACCGCGGCCTCATCAGCGGCAGGCTGAGCACGCGCGGCATCGCCGCAGGACGCCGCACCCGTGGGCGGGAATTGATAGGCATAGACTATCTACTCCCGCACGCCGCCCCAAAGGACCCCGGACCATGGACACGCGCAAGCTCAAGTACTTCCTCGCCGTCGTGGATCATGACGGGTTCAACCGGGCAGCCGAGCATCTGCTGATCGCCCAACCGTCGCTGTCCCAAACCATCGCGAGCCTTGAGAAAGAGCTCGGCGTTCCCTTGTTCCACCGCATCGGCCGGCGGGCAGTCCTCAGCGAGGCAGGCAAGGAACTCATCGGCCCCGCTCGACTGGTGATGCGGGACCTGGACGCAGCCCAATCCGCGGTCCAATCATTGCGGGGCATGCGCAGCGGTCGGCTGGACATCATCACCATGCCGTCCCCCGGCATTGAGCCCCTCACCTCCATGATCGCCGCTTTCACCAAACTCCACCCGTGGGTCCGGCTCGACGTCGGGGCCGCCTTCACGCCGGAAGAGGTGATCGAATCAGTCCGCAGCGGCAGCAGCGAGATCGGCCTTGCGGGCTCCCCCACGGCAATCAAGGTGCCAGGCGTGGAAGTTCTTGAACTCGAACGCCAGCCGCTGATTCTCATAGTCAACCCGCGGGCGGACACCTTCGAGGCCACGGATCAGGCCATCCAGCGGGAGGATCTGGACGGCCATCGACTTATCGCCAGCCAGCGGGGTTCGCTCATGCGCTGGCTCGTGGACGACGCAATCGCCCACGGCATTGAACTGGAGATCGTGGTGGAAGTTGCCCACCGGACCTCAATTCTTCCCTTGGTTTTGGCGGGCGTCGGGCACGCCGTCATGCCGTCATCGTGGGCTCCCACTGCGCACAAAGCCGGGCTGCGAACGTTGCTGATAGAACCAATCAGCCACCTGGATGTCGCTGTTCTCAGCCGCAAGGAGAACCTGACTCCGGCGGCCACAGCGTTCCTGGACGTCGCCAGAGATCACGCCACAAGAAATACATAGGCCCTACCTATCAGACGTATCGAAACTAAGTCTTGGACGCCAACTACCCCTCAAACGTCTACTTGAAGAGGAAGAACAGTGTGACCCCGATAACAGGCTCACTGCTAACAAACTCAACGAGGAGGTAGGCATGAGCGCCACCCAGAAATTCACCATCGCATCGATTCCCGCTGACGGCGTGGGCAAGGAAGTTGTCTCCGCTGGCCGCCGCGTGCTGGACGCACTCGCCGAGAACTCCAACGGCAAGTTCGCCTTCGAATGGACCGAATTCCCGTGGGGTTGCGGCTACTACGAGAAGACGGGGCAAATGATGGACCCCAAGGGCCTTGAAGCCCTCAAGGACTTCGACGCCATCTACTTCGGAGCCGTTGGTTGGGAAAACGTCCCGGACCACATCAGCCTCTGGGGGCTGCGCCTGAACATCACCCAGAACTTTGACCAGTGGGCCAACATCCGCCCGGTCAAGTTCCTCCCCGGAATCCAGTCCCCGCTCCGCAAGGCTGACGATACCGAGCTGGACTGGATCGTTGTCCGTGAAAACAGCGAGGGCGAATACGCCGGCCTCGGCGGACGCAACCTGAGCGGCCGCGGTCCCGGCAATGAAGTCGCCCTCCAGACCGCGCTCTTCACGGAAAAGGGCTGTGAACGCATCATGCGTTTCGCGTTCGACCTCGCCCGGACCCGCACGGTGAAGAAGGTCTCCTCGGTCACCAAGTCCAACGCACAGCAGTACGGCATGGTCCTCTGGGACGAAACGTTCCAGCGCGTCTCGCTGGACTACCCGGATGTGCAGACCGAGAGCGTGCTGGTTGATGCGATGAGCGCCAAGTTCATCCTCAAGCCGGAGGATCTGTCCGTGGTGGTGGCGTCCAACCTGAACGCCGACATCCTCTCAGACCTCGGCTCAGCCCTGGCCGGCAGCCTTGGCCTGGCGGCGAGCGCCAACCTGAACCCGGAGCGCCGCTTCCCGTCCATGTTCGAGCCGGTCCACGGTTCCGCACCAGACATTGCGGGCCAAGGCATCAGCAACCCGATCGGTGCGATCGCCAGCGCCGCCCTCATGCTGGACCACTTCGGCTTGCACGACGAAGCCCGCCGTGTCGAAGCAGCCATCGAACAGGCCACCGGCTCCGGTCACCTGACCCGCGACGTCGGCGGCGACGCCACCACAGATGACGTCACCGAGGCCATCATCTCGGCACTCGTCAGCACCTTGGCTGCCGTCTAAGGCACCAGCACCTAAATCAGTCCAACCTAGACGACGTACGACGGCGGCCGTCTGGCCGCCGTCGTCCTTCCCCACATCCTTCAGCTTCTCCAGAGACATTCCACAATGAGGTAGGAATCATGGAACACATCACCACCGCCGGCGCAGCGGCCACCAGCAGGAAAGCGCCAAACAAGACCCGTTGGTACCGGCAGTTGTACTTCTGGGTGCTCACCGCGATCGTGGTCGGCATCCTCCTGGGCTGGCTCGCTCCGACTGCGGGCATCGCCATGGAACCCATCGGCACCACGTTCGTGAACGCGATGAAGATGCTCATTGGCCCCATCGTGTTCCTGACCATCGTGGGCGGAATCGCCAGCGTTGCCGACCTCAAGAAAGTCGGCATGACTGGACTGAAGGCCCTGACCTACTTCCAGATCGGCACCATTTGTGCCATGGTCTTCGGCCTTGTTGCCATCAACGTTTTCCGTCTGGGTGACGGAGTCAACGCAGACGCCAGCACTATCAAGACCTCCGACTCGGCTGCGAAACTGATCGACGCGGGACAGCACCAAGAGTGGTGGCAGTTCCTGACGCACATCATTCCCAACAGCATCGCCGGCCCGTTCGTTGAGGGCGACATCCTGCAGATCATCTTCATTGCTGTGGTGTTCGGCATCGCCCTGAACGCCATGGGCAAGGTTGGCGCACCTGTACTGGACGGCGTCCAACGGCTCACCGGCGTGATGTTCAAGATCCTGGGCTTCATCATGAAGGCCGCTCCGCTGGGTGCGTTCGGCGCCATGGCCTTCGCCGTTGGCAAGTACGGTGTCTCGTCGCTGACCAGCATGGGCGGATTGATTGCGCTGTTCTACGGCACCTCCATACTGTTCGTGATTGTTGTGCTCGGCTCCATCATGGCCATGCTGCGGCTGAACATCTTCACCATGATCCGGCACCTCAAAGAGGAATACATGCTCATCCTGGGCACCTCTACCGCTGAGCCTGCTCTCCCCGGCCTGATGCGCAAGCTCGAGCATGCCGGAGTGAAGAAGGAGACTGTTGGCCTGGTTGTTCCCACTGGTTACAGCTTCAACCTGGACGGCGCCGCGATCTACCTTTCGCTCGCTGCCCTGTACATCGCACAAGCCACCAACACGGACCTGACCATTGGCCAGCAGCTCGGCCTCCTCGCCGTGATGCTCCTAACGTCAAAGGGTGCGGCAGGCGTTGCCGGTGGCGGATTCATCGCGCTCACCGCCACGCTGACCACCCTCGGCACTATCCCTGCTGCGGGCATCATGCTGATCTTCGGCATCGACAAGTTCATGTCCGAGTGCCGGGCCCTGGTGAACTTCACGGGCAACGCCGTGGCCACCTTGGTGATCGCCCGCTGGGACCGCACGCTGGACACCGACCGCGCCCGCCGCGTCTTCGCCGGCGAGATCCTTGAGCCTGTGCCAACTGATGATGCCGTAGTAGTCCCTGTGGAGGACGAGACAGACCCCCTTGAAGCACCCGAGCACTCTGCCGCCGTCGTACCGTCACCTCCTGTACCCGCCGCCTCCGCCGACCGCCGTCCCGCCTACTCGGAATCCATCTGACATGACCAACACCACCGCCCCGAAGACCGTGCTCATCGCCCCTGACAAGTTCAAAGGCAGCCTCACCGCCGGCGAGGTTGCGGAAGCCCTGGCGGCGGGACTCAGTGCCGCCCACGGCACATCCGGGGCGATCCACTGCGAGATCCTTCCACTCGCGGACGGAGGTGACGGCAGCGTTGATGCCGCCGTCGCCTCCGGCTTCGGCCGTTACAACTGCACTGTCGCCGGCCCCACGGGCCAGCCCGTCAAGGCAGACATCGCGTTCGACGGCGTCACGGCAGTTGTGGAGGTCGCGAACACGTGCGGTTTGGCCGTCCTGCCCAACGCCGGACTCGCGCCGTTGGAAGCATCCAGCCGCGGCTTTGGAGAGGCCGTACTGTTTGCCCTCAGCCTCAAGCCGAGGCGAATGGTGCTGGCCCTCGGCGGCAGTTCGAGTACCGATGGCGGCATGGGCATGCTCGCAGCGCTGGGCCTTCGGTTCCTGGATTCGTCTGGGCGTTCCCTGCCAGGCAACGGGCATTCACTCTCACTTGTGCATTCGGTGTCCGGCTCGTTGGTCCCGGAACTGGTGGACGTGGAACTCATCCTCGCGAGCGATGTCCACAACCCGCTGTGCGGATCCGACGGCGCGCCCGCCGTTTTCGGGCCGCAGAAGGGTTGTTCTGCCGCCGATGTTTCAGCGCTCGACGCCGGTCTGACGCACTTCGTTTCGGTGCTCGCCGGCTCTGGGGCTGCTGCAGTGGGTTCCTGGGCAGGCCGCGATTCGCAGGCTGAGACCGCGTCCTTGGCAGAGCAGCCGGGTGCCGGCAGTGCCGGCGGGATCGGGTTCGCCTGCCTCCTGCTGGGTGCCCGCCAGGTTTCAGGGGCGGACTATTTTCTGGACCTCCTGGACTTCGATGCCCGCAAGGAGAATTGCGACCTTGTGATCACCGGCGAAGGCAGCATCGATGAGCAGACGCTCGCAGGGAAGCTGCCCGCCGCCGTCGCCCGCCGTTCCGGCACCCGGCCCATCATCGCCGTCGCCGGCCGTTCGCTGCTGCCGCAAGAGCGGTGGTCCGAGATGTCCTTGTCCTGCGTGTATGCGCTGGCTGACTACACAACGTTGGACTCCGCGAAGGATCCTGAGTTGTCCAGGAAGCTGCTTCGTCGCATTGGCAAGGACATCGGCCAAAGCGTGCTGGATGCTGTGGGCGTTTAGGACGGCGGTCCGCAGCTGGCCCGGAAACCGGGCCAGCCATTCCGCCTCTACCCCAGTTCTTCGCAGATGTCCCGCTGCTGGCCTGAGCTCGTCACGAAAGTGAACACGCCGGTCACAGGATCGATGTCGTAGACCAATTTGCCAATGTAATGCGTAGTCGTAGGTCCTGCAGGGATATCCGTGGGAAACAAGATCAGTCCGTTGTGGCCCGTTGCCGTAACCGTGAGCGTCCCATCGGCATTGACCCGCGTGCTGGCCACCGAACCGTCAGTCCGGATCGTGACAGATTCCCCGGTATCGAGGTTCGTGTATGTCAGGAGGACGCCCTTGCCGGCTTCGAGAACGCGTACCACGTTGCCGTCTTTGTCCTTGAATTCTGTTGTCTGGATGATGCCACCAGATCCATCGAGCATCAGAGCAAACGAACAGCCCTCGCCTGCTGGAAGCGATATGGGTAATTGCAAGGCGGCTGCCGCCGGCACAGCGGGGTACAGCATGGCAGCGACCAGTACTGCAACCGGCGCAAGCCTGAGCGCATTTTTGTTTTTCATGGGGTTCCTCGATTTCGAGCGGAGCGAGTGTATTCCGCGGCACCATCCATGAATTGTGGAGGGAGACCAAGTGCCTGCGCTCACGGGACAAGTCCCTGACAGCGGCCGTTCCCCGAGGCCGCCTGGCAGATGCCAGTGAAGAAGGGCATCGCGGCTGAGATTACTCTCCATCGAATAGAAAAACCACACGTCGCGGCCTTCTGAGGCAGACCAGCCCCGGCCGGCATGCGAGCGGGCTGATCATCATGCCGGGAGCCTGACAGCCTTGGCTAGCGGCCGATCCCCGTAGCCGCCACCATCACAGGAATGATGCCGATGATGAGCAGCGCTCCGATGACGTCGAAGGCAATGCCGGTGCGGATCATCCGCGTGATCGGAACACAGCCGGAACCGTAAACGATCGCGTTTTGTGGCGTGGACACCGGCAGCATGAACCCAAACGATGCCGCGAACGTGGCGGCCAACGCGGGCACCATCGGATCGACTCCCATCGCTTGGCAGAGTGGAATGACGATAGGGACCACGACGGCGGCCGAAGCCGTGTTGCTGGTCGTCTCCGAAATGAGGACGGCCAGAACTGCGGCGAATGCGGTGATGGCCACAATGTTGGTGACGTTCAGGTTCTGAGACGCGGCCGTCCCAATGGTCCGGGCCAAGCCCGTCGCTGAAAGCAACGAACCGAAAATGATGCCCGTTCCGAACAGGATGATGGTTCCCCAGTCGATCCTTGCGGCGTCGGTCCACGTCAGGGTGGCCCGGCGTTCCTTCCAGTTGGTCGGCAGAATGAACAGCAGCGACGCTCCCAGAACGGCCACTATTCCCTCATCCAGCCGGTCGTCCAGAAAATTGTAGATAGCGGAGTCAGTGCCCCAGACCAGGCTTGCCGCCGCAGGCAGTAACCAAAGGCACACGGTCATTGCGAAGGCGATAAGCGTGTTCACCTCGGCCCGGGACATCCGGCCTTGAAGGGCTTTTTGCTTGCGGATGTACTCTTCGACTCCTTCGAGCCGCCGGATTTCTGGCTTGTTGAGCAGGAACATGAGCAGTGCGAGCACCACGAACATGGCCAGGCAGAGCGGTGCCGCCGTGGCAATCCACTGGGCGAAGGAAATTCGTTCCCCGGTTGCTTCCTCGATCAGTCCACGGCCGATGAGGTTCGGCGGGGAACCCACAGGGGTAAGCAGACCACCAACGCTGGCACCGTAGGCCAGCATGAGCATCAGCGCAGCACCAAGGCGGAGCCGGAGCGGGTCAAAGTCGGGCTTTACGACTCCGCGGTCCTGGAGGAGCTCGGCAATCACAGCGAGTATCCCAAGCGCCGTCGGCATCAGCATTGCCACGGTAGCCGTGTTCGACAGAAACGCCGACAGAATGCACGTGATGACCCCGAACGCGACGATCACCCGGTACGTTGACTTGGCCACCCCCGGAAACGAAAGTACGGCGTAGGCGAGCCGTTGCGCGATACCGTGTTTGAGCATCGCCTGCGCCAGGATGAACGCCCCAATGAAGGTAAAGATCGTGGTCGATCCGAAAGGAGCAAGCACGTCACCCGCAGGGGCGATTCCGAGCAGCACGATGGCCGCTACCCCAAGAAGTCCTCCGACCGGGATGGGCACAGGCTCGCAGATCCAGAGGATGATGACCGCCAACAGCACGGCGGCGAGGAGCTGCTGGGTCCGGTCCATGGGCACTGGCAGGAGGGCAAAAACCACTGCCACGGCTGGGGCGAGGAACAGCCCGAGCGTTTGGCGGCCTCGTTCGAACTGTTCTTCCTTGGGTGAGAGGGTTTGTTCGCTGAGGCTTCGGAACGTTTTCCCACCCAACAGTGCAGCGGAAACGTCAGTCCGTGCGGGCGGACCCGCGGAGCCTGCTGGCACATCGGTGGGCATCCCTGTCCTTCCCCTGCGCAGAGTCAACCGCTCTGCATTCACCCCAAGTGGGCATCAGCGTGCCACTGTTTGGCAAGGAATCCAAGCACGGGGATGCCGTCACTGCCGGAACGAAGCACGCGCTTCGCCCGACAGTGACGGCATCATCAGGCTCAGGGAGTCTCGACGTCGTGCAGCAGCCTGCCCGCCTTGACGATTCTGGTGCTGATTTCGTTGGCGACTGCTTGGGCGTCGATGGTGGTGACGCAACGAACCCTGCCCTCAGGATCAGGGGTGAACGTGCTCAAGCCCGCCGAATCGCCGTCGCACGTGATCGAGACGGTACCGGGTGTGGACACTTCGAAGAGACCGGGGCGAAGCAGCGTCAGGACTGTGATGGGGTCGTGCGGGACATTCCATTCCTCGTTCCAGAACGCCCACCATTGCCGGATATCGGCGTCGAGCGCTTCTCCCAGCGGGCCGGCCGCAGCGATCAGTTCCAGCTGGTCTCGGCGCATCTCCACTTGGCGGGTCACTTCGAGGCCGGTGACGGTGATGTTGAGGGCGGAAGCGAAAACGGTCCGCGCGGCTTGGTCATCACTGCGGAAATTGTGCTCGGTCTCGCCCGTGCCGAACGCTCCGCCCATGATCCACAGATGCCGCACATTGCGCTCGAATGTTGGATCAGCTTCAAGAGCCGCTGCGATGTTCGTCAGGGGTCCGATTGCCATCACGTCGATCTCCCCGGGATGGCTGGCGACTTCCCGCACGAGATACGCGACAGCGTCCTCGGACTCGATGATTTCCTGCGGAAGTCCTTCATGCAGGGAACCCTCGTGGCCGGGCCACCACACTTCGCGGCCTGACTTGGGGCTGGCAATTCCTTGATGTACGGCGATGTCCCGGCCTGACAGTTTGCCGAACCGCTTTGCGAGCCGCGCCCGCAGCAGGGTGTCGCCGTACACGGTGGTGACGCCAAGGAGTTCAGCCTCGGGCGAGCCAAGGATCAGGGCCAAAGCCAGTGCGTCGTCGACGTCGGATCCAATGTCAGTGTCAAGAATGATGCGGTGCTGAGCACCCATGGTTGTTCCTTCTTTAGTTTGCTTCGGGCAGGGCTGTGCCATGCCGAGGAGGTTGATAGGGAGTTACTTGAGCCCGGTGGTGGTGACGGACTGGATGAAGTAGCGCTGGAACCCAATGATGATGGCGAGCGGAATCACCGTCAGGACTATCGATCCAGCGAACATCACGCCGTAGTCCACGTTGAACTGGCCTTGGAGATTGGACAGGGCGATAGGACCCAGGATGTGCTGCTCGTCCGTGCCATTGAGCAACGGCCAAACGTAGGACTGCCATTGGAAGAGGAAGAGCGTCAGACCAGCACCAATGAGGGACGGAACTGATAGCGGCAGATAGATCCGCCGGAAGATGCCCCACCAGCCCAACCCGTCCAAGCGGCCGGCCTCCACGAGATCCTTGGGGATGGCCAGGAAGAACGTCCGCAACAGGAAGATCGCCATGCCGTTGCCCAGACCGGGAAGGATGAGCCCGGCATACGTATTCTGCAGGTTCCAGTCACGGAAGAGGTCCGCCAAGGGAATGGCGATCGCGTCGAACGGGATCAGGAAGCTCACCACAACCACCACAAAGACGGCACCGCTTCCACGGAACGGGATCGCAGCCAGGGCGAACGCTGCCATGGAACAAATCACGAGGCCGATCACCACGGTGGCTGCACTGACGAAAACCGAGTTCAGCATGGCCAGCCCCAGGTTGCTGCGCAGCAGCTCGGCATAGTTGTCCAGGTTCGGCGTCAGGGTGAAGAACGTCTCCCATTGCAAGGGGTTGAGGTAACGGAACGTATCGCCGCCGGGCCTGAGCGAATTAACGAACGTCCACCAGAGCGGGATGAGGAAGAGCAGCCCAACGCAGGCGCCCAGGACACTCAGCGCGATGTAGCCAAGGGTCCGGCGCCCCGGAGCTTTGGTCGCGGCTGCCGCACTCATGCCGCATCAGAGCTCCGAAGCAGCCGGAATTGCACGGCGACGACGGCGAGGGTCAGTAACACGAGAATGATCACTTCCGCTTGGGCTTTACTAAGGTCTCCGAGGGTGTAAGCCCGGGTGTAGATGTCATACATGAGCAGGTTGCTGGAACCTGACGGGCCGCCTTTTGTGAGTATTTGGACGGGCGCGAAAATCAGGAAGTTGGAAACGGTGTCGGCAACCAGGACGAAGGCAAGAGGTCGACGGACCAAGGGGAACGTGACGGACCAGAGCTTCCGCCATGCCGAGGCTCCATCAATGGATGCGGCCTCGTAGAGTTCGTTGGGAACATCGTTGATACCGGCGATCAGGAACAGCATCCAATAGCCGACGCCGATCCAGCTCAAGAGCACCATGATGGAAGCGAGCGACTGCTGTGGCGAGGTCAGGAACGGCTGCGCCGGAAGTCCCAGAAGGTCAAGGAATGAATTACCCAGGCCGTCCGGCCGGTAGATAACGCTCCACACAACCGCCGAAACTGCGGGCGGGACTGCTATGGGAAGGACCACCAGGGAGCGCCAAACCTTCGCGCCGGCAGCCTTACGGGTATAGAGAACAGCAAGCAAGAACGACACTGCAATCTGGAGAGGGTTCACGATTGCCGAAAAGACGAGCGTCACCAAGAGGGCGTTGTTGAAGTCTGCATTGCCAAAGAGGTCTGCATAGTTCTCAAAGCCCACAAACACTGTTCCGCCGCGCAGGAAGCTTTCCCGGAACAGGCTCTCCCACAGGGCCACACCCGCGGGTGCAAGACGAAGCACTATCAGGCTGATCAAAGCGGGAGCCAGGAACGCGGTCGCCACTGCCACCAACGATGCACGCCTCCTGCGACGGACCGGAGGCACAGCCACGGCTCGATGGTCCGTTGCAGGTGGACGATTGGTTGTTTGCGAGGGAGACATGGCTAGAGCTGCTTCCAAGCATCGGTGATCTGCTGGGATGCCTGCTTCAGCCGCTCGTTAACCGGAGTCCCGTTTCGGATATCAGCGAAGGCCTTGCCCATGATTTCTTCGAACTGGATATAGCCAACGCTGACCGGGCGCGGTTTTGCTGTCTGGGTGTTTTCGTGGGCGATCAGCTCGGCCAGTCCCTTGCTGTGGTCTCCGCCCAAGGCTTCGAGCTTGGGCAGATACTGGGCCGTTGCTGCGCTGTTGGCCGGGATGATGGTGGTGGCTTCGGTGGTGGCGAGGTTTCCCGCCGGGTCCAGGGATGCAAACTCCAGGAACTTCTTGGCGGCCGCCTTGTTCTTGGATGCGGGATTGATGCCCCACGACCACGAACCTGTTGGCGTTACCTGGCTTCCGCCCTGGAAGTACGGCATGGGTGCCACGCCCCAATCGATGTTCGTCTTGGCGAATCCGCCAACATCCCAAGGACCACCGACGAAGTACGCCACGTTTCCGGAGGTGAAGACGGGGCTGGTCTGGAAGCCGCCTATGCCCCGAGGAGAGAGTCCCGACGCGAACGTTTCCGCGTACCACTGCATGGCCTTTTCCCAGCCTGCATTGTTGATATCGGTGGTCAGCATCTTGTCGCCTGTGATGCCGGATCCACCACCTGCAGACTCAACCAGCGGCTGCAGCTGGTAGTAAGCCTCGACTTGTTCCAAGAGCAGGCCGTACTGGGTTCCCGCCGCCTGGACTTTCTTGGCATCCGTAACGATCTGTTCCCACGTCATGCGCTGGGAGGGGTCAGCCGATGGGTGCTTCACGCCGGCCGCATCCAGGGCTGTCTTGTTGAAGAACAGCATTTGGGTGGAGTTCCAGATGGGCAGTGCCCAAAGCTTGTCATCGTAAAGGTTCACACTGAACTGCGCGTCCGGAACGGCGGCTTTGGCCGGCTCCTTCAGGCTGCTCAGGTCCTCAAGGAATCCTTGGGCAGCCAATTGGGACAGCCGGGGCTGATCCACCGTGTAGACATCGATCGTGTCGTCCTTGGCCCCAAGGCGCTGCTGAAGCGTTGGGTTCAGTTGGTCGAAGGGCACTTGTGAGTACTTCACAGTGATGTCCGGGTTTTTGGCCTGGAAGGCGGCAATGACAGGGCCGAATGTTGCCGGATCTTCAGGACCAAGGAGGTTGACGGTCCCGGTTCCCGGGCCGTCGTTTCCCAGTGACGGAACTGAATTCTGTGAGCTCGTGGAGCAGCCGGCGAGGAAGATCGCTCCGGCCGCCAACAGCGACGTCGCTGCAAGGAGTTTGCGCTTCACGGGAAGCCTTTCTGGAGATTGAGTCGAATGCGAGAGGAGCATCTAACCGGTTAGACTACTCGTGGGAAAAGGCTTTGACAAGAGATTTCCCAACAGTTCAACCAGCAGGGCCAAGCCGGTATGATCAACGCATCTACCCGGTTAGACCGCCAACACATCAGGAGAAGCCAATGCCGACAGCCAGAGACGTGGCAAAACTGGCCGGAACGTCCAACGCTGTTGTGAGCTATGTGTTCAACAACGGCCCCCGGGCAGTTTCCGCAGATGCGCGGGAACGCGTACTCAGGGCTGCCAAGGAACTGGACTACAAGCCAAACGCCTTGGCGCGGGCGCTGAGTGCCGGTAAGACGAGGTCCATCGGCTTGATCGTTCCGGACATCGCCAACCCGTTCTTCGCCGAACTTGCCCGGGCCGTTGAAATTGCGGCGGCCGAGCGCGGCCATCTACTGCTGATTGGCGACTCCGCAACCGTGGAGGAGCAGGAACGCCGCCTGATGGAATCCTTCATCGAAAGGAAAGTGGACTCCATCATCCTTGTCTCGCTCCTGGACGAGCCCGATCTTAAGCCGATCAATGTTGCCGGCCTTCCCGTCGTGGCGCTCCACCCGCTCTCCGCCGGGCAGCATGCGTCCTCCCTGACCATCGATTATGAGGAGGCAGCGTACGTGGCCACCCGTCATTTGTTGGAAGAGGGCTACCAGAGCATCGGTCTGCTGAACGGGCCCCTCGACTCCGTCGGCACCAGGCAGCATGCCACCGGTTTCGCACGAGCCGTTTCGGGAACGTCTGTGACAATCTCCAGGCGGGCATCGCCGATATCCAGGGCCGGAGCGGCCGAAGTTGCTTTGGAGTGGCTCCGCGCCGCCGATGCACCCCGGTCCATATACGCAACAACGGACGAACAGGCGCATGGCGTCCTGTTCGCCGCCTACACGCTTGGCCTCAAAGTTCCGGACGAACTTGCGGTGATCGGTGTTGATGGCACTGCTGCCTCCGAATTCTCTGTGCCTCCCCTATCCTCCATTCGGCAACCGACACAACTCATTGCGAACCGTGCCGTTGACATCCTGGTGGACGGGACCGGTGACGGAACTACCGTGACCGAACTCTTCGATTTCGAGCTGATCGTTCGCAAATCGTCCCGCGCATAACAGGCCGGACTCGCCCGGAAGCTGAGCCGCATGGCAGCTCGTGGCGTCAAAAACAACCGTTGAACCTCTTTATACCCCCGGGGTAGGGTGACCGAACCGTCAACTCACATCACTCAATCTGGGAGTTACCATGCCACGTGTGAGACGTCATTTGGCTGCCCTCACGGCAGTTCTGGCCATGAGCGTGACCAGCGGGGCCGTTGCCAGCCCTGCCTTCGCAGACCCGCGAGAGACCGATAAGACACCCACGGCCACAGGGTACGGCGGAGCCGTCAGCACTGTGGATCCGGAGGCTTCAGCGGCTGCGATCGAAGTGCTCCGCAAGGGAGGCAACGCCGCCGACGCAGCTGTCGCTGCGGCCGCCACCCTCGGCGTCACCGAACCGTATAGCGCCGGCATCGGAGGCGGCGGCTACTTCGTTTTCTACGACGCCAACACCAAGGAAGTCAGCACCATCGATGGCCGCGAGACAGCGCCTGCGGCCATGCCGAACGATGCGTTCATCGATCCCGCCACCGGCAAGCCCTATCTCTTCACGACCAAGCGACCCGAACTGCCAACCAGCGGCGTCTCCGTCGGCGTCCCCGGCACACCGGCCACGTGGGAACGCGCACTTGAGCGTTGGGGAACGCTGGACTTGGGTGATGCGCTCAAGCCCGCCATCAAGGTGGCCACCCGCGGCTTTGTTGTGGATCCGACCTTCCGAAACCAGACCCTGGATAACAAGCTTCGCTTCAACACCTTCACCTCCACGCAGGACCTGTTCCTCCCCGGTGGCGACGCTCCCGCCGTCGGAAGTGTCTTCAAGAACCCCGAGCTCGCGGAAACGTACCGCTTGCTCGCGAAGCAGGGTACCAGCGCTTTCTACACCGGCCCGTTGGCAGAAGAGATCGTAGCCACGGTCAAGGCGCCACCAAAGTCGGGCGATACGGACCTTCCCGTCCCGGTCGGCTTCATGACAACGGACGATCTCGCCGGGTACAAGGCACTCGACCAGGATCCGACGCATGTGGAGTACCGGGGTTACGACGTCTATGGCATGGCGCCGTCCAGCAGCGGCGGCACCACAGTTGGCGAGTCCCTGAACATCTTGGAAACCTTCGATCTCGGCGACATGCAGCCGGTGGACGCCCTGCATCACTACTTCGAGGCCAGCTCCTTGGCCTTCGCGGACCGTGGTGCGTACGTAGGCGATCCCGCGTTCGTCAACGTTCCCACGGAGGTCCTGACGGACCCGGTCTTCGGCAAGGAACGCGCTTGCGCGATCGATCCTGCAGTGGCGGCTCCGAAACCGGTCGCCCCCGGGGACATCACAACGTACGACGGCGCGTGCCCGGCCGCCGCTGCACCGCTCGCCGATGAAACAGATACGGAGAATATCTCCACCACCAACCTGACGGTCGCCGACAAGTGGGGCAACGTGGTGGAGTACACACTGACCATTGAGCAAACAGGTGGATCTGGAATCGTCGTCCCGGGCCGTGGCTTCCTGCTCAACAACGAGTTGACTGACTTCTCCACGGTCTACAGCGCCACCGATCCCAACAGGATCCAACCGGGGAAACGCCCGAGGTCCTCAATGTCGCCAACCATCATTCTTGAAGATGGCGAACCGTTCTTGGCGCTTGGCTCCCCCGGCGGATCGACCATCATCACCACAGTGCTCCAGACCATCCTGAACCGGGTAGATCTGGGGATGACCATTTCCGAGGCTCTTGCCGCGCCGCGTGCTGCACCCAGGAACGGTCCCACGGTCAGCTCAGAGCCTGCCTTCATTGATGCATACGGTCCCGCGCTGGAGTCCTTGGGGCACGATCTGGTTCCGGCCGGCGATGCGTTTACGTCGGCGGCGGAAATTGGCGCTGCGACGGCAATTGAGTTTGGCGACGGCGGCAAGCTCACGGCCGCGGCAGAGCCAACCAGACGTGGCGGCGGCTCGGCGATGGTGGTGAAGCCAAGCAGCGGGCCGTGATTGACGTACGTATTAGCTAGGAAACAGGCCTCGGACTGTCGCCTGCAGCTTGTCCAAGGCAGGGTCTTCTTGGGCGGCGGCCGCGAATTTCATGAGCCCGCGGCATGCGAGTCCCGCGTCTGTCAGTTCACCGCTCAACAGGAAGTCCATCAGCTCGTCACTTGGCAATAGCCGAACGAAGCCCGCCTCGGACGCGTCCCACAAGGGGTTGCTGCCGGGGCGGGCTTCCGCTGCGATGACCACATGTTTTCGCCTTGAGGAATTCGCGGACCACCATTCGGATCCTGCGTAGTAGATAGCCGACGATTCATAGCCGGTTTCCTCGGCCAGCTCGCGTTGGGCCGCATTTACCGGAGTTTCATTCTCGTTCACGTAGCCCCCGGGCAGTTCCAGCAATGTCTTCCCTGGCCCGACGCGGAACTGCTCAAACAGCACCACATCGGTTCCGCCCTCCGTGAAGGCGAGAACCGCAGCGGAGTCCGGGCTGGCAATGACGTCCCAGGTTGAAACTGAGCCGTCAGCTTCCAGGTAGGTGTCCTGGTTGATGGTGACAAAACCTTTGTACGCACGCGTAGTCCAGAGTTTTCGCCACAATTCGTCCGAATTGTTCACTCTTGGCGGTTGGTCTTGAGTTCCCGGCAGAATCTCCACACCAGAACCAACGACGCTGGCACGATGATGATTCCGGAACTGGTCATTTTCCGCACACCCACAGCTCGACGCCGCCCAGGCCGGGGGTCCGCGTGTTAACTCGAACCGGCTGGCGTTCCAGGATCGTCAAGCCCTGGCCCAATATCTCTTCCTCGATGAGGCCGCTATTGACGAAGTCGATGTCATGCGAGGAGGCGGAAGTTCGGAACGTGCCCCCTTCGTTGAAGCCCACGTGGGTCATGGTCACGTGCCGAGCCCCGTTGACGGGATCACGGCCCTCTACGGTGATCAGGAACGCGTCGTCCCCCAGCGCCGAAACTGTTGTGCCGCCGTCGACATCTTGTGATCCTTGGTCGTCTGCATTCACTACTGACATAAGGAAACGGCCAGCCGATGCCAGGCAGTTGTGCACGCGACGGAACAGCTCCCGCCTGCTCCGGGGGTCCAGCAGCGTGATGGAACTGGCGCCGAGCACGACGCAACCGAACTCGCCGTCGACCTCGAATCGGGGCAGGTCGGCCTCGACCAGTTCCACCGGAACCGCGCGGGGATTGAAGGCTTTCGTGCCGATACTGTCCTTTAGCCTTGCGAGCATTTCCGGTGAAGAGTCGACGGCGGTCAGTGGGCGTCCGAGGGTAAGGAGCGAACCCGTAATCCGGCCTGAGCCCGCAGCCAATTCGAGGATGGGACCGTTCGTCTTGCGCGCCGCAGACATGATCTCGGGGAGTTCAGTCAGGTCGTTGGCTGTGATCCGGTCGTAGAGACGGGACCCTGGAACTTTCAACAGGTCCTCGGGTGGATCGATGTGGCCCAAGGCCCGCAGAATGGCGTCGACAGACTTGTCAGGTGCGAAATTCATCAGCTCGTGCCCGTTTCTCTGAAGCGGCCCCATGTTTGATCGGGACTCGTGCTTGAGAAAAACACTATGGGCGCGTTGCAGTGTCACAGGGCGAAAAAGGGCAATCTAGGTGGTGAATCAGCCCAAATCAGGGGCAATTGAGTGCCATCTAGGTGGTGATGTGGAGCAGGTCTAGGTGGTTGTTCCAGAAGACGCCAGGCATTGGGCGCTCACACCTTTAGTGGCCGATCATCTCCAAGCAGCCGCCGTCCATGATGCTTCCGCCGGTGGAAATTTCGACCGTGCCGTCGAGGGCCACGTATCCAAAGAGGCATCCACCTTGTGGTGATGCAGCTCCGAAACGCACGCCGTTCCCATTGTCGTCCGTCTGAACCGCATCGTCCAACAGCCCAACGGAGCCAAAGGCTTGCACCACTGACTCCGCCGTGGCCGCTCCGTTCAGGGATTCGAGGGCTTCACGTGCCGGCGCAACGTAGGATTCGAGATGCTCCTGAATTCCCGGGGTCACCACTCTCCGCTGGCGGTAGAGCTCGTTCGCAGCCATGGCCGCTTCAGGATCCACCACCACACAGTCCTCCGTCACTTGCGGCATTCCTTCCACTAAGCGGCATACCTGGGTTGGTGTGGGCGACGAGGAACCTGGACTTACTGATGGTGTTGCTGCGACCGTCCCAGGAATGGCGCAGCTGGCCACACCCATGGCAACAGCGATGGACAGCGAGAGCAGCACGAACGACCTGTGTGAAATTTTCCCCATCCAGGGAGCCTACGGGATTCGCAGCTAATTTATCCATCGATTTGATAAGTTCTGATGTTTGTCTTCACGGCGTATCGAAGAATCCGCGTTCACCACCGCCGCGGTCCTCATTCATGGATCGTCCGTTCTGCGTCGGACCGGTCCTGGGCGGGGGGCGCCCCGGCCGCCCAGTCACCAGACTGGGCGGCCGGGGCGTGCCTGAAAACGAGTCCTACAGAACCGTCGTCCGAGAAAGCGACAGGTCCTTGGTCTCACGGAAGAACAGGACCACCACTACCGCGGAGACCACGGCCATGCCCATCAGGTAGAACGCCGGAGCCAACGGCGTCCCAAAGCCAGCCACCAATCCGGTCGCCACGAACGGAGCCGTCCCACCGAACAACACGTAGGCCAACGTGTAACCGATCGCAGACCCGGAAGCACGAACCGATGAAGGGAACATCTCTACCAATGCCGGCACGTTGGACGTTCCGATCACGGCCACCAAAGCACCCAGGATGCTGGTGCCCAGGATCGCGAAGCCGAGACCCAGCGGCATGATGGAGAAAGCCGGGATGGTCATGACCACAAAGCCAATGCACGCCACCATCAGCATTCGCTTGCGGCCAAAGCGGTCGCTCGCCCGAGCAGCCACAGGACAAACTGCCGTGTACACCAGCATCGTGACTACGCTCGTGATCATCGATTCAGTGCTTGAGTAGTGAAGGCTCGAGGTCATGTAGGCGATCATGTAGCTGCTCATCAAGTAGTAAGCGATGGCGTTGGTGATGCTGTAACCAAAGAGAGTAAAGATCTGCCGCGCGCAGAGACGAATGGCGTCGCCCAGTGGCTTCTTGGCGACCTCACCCTTCTTCTCGAGGCCGCGGAATACGGGAGTGTCGTCCACCTTGGAACGGATGTAGAGCCCGATCAAACCGAGGGGCGCGGCCAGCAGGAAAGGAATCCGCCAGCCCCAAGCCTGAAGATCTGCTGTGCTCAACGTGGACGTAATCGCCGCACCCAACAGGGCACCCGCAACCGAGGCCAAACCAACGGTGGCGGGGATGATGCTCGCGTACGTCGCCCGCTTTCCTTCCGGCGCGTACTCAACGATGAACGCCGACGACCCCGTGTACTCGCCGCCTGTCGTGAACCCTTGGACCGCGCGGAACACGAACAACAGGATGGGCGCCCAAACTCCGATCACCGCGAACGTCGGCAGAATACCGATGCAGAACGTGGCGGCGCTCATGATCAGCACGCACAGCCCGAGCATCTTGTTCCGGCCAATCCGGTCACCGTAGCGTCCAAAGAAGGCCGCCCCGAGCGGCCTGGCGATGAAGCCGCCGGCGAAGATCGCCCACACGGCCAGGAGTGACGCCGTCGTGGAGTAGTCCGGGAAGAAGAGCTTCGCGATGGTGACAGACATGACCGCATAAGCCGCGGAGTCGAACCATTCGACAAAATTTCCGACGGCGGCTGCCGCGGCGACGCGTTTCAGGCTACGCCGGGGGGAAGACTCGGTTTCAGCGACTTTCTCGGTCATCGTATTCATGATTGTTGTCCTTCGAGGCGGGGAGAGGCTACAACGTGTGGGAGTTCGCGGAGCTGGGCCCGCTGGACTTTTCCGGTGGCTGACTTCGGCAGCTCGGAGACATATTCAATGAATCGCGGGTACGCGAAGCGGGAGAAATTCTCCTTCACGTGAGCCACGATGGTTTCGCTCAGGTCCGCTCCCCCTGCGTGACCCGGCATCAGTTCGATCCAGGCCTTGATGGACTGGCCCCGGAGCTCGTCGGGCACGCCGGTGACTGACACGTCCCGCACGGGATCGAGTTCGCGAATCACGGCCTCCAGCTCATAGGGTCCCACTCGGTAACCTGACGTTTTGATGACGTCGTCGGTCCTCCCCAGGAACCAGAAGTAGCCGTCATCGTCCGCGTAGGCCTGGTCCTTGGTGTGGTACCAGCCGCCCCCGAATGCGGTGGCGGACGCCTCCGGCATGTTCCAGTATCCCAAGGGAAATTGCGGGTTGGAGCGCGCTCGGAGACAGATCTCACCGGTCTCCCCGACGGGGACTTCCTGCTCGTTTTCGTTCAGCAGTCGGACTTCCCAACCAGGAAGTGGGCGGCCCATGGAGCCGGGCTTCACCGGCACGTCCGGGTAGTTGCCCAGCAGCGGGTACGACTCCGTGGAACCGTAGTAATCGAGCAGCGTCACTCCGTACTGCGCCTCGAACCACGTGATCAGGTCCGGCGTCAGCGGCTCATTGGACGAACAAGCCGTCCGCAGCGACAGCGGGAAGCGCGCACCGGCGTTGGGCACGTCTTCGCGCATCTTGCGCAGGAACGTCGGATTGACCAGCGCGCTGGTGACCCCATGGCGGCTCATGCTGTCCAGCAGGGCTACGGGATCGAAGCCGCCGCTGGGTCGGAAGACCAAGTGCGTTGCGCCAAGCCGTAGCGGGCCCATGAGTTTCGCGAGCGACCACGCCCAGTCCCCCGCGCCATAGAACACATCACCGTCGCCGATCTGGTGGCAGTACTCGAACTCGTTGTGGCCGAGCAGGGTCCGGTGTGCGTGGACGATTCCCTTGGCCCGGCCGGTGGTTCCCGAGGTGTAGAAGATAAGGGCGGGGTCGTCGGCTTTGGTTTCGACGTTCTGGAATTCCTTTGGTGCTGCCGCGATGGCCGCGCTGTCGATGTCGATGAACGTTCCGTCGTAGTCCTCGAAGAGGTGCTTCGCGGAATCCTCGGCGATGATCACCGACGCGCCGCTGTCCTGCAGCCGGAAGCGGATGGGCTCTGCGGCCCAAAGTAGCGACATGGTGACCAGAATTGCGCCGGTCCGCAGCACGCCCAGATAGGCGGCCGGGGTGTCGGCACGCTGCGGCAGCAGGACTGCGACACGGTCGCCCTTCTTGATGCCGGCGGCCTTCAGTGTGGCTGCGATCTGCCGGGATCGGTCCTGGATTTCGCCCCAGCTCACCTCCCGTTGACCTTCGACGGCGGACTCCAGGATGAGCGCACGTTTGTCCCTTGGGTGCCGGTCGGCGACGTCGACGGCCATGTTGTAGTGCTCGGGAACCTCCCAGCGGTGGTTGTTTTGTAGTTCGGTGTAGACGTCTTGGGTTGCTGTGGTTGTCATGGTTTGCCTCCTGCTTCTGTTGCTTCGCGGCTCAGCGGCGGCCGGCGAGGAAACGGGCCATCTCGCGCTGTGGTTCGCCGGTGCCGTAGGCCTCGCGGTGGACGCGCTTGGCTTCTGCCATGGCGTCCGCGAGGTCGTCATCTTCCAGGCTGCGCAGGCGGTTCTTGGTCAGGCGGACCGCGCCCGGGGGAAGGAGGCTCAAGCGGGCGGCGAGGTCCTTGGCGTAAGCCAGCACGCCGCCGTCGTCCGCTACGTAGTTAAGGAGGCCAAGCCTCTGAGCCTCGGCAGCATCCACCAGTTCGCCGGTGAGGACGAACTGGGAGGTTTTGGACTTGCCGAGGATGCTCCACATTGCCCAGATGCCGGTGATGCTGGGGATGCCGGAGAGGACTTCGGGCTGGCCCATGCGTACTTTGGAGTCGCCGACGCGGAGGTCCGCGAGGAGCGAGTACTGGAATCCGGAGCCGGCGGCGACACCGTTAACCGCGGCGATGGTGATCTGGTCGAGGTTGCGGACGGCGCGGTAAAGGCGGTCGAAACCGTCAATCCAAGCCTCGGCGGACTCGTGATCCTCAGGATTCATGGACGCAGTCTCGGCCAGGTCCTGTCCGGCGCAGAACGCGCGGCCGCTGCCTGTGAGGATGACGGTCCGGACGTCGTTGTTGCCCTTGAGGCCTTCCAAGTGGCTGATGAGTTCACTGCGCATGGCCTCGGTCCACGCGTTGAGCTTGTCCGGGCGGTTGAGGGTGATGATGGCGGTGGGGCCGGTCTGTTCGAAGAGGACGTCCTGGGACATTGGGGAGTTTCCTTTGGCTTGGTGGGGCTTCTTGATTCCCATCAGACCATCGGCAAATGTGACCCGTCTAACATCAATATCTACTCGCCTTGATACCAAACTGATATGGTGCGCAGATGGACCTCCACCATCTCAAGTACTTTGTGGTGCTCTCCGAGGAGCTTCATTTCGGTCGTGCGGCGCAGCGTCTCCACATGGCCCAGCCGCCACTTTCCCAGCGAATCAAGGACCTGGAGAAAGAACTCGGGGTGCAGTTGTTCCATCGGCGACGCACCGGCGTCGAGCTGTCCGAAGCCGGGGCTCTGCTTCTGGAGCACGCGCGCGGGGTTCTGGATCATGTGGCCATGGCGCAGGAGTCGATGCGGCGGATCCGCCCGGGCGCTTCGGGCATCCTGCAGGTGGCGGTGCCGCCGGACACGAATCCAGTTGCGTTGTCCACGATGGTGTCTTCGTTTAGCTCGCTTGCCCCTGACGTTCTGTTGAACCTGCACGAGCTCACCACCGTAGAGCAGGTTGAGCGATTGCGCGACGGCGAACTGGACGTTGCGGTGGTGCGTCACCCTTTGAGCAGCGTGGGTTTCGCGTCGGGATCCCTGTATTCGCGGGCGCTGGGTGTGGTGCTGAATGCTTCGCATCCACTGGCTGCTTTGTCGTCTGTGCGGCTCGGCGATCTGGCCGGGAATCCGTTGATCATCTTCCCGCGCCACATGGCTCCTACGTTGTACGACTCGTTCCTGCACACGTGCCGCGACGCCGGGTATCTGCCGGCCGCCATTGTCCACGCACGGAACCAGCACTTCACACACGGACTGATCCTGGCCGGCCGGGGTGTGCACTTCAATGAGGAGCCGTGGACGCCTCTTCCCGCTGGAATTGTGTGGCGGCCGCTGGTTGGTGACCCGTTGGCTTGGCGGACGTCGGCACTGTGGTTGAAGAGCCGGAGGTCAGCGGAAACGGATGCGTTTGTTGCGGCCGTGGGGGCGGGGTTGAGTGCGGGCGGGCATGGGTAGCTGACCGCGTTTGCAGTCCACCCCTTGAAGGTCTTCGCGCCTGAAGCGTAACCTGCACGCAGAGAAGCGACACTGCAGGATTGGCTAGGAGCACGGCATGAATTTGCTGAGCCAGATACTCGCGGGATCCACCGGCCTCGCGCTGATCAGCGTTGGCATCCTGGAGATCTTCTTCCATGGCGATCAACGTTTCCACCGGATCTTCCTGATCAGGCCGGAAGACGTGCGTGCAGTGCGGATGTGGGCGATGAACGTTGGCGCCTACAACATCACCTTTGGGTTTGGAATAGCCGTAGGTCTGTGGCTGGTGAACTTCTCTGGCACTCCGGCCAGTGGGTCGGCGATAGTGATCTTCTGCTGCGCCTGCCACGTCTTCCTTGGTTTCTGGCTGTGGGTAACGGAGAAGCGCCTTCTGGTCAGCGCCATCGGCCAGGCGCTCTTTCCCGGACTAACGATCGTCTTCTACATTCTCTTTCGGTAGAAGGGGTGCCGGCCGGATCCTTGTAGCGGTATTTTTCGTTGCTTTGCGTTAACAGCGGCGCCCGTAAGGGGATCCACTTGCGTACACGGTTATCAGAGCGCGAGCGGAATCCAGCCGTCACCCCTAGTGTGGGTTGATAGAGGCAACCTAGCGGGATTGGAAGGGCTCGGATGCAGAAGGAATTCAGGGGAGGGCTTGCTCTCCCGGGAAAGTTCCGGGTCGGTACCCCGTGGATCCTTCTCGTCCCGACAAAGGAGCGGCTGGAGTTCCGGGCGCGGCGTGGATTGGGCAGGTTTTTCGGCCCATGGAGGCTGGAACGGAGTGAGGTCAGGCTCGTATACCGGACGATGAGGGGCCTCGATACATCTTACGGTTTAGGCTTCCTCCGCACGGACGGAACCTGGTGGACATTCTGGACTTACCATCCCAACGAGGTACTTGATTTCCTTGAGGAGCTTGGCTACCCAATTGATCCCAAAACGCGTCACGGGCAAGGTCGGTTTGTTGCCCGTTAAGTCACCGACACTGGACCCATAAGGGGATCCTCCTCCGGACATCCTTGCGTGCATCTGTTTCCGAGAACGCGGACGGCGTGTGCTTGCATTAGACATGCCATCCGGAATGAAACTACACCCAAATTTGAGTCGTAATGACTTGGCTGACTTCATCGATCAATTCAGGCAGTCGCTGAGTCAAGATCCTGCAAATTGGGAGAATAGCGACCTCGAAAGCTTCCTGCAGGCGTTGTCAGCTTGGACACGTGACATGGATGGCTACTTCGCCAATCTTGGGGAGCCAATTCCCGACGTCCCTTCGTGGCGACTCATCGCCCAGATGCTACTCGCGGCCAGAGTGTATGAATAAGACCTGCGATTCTAGCGCGGTCTTTCTACGTCCTGCCCAATGCTGCCAAAGCCTCGATCCGACCGGCCGTAAGCCGATCGTTTCCCGTGGCTACGAGAAAAACTGTTCGTACTGCGCTTTCATCTTCGGTCCAAGGAGAAGAACAACGCCAGCTCCTAGCTCCGAGGGCAAAGGGAGGTGTTCGATGAACGAGACTGCGATGACGTTGTCAACGTCGTCCATCACATGTCCCAGACCCGCGAAGTGAACCTCCAACCACGACAAAAGTTGCAGAACCCGAAGGGGGTTGGAAGCCTGCTCCGCCACTACCCATCTGCAAATATCGGCGATCAGCAAGTGCGGCAGAAGCTCCCCGTCGTTATCCTCCAGATGCTCCTCATAGCTCGGCCGGAGATTCGGATGATCGGCAATCAGCTCGCGCATGAATTGCCTCGAATCTCGATTGCTCATACTGGTTCATCACATCCGTCGTTTCTCGCACGTGCCTTCTGGTTACGCACGCTCATGATAAGGGTGCCATGGCCAGAGGTTTTCGGAATGGACCCCGCCCGTACGCCGGTCCCTCACCGGGACGGCCGCAGACGTAACACTGGGACCATGGCGCTAGCTGGATTTCCCAGCCCAGAAGTCCCTTGCTTCTTCACTGACCGCGTCGTAGTTGGGCAAACCTTGCAACACTTCATTTGCTGTGGGCGAGTCTTCCGCTGCGATCTCGCTCCAGACTTTGAGGTCGCGACGCTTCCTGGCCAGTTCGCGGGGATGCTCTTCGTGTATGCAAACCCCGGCCAGGGCGATTGCTTTGTCGATAAGCATGCTTGCGCCGCTGGGTTGGGTCGGCCCGTAATACAGAATCCAAGATGCACCGGTCAAAGTCATTTGAAGTGCGTCCCTTGGAGCGGATCGGGCCCATTCGGCGGCGGATTCTTCCCCATATGACTTCAGAGCAGCAACGATCATTCCGCGTCGAGTAGGACTGTGCCCGGATCGCTTGAGTAGACCGCGCTGCAGGGAACTTCATGCCCGCGCAGGCGATCGATGTAGAAATCTATTCTGCTTATCAAGTGTGTGGCTGTGAGTTTGAACCACGCAGGTGCGCGCGGGGCTGCATAGAACGACGCCCCAGGAGTTACATATGCCTCGTCGTGGCGGCGTCTCTCTTAGCTCCTCAGGCCGCCAGCCAACCACTCCTCCGGACGTTGACGCAGGGACACCAAGGCGAGGGCGTACAGCAAGCCGCGGGCCACTCCGAACAACCAAGGAAACGGTAGGTCGAAACCCAACCAGAACACCGCTTCCACAGGGAGAAGGGCCAACCCAAGAACCAGCCCGGACCTACGCCCCCTCCATGCCAGCCAAGCCGCCCACGACGCTGCCAGGACTACGACGAGGAACACCATGAGCAGCGTCACGAAGGCCCAGCTTTGCAGGCCATCCCATGGACCCGCGTACATCGGGAACAGGTCCATGAACATAGGCAGGTACCCGTTTTGGAGGAGATGGATGCTGACTGGGATCGCTGGAATCCCGAACGCTGCAGCGTAGATCCAGGTCAGCACGGCCGCCACACGCGCTTTCCGCATAGCCTTCCCCGCTTCGGCAATCCCTGTTGAATCCGGCTCATACTGGATCCGGATAAAACCAGTGTGGAACAGAGCATTCACCGGCGGAAGTGGCTATCTATAGGTCGGCCATTCATACGGAACAACAACGTGAGCGTTGCCTTCATAAAGGACTGCGCCGGCGGGGCGCGCCTCGTGTCGATCCCACGAGGCCCTTTAGAGGAGTGCGGCAACCTTTTGGGCAGTCGCCTTGGCCGATCCCGGGTTCTGGCCAGTGACCAAGTTGCCGTCCGCGATGGCGTAGGAGACGAACGGGAGTAGGGCTTTCTCATAGAGTGCTCCGCGTTCTTTCATCTCCTCCTCTGCGTTGTACGGCACGAGCTTGTCGACACGCGCCAGCACTTCTTCCTGCCACGCGAAGCCAGTGACTTTCCGGCCTTCCACAAGGAGACTGCCGTCGGAAAGCCTGACGTTGAGCAAGCCGCAGTACCCATGGCAGACCGAGGATACGATGCCTCCTTGTTCCCAGATGTCACGGGTGATCTTCTGCAGTCCTTCACTGTCAGGAAAGTCGTACATGACCGCGTGGCCCCCGGTGAAGTAAATGGCATCGAAATCGGCCGGGTTAATGCTCTCAGGACTGGCGGTATTTTCGAGAAGTGCCATTCGGGACGGGTCGGTGTGCCACGACTTGGCTGCCTTGTCGTAGCTCGGGAATTTCAGTGAGCGAGGTTCCAAGGGGGAAAGTCCGCCTTGAGGGCTGACGATCGCTTGCTCATAGCCGTGCTCTTCGAAAACGGCCCAAGCATGAACCAATTCGGACAGCCACAGGCCGGTCTGATGGGACGGGTCATCGTAGTGGCTGACGTTGGTGACGGCGTGCAGAATGCGTTTGGCCACGGTCGTTTTCCTATCCGGTCAATTAGTTGTGGTTGAGGGCGAAGACCGCTGCAACGGCCGACTGCACGCGCGTCGCAATCTCGGCCTTGGACTGCGGCTGCAGCTTGCCGTCGAGATGAAGGAACGCCAGGCCGTGCGCCATGCTCCACAGCGCGAGGGACAGGTGAGAGTTGTTCGCCCCGGGTAAGAGCCGCTCGATTGATTGGTTCAACATCTCGTGAAGCTGCTCCGAAGCCTGCACGCGTTCACTGTCCCTCTCGTCGCATTCGTTGCCGAACATCAACCGGAACACGGCCGGCCGCTTCAAAGCGAACCCGACATAGGCCACTCCGAGTGCCGCGATCACCTCCTCCGGCGCCGCGGTCTCAGCCACGTCCGTCAACGCAGCCTCAAGATCCGCGCGGAGATCCTTGAATCCCTCAACCGCAACCGCAGTGTCGAGCGCTTCCCTGTCTGCGAAATGCCGGTAGGGAGCGGTGGGAGATACTCCTGCACGGCGGGCAACGGCCCGCAACGAGAATGGCTCACCCGCTTCAAGGCCCTCGACGGCGGCGGCGATCAGGGCCGCACGAAGGTCGCCGTGGTGATAAGGCTTTACCGATGTTGACACTGCTAACTTCCCCTCGTACACTGATGTAAGCAGTGTAAACATATCGCACTGGGAACCTTAAGTCACCTATTCAGCGAAGGTCGAAAATGCAGACAATACTGGGCGCAAGCGGCCAGATAGCGATGGAACTCGCCCGGGAGCTTCACCGCAACCACACCCGGGACCTGCGGCTGGTGAGTCGCAATCCCCGCAAGGTCAACGAGTCAGATGCACTGGTGAAAGCGGACCTGCTCGATCCTTCCCAGACCACCGCGGCAGTTGAGGGCAGCGACGTCGTGTATTTCACCGCCGGACTTCCGGCGAACACACAACTATGGGAGCAGCAATTTCCAACCATGCTCCGCAACGCGTTGGACGCATCCCGGGCTACTGGCGCCAAATTCGTCTATTTCGACAACACCTACATGTACCCGCAGGACGACCGCATCCAGACCGAGGAAACCCCATTCGTTCCCAACGGGCGCAAGGGCAAGGTCCGTGCAGCCATGGCATCCATGGTGCTTGAGGAGATGGCCCGGGGCGACATTCCCGTCCTCATCGGCAGGGCTCCCGAGTTCTACGGGCCGGGCCGGACGCAGAGCTTCACAAATGCCCTGATCATCCGCCCCCTGAAGGCCGGCAAGAAGCCCCGCATCCCGGTGCGGGATGACCGGGAGCGGACGCTGATCTGGACCCCAGACGCCAGCCGGGCACTTGCACTTTTGGGCAATACCCTGGACGCTTTCGGGCAGACCTGGCACCTTCCGGTCGCCGAAGAACGGCCGAACTACCGGGAGTTCGCCATCATGGCCAGCGAAGCGTTCGGCCAGGACCCCGGCTACACCGTCGTTCCCCGATGGGTTCTCAATGCAGCTGGCCTATTCTCGCCGCAGGTACGGGAACTCAGAGAACTTCTGCCTCGCTACGAGCACCACAATCGCTTCGACTCCACAAAGTTCGCCTCGCGCTTCCCCGAGTTCACCGTGACGCCCTATCGGGACGGACTCGCCATCATCCATGCGGAAGACAACGTAGTTCGGGCTAGCTGACGCCAACCCGTTCCCGAACCGCCGTCACCATGCTCCTGTTCCTCGCC
The DNA here is from genome assembly GCF_044755025.1 of Paenarthrobacter sp. NPDC092416. Classification (NCBI taxonomy): domain Bacteria; kingdom Bacillati; phylum Actinomycetota; class Actinomycetes; order Micrococcales; family Micrococcaceae; genus Paenarthrobacter; species Paenarthrobacter sp. NPDC092416. The sequence continues at coordinate 132,863 of NZ_JBIVQG010000006.1, forward strand.
GACTCTTCGACGGCGGTCAACACTCGCTGGATGTGGAGCCCGTCGTCGAACGACGGCGACGGTGCCTCACCGTCGCGAATAGCAAGCAGGAAGTCCCGGATCTGGTGCGTGAACGTGTGCTCCCAGCCGATGATGTGACCCTGCGGCCACCACGCACCAACGTACGGATGCTCGGGCTCATTCACCAGAATCCGCCGGAATCCCTGCTCCCGTACAGGAAGCGTAGCGTCCAGGAATCCGAGCTCGTTCAGGTTCTCCAGATCAAACGTCAGCGACCCTAGCGAACCGTAAATTTCGATCTTGAGCGAGTTCTTTTGGCCCGTGGCCACCCGGGATGCCTCCACCGACGCGCTGATGTTTCCCGTCATGCCAAGAGTGGCCCACGCGGCGTCGTCTACTGTCACTTTCTCCAAACCGCCAGGACCGGGGCGCTCGGTGACGAAAGTCCTCAACGTTCCGGTCACCTCAGTGACGCTCTGGCCCGTGAGGTGCTGGACTTGGTCGATGGCGTGCGAGGCAATGTCGCCCAGCGCCCCGGAGCCAGCCGTTTCCTTCCGAAGCCGCCAGCTCATGGGGGTGTCGACGTCGGAAAGCCAGTCCTGCAGGTAGGCGGCACGGATGTGCCGCACAGTTCCGAGACGTCCCTCGGCAATCAACTCGCGGGCCAATGCCAGTGCAGGCACGCGTCGATAGTTGAACCCGATCATGGACTTCACTCCGCGAGCCTGAGCCGAGGCAGCCGCGTCAGCCATCAACTCAGCCTCACCCAAAGTGTTGGCGAGCGGCTTTTCCACGAGCACGTGCTTGCCCGCCTCCAACGCGGCGATGGCGATTTCGGCGTGCATCCAGCCCGGCGCGCAGATATCCACGATGTCGATGTCGTCCCGCGAAATCACCGAACGCCAATCCGTGGCGGATTCGGCCCAGCCGTACTTGGCGGCAGCCTCTGCAACCAAGGCGGCGTCCCGGCCAACGAGCACCTTCTGCTCGAAGGCCGGGACGTCGAAGAAGCTGGCCACATTCCGCCACGCATTCGAGTGGGCCTTCCCCATGAAGGCGTAGCCGATCGCGGCCACACCCAGCGTGCGGCCAGCGGGAAGAAAGGAAGTGGTCATGGTCAAGCTCCTTGAAACGAATACGGAAGAGGGTGCCTAGGCTTCTTCGAACCATCCCCGGGCGGGGTTGGAAACCTCCGGCGCCTCCCGGAAAACACCTGGCTGGGCCACCCAACCAACGCCGTTGGCGATGATCTTCTGGATCTGCGGCTGGTGGTACACCGGGTATTCCTGGTCGCCGGGGCTGAAGTAGAAGATCCGGCCCTTGCCCCGGGAGAATGTCACGCCTGAGCGGAACACCTCTCCCCCGGTAAACGAGCTGATGAAGATCAGGTCATCGGGTTCCGGAATGTCGAACAGCTCGCCGTACATTTCCTGCTTGGGGATGACGATGGGGCTTTCGATGCCAGCCGCGATCGGGTGCGAAGGCTTGACCGTCCACACGAGCTCGCGTTCGCCCTCGTTACGCCACTTCAGGGAGCAAGTGGTCCCCAACAATCGAGTGAAGACCTTGGCGAAGTGCCCCGAGTGCAGGACTACCAGTCCCATGCCACCTAGCACGTGTCGCTGTACGCGTTCAACTACTTCGTCGCCGACTTCCTGGTGCGCGATGTGCCCCCACCACAGCAGCACGTCGGTTTGCTCCAGGATTTCCTCGGAGAGCCCGTGCTCGGCGTCGGCCAGGGTTGCCGTGGAAATTTCGGAGTCCGGGTAGTAGGCGCGGAGCCCGGCAGCAATGGCGCCGTGGATCCCTTCCGGATACATCTCGGCCATCGTAGAAGGCTCGTTGCGGGCCTCATGCACGGCCTCATTCCAGACAACAATCTTGAGTTTTGAATCAGACATTTCAGAGCACCACTTCACGTTGTTCGAGGGCGGATTTGTAGCAGGCATCGAGTACCAAGGCACGGCTCAGGGCAAGCGACCCGTCGTGGCTTCCCCACACGGTCTCGCCACCGCGCACGGCGGCGACGAAATCGTCGACGACGGCCTGGTGGGCTCGGCCGGGTTCGGCCACCACCTCGAAGTCGGCGTTTTCGCCGTCCTTCTCGGTGAAGATGTGGACGTCCGCGACGGGGTTCTCAGAGGCGCCGACAGAGCGCAAGTCCGCTCCGCCGTCGGTCCCGTAAACAGTGAAGTCCATCAAGTCCCGCTCGTCGCGGTAGCTGGCCCACCCTGCTTCGAGGATGAGCGTGGCGCCGCCTTCCAGGCGGATGAAAGCGGACGCGAAGTCTTCCACTTCAAACTTGTGGCTGGAGTTCGAGGCGGTGTAGCGGGCGTTGCCGCCGAGGCCGCGCGGACCAAGTTCAGAGTGGGTTGAGGCCGAGACGGCCAGGACTTTCGGCTCGCCCAGCAGGTGCAGGGCATAGTCGAGGACGTGCACGCCGATGTCTGCCAGCGGACCACCGCCTGCGAGTTCCGGGTTGGTGAACCAACTGCCGAGCATTGGAATGCCTTGGCGGCGGAGCCAGGACGCCTTGGCGTAGTACGGGCGACCCAGTGTGCCGTCGTCGATCACTTCCTTCAGCGCCTGGATGTCGCCGCGGCGGCGGTGGTTGAACGCAACGTCAAGGACACGTCCCGCCTTTCGGGCGGCGTCCACCATGGCTTGACCTTCGACGGCGTTGCGCGCGATTGGCTTCTCGCTCAGCACATGCAGTCCTCGCTCAAGCGAAGCAATCGCGATCGGCGCGTGCAGAAAAGTTGGCACGGCGATGCTGACGGCGTCGAGCCCTTCGACCTCAATCATGTCTTCCCAGCGGGCGAAGGCGTGAGGAATGCTGTATTCCTCCTTCATCTGGGCAAGGAGTTCTGCTTCCATACCTGCGACGGCGACAATTTCGACGCCGTCAATTGTGCTGTACGCCTTGAGGTGCTGCTGGCCGGCCCAACCGATGCCCACAACTCCCACCTTGAGGGTTGCGGACGGGGCCTGCTGCTGAATGCTCACGTTGTTCCTGTTCTTTCTGGGTTTTCGTAGGAGTTAGTGGGTGGTTCTTGCGTTCCGTGTCGCCGCCCGGCTTAGCCTTTGACGGCACCGGCCGTCATGCCCGAAACGATGCGCTTCTGGCACACGAGCACCAGGATGACGAGCGGGACGGTGATGATCACGGACGCGGCGCTGATGGTGCCCAGTGGCTGGTCGAACTCGCTGGTTCCGCTGAAGAACGCAATCGCGACCGGGACTGGGCGGGCCTCCGGCGAGGTGGTCAGGGTGACGGCCAGAAGGAACTCGTTCCAGACCGAGATGAAGACCAAGATCGCTGTGGTGGCGAGGCCTGGGACCGCCAGAGGCAGGATGACCTTGCGGAAGGCTGTGAACGGCGTGGCGCCATCCATGTACGCGGATTCCTCCAGCTCACGAGGGATCTCCTTGAAGAACGACGTCAGCGTGTAGATCGCCAGCGGCAACGCGAACGTCAACTTCGGGATGATGAGGCCGAGCAACGTGTCGTACAGGCCGATTTCGCGCCAGATGGAGAACATCGGAGCCGCAATGGCGATGGCCGGGAACGTGGTCACCGAGAGGATCAGCGTGAGGATCATCGCCTTGCGGCGCATCTTCAGCCTCGCCAGCGCATAGGCGGCGAAGGATGCGAAGACCAACGCCACCGTAGTAGTCACGACGGCGATAATCACCGAATTGCGCAAAGCCAGGAGGAACTCGGGGTCCTGGAAGACCACCAGGTAGTTCTCGAAAGTCGGCTGGCTCGGGAAGAGCTCGCCTTGGGACAGGCTCGCTCCCTTCTTGAGCGAGGTGTTGACCAGCCAGTAGAACGGGATGAGTGAAAAGCCCATGACGGCCACAACGAAAACCCACACCAGTGGATGCAGTTTCGCTTCGCCCCGCAAGCGACGCTTCGGTGCCTGAGGGCGCGTGGCGGGTTCCGCCGTCGGGCGTTCTGCAGTCAGCGTGCTCATTGTTCCTCCTTGGCGACGTCGCGGATGTTGCCGCCGGCGAAGCGGATGTAGATAACGGAGACAACCATGACGGTCAGGAAGGTCAGGATGGACAGCGCCGATCCTTCCCCCACCAGCCGGTTTTCGCGCAACTGGGTGTAGGCCAACATGGACATGGACTCGGTGCCGTTGGCGCCACGGGTGAGGACGAAAGGCAGGTCGAAGACGCGCAGGGCATCCATGGTGCGGAAGATTGCGGCGAGGACGATTGCGGGACGCAGGAGCGGCAAGGTGATGTGTACGAAGGTCTGCCACTTACTGGCGCCATCGAGCTCTGCGGCCTCGTACGTTTCAGCGGAGATGACCTGCAGACCGGCCAGGATGATCAGTGCCGCGAACGGCGTCGTCTTCCAGACGTCGGCAAACACGATGACGGCCATCGCGTATCCGTGCTCGCCGAGCCAGACGACGTCGCCGCCGGGCAGCCCAAGAGTGGAGAGGACGTTGGTCACCAGACCCATGTTGGGTTGGAACATCGTCTGCCAGGTGATGGCGCTGACCACGGTGACGATCGCGTACGGCAGCAGAACCACGGTGCGCAGGACGGCGCGCCCCTTGAACGCGAGGTTGAGCAGCAACGCCATTGCCGTCCCGAGCACCAATTCCAGCGAGACCGAGAGTCCTGCGAAGAGGAACGTCTGGCCGAAAGCCGCCCACCACTCTTGGCTTGCGAGGGCGTTGATGTAGTTTTCCAGTCCGACGAAACGGGACAGGCCGGCGGTGCGGACGCTGTACTGGTTCAGGGAGAGCCAGATTGCGTAGCCGATGGGGACCGCCGCAACCAGCGCCATCAGGACCAAGGACGGCGCGGTCATGCGGAACGCCAGCCTGCGCTCGGCCCGGTCGCGGCCGCTTACGGCCCTTGCTTTCGGGGCGATTGTTCTGGTGGCCATGGCTAGAAGCTCGCCTTTGCCGCCGTGATTTCCTCGGCCATCTTCTGCACGGCTTCCTCGGTGGAGGCGGTGCCGGAGAGGACGGCATAGACGTTCTTGTAGATCGCCTGCGAAATCTGCGGGTATACCGGGGAGATCGGGCGCGGCTTGGCACCCTTGACGGAGGCGAGGAGTTCCGTTGCGAACGGCATCTTCTGCAGTACCGCTGGGTCGGAGTAGGCGGCCTCGTTCACCGGGGCCTGCGAGTAGTCCATGGCCACGTGCTTTTGCCACTCCGGCGTGGTGGCGAAGTCGATGAACGCGACGGCCGCGGCCTGGTTGGTGGAGTGGGCCGAGATCGCCAGGTTCCAGCCGCCCAGCACGCCGGAGGCCTTGCCGCCTTCCCATGCCGGCAACGGCGCGACGCCGAAGCTGCCTGCCAGCGGAGTGGCATTGAGCAGGCGGAAGACGTGCGGCCAGTTGCGCTGGTAACCGAAGTCGCCGGACTCGTAGGCGAGGCGCGCCGGGTCCTCGTTGTAGGTGAGGACGGCGCGGTCCGCCGAGCCGTTCTTGAGCCCGTCGCTCATGAAATTGAGGACCTCGCGGGTCTCTTCGGAGTCGATTTTGACGTTGCCTTCTTCGTCGAGGACTTCGCCGCCTGCGCTGTAGAGCATTTCGAGGAAGTTCACCGTCAGGCCTTCGTACTGTTTGCCCTGATAGACGTATCCGTTGCCGGGAGCCTTCGCTGCTTCGGCGTATAGCTGCTGCCAGGTCTCGGGCTTGGCCACCTTGTCCTTCTGGTAGTAGACCAATCCGGCGTTGGTGAAGAACGGCGAGGCCCAGTACTTGTCCTGGTACTTGGTGGTTTCAACGGTGGAGGGGATGAGCCGGTCCTTGCTGGCCTCGACGAGCTTGGTCTGGTCCAGCAGCCAGCCTTGGGAGGCGAACTCGGAGGTCCAGATGACGTCGGTCAGGAAGATGTCGCACTCGGTCGACTTGCCTTCGAGCCGCTGCACGGTCTGCGTGCGGGCTTCATCCGTGGTGGCACCAATCTCGGTGTACTTGGCCGTGACCTTGCCGTTGGACTTAGTGAACTCTTCCACCGTGCCCTTGTAGATTCCGGAAGCGTCCTTGCCGCCACACACGTTGATGGCGCCGCTGGCATTAGCGCCCGACGCCGGATCGGCAGCTGCCGCTTGTTCCGCACCTTGGGGCGCGGCTCCCCCGCCGCAACCACTGAGCAGGAGGCTCGCGGCCACAGCCGCTGCTGCTGCGAGGCGCCTCTTTGAACCTGTTGTCTTGGCGTTTCGGGGTGTTGCGGCGTCCTCCTGGAGCGGAGAAGCAGGTCGAATCAAGTCCACAAGTGGCTCCTTTGGGGGTCTGTGGGCGGTGGAGTTCAGGGATGCGTTTTGGCTGTCACGCATCCTGAACCTGGCGTCGTTGCCGATGGTTCGCTTGCATTTTGGAATCGATTCCAAATGTGTTCCAAAAAATCGGCCCTATGGCCGTGGAATCGATTCCAAAATAGTGTGACAGTCACCGCTCGAGGCTGTCAACCCTCTTTCTCTAGGCTTTTGTCGAGTCCCGCACTACAAGCTCGTGCGGAAGGAAAGTCCGGCCGCGGCGATGGGCGCCCGGCACGGTCATTCGTTCCAGGAGTTCAGCGAAGGCCACGCGGCCCATCTCGTAGGCCGGCTGCCGGACCGTGGTCAGTTCCGGGACGCACATTTCCGCCTGAGCCGAGTCGTCGAAACCCGCTACAGCAATGTCGTCAGGCACCCGCAGCCCTGCGTCCGTGAGTTCACGGACGCAGCCCGCCGCGACGATGTCGGTACCGCAAAATACTGCGTCGGGAAGGTCCCCTGACTCCAGCAGTTTGCGGGCAAGACTGCGCCCTGAGTGGAAGCCGAAGTTTCCTTCACCGAACAGGATCCGTTCCGGCGACAAGCCCGACTCAGCTAACGCCCGGCGGAAGCCTTCCTCACGCAGTCGGCCGGAACGGGCTCCTCTATGGGCGAGCATGGCCAGATTCTTGCCGCCGGTGTCGATCAAGTGTCGCGTGATGTCGTAGGCGGCCTGACGGTCGTCGATCGACACACCAAAGGCGGCATCGGCGTCGACGATCTCGCAAACCTGTACGACGCTCAATTGCTCGGCGACCGTATCGACGTCGCTATCTGCCATCGTCGGAGAAAACAGCACCAACCCGTCGACGGAGCCGTTCCGCAGCATGTCCACGAGTTGCTGTTCGCGTTCCAGGTCTCCCGCCGTTGCTGCGATGAGGCTGACGTAGCCCGAGTCCGCGGCAGCGTCGCCGACACCTCGGAAGACCTCACTGATCACGAGCGAGTCCAGGTTCTTGGCGAGGGCCAAAACACGCATGGTCCTATCCCGGCGAAGGTCCCTGGCGGATGCAAGCGGACGGTAGCTGAGCTGACGGATGGCGGCGTTGACCTTTTCCTTGCTCGCCTCGCTGACCGCCGGGCTGCCGTTCAAAACGCGGGACACAGTCCCTACAGACACCCCCGCCGTCTTCGCGACGTCCTGAACTGTCGCTCGAGCCATTCGATCGTCCTTCCGCGAGCAGTGACGATGGTCCTTGCCGCCACGCCACTGCCGTGCCTCACCGGCGTTCCTCAGCATAGCCGGAGAGGCAAAGCGATCCCGCAGTCCTTGCCGGCATCACGTCATGGTCGGAAGCTTGTCCAGGTCCGCGGCATCGTTATCCGGATCATGATCTGAAGAAGGGGCAGTGGCAGCCTTACGATTCGAGCGGCTCGATTCGCCTTGGGAGTAGAACCAGATGGGGATGTAGAGGGCCAGCACCACGAAGCCGAGCCACGTTGAGGTCCAGCCGATTTCCAGGCTGTTGAGGTAGACGACGCCGATCAGGCAGAGAGGGAGGTTGAACAGGCCAAAGATCATGGCAACATGCCGCCAGCCTTTGGGTGCTTTGAAGGGCCGCTCCAAGTTGGCAAAGGTCGAGTGTTTTGCGGCTTTGACATAGGCGAACAGGCTGATGCCGTTGGCGCAGGTGTACCCAATGGCAGCCGCCGCGAGAATTGCAGCGAGGGATCCCATCGAGATCAGGACCATGTTGAATGCTGCGGTGGCGAGCAAGGCGATGAACGGCGTGCCGTGGCGGTTGGTCTTGCCGAAGACCTTGGGGAGATTGCCTTCCACCGACATGGAGTGCATGGCGCGGGAGGAACCAAGGTATGCCGTTTGGATGATCAGGATCATGGCGGCGATCAGCATGATGATGGTGAAGACAGAGCCGGCTTCGCCGAAGACAGCTTGGGCAACTGGGATCAAGGGCGAGATGGGTTCGGCCGTGACGCCGTCAACGCCCAGGACGCCGATCACTGCGGTTTGGACCAGAACGTATGAGAAGAAGCAGATGACGCCGCAGGCAAACAGTGCTTTGGGGACATCCTTGGCCGGGTTTTTGTACTCGGGGCCATAGATCGCGGCCGTTTCCCACCCACAGGCACTCCACTGCGCGATTGCGAAGATGCCGAAGAGAATCAGAATGTGGTGCATGTCCCAGGCCCAGTCTGCCGGCAACCAGTTGCCTACGATGTTGGCCAAGTCAACGTGTCCGGTGGCAAAAGGTGCCGCGGTCAGGATAACGAGCGGTATCAAGGAAACGGCCGCCAGGATGTAACCCAGGATGGCGCCATCCTTCAGGCCAAACCAGTTGACCACGAACAGTCCAGCGAAAATCACCAGGCCGGAAAGCAACGCAAGCTGATACGAGGTAAACATCGCGGCCAGCGCCGGGAACAGCCCGTGCAGGTACCCGCCGACCAAGATGGAGAAGATTGCCAGCACCGGGTTCCACGCGAACCAGTAGCTCCAGGCGCTGAATCCGCCAATCAGCTTGCCTTTGTCATACTTGCCCGCATAGTTTTCGGTGCGAAATATCTGTTGTGCGTAGCCGGGAAGGCCCGAAGCCTTGGGAAAAGCGGTGGCCATTTCAGCGTACGCAGCGTTCTGCATGAAACCCTGGATGACTGACAATCCCCAGATGAGTATTGCCGCAGCAGATAAATACAGCGGGATGTAGCCCAAAGAAGGCAGTATCAACAAAGGTACACCCAGCGAAATGGACAAGCCCTGCTTCCAGTCAATCGAACGTTTTAGATGGTTGACAGATTTCAAACTGTTCTCACTCATAAAATTCTCCTTGAATAGCGGCAAAACCGTATACAACTCTGAGAGTTCAAAGATCCACGGCATCCCGGAGATTAGCTGCGGGGATACCCGGCGAATAAGGCAGGCCTTAGCCTGTCAAGCTCAAAACGTTCGACGGCGGGCTGGGGCGCGGTGAGCGCTGTAGCCTGCTCAGATTTCGAAGTATCGGAAGGAGTGCGACTCCGCACCTTCCGGGTTGGGTCCGTAGACCGTGACCATTCGCGCATAGACGGGAGCCCAGTATCGGCCGAGTTGTCCGGAGTTCACGCGTGCCGAGTCGCCTGGCTTCAGAATGACGGTCTTGCCTTCGCTTTCTACGTGGAGCTCACCCTCCAGTACGAAGTTTGTCTCGGTGTGCGGATGGAAGTCTTCCCAGCCACAGGACGTCAGCTCCCATTCCGACATGACGAAGTCATCCCAGCTGCCGACGGGATCGGCGTTGATAAACCTGCAGTGCAATCGTGGCCATTCAGCCTTCATGGGCTTCATGGCCCTTGTTGGCCAGAGGTCGATCTTTTCCGCTGCTGCAGGTGTCGCAGGCCGAGAGCTGGAGACAGTTGACATGGTTTTTGCACCCTTTCTAAGCCCGCCGTCTGCTGCGGGATGCTACGTGGAATCCGGGTTAGATCGCATCATCGTGACGTGGGTCACGGCGTTGCCAACTTTGACATGAACACACGTTCGAGTCAATGGTTCATCTGAAAAATTGGAAAGCATGACGCTCGAAACCTGATGTAGGAAAAATTTTCATGAACGGTTGACTTGCACGCTTGTTCATGTCACCTTTTTGTTGTGAGCAAGCGTGATTGACATCACGGCACGAGAGCTCAAGCCGGCACCAGATAAGTCTTTCTGGTAGCTAACGAATTTCGACAATTCCGCGGAACCCTACAGGGTGCCGACGTGATCTTTTGTGCATTCTTACCGGCCGAATATCACTCAGTTCAGACAATCAATCTTTTCCAACTTCTAAGGAGAAATCATGGAAACCATGCTCGTAGGAACGCTCAGCAAAGCCGGATCCATTCATAAAGTGGAGGGCGGTTATATCGGTCTGCCGTCGATGAACGAGCCAGGCACCATCGCTGCTATCGGTGACTCTCTCCATAACCCCGCAGGCACGGTCATGAGCGCCGGGTTCTTTGAGCTCAAAGCATCGGAGCCGCTGGTATACACGTACACCTACGACGAGATGAAGGTCGTCATCAAGGGTGAGTTCATCCTCACCGATCAGACGACCGGGGAAACCACGCAAGCGAAGGAGCGCGACGTGCTGTTCTTCCCCAAGGGAACCACCGTCAAGTTCGAGACCCCCGACTATGCCCTGGGGTTCTTCGTTGGCGATCGCGATTTCGCAGCCTAGAGCCTCCGATTGCCGGCAGGACACGTAGCGCACTCATTACGCCGCACGCCGGCGACCGAAAAGATCTATGAGAACAGGAGAACACCATGGCATTGAGAGTCGGAATCATTGGTGCCGGACCCAGCGGCCTGGCACAACTGCGGGCCTTTGAATCAGCACGTCAAAAGGGCGCCGCCATCCCCGAAATAGTGTGTTTCGAGAAACGGGACGACTGGGGCGGGCAGTGGAACAACAGCTGGCGGATCGGGCTGGACGAGCGCGGCGAGCCAGTGCACTCCAGCATGTATCGCCATCTCTGGTCCAATGGGCCCAAGGAGTGCCTGGAGTTCTCGGATTACTCCTTTGACGAGCACTTCGGTCGTCCGATTTCCTCCTTCCCGCCGCGCGAGGTTCTCTTCGACTACATCAAGGGACGGGTGGAAAAGTCCGACGTCCGCAAGTACGTCAGGTTCAACAGCGTTGCCCGCCACACCAGCTACAACGAGGCCACGCAGGAATTCACGCTGACGGTTGAGGACCTCAAAACGAACCTCACCGAGACGCACGTGTTCGACAAGCTGGTGGTTGCCACAGGCCATTTCTCCGTCCCGGCCGTCCCCGAATTCAAGGGCATCAAGACTTTCCCGGGCGAGGTACTGCACGCCCACGATTTCCGGGGTGCCGAGCGTTTTTACGGCAAGAAGCTGCTCATGATCGGCAGTAGCTATTCCGCCGAGGATATCGGCATGCAGGCCCACAAGATGGGCGCTGCGTCCATCACTCTGAGCTACCGCTCGGCGCCGATGGGCTATCACTGGCCGGAGAACACGGCTGAGCGTCCCCTTGTCACGCACTTCGACGGCCGTACCGCCCACTTCAGTGACGGCACGCACGACGATTTTGACGCCGTCGTCCTTTGCACCGGATACCAACACAAGTACCCGTTCCTGCCCAGCGGGCTGTCGTTGAAGTCACCGAATGTGCTGTACCCAGGCGGTCTTTACAAGGGAGTGGTGTGGCAGCAGAATACCAACCTGTTCTATCTGGGCGCCCAAGACCAGTACTACACGTTCAACATGTTCGACGCGCAGGCCTGGTTTGCCCGCGATGTCATGACCGGGAAGATCCACCTACCCTCCATCGCTGAGCGCGAGGCTGACATCCAGCACTGGCTCCAGCGCCAGGCTGCCCTACAGGATCACGACGCAGAAGCAGATTTCCAAACGGATTACCTGCGGGAACTCATTGCCGCCACCGACTACCCGCCCTTCGACTTGGACGCGGTCTGTCAGTTGTTCAAGGACTGGATGCACCACAAGCACGACGACATTCTGGGATACCGCGACATGCTCCACCGTTCCGTCGTCACCGGCACCATGGCGACCAAGCACCACACCCGCTGGCTCAACGCCATGGATGACTCCATGGAACGGTACCTGAACGGCCCATCCCAGGATCTGGACAACCTGTCACCTGACGACCTCAGCGAGACCGTAACCGCCATGTAACCAGCCGTACGTGGCAATACGACTGGGGTCTTCCCCTATGGCAGGCCGCCGCCCTGGCTATCAGGGCGGCGGCCTGCCGCGTCCAAAACACGTTCAGGTCACTCGTTCAAAACAGAGCTGCAAACTTTCGCACTCTCCAAGCCATAGTCTTAAGACGGGGCCCAGCGGGGCCTCATTGGGAAACTGGGGAGTGAGCAATGCGGGTATCCGCAAAAGATCGAAAAGAACAGCTGATTGCAGCAACCGTGGAACTCATGAAGCGTGAGGGTGTTCAGTCCGTGACCATGCGGGCCATCGCCAAGGAAGCCAATGCCCCCTTGGCTACCGCCAATTATTGCTTCAGTGGTAAAGACGAGCTCATGGAGGCGGCCGCCGAGGCCTGGTTGAAGAACCTCAGCGGCTTTTCCGGCGAAGTCCCCGTCGACCTGGGTCTTCGCAAAGCGGTGGAACAAGTAGCCGAAGGGTACTGGCGAGCACTTGAAGAAGAGCCGGCCAGCCTCCTTGCCGAGATCGAACTCATTCTGTGGGCAACTCGCAATGCCCCCCTCAGCCCGCTGGCGGCGAAAATTTATCCCGCATATGAAGTGGAGCTGGGAAACATCTTCTCCTCCGCGGCTCAAAACAATGGCGACGAGTGCCTTATTGGCATCCCAGCGCTCGTGCGGTCTTTCCTGATGATCTACGACGGAGCAACTCTTCAATACATGACAGACCCGACGGCGGCCGACCACCGCGCCCTGTTCTTCATGACCCTTGATGCGCTGCTGACCAAAGCTGGCGTCTAAGAGTCCTCTGCCGCCCGCCTCGGCGACGGAGAGCGCCCACGATCTTCACGACGACGGCCGTCACCGAGGCCGCTGATGCCGGCAGATAGCATGTGCCCATGGAATCCTTCACGTGGGCGACAGCCACGACTAACGACCCCGAAGCAGCCAAAGTGGCCGTTTTGCTTCCCGGTTCGGGCTACCCAGTGGAAGGCCCGCTCCTCTTTTGGGTGGGTGAATTGCTGGGTGAGCTCGGGTGGCATGTCCAGGCAGTCAGGTGGACACCCGACGATTCGCCAAGTGAAAACCCTCATGCATTTGCCGCTAACGCCGCCGAAAGCGCCTTTGCCGCATCCCCTGAAAGCCGTCAACGCCTCGTCGTCGCCAAGTCCTTCAGCAGCTTGTCGATTCCGTGGGCTGAGCAAACCCGAACGCCTGGCATCTGGCTCACACCACTGCTCACAGATGCGCGGGTCAGGAACACCGTTGCCACCACTTCCAAGAATGACCTCTTTATCGGCGGGACAAAGGACAAGCTATGGGACGGAGGCCGCAAATCTGAGACGGCTGGGACATTCCTCGAGGTCCCGGGAGCCGACCACTCTTTGCAGATTCCGAACGATTGGCGGGCATCTCAAGAGGCGCAGACCGAAGTCTTCGGCAGGATCGAGCAGTTTGTCCTCGGCTTGGACGGAGTCGAAGGCTGGATAACTTCCACCACTTAGAAGGTGCGCAACAAAAACCCTTTTTTGGCCCTTTGAGCACCTAGAACGCCAAATTGGCACTCACTTTCCCCATTTCTGCCGGAGTGGAGTCATCGAAACCTGCCACGGCGATGTCGCCCGGCACCTTTAGGCCTGCGTCGGTGAGTTCCCGGACGCTCCCGGCCGCGACGATGTCCGTCCCGCAGAACACGGCGTCCGGAAGGTTTCCTTTTCCGTGAGCCTTTCGCGCGGGAGTGCGACCCGAGTAACCCGAAGTTGCCTTCGCCGAACAGGAACTGATCCTGGCCCCGGCCCGCTTCACTGAGCGCCTGGCGGAAACCCTCCTCACGCAGCCGGCCCGAACGGGCACCTCTGTGCGCGAGCATTGCCACCCTTTTGCCGCCGGTCTCGATCAGGAGTTTGGTGATGTCGTAGGCGGCCTGACGGTCATCGATGGAGACACTGAATGCTGCCTCGGCGTCGACGATCTCACAGACCTGGACGACGCTCAGTTGCTCGGCGACCGTTTTCACGTCGTCGTCCGGCATTGTTGGGGAGAAGATCACCAGTCCGTCAACGGAGCCGTTGCACAGCATGTCCACGAGCTGCTGCTCCCGATCCAGGTCTCCGTCGATGGCTGCGATGAGGCTGACGTAGCCAGAGTCAGCTGCCGCGTCGCCGACACCTGGGAAGACTTCGCTGATGGTTCTTGGCGAGTGCCAGGACGCGCATGGTGCGGTCTCTTCGAAGATCCCTTGCCGAAGCCAACGGACGATAACTGAGCTCGCGGATTGCGGCGTTGACCTTCTCCTTGGCCGCCGCACTGACGGCGGAACTTCCGTTCAGAACGCGCGACACAGTCCCCACAGACACACCCGCCGTCCTGGCGACATCCTGAACTGTCGGCCGAGCCATTCGTGTTCCTTCCGCGAACAGTCACCATAGTCATAGCCGCCACGTCATCACCGTGCCCACTGGCGTTCCTCAGCATAGCTGGAGAATGGGAGTCGGATGCCTGGGAGTCTCGAAGTGTCGGTACACGGGATGAGCTAGACGACAGAGCCGAAAGCGGTCGATTCTCTGACAACGGTCCGGAGCAGTGGCGCCACAGCCCCAGCTTCGAATTTAGCCGTGATCTCCTGTTCCTGAAGGGGGCGATACCGCCGCATCTGAGTGGTCTCTGCATGCGAGATATCACTAAAACATGACTTGAAGACACGGCATGGACCGGCAGCTTCGCACGATTATCGAACCTAGGCAAGAAATAGACATAACTCGGTCCATACAGATCAAAATCAAGTAGTCGTCATGGGTACGCCCATCCGCAAACAAGCTATCGGAGTGTCAACCCTTGGCTGCTGGCGCTGGAGACCGATGCCGGCCGCATAGACCGGACAAACTGCTACTAGGCACCGTACCCCCGCCGGCACTTGGGTGACCGGTGCTTCCCGCTCGCTTGAAGGTGTTTGCATGGGTGCTTACGGCCCTTCCCCGGGCAGAGATAACTGGGCTTCTCCCTAAAGACTTAGGCTCGCTCCAACGAAGACGGCCAGGCGTGGACAGTTGAGGACAAGAGGGTCCTGTTAGGGACTAAGTCTGATCGCCATGCGGATTTGCCCATCTTGGCGACAAAATCATGAGTAAGCCACAACGTCGCCAAAACTTCACGTAGGATTTGTTCGTTCTGACGGCGTCCCGCGACTACCCGGGGCCTTATTTGGGGGCAGTATGAACTCTGTAGATGGAAGACTCGCAACGCGCGACACGGTGGATGCGTGACACCCACAATGACGACGAGTAATGCGCTTCTAGCAAGTCTCGCAATAATCAAGGCCAACTGGGACGTTTCTCAGGAGAGTTACGTTGATAACTTCCTGCCGTTCTTCCTTGACGCAGCGAAAGAAGCTGCTGGAGCGCCCCTATCAGCTCTTGCCGCTAAAACACATATCCGCGAACGTTTCGGCATCGACATCCCAGAGGGTGTCCTCTCTACCTTAAGCCGACGAGCTGCGCAGAAGAAGCTCGGTCATCGCGAGAATGGAAGTTTCGTAGCGGACAGATCCCAGCTTGATGGAATCCGGGACCTTGGGCGACAAAAGGCCGATCATTTGCGGAGGCAGACGGCGTTGGTCAGTCAGCTGATCAACTTTGCAGAAGAACGCTTCCAACGCACCCTCAGCATCGAGGAAGCCGAGGACGCCCTCTTGGACCACATCGAAGCCCACTCGGTCCCATTGCTGGGGTCCGTTGTCAACGGCGCACCCTACGATGCTCGCCCGTCGTCGTCGTCAGACAAAACGACGGAATACATTGTAAATGCCTTCGTCGGTCATGTCGTTAGTAGCATGCCGGATGCCTTTGAGCATCTGGAAGCTGTCGTAAAGGGCAGCATGCTGGCGGTTTCCCTCTACCTTCCGAATGGTAGCGAACTTGGTCGACGAATAGATCGCACCACATTCTATTTAGATGCTCCGGTTCTCTTGAAGGCACTCGGCTACGAGGGGCAAGATGCCATGGAAGCAGCAAAGGATCTCATCATTTTGTCTCGAGACGCGGGGGCCAACCTAGCTTGCTTCGAACACAGTGTTAGTGAAGTTCGAGGAATACTCCAGCGCTCGGCTTCAAAGGCCTCCCAAGGGGCTTTCCATGGAAGCAACCGACGAGCAACGGATTCGCACTTTGCAAGCATGGGCGTAACTGCCAGCGACATTCTCCTTATGTCTCAGCGCCTCGACGATGATATCAATGCACTTGGAGTGGCGATCCAGGAACGCCCTGACCCCTCGCCTGCTCTGACGATCGACGAGTTGGCGCTGGAAGACTTGATGGGGGAGTCCATGGGTTATTCCAGCCGAGATGCCCTCCTCAACGACCTAGACAGTCTGACGGCTGTGCACCGCCTCCGGGGCGGGCGAAGCAGCTCAAGGTTGGAGACCTGCCGAGCGCTACTGGTCACCACCAATGCTGGTTTGGCGCGCGTCGGTCGTAGTTTCTTCATGCGTGGAGGCGACCACGAGTGGCCGCCTGCACTTACCGATCACCATCTGGCGACACTCGTTTGGCTCAAGAAGCCACAAGCAGCACCTAACCTACCCCGGGCCCAGATCCTGGCCGACTGCTTTGCAGCGCTAGAGCCGGGAGGGCGTATTTGGGATCGGTATTTGGGCGAGATCCAGCGTCTAAGTCATACAGGTGAAATCTCTGAATCGGATGTAATGCTGCTGCGTTACTCGACCGAGGCCGAGAGAAGCCTCATGGACAGAACCATGGGAGATGCCGACCGAGTTACATCCACGACGGTGGCCGACATTCTCGAAACCGTTAAGGCGGAAATCCTTTCACCCGCTGAAGGGGAACGTGACGCCGCGGTCATCGCCGTAAGCACCATACGCAACGAGCTCGAGGGCACAACTCAGGCCCTGGAAGCCCGAGAGGGTGAGTTGGCGGAGGAGCGGGCAGCCAAGCAAGCTGCAGGTGAACATGCGGAATCCCTTGAATCTCGACTGGCTCAACTTGAGACGGCCGATCAAAACCG
Organism: Paenarthrobacter sp. NPDC092416; assembly: GCF_044755025.1. Classification (NCBI taxonomy): domain Bacteria; kingdom Bacillati; phylum Actinomycetota; class Actinomycetes; order Micrococcales; family Micrococcaceae; genus Paenarthrobacter; species Paenarthrobacter sp. NPDC092416. Next base: position 149,801 of record NZ_JBIVQG010000006.1, read on the forward strand.
TCGGCAACGAGCAACCAAAAAAGCACAGCGCCGAGCTCTCACCATTCATCGATGCTTTATCGGAGTATGCGCAGGCATCATCCTCTTCTCGATCGCCGCCACGGTTCTCCCTGACGGCATAATCCCGGGGTGGGCAAAACCGGCGGCGCCTTGGACCATTTCCTTCTCCGTCGTTGCAAGCGGATTGACGTTGTTTTTGGGGGGAAGCATTTGGGGCACCGCGGGATGGCTCCGGCGGCAAGTCGAGCATCGATTGGAGAAGCGTTACCTTGCTCAAGTCGGCGACTAAAGGTGCAGGTACGATAAAAGACGTCTGTCGCTCTCGACTGATGTCTTGTGGCTTCGGGCCACCCTAAGGAGCCAAGCAGCCAACGAGTAGAATACGTACTTTGGGAAGCTGGCGGCAACTAACCGTCCTGCTGGTGGATTGGACCTCTCACGCAACCTGCCACGACCTTGAGCGATCGCTAACCAGTCGTAGCATCTGCCTAACATTCCTAGCTGAGAATAACCAGACTCGTAATTCCCAAACCCGTCGTCGAGGTCGTCGAGCATTTTGTCCTTCGGTTCGACCAGTGGCTGACCGTCTGCGTGTCTCCTTAAATATGGGCGCGACATATCGAAGCGGAGACGGGACCTAGTTCGTGCGGCCGCATTAGGACTGCTCGCCATATTTGGTTCTGGATAATTAATCCATACGACCGCGTCCCAAGTGATGGCATCGACCTCGTAATGGCAAGATAGATCGGTGAGTGCACCTGACCTGACAGCCGAAATGATGGAGCAATTTAGAAGCTCTGGGGCTGAGAACCATTCGACAATTCTGCTAGGGGCTGGGGCTTCGACGACTTCAGGATTGCCGGATTGGGACACGTTTGCCACCCGCTTGTTGCGGCAAAGCAACTCAGTGCCCGACGATGAGACTGCGAACTTGTTGCTCTCCCGTCAAGATCCATTATTAGTAGTAGAGGCAGCACGCGCAGCGGCTGGGGACAAGTGGGAACAGAAGCTCCGCAAGGCACTCTATGAAGGCGTAACACAACTCGATCCCTCGCCACTCCACTTGGCTGCGGTGGGCCACCTGCTGACAGGTAACGGCGACACAAGTCTCGTGACTCTCAATTTTGACACTTTGCTTGAATCCGCAATATGCGAGGAAGAGGCTTCCTCCGCGCCAGTCTCTGCCGTGGACGGTGCCGACTACGGTCAACAGCGCGTAGTCACCCATCTTCACGGCGTCATTAGCCCGACTTCGTCGGTGGGGGTCATACTTACGCTCAATGACTTCACCGATTTGATCGCGAATGCTAATTCCTGGCAGTACGAGTACTTAGAGAAGGCAGTTTCTCGAGGTGCTCTTATCATCGCGGGGACGTCCTACCGGGACCCCGACGTACGCCAGTGGCTGCACCTGGCCCTAAAGGGCAAGCCGAAGGATCACGCTGCTCTTGTGCTTCTCGCCAGACAGGCCTTTTCTCTGTCCAAGCCCCAATTCCAAAAGACCCAGCGAGCGTTGAGTGACCAATGGCGGGCAGTTGGTCTTGAACCTGTGCTGCTTCAGGACCATGCGGATGCGGCACAAATCATCCAAGAACTTCGGTATGTCCATCGCGAAGACTATGAGGCGCCCCAGGAACGTGCTTCTCAGATCTGGGCAGCGCATGCCACTAACTTTGCCACCCTGCAGGAGACATATGTAGAAGAGTTGAACAAAAACTCCACCGACCTGCGGGACGTACTCGACGTGGATCGGTTGAATGTTTCCCTTTGGATAGCTGATGGGGTAGGAAAGCTCACGCGATGGGCCGCTCAGGATCGTCTCTACCGTGACTTAGCGACGCTCCGAACTGTGGATACGGGCCATGACAGCCCGTGGATTGCTGGGCAATCATTGGGATCCGACACGCTCTTGTTCAAGAATCTTGAAACAGAGAATACGAGGCAATGGAAATCAGTCCTCGCGCTTCCCATACCCGTACCCCACCCCACTATGCCAACGCTCTCAGCCGCGGTTCTTACCATTGGGCTCCCGCTGGCCGCAGAAAAATTCGAGTCCTCAAAATTTTTGTGGGGCGAGAAGCTCATGGAGATCGCAGACGACTGGGGCGATCAACTAAGCGCAGTAGCCTTCCCAGCCTCGGGGCGTACACTTTAGACCTAGGCGAAAGGAAATCTGTTGGCAGCTAACAGCAGCGCAAGCTCATATCAAAGTCTCGGCAATGGAGTTTTCCGGGTTGGAGGCGCTGTTCGTCGTAGTGCCGTAACGGGCCGATACAGTGCAAAGTCTTCGTCTTCGTCGGTATCCGGCCGAAGCGGTGGAAGCGCCGGAAAGTCCACCCCCGCTCCAAACCCCAAGGAACCGCGAGGCAAGTAGCCCGTCATGGGTCTGACCTGTGGTTGACCACCGACGGATCGCCCATAGTGGATCGTTTGCGTCGGGAGATCTTGGCCGTTCATCACTCGACCAGCCCGTCCCTTAGAGCAAGCACAGCAGCCTGGCTACGCCTCGCTTCAAAAGGCCTTCTTAGCGTTGCCCTTATGCACATCAATAGTTGTGCGCCGCCTGCCCTGCGTCTCGTCCGCTGCACCGTGCGCTGTTGCCAGCCCAAAAAGCACGCGCCACCTGCACAGTGACGCCTCTGCCACCGGACGCAGTCCGCCATGGCTTGCATCGTATACGCCCAATTCGTTGCTTCCCGAGTAGGACTCAGCCGACTACCGGCGGCTAATACACGGCCGGCCTGAATCATGCGTGCCTCTCGACGCCGCAGTCCCGACTGCATGCCACGCCACACGGAATCCGCTGTCCAGCCCATTGAGTTGAGCCCCGTGCCGCAAACTAAATCTGCTTCCGGCTACGAGCCCGCCTCAGGCCCTGCCTGACAAACGTCTTGGTATCCCAAACCCCACCTCCCCACCCACCCCCCTTGACTCCCACCCTCACCTTCCCTAAACTTTTCATAAAGCAGAATCTAAATTCCACAAAGCGGAAACTGAAGCCAAGCACCAAGGCGGCAGCCAAGCAACCCGGAAGATAGATCAAAGCCCCTCCTCGGAAGGACCTACGATGACGTACACAGTGAACTGCTCCATCCTCCTGACGGAGCTGCCCTTGCTCGAGCGCCCCGCCGCCGCGAAGACAGCCGGTTTTGACGCCGTCGAGTTCTGGTGGCCCTTCGAGACCTCCGTCCCCAGCGACGCACAAGTAACCGAGTTTGAAACCGCCATCAAGGACGCCGGCGTTCAGCTCACGGGCCTGAACTTCAACGCCGGCAACATGCCCGGCGGCGACCGCGGCCTGGTCTCCTGGCCGGCACGCTCCACGGAATTCCAGGACAACATCGACGTCGTCGCCGGCATCGGTGAGCGCCTCGGCTGCAAGGCCTTCAACGCCCTCTACGGCAACCGCATCGACGGCGAATCGGCCGAGAAGCAGGACGCCATCGGTGCCGAAAACCTCGCAACCGCAGCAGCCGGCGTCGCCCGTATCGGCGGAACTGTCCTCCTCGAACCGGTGAGCGGCGCACCCAAGTACCCGCTCCTCACGGCTGAAGACGCACTCAAGGTCATCGCCCGCGTCAAGGCAGAATCCGGCGCCACCAACGTCAAACTCCTCGCCGACTTCTACCACCTGGCAGTCAACGGCGACGACGTCGAATCCGTCATCGAGAACCACGCCAAGGACTTCGGCCACATCCAGATCGCCGACAACCCCGGCCGTGGCGCTCCCGGAACCGGCACGCTCCCCCTCGGCGAGTGGATCGCCCGCAGCCGCGAACTCGGCTACGACGGCTACATCGGCCTCGAGTACAAGGAACCGCAGGAGACGGCTTTCAGCTGGGCCATCCGCCAGCGCGCCAACGCCAACTAAGCCCCGCCCGCCCAACTAAGTAGCAGCAGAGCGCGTTTAGGACCCTCAAAACGCGCACTAATGCGACCTAGTTGGGTAAGCACACCTGAGTTAGCGCACTCGAGTTAAAAGACACACACAGACTTCAGACACACAGACTTCCCCGGAAAGAGAACCAAAATGAGCAACGTTGCAGTCATCGGCCTCGGAATCATGGGCCTTCCCATGGCCATCAACCTCGTCAAGGCCGGCCACACGGTCACCGGTTTCAACCGCAGCCAGGATAAGATCGACAAGCTCGTCTCCGAGGGCGGCCAGGGCGCCACGAGCATCGCGGACGCAGTCAAGGACGCCGACGTCGTCATCACCATGGTCCCGGACTCCCCCGATGTTGAGGGCGTAGTCAGCGGCAAGGACGGCGTCTTCGCCAACGCGAAGAAGGGCGCACTCTGGATCGACGCTTCCAGCATCCGCCCGGACGTCGCAGCCCGGCTCGCAGCAGACGCCAAAGAAGCAGGCATCCGCCCCCTCGACGCACCGGTCTCCGGTGGCGAACAGGGCGCCATCGACGCCGTCCTGTCCATCATGGTCGGCGGCGAAGCTGCTGACTTCGAGGCAGCACAGGATGTCCTCAACGCAGTGGGCAAGACCATCGTCCACGTCGGCCCGTCCGGCTCCGGCCAGACCGTCAAGGCAGCCAACCAGCTGATCGTGGCCGTCAACATCCAGGTCTTGGGCGAGGCCATCGCCTTCCTTGAGGCCTACGGCGTAGACACCGACGCAGCACTGAAGGTCCTCGGCGGCGGCTTGGCCGGCTCCAAGGTCCTGGACCAGAAGGGCCAGAAGATGCTCGACCGCAACTTTGACCCCGGTTTCCGTCTGGCTCTCCACCACAAGGACCTCGGCATCGTCACCTCCGCAGCCCGCGAAGCCAACGTCGCTGTCCCGCTCGGCGCAGTCGTAGCCCAGCTCGTCGCCGCAACCGTCAACCAGGGCGACGGCGGCCTCGACCACTCGGGTCTCTTCAAGCAGGTTCTCCAGCTCAGCGGCCGCAACTAACCCAGCCGCCCAAGAGGCAACAAAAGCAACAAAGCAGGGAACCCGCCGTCGTACTAAAACGACGGCGGCTCCCTCACCACACCCAAAAACACCCCAGACTTCGCCCGTAAGGGCAAAAAACAAGGAGTACACCATGGCTAAGATGCGCACCGTTGACGCGGCAGTCGCCATCCTGGAAAAGGAAGGCGCCACCGAGGCTTTCGGCCTGCCAGGCGCAGCGATCAACCCCTTCTATTCAGCAATGCGTGCCCACGGCGGCATCCGCCACACGCTGGCCCGCCACGTTGAAGGCGCCAGCCACATGGCTGACGGTTACAGCCGCGCAGCTGATGGCAACATCGGCATCTGCATCGGCACGTCGGGCCCTGCTGGCACGGACATGATCACCGGCCTGTACGCAGCTTGGGCAGATTCCATCCCCATGCTCTGCATCACCGGCCAGGCACCCGTTGCCAAGCTGCACAAGGAAGACTTCCAGGCTGTGGACATCGAGTCCATCGCCAAGCCGGTCACCAAGATGGCCATGACCATCCTGGAGCCGGGCCAGGTTCCCGGTGCTTTCCAGAAGGCGTTCCAGCTGATGCGCTCGGGTCGTCCGGGCCCGGTCCTGCTGGACCTGCCCATCGACGTGCAGATGGCCGAGATCGAGTTCGACATCGAGACCTACGAGCCCCTGCCCATCGAGAAGCCCAAGGCTTCCCGCAAGCAGCTGGAAAAGGCCCTGGACATGCTGACCTCGGCCCAGCACCCGCTGATCGTTGCCGGTGGCGGCATCATCAACGCCGGCGCTTCGGCCCAGTTGGTTGAGCTGGCCGAAATCCTGAACGTTCCGGTTATCCCCACCCTGATGGGCTGGGGCGCCATCCCGGACGACCACCAGCTGATGGCCGGCATGGTTGGCCTGCAGACCTCGCACCGCTACGGCAACGAGACGTTCCTGCAGAGCGACTTCGTGATCGGCATCGGCAACCGTTGGGCCAACCGCCACACCGGCGGCCTTGACACCTACACGGCCGGCCGTAAGTTCGTGCACATCGACATCGAGCCGACGCAGATCGGTCGCGTTTTCTCGCCGGACTTGGGCATCGCGTCCGACGCCGGTGCGGCGCTGGACGGTCTGATCGAGCTGGCACGCGAGCGCCAGTCGGCTAAGACCCTGCCGGACTACTCGGGTTGGGTTGCCGAGTGCCAGGAGCGCAAGGGTTCCCTGCACCGCAAGACCAACTTCGACAACGTGCCCATCAAGCCGCAGCGCGTGTACCAGGAGATGAACAAGGCCTTCGGCCGCGACACCACCTACGTGTCCACCATTGGCCTGTCGCAGATCGCCGGCGCACAGATGCTGCACGTGTTCGGTGCCCGCAAGTGGATCAACGCCGGCCAGGCCGGTCCGCTGGGTTGGACCGCTCCCGCTGCTCTCGGCGTGGTGAGGGGAACCCCGGAAGCCACCGTTGTTGCCCTGTCCGGTGACTACGACTTCCAGTTCATGATCGAAGAACTGGCCGTGGGCGCACAGTTCAACCTGCCGTACATCCACGTTGTGGTGAACAACAGCTACCTGGGCCTGATCCGTCAGAGCCAGCGCGGTTTCAACATGGAACAGAACGTTTCCTTGGCCTTCGAGAACATCAACTCCCCGGAGACCAACGGCTACGGCGTTGACCACATCAAGGTTGCCGAAGGCTTGGGCTGCAAGGCCATCCGCGTTGAGAACCCGGACGACATGCCGGCAGCTTTCGACAAGGCCAAGGCACTCATGGGCGAGTTCAAGGTTCCCGTGGTGGTTGAAGTGATCCTGGAAAAGATCACCAACATCTCCATGGGCGTGGAGATCAACGCCGTGAACGAGTTCGAAGAGCTGGCAGAGACCGCTGCGGACGCACCCACCGCGATCCTCGCCAAAGCCTAAAGAGAAACCAAGGCCGAACTAAAACACGAAGGAGGCACCGGAATGCGTGTTGTCATCGCCCCGGACAAATTCAAGGGCTCGCTGTCCGCGCCCGACGTCGCCAAGCACCTGGCAACAGGCCTGCTGGCGGGGTTCGGCCACGGCATACAAGCAACACGCATTCCGGTGGCCGACGGCGGCGAAGGAACCATCGACGCCGCCATCGGCTCCGGCTTCACCCGCCGGACCACCACCGTCACCGGCCCGCTGGGCGAACCCGTGCAGGCTGATTTTGCGATCAAAAACACGGAAGCTGTCATCGAAATGGCGGCTGCTTCCGGTCTCGCCCTCCTGCCGGACGGCCCCACGAGCGAAACCGCACGTAAAGCCACCAGCATCGGCACCGGCGAATTGATCCGCGCCGCGCTGGACCTCGGCTGCCGCAAGATCATCCTGGGTGTGGGCGGCAGCGCCAACACCGACGCCGGTGCAGGAGTCCTGCAGGGCCTCGGCGCCGTGTTCCTGGACAAGGACGGCAACGAACTCCCCGGCGGCGGTGCGGCACTGGCGGAGATCGACAGCATCGACTTCGCCAACTTCGACGTCCGGTTGGAGGCAACCGAGTTCGTGTTGGCGTCCGACGTCGACAATCCCCTTTTGGGGGCCAGCGGAGCCCCAGCCATCTTCGGTCCGCAGAAGGGCGCGACGCCGGACGATGTCACCGAACTGGACGCGGCACTGCAACACTTCGTGGACGTCCTCGCCAAAACAGCAGGCCAGCAGGCAAGGAGCGCCGCCAAGGCGCCCGGCGCCGGAGCAGCAGGCGGCGTTGGCTACATTGCCATCGCGGCACTGAAGGCAGAGCGGCGGCCGGGTATCGACGTCGTACTCGAATTCACTGATCTTGAGCAGAGGCTCAAGGGCGCCGATCTGGTGATCACCGGAGAAGGCAGCCTGGACGAACAAAGCCTGCTCGGCAAGACCCCCATGGGCGTCTCCCGCGCGGCACAGAGGAACGGGGTTCCCGTGATCGCAGTCTGCGGCCGGAGTACCCTGAGCCGGGAACAACTAAACGACGCCGGCTTCCACACGGTCCACGCTCTGACCGATCTGGAAAAAGATGTCCAAAAATGTATCGCTGAAGCAGGTCCGTTGCTTGAACAATTGGGTAAGCACATAGGCGTGTACCTGGCGGAACGGACCGAAAACAAGGAGTACCTCAATGTCTGAAGCAATCGGCGCCTATGACCTCGTTATCCGGGGCCAGCGCATCCTGACCACCGCTGGCCTCGCAGCCCGCGAAGTTGGTATCCGCGACGGCATCATCGTCGCCATCGAACCGCTCGGCAACGGCCTCACCGGCACCGAGGTCATTGAACTGACAGACGAAGAAACCCTCATCCCCGGCCTGGTGGACACGCACGTCCACGTCAACGAGCCCGGCCGCACCGAGTGGGAAGGCTTCGCCTCCGCCACCCGCGCCGCAGCTGCCGGTGGCGTCACCACCATCATCGACATGCCGCTGAACAGCATCCCGCCCACCACCAGCGTGGACGGCCTGGAGCAGAAGCGCGTTGTGGCCAAGGACCAGGCGTTCGTGGACGTCGGATTCTGGGGCGGTGCCATCCCGGGCAACAAAAAGGATCTCCGCCCGCTGCACGACGAAGGCGTTTTCGGCTTCAAGTGCTTCCTCCTGCACTCCGGCGTGGACGAGTTCCCGCACCTGGACGCGGATGAGATGGAAGAGGACATGGCTGAGCTCAAGTCCTTCGACTCCCTCATGATCGTGCACGCCGAGGACTCCCACGCGATCGACCGCGCCCCGCACCCGGGCGGCGACCACTACGAGACCTTCCTTGCCTCCCGCCCCCGTGGCGCCGAGAACAAGGCAATCGCCGAGGTCATCGAACGCGCCCGCTGGACCGGCGCCCGCGCCCACATCCTGCACCTTTCATCCTCCGACGCGCTGCCGATGATCGCCTCAGCAAAGCGCGACGGCGTCAACCTCACCGTTGAGACGTGCCCGCACTACCTGACGCTCATGGCCGAAGAGATCCCCGACGGCGCCACGGCCTACAAGTGCTGCCCGCCGATCCGTGAAGCCTCCAACCGCGAGCTCCTCTGGAAGGGCCTCCAGGACGGCACCATCGACTGCATCGTCTCGGACCACTCCCCCTCAACGCTGGACTTGAAGGACCTGGAAAACGGCGACTTCGCGGTTGCCTGGGGCGGCGTTTCCTCGCTCCAGCTGGGCCTGTCCCTGATCTGGACCGAGGCCCGCCACCGCGGCATCTCCTTGGAACAGGTCGTGTCCTGGATGGCTGAGAAGCCCGCCGCCCTGGCCCGCCTGCACAACAAGGGACAGCTCGCCCTGGGCTATGACGCCGACTTCTCCATCTTCGCTCCGGATGAAGCCTTCGTTGTGGACGTCACCAAGCTCAAGCACAAGAACCCGATCACGCCCTACGACGGTCGCCCGCTGTCCGGCGTCGTCCGCAAGACGTACCTGCGCGGCACCGTGATCGACGGCCAGAACCCCGGCGGCAAGCTGATCCGCCGCGGTGGCGTCTAGGTCAACCGCCATGGCAGTCAATGCCTACGGGCCGCCGCCCACCCGCTTTCCCGGCGGATCTGCCTCGCGTGGATCCGCCCGGCGGCAGGGCTTGAGCGAACGGAACGGCCTGAGCGCGCGCGGCCTCGCCCTCTGGGTCAACCCGGCCGAGGGCGACGAGATTGATCCCGCAGTCTGGGAACGGGCAGCACGCCTTGTGCTGGCCCGGGCCAAGAAACTTGCCCCGGAGGCGGAAGTCCGCATCTGGCCCGCCATCGGGGCAGAACAATCCGGCGTCGGCGATTCCTCCTGGGGCGGCACTCCGCAGGACACCGCCGACGCCGGTACCCACCCCGCCCTCTCCCTCGCAGACGCACTGGCTGACGGAAATTCCCCGTCAAACGGACGAGTCACCTCCGCACGCGAGGGTGATGAGTCCGTTAGCCGGGGTCAGATCGGAAGCGGCAGTACCGCCGTCGAGCCTGTCATGTTGGCAGGGCGGCGCAGCCAACTTGCAATTGACCTCGCCGCTGAAGTAGTACTGCTCGACGGCGTCCCGGTTGCCTTTACTGGCATGGAATACAAGCTGCTGCGCTACCTCGTGGTGAACTGCTCCAGGGCCATTAGTCGTGAAGAATTGCAACGTTTCTTGGAGTCATTTGACCTCCCGGGCGCGGCATTTCGCTCGATCGACGTTTATGTTGGAAGGGTACGGCGGAAGCTTGGAGCTGCCCGCCACACTGTCTCCACCGTCCGTGGAGGCGGCTACCAGTTCGTGCCGGGGCCATATGCCACCGTGCGCGGACCCGCGGAATACAGCATCTGATTTTGCTGTTCAGTCCATAGACACTCCGCTTTTGAATGACCATTGCCGGCTTTTTGCTGGTTTGAATGAGCCGGCCACCGCCGGTTGAATGTAAAGGATCGCTATGACCCAGAAACTCATCGTCGGAACGCAGGCACCTGACTTCGCGCTGCTCGACGCCGACGGCACCAAGGTCTCGCTGTCCGACTACCGCGGACGCAACGTCATTGTGTACTTCTACCCGAAAGCTGCCACGCCCGGCTGCACCACCGAGGCCTGCGACTTCCGCGACAACCTCGCCAGCCTCCAGGGCAAGGGCTACGAAGTTATCGGCATCTCCCCGGATGCCCCGGAGGCGCTCTCCGCCTTCACCGGCGAGTTCGCCCTGACCTTCCCGTTGCTTTCCGACGAGAACCACGCTGTTGCCCTGGCCTACGGCGCTTGGGGCGAGAAGCTCGTTGACGGCGAAATCGTCGAAGGCCTGGTCCGCTCCACCGTTGTGCTCGACGGCGAAGGCACGGTCAAGCTCACCCAGTACCAGGTCAGCGCCCAGGGCCACGTCCAGGCTCTGAAGGAAGAGCTGGGCGTCTAACCTTCTCTCACATCCCGGCCCTTTTGAGGGATCGCTCTCCCACATGACGTCAGTCATTTTCTGTAACGCCCGCTCAGTTGCTTGAGCGGGCGTTACATGTCTCTTGACTGAACGTGACAAATGCCCTCAGACAGTAGTTAATGGAGCCATGTCTTCCACTCCGAACAAACGCCGCGCGGTGGTCATCGAGGATGACGCTGACATCCGCGGGCTGCTCGTTGTGGTGCTCCAGCAGCTTGACTTCGAGGTCGCCGAGGCATCGGACGGCCTGACCGGCGTCGAGGCAGTGCGATCCACCGGCGCCGAGCTCGTGACCTTGGACGTCAACCTGCCCGACATTGACGGCATGGAAGTCTGTAGGCGGCTGCGGGAATTCTCTGACGCCTACATATTGATGCTGACGGCCCGCGCCGATGAGCTGGACAGGCTGACCGGCCTGGACACCGGTGCCGACGACTACCTCACCAAGCCTTTCAGCCCCAAGGAACTCCAGGCCCGCATCCGCGCCCTTTTCCGCCGTGCCCGCACCACTGCGGCTCCCACCGAGGACCCGCGCGTTACCGATGAACTGAGCCGCGCGGCAGTGGTGCAGAAGAGCCTTCTGCCGCAAGAGAAAGTGCAGCTGAAGGATTACGACGTCGCTGGCGCCTTCCGTCCGTCGCGCAGCGTTGGCGGGGACTTCTACGACTGGTACCAGACCTCCAACGGCATGCACCTCACTGTCGCCGACGCCATGGGCAAGGGAATGGGTGCGGCACTGATCGCTGCCACAGTCCGCGCTGTGATGCGCTCGGTGGCGGACAGCCCGGCCATCGGGGACGCCTTCGACTCAGCCAGCGCCACCATCGCCGCAGACTTGGGCCAGTCCGGCTCGTTCGTGACCATGTTCCACGCGCGCCTGGACAGCGCCTCGGGCAACGTCAGCTATATCGACGCCGGGCACGGCCTGGCCCTGCATGTCCCGGCCCACGGCGCCACACGCAGGTTGGTCACTGCGGGCCCGCCTGTCGGCGTCCTCGATGGCCAAGAGTGGCCAGCTGCGGACATGCACCTGGACGCCGGCGACTCCCTGGTGATCGTCAGTGACGGAGTGCTGGACGTCTACCCTTCACTCGAAGATTTCATCCGCAGCGTCGAGGAAGCCGTTCGCCAACAGGCCACAGCGGAGGCTGCCTGCGCGGCCGTCCTGGCACTCGCGCCGGCCACAACAGCGGAAGACGACGTCACCGCCGTCGTGGTCCGCCGCAGACCCGACGCCATACTTGCCGCCCACGGCAGAGACGAAGCTCCACAGACCGAAGCTCTTCCGCAGTAAAGCCACAAGATTGGGGGGATTGTGACGCGGTTCTGGACCCGCCTGCTGGTAGTCCTGACAGTCATTCTTGGCGTCAACTACGTCGCGTGGCGCTGGCTTGCGTCCCTGAACTGGGAGGCGTGGTGGATCGCCGTTCCGCTGGTGATCGCCGAGACGTACAGCCTCATTGACGTCATGCTTTTCGGACTGACGGTTTGGAACCTGAAGCTCCGGAAGGCACCGCCGGCAGCGCCTGAGACCGCTACCGTGGACGTTTTCATCACCACCTACAACGAACCGTTGGATCTGGTCCTGACCACGGCGCTGGCCGCGAAGAGCATCCGGTGGCCGCACAGCACGTGGATTCTCGACGACGGCGACCGTCCCGAGATGCGACAACTCGCCGAGTCGAACGGGATCGGTTACGTGACGCGAGGCGCGGACTGGACCCCGGACATGCCGCGGCATGCCAAGGCGGGCAACCTGAACAACGCCCTCATGGTCACCTCGGGCGAGTACCTGTTGATTCTCGACGCCGACCAGATTCCCGAGCCGGAAATCCTGGACCATACGCTGGGCTACTTCAACGACGACCGTGTGGCGCTGGTCCAGACCCCTCAGTACTTCATCAACGTCCCCGCCGACGACCCCCTCGGCAGCCAGGCTCCCCTCTTCTACGGACCCATCCAGCAGGGCAAGGACGGCTGGAACGCGGCATTCTTCTGTGGCTCCAACGCGATCCTGCGCAGGGAAGCCCTCATGCAGCTTGGCCTGGTGGGCTACGTCAAGGCCACAGAGAAGAGCGTCCGTCGGGCCCTCGCCGCGTCCCAGTCCGCCATCAAGAAGGCGCGACATTCCGCGGAAGCCGAAAACCCCTTGGTGGAGCAGATGCTCAACGAGGTTGAGGCAGCAACCAACAACGCCCGGCGGGAACTCGACGCCGGAGCTTCCCTGAGCGAGATCACGTACCGCGTGCGCCGCAAAGTGGACGATGCCGTGCGGACCCTGGTGGCTGCCGACTTCTCTGCACTGCAAGCGGACCTCGAGGAAATCGCTGCCATGGAACTGGCCCACGTCGGAGAGTCCGGTGTCCCAACAGTGGCGGGCGACGCCGTCGACCGTATGTCCGGCCGCGACTGGTCACCGCTGGGCGCGCTCGAATCCGTCCACGCAGTCCTGGACGCCATCTCCGTGGAACGCACCGACGAAGCGCAGCCCGTCATGCCGCTGGCCACCATCTCCGTCACGGAGGACATGGCAACGGCAATGCGCCTGCACGCGCTCGGCTGGAAGAGCGTTTACCACCACGAGATCCTCGCCAACGGCTTGGCTCCCGAGGACGTGAAAACCATGCTGACGCAGCGTCTCCGGTGGGCGCAGGGCACCATGCAGGTGTTGCTCCGTGAAAACCCGCTGGTCCAGCGCGGACTGTCCTGGGGCCAGAAACTCATGTACTTCTCCACTATGTGGAGCTACCTGAGCGGTTTCGCGGCTGTGGTCTACTTCGCCGCGCCGATCATCTACCTGACGCTCGGCATCCTTCCGGTCAGCAGCCTGAGCTTCGACTTTTTCATCCGGTTCATACCGTTCATGGTGGTGAACCAGCTGCTTTTCGTTGTCGCCGGGCACGGGATACCCACCTGGCGTGGCCAGCAATACAGCCTTGCGCTGTTCCCCACCTGGATCAAGGCGTGTACGACGGCGGCACGCAACGTCTGGTTCGGCCGTCCCCTCGGGTTTGCGGTCACCCCGAAAGCACGCCAGAGCGGCGGACCCAGTTGGAGCCTGATCCGGCCACAGATCATTGTGGGCGTGCTACTGGGAGTTGCGCTGGTGGTTGGGGTTGCACGGCTCATAGCAGGCATGGCAGAGCCGCTGGGGACTTTGGTGAACGTTTTCTGGGTCGCCTTCGATTTGGTGGTCCTGAGCGTGCTGGTCAAGGCGGTTTTGTACAAGGGCTTCGTCCCGGAAGTTATTGCAGGTTCAGAAGGTCCTGAACACCCAGAGGAGAGGAATGCTGATGCAGTTTAGCTACGAGGTCAAAGACACTTACGCGGAGGTGAAGGGCGTTGGCCGACTGAACATGGTGGCTGCCCCCAAGCTGCGCGAAGTAGTTGCCGAGGTAGTGGCCGCCGGGTCCAGCCGTGTGGTGGTCAACCTCGCAGAAACCGACTTCATGGATTCTTCAGGTCTGGGCGCCCTCATCGGCTGCCTCAAAGCCGCCCGCCAGGCCGGTGGCGATCTCCGGATCGCCGGCGTCCAGCCTCAGGTCAAGATGGTCCTGGAGTTGACCAACATGGACCGTGTGCTCACCGCCTACCCCACAGTGGAAGCCGCGTTCGGAAATGACTGACGTCATCGCCCGCAGGGGCTACCACGGACCCTCCAACGAGGAAGCAATCGAGGCCATTCACTCCGAGCTCGATGCCCTGTGGGCAGATGCCTCGTTCGTTCCCGACATGGACCGGATGACGTTCACCACCGCCGTGATCGAGGCAGCGGGCAACATCGTCCAGCACGCGCTGCCGGTGGCCGAGAAGCCCGTAGAAATCGGCGTCGACATCAGCGTCCGTCCTGCCCGGCTCCAGGCCCGCGTGAGCGCCTACAACGCCCGCGAGCCCTTTGCGAACGACATGCAGGCATCGTTGCCCCATGACGACGCCGAATCGGGGCGCGGCCTGGCACTCATTGAAGCTTTGGTGACCACCGTGACCTTCGAGCGCCAGGACGGAACCAACACGTGGATCCTGACCCGGGACTCGACGCCGGAAAGCTGACCCACTCTCACATCCCACGGGTTTCCGACGAACGCTCTTTCATGTCCCTTCCGGCTTTCGGGAGGGACGTGAGAGAAGGTTGCCGAAAAACGGGAGGGACGTGAGAGAAGGTCCGAATGGTTCGAACGATCTCTCACATCACGCTCCCAAACTCACGGCTCACGCCTCACGCCTCACGCCTTCGCGATTGCCTCTTTCAACGCACCCAGCACAAGGGTCACCGAAGCACTGTTCGCGTTCGGGCCCATCATGCCGATGCGCCACACGGTGTCCGCGAACTCCCCCACGCCCGCGCCGATTTCCATACTGAAGTTCTCCAGAAGGTAAGCGCGGACGGCAGCCGAGTTGACGCCGTCGGGCACCCTTACGGTGGTGAGGCTGGGCAACCGGGCGCCTTCGGCGGCGAACAGCTCCAGCCCCATGTCCTCAAGCCCGGTCTGCAACGCGGCGCCAGCGGCGCGGTGTCGGGCCTGCACCACGTCGAGGCCCTCGGCGAGGATGCGGTCCAGCGCGGCTTCGAGGCCGGCGATCATGGTGACCGGCGCCGTGTGGTGATACGTCCGGGCGCCGCTGGCCGCGCCGACGTACCCGCCGAGCAGCCCAATGTCCAGGTACCAGGAGCGCGGATCCTTGACGCGGCGCTCAAAAGCGCGGTCGGACACAGTGAACGGCGAAAGCCCCGGCGGCACGCCGAGGCACTTCTGCGTACCTGCGTATCCGACGTCGATGCCCCAGTCGTCTGCCAAAAGCTCCAGTCCGCCGATGGACGTGACGGCGTCGGTGATCAGCAGGGCGTCGCCTTTGCCTGCGCCGAGCGCGGCGATGTCGGATATGACGCCGACCGATGTTTCAGCGTGGACGGCCGCGATCACTTTCGGATGAGGATGGGCTGCCAGCACGCGCTCGGCATCAACGGGCTCCCCCCATTCGTGATCCACCCGTACCACTGTGGCCCCGCAACGCCGGGCCACCTCACACATTCGCGCCCCAAAAAGGCCGTTAACAGCAACGACTGCCACGTCGCCGTCGGACACGGTGTTCACGAAAGCTGCTTCCATGCCGCCGGAACCTGTGGCACTCAGCGGGAGCGTGCGTGCATTAGCGGTGCCCCACACGGTCCGCAGGCCCTCGCACGTGCGGTCCAGGCGCTCGATGAACACAGGATCGAGGTGGCCCAGCACAGGATAGGCCAGAGCGGCCATGGCTTCGGGGTAGCAATTGCTCGGGCCTGGACCGAACAGGAACCTGGACGTCAGAATGTCTGGCATGTGCGAACTCCTTCAGCTGCTTGAGGTCATTCTGCCCCAGTGGGCATAGCTGGGCGAGTAGCGGCATGGCTGGAGCTGCGGCGGGACCCTCAGCTTGGCTTGCCTGCTTCACAGGCTGCGCAAATGTCAGACTGCTAACGTTACTCACCAACGCGAGGCCGCCACGGAGAGGGGACAACAGTGACGACCGAAGGAAAAGAGTCGCCAGAGACGGGCGTGCGCGGCGAGGTCAGTCAGGACCGCTTTGTCGGCGGACAGGATCTCACACGGTGGAAGTCCCCTGTCGGCAGGTTCCTTGCGTCATTGGTGCAGCGGATCACGTCACTGCTCGGGCCGTATGGTGCCTTGATCTTCACGTTGGCCGTCGGCTTGGTGGTGGCTGTTTCGCTGGCCGCGGTGTTTGACGAGGTGTACGAGTCGGTCATCGAGGCCGACGGTGTCGCGGGGCTGGACCACCCGGTGCTGGACGCAGCCAAATCCGTCCGTTCTCCCGCCTTGGACGTGATCGTCACCGCGTACACCAATGTGGGTGGGGGCATCGGCATGCCCATTATTGCGGTCGGGATCATGATCGCCCTGGCCTGGAAGCGCCGCTCCTGGACACCCGTGATCCTGATGGTGGTTGCCGGCGGAGGATCACTCCTCATGACCGTGGTGGGCAAGCCCCTCTTCGGCCGGACGCGCCCGGACCTTGCCGACGCGATTCCGCCATACGAACACTCAGCATCCTTCCCCAGCGGCCACTCGTTGAATTCGATCGTGGTTGCGGGCATCGTCGCGTACTTGATCATCCTCCGGCTCAAAACCAACAAGGCCCGTGTCATCACGGTGCTGACGGCAGGGGTATTCGCCGCAACCATGGGGCTGAGCCGGGTCTATCTCGGGCATCACTGGCTTACGGATGTCTTGGCGGCGTGGGCGCTCGGCATAGCGTGGCTGGCGCTGGTCATCACCGCCCATCGCTTGTATCTCACAGTGCGTGCGCAACGCTCCAAGACGGTATCCTCTTGACACCAGCCTCAAATCCCGGCTTAACTATTACGTATGCTGAAATAACAGTTCCATGATGCGGAAGCAAGAAGTAGAAAGCAGCTTCCTCCTGCCAGCCGGCAGGAGTTCCGCATAGCCCACACCATGGATGCCAGCATTTTGCACAAGGAATGAACAAGCATGGAGCTTGCAGTATTCAACAGTGTTGACCGGGACGAAGCCATCCGACTCCTGAATCCCTGCCTGGACATCAGCCGCTGGGTGGAAGACATCGCGGATGCCCGCCCGTTCACCAGCGTGGACGAACTGCTGGGGCAGGCCCGCCAAGCAGCCGAGCCGTTCACCCCGGAAGAGGTCGAATCGGCCCTTTCGCACCACCCCAGAATCGGCGAACGCCCCAAGGCCCAGACCACGGAGGCAGCAATGTCGCGCTCCGAACAGTCCGGCGTCGACCCGAGCGATGACCAAACGGCAAAAGCACTCGCAGAGGGAAACCTTGCCTACGAGGAGAAGTTCGGAAGGGTCTTCCTGATCCGCGCAGCAGGACGCAGCGCCCAGGAAATCCTCGCCGCCCTCCAAGAGCGACTCACCCACACCCCTGAACAAGAAGACACCATCGTGGCTGGCCAGCTGCGGGAGATCGCCCTGCTGCGCCTCTCCGGCGTGATCAGCGAAGGAGCCAACGCATGACCGTTTCGCAGGTAACCACCCACATCCTCGACACCGGTTCCGGCCGCCCGGCGGCGGGGGTCGCCGTCGTACTTTACGTGCGTGAAGGCGAGAACTGGAGCCTCATCGCCAAGGGCGAGACTGATGCCGACGGTCGCATCAAAACCCTCGGCCCGGAACGGATTCCGGGCGGCGCTTACCGCTTGAACTTCGCCACCGGCGCCTACTACGAGGGGCTCGGCACGGAGACGTTCTTCCCGGAAGTGGACCTGAACTTCACAGTTTCGGACGCCGGCGAGCACTACCACGTGCCGCTCCTGCTCAGCCCGTTCGCGTTCTCGACCTACCGCGGCAGCTAACTCCCCAGCCCAGATGGCACTTAAACCCCATGTTCTCGGAGAACATGGGGTTTAAGTGCCAACAGGCACGGAACGGTAGGCTGGAAGGCATGGCTTCAGAGGACACCACTCCCAACTCCGCCCGCCGCGAGATCACGGTTCGCAGGGCACCCAAGTTCGTTCCCTTCATGATTTTGGGCGCCGTGGTAGGCGCAATCGTGGCCGCAATCATCGCCTACGGCCGACCCGCCGACCCCGCCTTTGACGCCAGTACGGTATTCGGCTTCTTCCTGATCGTCTGCGCGGGCGGCGGAGTCATCCTGTTCTCGGTCCTCGCGCTCGTCTTGGACCGCATCAGCGTCAAGCGCTCCCGGCGCGCTGTAGTGGAGGCCGTTCCGGATTCGGTTCCGGATGAAGGACCAGAGAACGACGGCGGCCGCTAAGCAGGCGTTCAGCCCGCCTCCCGGGCGCTCGGGTCAGCGCCCGGGCACTCGGGTCAGCCGAAGAAAATGTGAGACACGCCGCATTTTCGCCGGAACACGCCAGTTCAAGGGGTCACAAAGGCGGAGCGGGAACTTACCACGGCCACAACATGAGACAATCGACCAGTGGCACGTGGCGACGGAAAACTTTCTCATGATCTTCTCCCCGGCGAAAAAGGCCCCCAGGACGCTTGTGGCGTCTTCGGGGTTTGGGCTCCCGGTGAAGAAGTAGCAAAACTCACCTATTACGGGCTGTATGCGCTGCAGCACCGCGGACAAGAATCGGCTGGTATTGCTACCAGTGACGGCAAGCGCATCAATGTCTATAAGGACATGGGCCTTGTGTCCCAGGTCTTCGATGAGACGACCCTCAATACACTCACCGGGCACTTGGCCGTAGGCCACTGCCGGTACTCAACCACCGGTGCCAGCCACTGGGCCAACGCGCAGCCCACCCTGGGTGCGACAGCAACCGGCACGGTGGCACTGGCCCACAACGGCAACCTGACCAACACCGCTGAGCTCCGGGAAATGATCCTTGAGCGCAACGACGGCCAGCTCACCGGTGAAATGAAGCAGGGCAACACCTCGGACACCGCTCTGGTGACCGCTCTCCTTGAGGGCGAAGAGGGCAAGACGCTGGAGCAGACCGCTCTGGAACTGCTGCCCAAGATCAAGGGCGGTTTCTGCTTCGTCTTCATGGACGAAGGAACCCTCTACGCCGCCCGCGACACTTACGGCATCCGCCCGCTGTGTCTGGGCCGTTTGGACCGCGGCTGGGTGGTTGCCTCCGAGCAGGCCGGTTTGGCCACGGTTGGTGCGAGCTTCATCCGCGAGATTGAGCCCGGCGAGTTCATCGCCATCGATGAGGACGGCGTCCGTTCCCAGCGCTTCGCGGAAGCAACCCCAGCCGGCTGTGTCTTCGAATACGTCTACTTGGCCCGTCCGGATGCCGCCATCGCCGGCCGTTCCGTGTACGAAGCCCGTGTTGAGATGGGCCGGCAACTGGCCCGCGAAAACACGCATGAGGCAGATCTGGTCATTCCGGTTCCCGAGTCCGGCACCCCGGCTGCCGTTGGCTACGCGGAGCAGTCCGGAATCCCGTTCGCGCACGGCTTTGTGAAGAATGCCTATGTGGGCCGCACGTTCATCCAGCCGTCGCAGACCCTGCGACAGCTCGGCATCCGGCTCAAGCTCAACGCCCTGGAATCTGTCATCCGCGGCAAGCGCATCGTTGTAGTGGACGATTCGATCGTCCGCGGTAACACGCAGCGCGCCATCGTACGGATGCTGCGGGAAGCCGGTGCCGCCGCGGTGCACGTCAAGATCTCTTCGCCTCCAGTCCAGTGGCCTTGCTTCTACGGCATCGACTTCGCGTCCCGCGCAGAGCTGATCGCCAACGGCGCCACCATCGACGAGATCTCCCAGGCAATCGGCGCTGACTCGCTGGCCTACATCTCTGAGGACGGCATGATCGGGGCAACGCAGCAGCCGCGCGAACGCCTCTGCACAGCCTGCTTCACGGGCAAGTACCCGATTGAGCTGCCGCACGCAGACAAACTGGGCAAGAACCTGCTGGAACGCACGGACCTGGGCGGGCTGCCTGCTGCCGATGAATCCACTTCAGTGGACGATTCGGAGGATCCGGCCGACAAGCCGGGTGCTACGGGTTGCGACCCCGGGCCCGACGCCGAATTCGAGAACCTCCTGACCGACGCTGATCGTTTGACCGACGCCGACAAGAAAGAGTCTGTATGACCTCCGCAACCCCAGCCGCTGGAAACACCGCGAATACAGCCGGCATCACCTACGCTTCCGCAGGTGTCGACGTCGAAGCGGGAGACCGCGCAGTCGAACTCATGAAGGACGCCGTCAAGGCGACCCACAACTCTTCGGTGATTGGCGGCGTCGGCGGTTTCGCTGGCCTGTACGACGTCTCCAAACTGCTGACCTACAAGAAGCCGCTGCTGGCCACGTCCACGGACGGCGTGGGCACCAAGGTCGCAATCGCCCAGGCCATGGACATCCACGACACCATCGGTTTCGACCTCGTGGGCATGGTTGTGGACGACATCGTAGTTGTTGGCGCTGAGCCCCTCTACATGACCGACTACATTGCCTGCGGCAAGGTTGTCCCGGAGCGTATCGCTGACATCGTCCGCGGTATTGCTGCTGCCTGCTCCGTTGCCGGCACCGCCCTTGTTGGTGGCGAAACCGCTGAGCACCCGGGCCTTCTGGGCGAGCACGAGTACGACGTCGCAGGTGCCGCAACCGGTATCGTCGAGGCCGATGCCCTGCTCGGCCCGGACCGCGTCCGCGCTGGCGACGTCGTCATCGGCATGGCCTCCTCCGGCCTGCACTCCAATGGCTACTCCTTGGTTCGCCGTGTCATCAACCACGCCGGTTGGGCCCTGGACCGCCAGGTTTCCGAGCTTGGCCGCACCCTCGGCGAGGAACTCCTCGAGCCGACCCGCGTCTACGCAGCCGACTGCCTCGACCTTGCCCGCACCTTCCCGGTAACGGGCGACGCAGCTGTTCACGGCTTCAGCCACGTCACCGGTGGTGGCCTGGCCGCCAACCTGGCACGCGTCCTTCCGCAGGGCCTCGTGGCCACGGTTGACCGCAACACATGGGAATTGCCTGCAATCTTCAAGCTGGTTTCCGAGCTCGGCAACGTGCCGCTGGCCGACCTCGAGCGCACGCTGAACCTCGGCGTGGGCATGGTCGCAATCGTTTCCCCCGAAGCTGCGGACGCAGCGGTGGCACGCCTCAACGAGCGCGGTCTGCCTTCCTGGGTCATGGGTACCGTTTCCGCGGATTCCGACTCGATCGACAAGACCGGCACGGACTACGTCCAGGGTGCCAAGGGCGTCGACGGCGGTGCCGTACGTTTGGTGAACGCCTACGCCTAAGCGCGTAGCAAGGTTTGCAAAAGGAGCGGGCGGGCAGTTGATTTTTCAACTGCCCGCCCGCTCCTTTTGCGTCGGAAAGAGTCACAACACCGCAGACAGGAAAGCTCTCGTCCGCTCATGCTGGGGATTGTTGATGACAGCCTCGGCCGGCCCTTCCTCGATGATGCGCCCATCGTGCATGAACACCACGCGATCCGCCACATCCCGGGCGAACCCCATCTCGTGCGTCACCACAATCATGGTCATACCCGTCCTGGCCAGGTCCTTCATGACCCGCAGTACCTCCCCCACGAGCTCCGGATCCAGCGCCGACGTCGGCTCGTCGAACAGCATCAGCTTCGGCTGCATGCACAACGCCCTGGCAATGGCCACCCGCTGTTGCTGGCCACCTGAGAGATGCCGTGGGTAGGCATGCGCTTTCTCTTGGAGACCGACCTTTTCGAGCAGGTCAAGCGCCCGACGGCGGACCTCGTCCTTGCGGTGTTTGAGCACCCTGAGCGGGGCCTCCATCAAGTTCTCCAGCACCGTCATGTGCGGGAACAGGTTGAAGTGCTGGAAGACCATGCCGATGTCCGTCCGGTCAGCGCAGATCTCGTTGTGCGACTGTTCGTGGAGTTTGTTGCCCTTGATCCGGTATCCGACCACGCGGTCTTCAACCCACAACAGGCCGCCGTCAATCTTTTCCAAGTGGTTCACGCACCGCAGGAACGTACTTTTCCCGGATCCTGAGGCGCCGATCAGGCAGACCACTTCCCCGCTCTTCACGTCCAGGTCTATCCCTTTGAGAACTTCGTTGCTGCCGAAGCTTTTGCGGACACCTTCGGCCCGCACCAGCGGTGTCGCAGCGGTTTGCCGCGGCATGGATTCGGTGGTCATGATGCTTTGCCCTTTCCTGTGGCCAGCGGCGAATGGACCCTAAAGAATTTGCGCAGGCGCTCCATGGTGGTGGGCGGCACGGAGCGGGACGTGCCGCGGGAGAACCGGCGTTCCAGGTATCCCTGTCCAATGCTGAAAATCGTGGTGATGATGATGTACCAGATGCTGGCCACCAGAAGCAGCGGAACTACCTGCAGGTTCTTGGAGTAGATGATCTGCGCGGAGTAGAGGAGCTCCGGGACCGCCAGCACGCTCACCAGCGACGTGGTCTTGAGCATCCCGATGAACTCGTTTCCCGTCGGTGGGATGATGACTCGCATGGCCTGCGGCAGCACCACGCGGGTCAGGGTCTGGAGCCGGGACATGCCCAAGGCACCGGCGGCTTCACTCTGGCCTTGGTCGATGGACTGGATGCCTGCCCGGACAATCTCGGACATGTACGCGGCTTCGTTCAGGCCAAGGCCCAGGATTGCAGCTGCCAAGGGAGTGATGAGCTGGTTTGCATCGAGGCTGACGCCGGGAATGCCAAACGTGATTTCGGGGTAAAGGGCCGACAAGTTGAACCAGAACAGGAGCTGAACCAGCACCGGGGTTCCGCGGAAAATGGTGACGTAGGCGCTGGCTGAGGCCTTGACCACTGGATTCGCGGACAGCTGCATCACGGCCAGGACCACACCCAGACCAACGCCCAGTGCCATGCAGATCACGGTCAGGAACAGTGTGATCCCAATGCCGTTCACGATTGCGACATCCCGGAAGTACAGGGCCACTTTGTCCCAGCCGAAGCGCGGATTGGTCACTGCCGAAACCACCAGAAGAATCACGACGGCGGCAAGAGCCGTCCCTGCCACCCAGCGCCATGGGTGCCGGGCTGGCACCACCGTGAAACGGGCCCGGGCCGTTGCTGTGGCGGTCATGAGTCCACTCATTGTGCGCCTCCGGCGTCGACGGCGTCCGCGCTGATGGTCACGGTCTGAGGGATCCCGTACTTCGTATTGATCTGCTTGTACGTCTCACTCCCAACGAGTTCTTTCACGGCGGCCACGATGGACGCTGTGAGTGGCGAACCCTTGGGCATGGCGATGCCGACGGGTGTGGGGTCGTAGTCCTCGTCACCGGCGAGCTCAAAGGCGCCTCCCGAGAGTTTGCTGGCGTACCCCATGCCGATGAGTCCCGAAAGGACGCTGTCCACGCGGCCCGAGATCAGTGCCAGGTTGGCCTCGTTCTGCGACGGGAAGAGCTGGATGTCGATGGGTGCTTTGCCGACGTCCACGCACTGCTGGGAGAATGCCGGCAGTGTCTCGATTCCCTGCGTCGTCCCCTTCTCACCGCCCACCTTGGTGCCACACAATTTCAGTGGATCAAGGGCGAGCTTCTTGGGGTTGCCCGCCTTGACCGCCAGGCCGGAACCACTGCTTTGGTAAGCGGCAAAGTCTGCGTTCTTCTGGCGTTCAGCCGTGACGTTGAACCCGGAGATGCCGACGTCATACTTGTGCGAGCTGACGCCGGGCAGGATGGTATCGAACGTGGCCGGCACCATCTTGACCTCGAGTCCCAGCGTCTCGCCAAGTGCTGTGGCGAAGTCTGCATCCCAACCCACCACGGTCTTGTTGTCGTCTGCGTAAAACTCGTAGGGCGGGAACGTAGGGTCGGTGCCAACCACCAGTGTTCCCTTGGCTTTGACGTCGGCGGGCAGCAGATCGGCTGCTGCCTGGTTGAATGCAGCCGGAGCCACTGTGGTGGTGCTTTCCGGGCCTGATGTGACGGCGGATTCTTTGCCGGCGTCGAGGGAGGCTGTGGTGCAGCCGGACAATCCGACGGATGCTGCCAGGAGCAGCGCGCCGGTTCTGATGACGTTAGGACGGGACATGATGACCTTCCGGTGGGGTTGTGCCGTGGTCAACGGCGATGTTGACCAGGGTGGTGCCGACGTTGACGATCGCGGGGTGCCGCACGATTGCGACAATCCCGTCAATCGGTGCATGGAAATCTTTGGCAGGCCGATCGAGTTCCTCCACGGAATGGACCCGGGACACGACATCGCCGGCGGTGACCTTCTGGCCGAGTTCCACCATGGGTTCCAACAGTCCGGCCATGGTGGAGTGGACGGCCGATCGTCCTGTGAGCTCCACCCATTGGATGGGCTTTTCCGGAACCGCGCGCTCATCTTTGAGCACGCCCCAGTGGCCCAGCAGTGAGCGGAGCCCTGTCCTGGCCCGGTTCAGGATGGGCAAGGAGACTGTTCCCCGCCCGCCAAGCTCTGTGGAAATCATGGGCACCCCGGCAAGGTCGGCCGCTCCACTGATGGATCCAGCTTTGAGCATGGGCTTGACCGCCACGGAGTAGGGAGCGTTGAAGGCTTCGACTGCGGAGACCTTCTCCGCCCAGAGATCCGGGGTCGGGCCGAGGTAGACGAAGGCAGACGGTACGTACTCCGAAGCGATCCCACCTGAGTGAATGTCCATGACGTAGTCGGCCATGGGAATGAGGTCTTCAGCCACGATGGACGCGATCTGCCGGGCCGGTCCGCCATCGGCTTGGCCGGGCATCGCACGGTTGAGGTTCACGCCATCCACGCTGGCGACGCGTCGGCCTTCCCTGACGGCGGAGATGTTCAATGCCGGCAAGATGATCAACCGCCCGGAAACATCATCGGCCCGGACTGAACGGATCAATTCCTGGAGCAGGATCTGGCCTTCGTATTCATCGCCGTGCGTTCCGGCCAGCAGGAGTACGGTGGGCCCGTCCCCGCCGCTGATCACCGCAACGGGTGAAGGGATCACAGCTGCATCATTCTCGTTGTCCGAGTATTCGATCTCCAGGTAACCCAACTGCTTGCCAGCGGCGGCGAAGTCGATGCCGGCAATACGGGGGACGTGCAAAGTCATGGGGCAACTTTCATGAGGCTTGGTGGAATTGGATTCACTGTATACAGTGAATACCGTGATGTAAACCACGTAGGATCAAATGAGTTTTTCTACCGATGAGGGGATGGGGCGAAATGCCTGCGCAAGCTGCCAAGAAGGTGCGGCCACTGAGCGAACACGTTTACGACAGGATCAGCAATGACATTGTCAATGGCGTCATTGCTCCCGGTGCCGCGCTCGTCCAGGAGCAAATCGCGGAGGAGTACGGAGTTTCCCGCACTCCCGTCCGGGATGCGCTGACGCGGTTGGTGCACGACGGATTGGCAACACTCGAGCCGGGGTCCGGCTACTTCGCAACGACGCTGACACGCTCAGAGGTTGAGGAAGTCTACGAGGTCCGCAAGGCGCTTGAGGTCATGGCCATCAAACAGGCTGGCGCGAAATACACCAATCTTGACATTGCGCGACTGGAGCTTTTGATCGCCGAGGGCGCGGCCAGCACAGACGCCGAGGAGTTGTTCTCAGCCACCCGGGCCTTCCATTTGAGCCTGGCTGCACCATCCCCCAATGGCTTTCTGCTGAAAACGCTCCAATCCGTGTGGGATAACCCCGTCCAGCGGCTCATTAGCCGTTCCTATACTCTGGACCAGGCCAAGCTTGACCGCGTTGCGGACGCGCACCGCAAGATCGTGGCAGCAGCCCGGGCCGGTGACCTGGATGTTCTCATTCCCCTGTTGGACCTCTGCCACGAGAAAGACCAGTAGCTTCAGATCTGAATCAGGCTCAGCACGCCGCCCTGCGGATCCATGATGGTGGCCAGCGAGCCAACCTCGGGCGTTGCTTCAGGTTCCACCAGAACCTCTCCACCGGCAGCGGTCGCAGCTTCCGTGGCCTTTCCAAGGTCGGCAACTCCGAAGTAGATCTGCCAGCCGGCGTCGTCGCCTTCTTCGGCAGGGACGATTCCGGCCACCTCCTCACCATTGACCATCAGCGTGCTGTAGCTGCCGCCGTCGTCCTGGGGATATTCGGTGACCTCGTGCCCGAAAAGCTGCTGGAAGAATGCGACGGCGGCCTGCGGCTCGGGCGTCATGAGCTCAGCCCAGGCCAGCGCCCCGTGTTCATTGAAAAGGTGGCTGCCCACATGCGTCCCCGCTTGCCAGATACCGGTGGCTCCGCCGCCGGGTGCCTCGATGAACGCCAACACACCGGTGTCGGCCACCGCTTCCGGACCGAACTGGAGCTTCCCTCCGGCGTGGGACGCGTCTTCTGCGATCTCCTCAGCGTCAGTCGCAGCGAGGTAGATGTTCCATTGCCCGTTCGTTCCCGCAGCCTCCTGCATGGGGTTTTGCGGGGCGATGACGGCCACCAGGTCCTTGCCCTCGAAGGCCTGGGCGTAGCTGCGGCCGTCCGGAGTTGGCAGGTCCTGATACGTCCAACCGAACACCTGTTGGTAGAAATCCTTGGCCGCTGCGACGTCCCTGGTCTGCAGATCCGCCCAGCAGGGCTCGCCGCTGGCGTAATGGTTTCTCGCCGTCATGCCGCAATTCCCGTCATGATGCTGAAGGCGGCCCCGGCCGGATCCACAAGTACGGCCATGCGTCCGATGCCGGGAACGTCGAAGGCCGGCGCGATCACGTGGCTGCCCATGTCCACAGCTTGGGCCACTGTGGAATCGACGTCCACCACGTTGAAGTAGGTCATCCAAAACGGCAACAGTCCTTCGATCGGAAGTTTCAAGGCACCGGCCACCGTCCTCCCGTCAACCACCAGATTGGTATATTCCTGCAGGTCCCCGGCCGGCGCAGTATTGCTGGCGCAGCCTGTGACGGCTTCGTAGAAGGCCACGGCCTTGGGGACGTCGTTTGTCTGAAGCTCATTCCAGATCATGGTGCCGGGCTCGTTGACCAAACCCGAACCATGATGGTTTCCGGCCTCCCAGAATCCGATTTGGGCGCCAGTGGGATCGGCGGCGAAGAACATGCGGCCACTGCCGTTGGGAACGGTGTCCGGCGGGAAAAGGATGGTTCCGCCTGCGGCCACTGCCCGCTCAGCTGCCTCATCAGCGGAGTCCACAGCAAGGTAATTCGCCCAGTACGACGGCATCCCCTCCGGGGCGTCCGGCAACTGCTGCATCATGCCGGCAACGTTGCGCCCTTGGAGCTTGGCCATGTAATAGGTCATGCCATTCCCTGCGTCCATGGGGTCCAACTCCCAGCCGAAAAGGTCGCGGTAGAAGTTCTTGGAGACTTCGACGTCAGTGGAGGACAGGTCCACCCAACATGGTGTCCCCTGTTTGTAGCTTTCGACCTCCGGCATGGCGTTCCCTTTCGATGAGCGTTGTCCTCCATCAACTTAGTACCGGGGTCTGACAGTGACAACGCCCCAGCGGCTCCCCGGCCATGAGGCCAGGCAGCCGCTGCTCGCCCTTACCCGGGAAGCCGGACAGGCTCGACGGCGTCTTCCGCCGCTGGGCGGGTCAGCCGCCTGGACAGCAGGGTCATGACGGCGACAGCCAACACCACCGGGATGCACACCGCAAGGACGATGCTTTGCGGTGACTGGCCCGTCGCCAGCAGGACACCGCCCAGTGCAGGACCGACGATGGAACCCAGCCGGCCAAGGGCGGCGGCCCAGGCAACGCCGGACGTGCGCGAAGACGCCGGGTAGACCGAGACGGCAACCGCCGCTTGTCCCACCATGCTGGTGGCCAAGCCCATCCCGACTCCTGCAAACAGGAGCAGGAGCTGCCACTGCCCAGGATGCCCCAGCGCAATCATGAGCAAGAACGCAATGGCCACAGCGGCGGCGACCACCAGCATCCGGCTGGTCTTGAAACGGACCGAGAACACCATGAGCAGCAGGGCTCCAACGATTCCGCCGATGCCCAGTGCGGCGGCCCCAAGCGGCGCCATGGCGAGGCCGAGACCGAAGTTCGTCAGGAGCGTGGGGAGCCACGAGGAGAAAGCATAGAAGGTTGCAAAGATCAGGAAGGCAAACGACCAGAGCAGAACGGTGGACACCCCGAATCCGTTCCGGAACAGGCTCTGCACGGTTTCCTGTCCTGCCCGGGACGAAGGCTTGGGTGCCTCGGCATCCTTGATCCCAAACCACATGATGGGCAAAAGAATGACCGGCAAGATGGCACCGAGCCAGAATATTGACTGCCATCCGAGATCGCCGATCAGCTTCCCGCCACTCAAACCTGCAGCCAACGATCCCGCGGAGAGGCCCATGGTCACGAAAACGGCAATGCGTTCGCGCTTGCCGCCGCTTCTCCCTGCAGTTGCCAAAGATATGGCTGACGGCAATACGGCACCCAAACCGACTCCGGTCACGAAGCGGGCGATAGTCATGAAGGGGATACCCGCGGACATCGCAGTCAAGGCCGACCCCAGAGCGAAGGCAACCACTCCGGCCAAGAGCATCCGTCTCAGGCCAAGACGGACTGACAACCGCCCGCAAATCATGTAGCCCAGCACCACCCCAGCATTGGTGGCGATGAGTGGCGCCGCAAACGCCGCTGGCGACAAGGACCAGTCCTTCGCCAGGCTGGGGACAGCGAGACCCAAGGAAGCAGTATCAAAGCCGTCCAGCAGCACCGCGAGGAACGTCAGGACGATGACCGCCCAGCGGGACCGGCTTTTCGCTTGGCCTTCAGGTGGATGGGACTTGCTTGCGGAAGTGTTGGATTCAAGCATGGGGATTCCTTTCGAAAGGCGCGGAGGAATAGCCGTCGGACGGATATCCGGCAGCGTTGGGGAGACGAAAGTGCTTACTGTTTTTTGCTCTATTGATCCAGGGACCCGTGGGTGACCGTCCCCGCCGCCATGGTCAGCTCAACTCCGATGCCGGCGATGTCGTCGGGATCAACGGCGCGTGGGTCTGCGGCGAGGACTACAAGATCTGCGAGCATGCCGGCCCGGATGGTGCCTGTGCGGTGCTCGTCGGAAGCGCACCATGCACTGCCGCTGGTGTACATCCGCAATGCTTCTTCGGCCGTGACCGCCCATTCCTGACCCAGCACTCCCGCGGATCGGCTGCGCCGCGTGACGGAACTCGAAATACCCCGAAGCGGCTGGAACGGTGCAACCGGGCTGTCCGAACCGCCGCCGACTGGCGCGTCGACGTTTCTCACGTACTGCGACAACGGGGCGATGTTGGCAGCACGGTCGCGGCCGAGATACTCGGCGAATCCGCCACCCAGAGCATAGTGAAGCGGTTCCTGGGCCGCGACTCCCGCACCCAAAGCGTTCAGCCTGCCCCAATGGTCGTCCTGGGGGTACAGCATGTGAATGAGGGTCCAGCGGGCATCCGAAATGGGACTCATCGAATGCGCTGCTTCAAAGGCAGTCAGGGCCATGTCGATCCCGGCATCACCAACGCAGTGCGCACCAACAGGAAGAGCCGCGCGGTTGGCCGCAACGCAAATGTCCGCCAGTTCCGTCGCCGATTGGAACGATTTGCCGCACGGGTACCCGGGATCATCCTGCCGCTCGTAAGGGTCGCGGTAAAAACCGGTCTCGACGCCGCCGTCGACGCAGAGTTTCACGCCCAACGTCCGCAACCAGACGTCGTCGAGCTGCGCTTTGACGGTTCCGGAATCGAGCAGTTCCACGGCCTCCGCGGCTGTGCCGCCCGGTGTCGGGAGCTTCCACATCATGGACACCCTGACCTTCTGCTGCCCTTCCGCGTACACGGCCTTGTATGCGTCCATCTCGTCAAGCGTCAACCCGGGATCGATGACCGCCGTGATCCCGGCGGCGCTGTACTGCTGCTGGACCGCCTCCAAGGCGGCGCGGTAGTCCTCAAGACCCGGCTTGGGCAACTGGTTCAGCAGCCCGGCGACATAGCCGCTCCCTACGATCTGCCCCGTCAACGTTCCGCCATCGCGAAGGTAGCTTGCGCCGTCAGGGGCCTCACTGGCTTCCGTGATCCCAAAGCGCTCCAGGGCCAGCGAATTCAGCACCACGTTGTGACCTCCCCTGCGAACGATCAGCGGGTTGTCAGGGGCGATGGCGTCGAGTTCGCTCCGCGTCGGCATGCGCCTTTCGGCCAAGCCGCTCTCGTGCCAGTCACTCGCGGTGACCACCCACTCGCCGGGCGCCGCGGTTTCCGCCTGGTCTTGGACAACAGCCAACAGCTCGGGGATGGATCCGGACCTCGACAGCGTTGGCAGCAGCAGCCCCAGTCCCGTGGAAAGCATATGGTTATGCGAGTCGTGGAAGCCTGCGCACAGGAAGCGGCCCCCAAGGTTCACCAATTTCGTTGCCGGGCCTGCAAGCCGGAGCGCTTCGGCATCGCTCCCGACCCACGTAATGGTTTGCCCCGCCACAGCCACGGCGGTCACGTCATCGGTGCCCGGTGCGCTCTCCGCCATGACCGTTCCACCATGGAAAATGACGTCGGGCCATTCGCCCGCTATCTGTGAAGTGTCTCCCACGATTGCCTCCCGCCGGCCGCAGCCTCATATAGCGATTCCTTTATGACCGTCATAAAGAGTCGATATCTTGAGGAGACTGTAGCCCTGTCGCGACGAGTGCGCAATGGTTTGACGTAATTTGGTATACCAGATTACGTCACAAAAAAGGGCCCGCAGGGTACGCCAATGGCTGGCGTGCCCTGCGGGCCCTTTTCAGAGATATTCGGCATCCGGGGATGCGCGACGACCTGATGTACGACGGCGGTACGCAACTCAGTGCCAGGGGCACCTGATGGTTGCGACAGCTATCCGATACGGCGGGTGTCTACCTCGTCGTCATCGTCTTCCGCGTACTTGTCCTCATAAGCCGAGTAGTCCGGCTCCGGGGGATCTTCCGGGAAGTGGCTCTTTGCACGACTAGATGGACCCGTGAGCTCCCGCTCAAGTGCCGAATAGTCAGTGTTCGGGGAGTAGTACTTAATGTCCCGAGCCTGCTTGGTAGCTTTTGCCTTTTGACGGCCGCGCCCCATGGCGTGACCCCCTTTTGTACTTGGACCGGAGGTGGTCACCTTGGCTATCGGTGAGGCCCCGGAATGTTTGGTCAATTTGTCGTATGTCTAGATTACATGCTTTCGAGGGTGCCTGCGTGCCAGTCGCGCGCCATGTGTGGGGTGTCTCAGGCCGAAAGCGTCTCGAAGCCCCTCCAATGGAGCCGAATTTTAGGTAGAGTCTGCCTCAATGCGGCTCCACAGCAGGAAGGCATCCCCGGGACATGAGCCAGGACAGCACTCCCCCACAGGATAATTCGCCAGGCAATCGAGGCGAGAATGGCATTCCACACATGCCCCCGCTGCCGCCTGAAATGATACTGCCACCCGTCGAACCCGAACCGGCGCCGTCCATGGATCCCATTAAGCGCCAGAGGCTTGTTATCGGTGGGATCGTTGTGGGTGTCCTGGCCCTCATTGGCGTGGTCATCTGGGTGCTGCTGAACTTGCTGGGCAGTACCCAACAGCAGGCCACCATCACACCGTCCCCCACGGCAACACTTGGTCCCCTCCCCCGGGACACCGAGTCCAAGGACTTCCAAGTAGGCGACTGCTTTGCCGACTTTGATCCCAATGCCCCCAAGGCCCGGGTCGTAGCCTGCGACACTGGGCACTCCGCCCAGCTGGCCGCAGTCCACACCTACGCAGCCGAAGATTCCTTCCCTGGCACCAACGCCTTGAGGGACAAGGGCCTTGAGGTCTGCGGAACCATGACGTTGAACAACGAGGTAGCCCAAAAGTACGTCACGCTCCAACTGCTCAAGCAAAATGTCTACCCGAGCCAAACCAGTTGGGACCGTGGCGACCGACGCGTGGATTGCTTCATCGTGGTGGATTCAGGCAACACCCTCAAGGACGATCTCCTCGAGAAGTAGCCGTTACTCCTTCCGGCGAACGGTGAGGCCCGCACGCATTGGCGCGCCGCCGTCGGGCGCTGAGAATGCCGCCAGACCTTCAATGGTGAGTTCATCGACGTCGGCCGCCGTGTCCACAAGCACGGTGTCGCCGTCATTGATCTCGCCGGCCAGGATCTCCTTGGCAAGCCTGTCGCCAATTTCGCGCTGGACCAGCCGACGCAATGGCCGTGCTCCGTACGCGGGGTCATACCCGTCCATGGCAAGCCAGGCGCGCGCACCGTCCGTGACTTCAAGGCTGAGCCGGCGGTCCCGCAAGCGCTTGGTGAGCTCTGCGACGTGGAGCTCCACGATCCTGGCGAGCTCGTCGACTGACAGGGGGTCGAAGAGCACGATCTCGTCGAGGCGGTTGAGGAACTCAGGCTTGAAGGATGCGTGGACCACCGCCATCACGGCGTCGCGTTTGGCCTTGGCATCGAGCGACTGGTCCACCAGGAACTGGCTTCCGGAGTTGGAGGTCAGCACCAGAATCGTGTTGCGGAAGTCCACAGTGCGTCCCTGGCCGTCGGTGAGCCGGCCGTCGTCGAGCACCTGCAGGAGAATGTCGAAGACCTCCGGGTGGGCCTTCTCAACTTCGTCGAGCAACACCACCGAGTACGGCCTGCGGCGGACGGCCTCAGTGAGCTGGCCACCTTCCTCATATCCAACGTATCCGGGAGGGGCACCAACCAGTCGGGCCACCGAGTGCTTCTCACCGTACTCGGACATATCGATCCGAATCATTGCGCGTTCGTCGTCAAACAGGAAGTCCGCCAAGGCTTTGGCCAGCTCGGTCTTGCCAACGCCCGTGGGGCCCAGGAACAGGAACGAGCCAGTGGGACGGTTGGGGTCGCTGATGCCGGCGCGGGCACGGCGAACGGCGTCTGAGACCGCCTGGACAGCCTTGGACTGGCCGATCAGCCGCTTGCCGAGTTCAGCTTCCATATGGAGCAGCTTTTGGGATTCACCCTGCAGCATGCGCCCCGCCGGGATGCCCGTCCATGCTGAGATGACCTCGGCGATATCGTCCGCTGTGACTTCCTCGGCGACCATGAGCTCCGGTTTTGCGTCACCCGCGGTCCGCGCCGATTCCTCCTCGGCCGCGGCGTTGAGTTCACGCTCGAGTGCGGGGAGTTCGCCATAAAGGATGCGGGACGCCGATTCCAGGTCTCCTTCGCGCTGGTATTTGTCCGCGGCTGAACGGAGCTCGTCAATCTTCGCCTTGAGGTCGCCAACCCGGTTGAGCCCGGCTTTCTCGGCCTCCCAGCGCGCGTTCAACGCACCCAACGCCTCCTTCTTGTCAGCCATATCGGCACGGAGGGCGGCCAGCCGCTCCACTGACGCAGGATCGGTCTCACCTTGGAGCGCCAGCTCTTCCATGGTCAGACGGTCGACGGCGCGGCGGAGCTGGTCGATCTCCTCCGGAGCCGAATCGATTTCCATGCGGAGCCGGGATGCTGCCTCATCCACGAGGTCGATCGCTTTGTCGGGCAGCTGCCGGCCCGAGATGTAGCGGTTGGACAGAGTTGCCGCCGCCACCAGCGCAGAGTCGGCGATGGCCACCTTGTGGTGGGCCTCGTAGCGTTCTTTGAGACCGCGGAGAATACCAATGGTGTCCTCGACGCTCGGCTCGCCCACGTAGACCTGCTGGAAACGTCGTTCCAGCGCGGGGTCCTTTTCGATGTTTTCGCGGTACTCGTCCAGGGTGGTGGCGCCGATGAGCCGGAGTTCGCCACGCGCCAGCATCGGCTTGAGCATGTTTCCCGCGTCCATGGCACTTTCACCCGTGGCGCCGGCACCGACGACTGTGTGGATTTCATCGATGAACGTGACGATCTGGCCGTTGGAGTTCTTGATCTCCTCCAGCACGGCCTTCAACCGCTCTTCGAACTCACCGCGGTACTTTGCGCCCGCCACCATGGAGGCCAGGTCCAGGGCAATGAGCGTCTTGCCGCGGAGGCTCTCCGGGACGTCCCCGGCCACCATCCGCTGGGCCAGGCCTTCGACGACAGCAGTCTTGCCCACACCGGGTTCACCAATGAGGACAGGGTTGTTCTTTGTGCGGCGGCTCAGAACCTGGACCACGCGACGGATCTCGCTGTCGCGCCCGATCACAGGGTCCAGCTTGCCGGAACGTGCTACGGCTGTGAGATCCGTGCCGAATTTCTCGAGGGCCTGGAACGTATTTTCGGGATCCGGAGAGGTGACTTTCCGGTCACCGCGGACACCCGGCAGGGCGGCAAGCAGCGCTTCGTGGGAGGCACCGGCGTCGCGCATCAGCTTCCCCACGGCGTCGCTCCCGGCCGAAAGGCCCAACAACAGGTGTTCGGTAGAGACGAAGGAGTCGCCGAGTTTGTCAGCCTCGTTCTGGGCGGCCTGGATGGCCTGCATGGACTGACGGGAGAGCTGGGCCTGCTGCACGGAACCGCCGGATGACGACGGCAACGACTTGATGGCAGAACTGGCCTGCACGCTCACGGCATCAGGATCCGCGCCGGTGGCACGCAAAAGCGCCACGGCCACGCCCTCACGCTGATCCATGAGGGCCTTCAACAGGTGTGCCGGTTCGAGTTGAGGATTGCCGGCTGTGGAAGCGTTCATGGCGGCCGCAGAGAGGGCCTCCTGGCTTTTGGTGGTGAACTTGACGTCCAAGAGAGCTCCCTTTCTGGAGTGTGACCAATACTTTCAAAGTTGAGTCTACTACGCTCAACTTTGCTTTTCGGCCCTCTGGGTTCCATGTTTGCCCACAGCGAAGCAGGTGTCCAGACGAAACCATGGCTATGTGGATTACGCAGGTCTACGATCGGTCTGTGACCCGGCGGTTCCCCGGCCAGAGCGTCCCTTATCGCATCGGAAAAGACACGTCACCAAGAAGTTTGTGGTGCTCTACAAGTCCCCTCAGTTCGCAGAATCCGCCATGGCCGACGCCTCGCCGGAGGCAGCCGAGGAGGGCATGAACGTTTGGATGGATTGGGCCAACAAAGCCGGCCGACAGCATCGTTGATCTCGGCACTCCCCTTGGCGCGAGCAAGGAGATTGGCAACTCCGGTGAGACCGATGCAGAGGCCAACGTTGGCGGCTACAGCATCCTTCAGGCGGAGGACATGGATTCCGTCCTCGCAATCTTGGAAGGCCACCCGCACTTCATGATGGGACCGGATGCGACCATCCAGGTGTTCGAAGCTCTCGAGCTTCCGGGCATGTAGCTGGTCCCTCCGCACCCGTTCCCGCCGAGCGCACCCGTTCCAGTCATCCGCCGCACCCGTTCCGGCCGAGCGCACCCGTTCCCGCCGAGCGCACCCGTAACCACTGGCGCGGACGGCGGGAACTGGTGCGCCCGCCCCAAGCTCGATCCGGGGACCGTAGGCTGGGCCCATGAAATCAATCGCCACTGCGGACGAATTGGAAGAACTCATTGGCCTCCCCCTTGAGAGAGTGCGCCGAAAAGTGCGCAGCTCGCTCAGCGACTTCGACCGGCAATGGCTTGCGGCCAGCCCCTTCTGCGTGATCTCGACGGCGGACGCGCACGGCCGCGTCGATGCCTCTCCGAAGGGCGATCCCGCCGGCTTCATCCTGGTCCTGGACGACGCCACCATTGCTATCCCCGAGCGCCCGGGGAACAAGTTGGCTTTCGGCTTCCGGAATATCCTGGAGAACCCGAACGTCGGAGTGCTCTCAGTCGTGCCGGGCCGCACGGATACGCTGCGGATCAACGGCAAGGCACGCATCGTCAGCGACGCCGACTTCTTCGATCGCATGGTGGTCAAAGGCCACAGGCCGCGCGCCGCCGTCGTTGTTTCTGTGGAGGAAGTGTTCACGCACTGCGGCAAGGCGTTCATGCGCAGCGGCCTGTGGGAGCCTGGCACGTGGGATGCCGATGGCCTGCCGAGCATTGCCTTGCTCTCCAAAACGTACGTCCAGCCAGAGACTCCGTTGGCAGACCTTGAGCAGTACTACGGGCCGTCGTACGCAGAACGGATGTATCGGGATTAGCGTGCGAAGCCCTACGCGGGGTAGATGGACACCAAGGCAGACTTGACCACAAACCGCACCGACATCCCAGGGACGAGCCCCAGGTCCGCTGAGGCCGCGGGCGTGATATCCGCAAACAGCGTGCCCACACCCTGCCGGACCGGGCCACCTGCTCCCTGCCCGACTGGGCTTCCGGCGCGGACGCGAATCTGGTCGCCGTGCGGCTCAAGGTCCGTGATGGTGACGGGGAAGGAATTGCGCGGACTACCGTGCACATCGCCCAGGAAGACGGAGACCGCCGACGGCGGAAACGCCGCCACGCCTGCCTGGCCGGGCGTGGGTGACCACAGGGGATCGTGCTGTCCGGCGAAAAACCGGCCATCCGGCGTCGTAATTCCCGCATCCGTGATGGTGCCGGTGACGAGGTTGAGGCCTGCAAGTCCGGCGGCGAAATGGCTACGGGGTCGTTCCAGGACTTGCCGCGTTGGGCCTTCCTCTGCAATCCGCCCATTTTCCACGACGATGACGCGGTCGGCGAGCATGTACGCATCCAAGACATCGTGCGTGACGATGATGGCCTGCCGACCGGAAAGAACCCGCTTGAGCACCCTGCGCAGCAACGGAGCTGCGTGAATGTCCAGGGCTGCCATGGGTTCGTCGAGCAACAGGAGCGCTGGATCGGCAGCGAGTGCGCGTGCCACGGCCACGCGCTGGGCCTGCCCGCCGGACAGTTGGGCGGGCTTCCGTGACGCGAGCGGCAGTGCGTCGACTTCGGACAGCCAGTGGCGGGCGGTTTCGCGCGCCACAGCCTTCGACGCACCCGTGCTGCGCGGGCCGAAGGCCACATTGTCCAGGGCATTAAGGTGCGGAAACAAGAGGGCTTCCTGGGCCAGCAGCGCCGTGCCGCGAAGGTGCGGCGCCGTCCAGAGCCGGGTGCCGCCGTCGAGTTCGAACAACTGCAAGTCACCGAGTCGGGCAGCGCCGGAATCCGGCCGCAGCAGCCCGGCAATCACACCAAGCAACGTAGACTTGCCCGCACCATTTGGCCCCAGAATCGCTACGGTTTCCGAACGACCGAGGCTCAGGGACATGTCGAAATCCCTGGCATGAAGGCGTGCCTGCAGCTCAAAACTCACGGCTGAACCTCCACCGGAGCGCTCGTGTTGCGACGACCATAGCTGAGTCCTACAACCGCCACGGCGACTGCCACGAGGACCAGCGACAATGCGACGGCGGCATCGGCGTCGGTCTCGCGTTGCAAGTAGATTTCCAGCGGAAGGGTTCGAGTTACGCCCTCCAAACTGCCGGCGAACGTGAGCGTGGCGCCAAACTCGCCGAGACTCCGCGCGAACGACAACACCGCTCCGGAAGCCAGTCCCGGCAAGACGAGCGGCACGGTCACGCGGCGCAGGACAGTTGTGGGCCGCGCGCCCAAGGTTGCGGCGACCATCTCGTAACGATTCCCGGCTGTTCGCAACGCCCCTTCGAGGCTGACCACCAGGAACGGCAAAGCCACGAAGGTCTGGGCGAGGACGACGGCGGTGGTGGAGAAGGCGATGTGGATACCGGCCACTTCGAGCGACTTCCCCAGCAGGCCTTGGCGGCCGAACGTGTACAAGAGCGCAATACCTCCGACGACGGGCGGCAGCACGAGGGGCAACAGCACGAACGCCCTGAGTAGCCGTTGGCCCGGGAAGGGGCTGCGCGCAAGAACCAACGCCAGCGGAATGCCCATGACGACGCACAACGCCGTGCTCGCCGCTGACGTGCGGAGGCTCAGGCCGAGCGCAGTGACTGAGGATTCCGACGTGATCAGTGGGATGAATTGCGGCCAGTTGACCTTGGCCACCATCGCCACCAGCGGCAGCAGGACAAAAAGTGCCCCGGCTGCCGCGATGACATAAATCCATGGTGGAACGCCGGTGTAGCCGGTGCCACGTCGACGATTCATGAAGTCCTTACCGAGATCCTTACGGGGTGCCGAATCCGGCGTCGTTCAGCACCTTCTTGCCTTCGCTGCTGGTGACCATGCCGATGAATGCCTGGGCGAGTTCCTTGTTCTTGCTCGCGCCCACTGTAGCAATCGGGTAGGTGTTCACGGCTTTGTCCGACTCCGGGAAAGGGATGCCCTTGACCTTGTCGCCCGCGTTTTTGACGTCGGTGACGTAGACAAGGCCCGCGTCGGCCTCCTGCGAGGTGACCTTGCCGAGCACGTCGGTTACCGACGACTCTTCGCTGACCGGTGTCAGCGTAGTTGCGGTCGCCTTCTCAATGGTTTCGGTGGCGGACCCACACGGAACCTGCGGCGCGCAGACCACTACTTTTATACCCGGCCGGGCGAGGTCGGCAAAGGAAGCGATCGACGCCGGATTGCTGGGCGGGACGGCGATTTCCAGGACGTTGGTGGCAAAGTTGGTTGCGGTGCCGTCGACCAATTTCGCGTCCGAAAGTTTGGTCATGTTCTTGGTGTCGGCGGATGCGAAGACGTCCGCCGGTGCACCCTGTGTAATCTGCGTGACCAGGTCCGAGGAACCGGCGAAGTTCAGTGTGACTTTGGCGCCGGGGTTCTTCGCCTCAAAGTCGCTGGCCAACTTGGTGAACGTTGCCTTCAGGGAGGCCGCAGCAAAGACCGTGATCTCGCCGGTCAAGGTGGGTGTGGAACTGGCTGTGCCGGTTGATGCTGCTGTGCCGGTTGATGCTGAGCTGGGGTTTCCTGAAACGCAGCCCGCGAGGCTGGCGGCCAGGGTGCCGGCAGCGAGGAGGGCCGCGACGTTCCTGCGGGTGATGCTCATACGATGCTCTTTCCTTGGGGTGTTTCGATGATGACGGTGGTGGCCTTGACCACGGCCGTGGCGACTGAGCCGAGTTCGAGCCCGAGTTCACGGACGGCTTCGCTGCTCATCAGGGAAACGACGCGGAACGGTCCGCATTGAAGCTCTACCTGGGCCATGACTTTGTCGGCCGTAATACCCGTAACGAGTCCCACAAAACGATTGCGGGCCGAACTTCCAGAGCGCGCAGGGTCATCAGGGAGGTGCGACTGGTCCCGTGCAAGCTTGGCGAGTTCCAACCCATCCACAGCAAGCCTGCCCGATGCGTCCTTTTGGGCCGTGAGGGTCCCGTTCTCGGTCCAGCGCCTCACGGTGTCATCGCTGACTCCCAAAAAGCGAGCAGCCTCGGAAATTCGTATTTGCGGCATGAGAAGAGTGTAGATCCGTAGATGCGGATTCAGAGTCTTGATTTCACCGCAAACGAAATATGACTCCTTGGTGGCTCTTCTTCGTGGCGGCGCACCAGTTCCCGCCGCACGCACCAGTTCGACCTTCCGGGCGCACCACTTACCGCCTGACGCTCCCGTAAGAACTGGTGCGCCGGGCGGAAAGGGGTGCGCGCCGCCGTCGAACCCGGCGCGAAGAGGTGCGCGCCGCCGTCGTAGGAGCCCAGCACTCAGCACCTCGGACGAAGTTGCTCCACCGCTCGGGTGAACCTGACCGGAACTGACCTCACGCCGAGGAGCCGCACCCTAGTGTTGAACTCATGTTCCCGAGAATCCAGACACTTCGCCCGGTCGCTGCTCCGATCGCGGCCGTCGCCATGCTCGTAGCGCTGATGATTCTCGAGGAACGATTCTTCAACCCCGCCAGCGCAGTCCTGTTCGCCCTCACTGCTGCAGTAGCGGCGGCGGAGCTGATCCCACTCCCGGCCATCATCTTCGCGTTCGCCACCCTGGCGCTTCAGGCCGTCGGCGTCTTCCCGTCCGTGATGTACTCCGGCGCGACGCCGTACGTTGCCCTTCCGCTCGTCTTCTTTTTCGCGACCCTGGGCTGGAACCAGCAGAAAGACCCGCAGCGGTGGCCGCTGCCGGTGGCCGCGGCGGCCGCTGCAGGACTGGTTGCCGTGAACTGCTTCGCAGACACCACCTGGATCAACTTCGTCTTCGGCAAGCAGCTCGCCGAAGCCGGCACGC
The DNA here is from genome assembly GCF_044755025.1 of Paenarthrobacter sp. NPDC092416. NCBI lineage: Bacteria > Bacillati > Actinomycetota > Actinomycetes > Micrococcales > Micrococcaceae > Paenarthrobacter > Paenarthrobacter sp. NPDC092416. Next base: position 189,818 of record NZ_JBIVQG010000006.1, read on the forward strand.
TCAGGATCATTGTCTACGCCTTCCTGATTTTCGCCTCCGTCTCGGCGCTGAATCTGGCCGGGTGGGCTGCTGCAACATCGGTCCGGAACGCTGCCGTCAACAGGCAGGCCAAGGAACACGCCGAGTCACGCCTCGAATCAACGGCCGGCGCTTTGGTCATCGAACAGGAACGCAACAGGATCGCCCGGGAACTTCACGACGTCCTGGCGCACTCCCTGGCGGTCATCACCGCACAGGCCGAGGGCATCCGGTATGTCCACAGGACAGAGCCGGAATCCGTAGAGGAAGCAGCCGGAATCATCGCTTCTTCGGCCCGGAGTGCATTGCAGGAAACCCGCCGACTCGTGCAGAGCTTCGGCTCGGAACTGGATGCACCTGCTCCTGGCGCAGCCGATCTTCCCGCCCTCGCCGCACGGCTCCAGAGCAGCGGCATGCCCGTCGACATGCAGACCGCCGGGCTGGAAGAGCTGACCCCGGTGGAAGGCCTCACCGTCTATCGGATTGTTCAGGAAAGCCTCACCAACGCCTTCAAACACGGCGACCGCGCAGCCGGCGCCACGGTTACCGCCGAGCGCGACCCGAGCGGGCTTCGCGTTCGGATCCGCTCAAGGCTCGTCGACGGCGGGACGGAAGTGCCGCCGTCAGGAGCTGGCCGTGGCATCCCTGGCATGCGTGAACGCGCGACGGCGGCAGGCGGCCAACTCACGACCGTCACCACAGGCACACTCTTCGAAGTGGAGGCGATTCTGCCGTGAACGAGACCAAAATCCGAGTAGCGCTGGTGGACGATCAGCCGCTGTTCAGCGCCGGACTGAAGATGATCCTTCGTAGCCAGCCCGATCTTGACCTGGTGGGCGAGGCCACGGATGGAGAACAAGCCGTTGAACTTGCCGCAGCCACAGAACCTGACGTCATGCTGATGGACATTCGCATGCCCGTGATGGACGGAATCACGGCGACTCGACGGATCACCGAAAGCGCCGGGCGGACCAAAGTCATTGTCCTCACCACCATCCAGCATGACGAAGCCGTAGTTCGGGCCATCCAAGCGGGAGCCGGTGGATTCCTGACCAAGGACGCGACGCCGGAGTTCCTTCTGGCGACCATTCGAACGGTCCACTCGGGCCATGCGGTGATGGCTCCCTCTGCAACGAACGAGTTGCTGAGGGATTACACCACGCCATCGGCTGCCAATACAGCTGTTTTGGATCCCTTATCCGTCCGCGAGCGCGACGTGTTCATGCTGGCGGCCAAAGGGCTGGCCAACGGCGAAATCGCGGCGTCGTTGGTGCTCAGCGATGCCACGGTGAAATCTCATGTGGGCAGCATCCTGGCCAAACTCAAACTCAAGAACCGGATTCAGTTGGTCGCGTTCGCCTACGAGAACCGGCTGCTCGGCTAGTTCGTTTGGGGCCACGCATGCTCTGTTCCGCTCTAGCCTTTTGTTCCCGAGCCCGTGCTTGTTCCTAAGCCCAGGCTTGTTCCCGAGCCGGCGCGAGGGCCTAGGCCTGGCCACAGCATTGCCAAAAATCGATACCAAGGAGAAACAGTGAAAAAGAAAACATTGGGGGCACTGATTCTTGCGGCGGGCGCGGCAGCCACTTTGGCTGCGGCGGCTACGCCCGGATTCTCGTCCATGGTGACCAAACCTGCGGAGCACCCGGTCTCAGGGATCACGTGGTCCGCAGAGCAATTTGCGTCAGTGGACACAACGGCCGAGAAGGGGCTGGCCGAAGCAGTCCGGCGCTGCATGGCAAAGGCCGGATACGACTACACGCCTGCCTCAGTCCGGACCGATAGGGTCGATCTGAAGAATTCCATCGGATTCGACACCCTCACGGTTGAGGACGCCCGGGCTTCCGGATACGCGGTTTCGAAACCCAAGGGACCGAGTGAGCCTGCGGCGGATTCCGTTGAGGGAAAGCTGTTCGCGGATCCCGCCTTCCAAACAGCCCTTCACGGTGGCGAACCCCAGGAACAGAACATGGTGAAGTCGTCAAACGGCACGGGCATGTTGGCCGGCGGGTGCACCGGTGAAGGGATCACTGTTATCTACGGCAATCCCAAGGACTACATGCGGGCGACAGGCCTGGCCTACAACTCGGTTTTGATCGCGACCCAATCCGCTGGACAGGATCCCGAAATCCAAGAGGCCGTGGAGGGCTGGAAGGATTGCATGTCCAGCACGGCCTTCCCCTACAGCCAGCCAGGTGAGGCTGTCTCGGCCGGGCTTTCCGCGGGTGGCCAAAAGGAGCTAAAGATCGCCGTCACTGATGCGACGTGCCGTGAGAACACGGGCTTCGACGCCAAACTCTCCGCTGTTCTGGACAAGTACCTCACCACCCGCATGAAAGAGCTGGAATCCGAGGTCGCTGAAGTACAAAAGATTCGCAGCGACGCCTCGGCTCGGGCAGCTGCGTTGCTGGGGTAGCTGGGGGAAGGTGTTGCTGGGTTGCCGGCCAGGTAACTGGCGCGCTTGTTCCTGTTCACACACCTTTCGACATTCCGGGCGCACCCGTTCCCGCCTGACGCACCCTTTCGGCCTTCCAAGCGCACCACTTCCCGCCTGACGCTCCCGTAAGGACTGGTGCGCAGGGCGGAAAGGGGTGCGGGCCGCCGTCGAACCCGGCGCGAAGGGGCGCGGGCCGCCGTCGAACCCGCCACCGTCGGCAGGGCTCCGGCGAACCGAGTGGAAGCGAAGCGAAAGCGATCTGTAAGCATTACCCATAGCCCGCCGGGGGCCGCAGCCGTACTCTGTTCTAGGGAGAGAGTCTCAGACGCGAAGGAGCGTCCCATGGAATGGATTCGTCCGGACAACCCGGATTATGACGAAGCCCGTAAGCTCTTCAACGCGATGATCGACCGCAGACCGGCCGTCATTGCAAAGTGTTCAGATCCCGCCGAAGTGGCCGAGGCGCTTAGCTATGCACGGACCCACAACCTGGATGTCGCCGTGCGTTCCGGAGGGCATTCGGTGGCTGGCATGTCCACGAATGACGACGGATTGGTAGTGGACGTCCGTCCCATGAAATCCATCAGCGTTGACCCCGAGGCGAAGACTGCCACCGTGGGCGCCGGAGTGACGTGGAGCGAGTTCGACCGCGCCACGCAGCAGCATGGGCTCGCTGTCACGGGCGGCCGCGCATCCACCACGGGAGTTTCCGGTTTCACCTTGGGTGGCGGCTCGGGCTGGCTTGAGCGCTCCTATGGTTTCGCGTGCGACAACCTGCTCTCCGTCGACGTGGTGACCGCGTCCGGCGAGCGGGTCACTGCCAGCGCGGGCGAGAATTCGGAATTGTTCTGGGCACTCCACGGCGGGGGCGGCAACTTCGGCGTGGCGACCTCGCTCACCTTCCAACTCCACGACCTCGGCCCTACGGTCATGGCCGGGCTCATGCTGTTCCCCGGTGAGGAAGCCACGGGCTTGTCCCGCGCCTTCCGGGAGTTGGCGCTTGAGGTTCCCGACGCCGTCGGAACGGCGCTCGTGTACCTCACCGCCCCGCCGGAAGAGTTCGTGCCCGAGGACATGGTGGGCAAGCTCGCCGTCGGAATGGCCTACCTGTATGCAGGCGACCTTGAGGCCGGTGAACAGCATGCGAAACCATTCCGGGAACTCGGGCCAACGGTAGACCTCGTCTCGCCCATGGGGTACGCCGATTTCCAGTGCATGATCGATGACCCTCCTGACCACTACAACTATTGGAGCGCCGACTATCACAACGAACTCAACGACGATGCCCTGGATCTCTTCGTAGCCTCCGCGCACCGGCTGCCAGGTGCGCACTCACAGCAGCTCATTGCACGCTGGGGAGGAGCAGTGAGCGGACCGGCGGCGGCGAACACACCACTGCAACACCGGGGCGCCGCTTGGGTCAGCCACCCGTTTGGCTTGTCCGAAACCCGTGAGGGCGGTCAGGAAGCCAAGGCTTGGGTCAAGCAGTTCCGCCAAGACATCGCCCCGCACACCACGGGCGGAGTGTGGCTGAACTTCATCGGCGACGAAGGCCAGGACCGGATCATGGCGGCCTATGGAGAGCAGAACTACCGGCGGCTCTCCAAGGTCAAAGCCGCGTTCGATCCCGACAATGTGTTCCGCGGCAACCAGAACATCCTGCCGGCGGAGCGCTGATTTCCCTACGCTCCTTCCCAGTTGCTGTGAACCGCACGGACATTGAGGCCCGTGATTCCGGGACGGAAGATCGGCGGTGGCCGTCCCGATGGCCGGCAACTGGGAAGGAACGCTTGGGATGCGCGCGGGACTACACTTTGGCCATGGCCGTATACGTCGATCCTCCCCTGTGGCCTGCGCACGGGACAGTGTTTTCGCACCTCGTGTCCGACAAATCCCTTGACGAGTTGCACGCGTTCGCGGCCGCAGCCGGAGTCCCGGAGAGGGCCTTTGACGGTGACCACTATGACGTACCCGAACGACGCTACGATGACCTCATTGCTGCCGGGGCAATCCCTGTGGAAGCCCGGATCCTGGTCCGCAAACTCATCGCCAGCGGCCTTCGAATTCCTGCCCGGGAACGGAGCAAAGCCTTGACGGTGCCTTTGATGGAACGTTGGAACAGCACCTACCCCGGGCACGAAGAATTGGGCCTCGAACTGCTGGAACGTTGGGGCGAAGACGGCCGGAAATACCACAGCCGGACGCACTTGCTGGCTGTACTTGAAGCCTTGGATACTTTGACCGAACCCGCATTGCCCGCCAGGACAGTTTCTTTGGCAGTCTGGTTCCACGACGCTGTGTACGAGGGCGTCGCGGGCCAGGATGAGGAGGACTCGGCCCGTCTGGCCGAGGATCGGCTCGCTGCTGCCGGCTTGTCGCCCGACGATGTGGCTGAGGTGGCTCGCCTTGTCCGGCTGACCGCAACGCATAGCCCCAACCCAGATGATCACGCCGGCGCACTCCTCTGCGACGCCGACCTCTCCGTTCTTGGTGGCGACGAACAGTCCTATGCACGGTATCTGGCCGCCGTCCGCGAAGACTACGCCCACGTCAGCGACGCCGATTTTGCCCAAGGACGCGCCGCCGTCGTACGCCATTTGCTGTCCTTGGAACCGCTCTTCCACGGTGACCGCGCCAAAGCGCTGTGGTCCGACGCCGCCCGTCGGAACCTGGCCGCCGAACTCACATGAGCGAAGCCGGAGCGCCGCAGCGACAACTTCCGTACTCAGTGCGGTTTGAATGGGGGCTCGACGGCGCCCGTGCTGTGGTGCCGCATGCTGACCTTGCGGTGGTTGTGGACGTCCTCTCGTTCACCACATGCGTCAGCGTCGCCGTTGATCGCGGGGCCGAGGTGTTCCCGCTTCCTTGGGGTGACGCTGCCGCGAGCGAATTCGCGGCCCGCCACAATGCGCTGCTGGCGGGCCCCCGGGGGGCGGGTGGCGTGAGTTTGTCGCCGTCGAGCCTGCGTCTGGCGACGTCACTTGAGCGGGTTGTCCTGCCGTCGCCCAACGGGTCGGCGTTGAGCCACGAGCTCGGCAATTCGGCACGGTTGGTTGTGGCCGTGTGCCTCCGCAATGCCGCCGCGACCGCCGACTGGGTTCACGCCAACGTTCCTGCAGATGCCGTGATCGCGGTTATTGCCGCCGGGGAGAAATGGGACCGCGGCACCTTGCGGCCGGCCCTAGAGGACGAGTTGGGCGCGGGGGCTTTCATCGCCGGCTTGGCTGCTGCCGGGCGTCGCAACTTCGCGCCGGAGGCTGAGTCTGCGGCTGCCGCCTTCGATGCAGCCGAGCCGCGGCTTGCCGGCATTTTGCGGGGCTGCTCAAGTGGTCGTGAACTGATCGATGCGGGCTACGCGGACGACGTCGACATCGCCGGAGAGCTGGACGGCAGTTCCGTCGTGGCTCTGTTACGGGACGGTGCGTTCGGGCCGGCGTGACGTATTCTGAGGGCTGTAGCATGGAGGTGTGACCTCCTACCTCCTCACCTCAAACCCTGGTGATTCACTCCCACAGGCGCGGCCCGACGTCGAGCATGTTCTGGCTGTCCGCGGCGTGGGCGGTTACCGGCAGTACCGCATCCCGGCGCTTGCAATCAGCACGCGCGGGACAGTTCTGGCCGCGTACGATGGCAGGCCCAATCTGGATGACCTGCCCAACCCGATCGACCTCCTCCTGCGGCGAAGCCTGGACAATGGCCAGACCTGGGGCGAGCAACAGGTGGTGCGCACAGGCGGAGGGCTCAACGGTTACGGCGATCCGAGCCTGCTGGTCGACGCCGAAACCGGGCGAATCTTCATGTTCCACGCGGCCGGAACGCACGCCGGCTTCTTCGAGGCCGTCACCGGACTGGAACCGGACCAGGATGTGCAGCATGCGGACGTCAGCTTCTCCGATGACGACGGCGTCACGTGGCAACATCGTCGGCTTACCGCTCAGCTCAAGCTGGCTGCGGACGGAATCACGGGCTTGTTCGCCGCCGCTGGACAGGGCATCCAAATGCACACCGGCCCCCTCAAGGGCAGGCTTGTCCAGCAGTACGTGCTGCTGGTCGACGGAAACATCATGGCGGCGTCGGCCTACAGCGACGACCACGGCGAGACCTGGGCCCTCGGTGACCTGATAGGTCCGGGACCATCCGGCGCAGGACCCAATGAGAACAAGGTGGCCTGCCTGGATGACGGCCGGTTGCTGCTGCATTCGAGGGCTACACCGCACAGACTGTCAGCCGTTTCCCACGATGGCGGTCAGACGTGGGATCCCTTGCAGCCCGTTCCCGCGTTGCCCGATCCCAGCGACAACGGGTCGCTGGTCCGCTTCGACGGCCTGCCGAACGTCACTTCACTTGCGGGGGAAGAGACTGCGGGCTGGCTGCTCGCGAGCAACAACCAGGACACCCATCTGCGCCGCAACACTGTCCTCAGCCTCTCCCCCGATAACGGGGCCACCTGGCCCGCCAAACTTCTGCTGTGTGAGGGCAGCTCGGCCTACTCGACGGCGGCCCGGCTGCCAGATGGCAACATCGGCGTCTTGTATGAGCGGCAAGGCTACCGGGAGATCGTGTTCGCCTCAGTGCCGGCCGAACAGTTGACGGCGCAGCTCGCACCAGTCGGGCTTGCTCCAGTCGGGCTTGCTCCGGCCCCGGTGCCCGTTCGTGGTGCCGGCGCGGATGTCGACGCAGGGGAAGCCGCGGATGTCGACGCAGGAGAGCCCACTCGGGAGACTCATGGCCTCGTGTTCCACATGGAACTCCGCTCCATCACCCCCGGCCGGCCTTCCCATTGGCAGCACGCCGGGGAATTCCACGTCATTCCATCGAACAGCGACGGTAAATGGGATGTTCAGACGTGGAAGGAAATCGGCCAAGGTTACACCGAACAAGATCAGGTCCTCGGTACCCGGGAGGCACAGGACCTCAACTACGGCCCCATCATCCCAGGCTACAAAGCCGGGGACATCCTGGCCTTCACCGGGCGGATCCGCAACGAGGGCACCAAGCCGGCTACCGGCGTCGAACTTCACGGACCGCACAGCAACCCAGCTGACTTCGCCCCGGCCGACCTGCCGCCGGGCGAGCATGCCCTCTACTTCACTCCGACCTACACGATCACGGAATCGGACGTGCTGTTGGACACGCTTGAACTCACGTTCACGGCGACGTCCGACGGCGGGAGCGCGCCTTTGGAGCGCAGGTTCAGTTTCGACCTGCGCTCCGGTGCCGTGGCGGCGTGGTGACGGTCAGCGATAGGAACTAACGAACGGCTGGTTGGTCGGGACAATCTGCTTGCCCAGCGGCATCAAAGACACCGGGATCAGCTTCAGGTTGGCGATGGCCAACGGGATCCCGATGATGGTGATAGCCATGGCAACTGCGGTGACCACGTGACCGATCGCAATCCAGATGCCCGCGACCAATAGCCAAATCACGTTGCCCAAAAGCGCGAAGACGCCCGTTCCGCCAGGCTTCTCCACCACCATGCGGCCGAATGGCCACAAACAGTAAGCACCGATCCGGAACGAAGCAATGCCCCAAGGGATGGTCACGATCAGGACGCAACAGATGATGCCCGCCGCGAAGTAGCCCAGGGCCAGCCAGAACCCACCGAAGACAAGCCAGATGATGTTGAGCAGCGTTTTCATAGACTCAATTCTCCCTTGTCGGTCTGACAAAAAGCCTAAGGGTCTGCCCTGAATCGACCCTGACCCTGCTAGGCCAGGAGCCCGTCCAGCTTGTCGAAGGACGTTCCCCAGCCCTCGCGCGTCATTTCAACCCATTCTTCGGATTCGAACGGCCCCTGCGTCATTACCATGCGGGTCCGTCCGTCCAGGTCCTCGAACTCCAGGCGCATCTCGAGCTCGTCGCTGCTGGATTCCTCACCCGATTTCGCTGACGCCACGAGGAGAGCTGGCGGGTTGAGCTCCGTGATGACGGCATCGATAGGACCTTCCTTGGTTTCATCGCCCTCAGCCCAGGTCATCACCACTTGCCACACACCGCCAACTTGCGGGTCAATCACAATCTTCTCGCGCGGAGAATCAACCCCGGCCGGCCCAAACCACTGGGTCAGCTGATCCGGTTCCATCCAAGCGCCGAAGACGCGCTCACGGGGAGCATCGAACTCGCGGGTCATGGTCAGGGTGTGTTGTTCCGTGCTCATTGCTTGACTCCTTGGTTCAGTGTGACCGTGCGTTTGATTCAGTGTCGCGTTTCAGTGAATCGTGTCGTCGCTAGCGAGTCTAGGTTGTCCCAGTGACAAGCCGGAGGCTCCCTCACATCATCACCCGAATCGTCCGATGCTCGCCCACCTCACGAACCGTCCGACGCGCGTCCGCCGCAGGACGTGAGAGAGGAACCCGGAAAAACCCGCAGGACGTGAGAGAGGGTCAGACGCGGGCGGCCTTCGCGGATTCGACAAACGCCCGTACTTTGGCCAGGTCCTTCACACCACGGGACGATTCGACACCCGAGGACACGTCCACACCCCAAGCACCGGCCGCAGCGGCAGCGACGGCTACGTTGGCGGGTTCGAGCCCGCCGGCCAGCAGCCATTCGCGGCCATCGAGTCCCTTGGCGCGCACTGACGAGTAGTCCCAAGACTCCCCCGACCCCGGCACGGCCGCGTCGATCAGCAATATCTCTTCGCCCAGGTCACCGAACTCGTCCTGGGAGGCGCTCATGGTGACGGCCCGAATAAGCCGCATCCCGGCGTCGTGCACTGTTTTGACGTCATCGGCAGTCCGGCGACCGTGCAGCTGTACCCAGGTGAGTCCGGCGGCACGCGCGGCAGCTACGGCATCAGCTGCAGTCTCATGCCGGAAAACAGCCACGGCTTTCACACTGCCTGGCACCAGGGGCAACAACAAACGGGCCTGGTCCGGTGTGACTTCGCGGGGGCTCGCGGTGAGGACGAATCCAACGGCGTCAGCACCGGCGTCGACGGCTTCGCGGACGGATTCGGGTGTGCTCAAACCGCACACTTTGACGAACATTCCCGGGCCTCCAGCTGTACTCACAACAGTTCTCACATATGACGTTAGCAAGCCATGTTGCCAACGCAGAACGGTGTCCACCACTAGGCTGGACGAATGGAGATCATCCGCTTTGCAGACATCCATCCTGAACCGTGGCGTAACGGGGGCGGGGTGACACGCGAACTCGCCAGCCATCCGAAGGCTGCCTCGGCGCAGGACGGCGCATGGGATTGGCGTGTCAGCATCGCAGACGTCTCGAAGGCCGGCGACTTCTCCAACTTCCCGGGCATGGAGCGCGTGATCACCATCATCGACGGCGAGCTGATGCTCCTGACGGTGGACGGTGCAGAGCATCCTTTGGAGAAGTACCGTCCGTTCCGGTTCTCCGGTGAGGCCACTTCCTCCGCGACGCTCCCCACCGGCGATATCCGCGACCTCAACGTCATCGCACGGGCCGGGGCCTTCAAGGGGTACACGTCCATCATCGAGATCTCCAAGAAGCGGGCACACCCTGTCTTTGAAGGCCAGCTGGCCATCTTGCTGGAAGGAAAAGCGACGGTGGCTCCCGGCGCGGAAGACTCAACGGAAGATCCCGACGACGCCGGGCCCGGTTCCAGCGAGCCAGCAACCGAGCCTCTTGAACTGTCGCGCTACGACGCTGTGGTTGGCTCCGACGTCCGTAGCCCCGAGATTCTGGGGCGTGGGTTCGTGGCGGTTATTTCGATCGACCACGTAGGCCCGGCGCACGCCTGAGCTGGTGACGTTAACCACCAGAAGTGGCCACCCCGCGTGGGAGTTGCTAGCCTAGAAATCAAGGTTCCCTCTGGAACCTCCGGACGACGGTTCAGTACCCGGCACGCGACAAGACTGGCCAAAGGATCTGTCATGTCGTGGTTAATTCTCATTCTTTCCGGTGCGCTTGAGGCCGTCTGGGCCGCATCACTGCACCGTTCCAACGGCTTCCGCAAGCCTGTTCCCACGGCCGTTTTCCTCGTGTCAGTCGTCGCAAGCATGGGCGGACTCGCAATGGCCATGCAATCCATTCCTACCGGTACGGCGTATGCGGTGTGGGTTGGAGTTGGCGTTGTGCTGACCTCGGCTTATGCGATGGTCACCAAGGTTGAACGCGCGACGACGGCCCGGCTGCTCCTGCTCGCGGGCATCGGCGCCTGCGTGGTCGGACTGAAGGTGGTGGCGTAGCCATGACGACGAACACGAACCGCACAGCCGCCGCTCCTGCAACCTCCGGTAAGGCCAAGTCAGGCAGCTTCTGGGCCATTCTGTTGGCTTCGGCCATACTCGAAGCCGTGTGGGCAACAGCATTGGGACTGTCAGACGGCTTCACCCAACTCGCACCGACGCTGGTCTTCGCTGTCACCGCGGTGCTGAGCATGTTCGGTTTGGGCATCGCCGTGAAGCGCATCCCCCTCGGCACGGCCTACGCGGTATGGGTGGGAATCGGCGCGGCGTTGACGGTTGGTTGGGCCATGCTCAGCGGCGTCGAGCCCGCCAGCCCGTTGAAGCTGCTGTTTATCGCGGGAATCGTGGGCTGTGCTGCCGGTTTGAAGGCCCTGCCCACCAGCAAACTTGATAAACAGCACGCTGAGGCCGAGTAGCCAACACTCCTCAGCGCTCCTTCCCAGTTACCTCCCCCGGCACCCCTAGGCCAGCAGCAGAATCCCCGCAATCACAGGGACGGGCTTGCAGGGGTGCCAGGTGCTACCCGGACCAACTGGGAAGGAGCGTCGGCAACGCCCGAAGAACCAGCAGGAATACCCAAGCCCGCAGCGGGGTTCACGCCACCAAGAGCAAGCAACCGCGAACGGGAGACTTTTCATGACTGCAGTCCAACTCGGCGATGGCCTCACTGTCAGTCCTCTGGGGTTCGGTGGCATGGCGCTGACCCCTGTCTACGGCGGAATCGACCCTGAGGAAGGCCTGCAAACGCTGCGGCATGCGGTGGATGCGGGCATCACGTTCATCGACACGGCTGATGTGTACGGCGCGGGGAGCAACGAGGAACTCGTCGGCAAGCTCCTCAAAGACCGGCGGGACGAGATCCAGGTCGCCACGAAGTTCGGAATTGAGGGCAACCCCGCGGACGGGTACACGGGAGTCCGCGGGGATGCGCCCTACGTCAGGCAGGCGGCGGAAGCGAGCCTCCGACGCCTGGACACTGACGTGATTGACCTCTACTACCTGCACCGCCGTGACCTCCGCGTTCCGATAGTGGAAACCGTGGAGGCCATGGCGGAGCTGGTCCGAGAGGGCAAAGTCCGGCACCTCGGACTGTCCGAAGTGACAGCCGAGGAGCTCAGGCAGGCCAACGCCGTCCATCCCATTGCCGCGGTCCAGAGTGAATGGTCAATCTGGAGCAGGGATGTTGAGCTCAACGTTGTTCCTGCAGCGAAGGAACTCGGTGTTGGCTTTGTGCCGTATTCGCCGCTCGGCCGCGGGTTCCTTACGGGAACCGTCAGCGCTGGCGATCTGGGCGAGAACGACTTCCGCCACAAGATCCCCCGCTTTGGCAGCGACGCACTTGATGCGAACCAGGCCGTGGTGGCCGCGGTTCGCGGGGTAGCCAGCGGGCTGGGTGCAACCCCCGCCCAAGTGGCTCTCGCCTGGCTGTTTACCCAAGGTCAGCGACTTGGGATTTCGGTGGTCCCCATCCCCGGCACGCGCAAGACGCACCGGATCGATGAGAACCTGGGCGCGCTGTCCGTGCAACTGGGAACAGCACAACTTGAGGTGCTCGACCAAGCCGCGAACGCCGTCGTGGGTTCACGGTCCGCCGACCCCAACTGGGTGTCGCAGGGCCGCGAAGCCAATCCGGCCACTGCATAGACTGGCACGATGGATTCGCTTATTCACACATCGCGTGACGTCACCATCCGCAGCATCTCAGTCAGCGAGATGAACAACAACGTGTACCTGTTGACCTCCAAGGCCACAGGTGCGCAGTTGTTGATCGACGCCGCAGATGACCTTCCGGCCATTCAGCAACTCCTGGAGGACAGCGCTGCGGATACTTCCGCGGAGCCGAAGCTTGCCAGGATCGCCACTACCCACCAGCACTGGGACCACGTCCGCGCCTTGGGTGAGCTGGTGTCAGCTACCGGCGCAAGCACTTCAGCAGGAGCGGACGACGCCGATGCGCTGCCGGTTCCGGTGGATGTCCAGCTTGATCACGGCGACGTTGAGCGGTTCGACGACTTCGAGGTCACGGCGGTCCACCTGCGCGGACACACGCCGGGTTCGATCGCCTTCGTGTACCAGGATCCGGACGGGCCAGCCCACATTTTCAGTGGCGACTCGTTGTTTCCGGGCGGCGTCGGCAACACACAGAACGATCCTGCACGTTTCACGTCACTCTTGAACGACGTGTCGGAACGGCTGTTCGACGTTTACCCGGACGATACCGTGGTGCACCCCGGCCATGGTTTGCCCACGACACTCGGAGCCGAGCGGCCACATCTTGACGAGTGGCGCGCCCGCGGCTGGTGAGCCTGGCGTTGTGGGGCCTGCTCTGCGTTCCACCCCGGAGGAATAGGGCGCAGAGCGGGCCTCACAACGTGGAGCCCATGCGTTGTGGGGCCTGCTCTGCGTTCCGCCCCGGAGGAATAGGGCGCAGAGCGGGCCTCACAACGTGTGAAGTAGGACCTTAGCGGCCGCGACGCTCGTTCGAAGCCGGCGCCGAGGCACGACGCGGGCCGCTGCGTGCCGGACGACCGGCGCCGGAGCCACCGCGACCTGAGTTGCCGGAGGCACCCGAACCATAGGATCCGCCCGACGTCGCGCCCGTAGCGGACGACCATACGGCCTTGTTTCCGCTGGTACGTGTGCTCGTGGTGGACGCCGTGCGCGGAGCCGAAGCCGAGCGCTGTCCGCCGGTAGCTGCAGCACCCCGCTGGCCGGTAGCCGGACGACCGCTGCGGCCGTTCTGGCCCTGCGAGCCGGGAACGTCGTTGCGGTGAGTGGCACCAGCCTTGCCTCGACCGCGTGAGCTGCGGGCGACGTCGTCGTTCGCTGCGGCACGACGGTCGGCGCGGTTAATGTCCGTACGAACCGGCTCAGCCGCGACCTTTCCGCGTCCGCCGCGCCCGCCACGGCCACCCGCGGTGGGAGCCGCCTGGCCGCCAGTACGGCGTGCGCGCTTGCGCTGGGCGTTGGCGCCGGTGGACGTGCCGCCACCCTGCGGGGCTTTCGCCGCGAGGAGCGCCGCACGGGTACGCGGGTCAACCTTGTCGGCGATGTCGCCCACAAGCTCGGCAACCAGCGGGGAGTTGGCCGTCACGCGCTCGAAGTTCACGTCAACGCCGGCAGCCTTCATGAGCTTCTTGACGTCGCTCTGCTGCTCCGGGAGCGTCAGGGTGACAACGGTGCCATCGGAACCGGCGCGGGCCGTGCGACCGGAGCGGTGCAGGTACGCCTTGTGCTCTGTGGGCGGGTCCACGTGAATGACGAGTTCCACATCGTCAACGTGCACGCCACGGGCCGCGACGTCGGTAGCCACCAGGACGCGGACGTCACCGTTGGAGAACTCGGCCAGGTTGCGGTCACGGGCGTTCTGCGACAGGTTGCCGTGAAGGTCGACGGCGGGGATGCCGGCGTCGGTGAGGGTCTTGGCAAGTTTGCGGGCATGGTGCTTGGTCCGCATGAAGAGGACGCGGCGGCCGGCGCCGGAGGCCAGTTCAACGATGAGCTGCTTCTTGACGGTCTGATCGTTGACCACCAGGACGTGGTGTTCCATGGTGGTCACGGCGGCCTGCGGGTCATCCACAGAGTGCGTCAGCGGGTTGGAGAGGTAACGGTTGACCAGCTTGTCAACACCGTTGTCCAACGTCGCGGAGAAGAGCAGGCGCTGACCCTGGGTGGGGGTCATGTCCATGAGCTTCTTGACTACAGGGAGGAAGCCGAGGTCGGCCATGTGGTCTGCCTCGTCCAGCACGGTGACCTCGACGGCCTCAAGGGTCAGGATGCGCTGGCGGATCAGGTCTTCGAGACGGCCCGGGCAGGCGATGACGATGTCGACGCCGGCGCGCAGCGCCTTTTCCTGACGGGCCTGGGAGATGCCGCCGTAGATCACGGTGGTGTTCAGGCACATGGCCTTGGCCAAAGGCTCGATGGTGGCGTTGATCTGGGTTGCGAGTTCACGCGTCGGGGCAAGGACGAGCCCCATGGGGCGGCCCGGCTTGCGGAAATGCTTTGCTTCGCGCTCGGCCAAGCGGGCCACGAGCGGGATGGCGAAAGCAATGGTCTTGCCGGAGCCGGTGCGTCCACGGCCCAGAACGTCGCGGCCTGCGAGCGTGTCCGGGAGGGTCTTCACCTGGATGGGGAATGCCTCTTCGATGCCGTCTGCGGCGAGGGATTCAGCAATGGGCTTGGGCGTGCCAAGGGCAGCAAAAGTAGTCATAAACTTCATGTCTTTCGGGCGGTGTCCAGTTGCGGACATCGGCCCCCGACGCCGGTTGGGCCAGGGGTTCGCCGAGGAAAAGTCAGGTGGTCTACCGGTTCGCAACAATTGCGTTGGCCGGGACCAAATGGAACGCGTTCATCGACGCAGGATGTGCCTCTCACATGAAAAATGCCCCGCCGCGCAGCCTGTCAGGCCACATGCTTCAGGGCGTCACCGCACATCAAGTATTGCCAGTCTAGCAGTGTTGGGCGTGGAGCCTTGCATCGGGCTGGTTCAGGCCTGCGTTGCGGGGCCCGGTCTGCGTGCTTCCCGGCTCACATGGCACGCACAGCAGGCCCCACAAGTCGCACAGCCTGCGTTGCGGGGCCCGGTCTGCGTGCTTCCCGGCTCACATGGCACGCAGAGCAGGCCACACAACGAGTCAGGAGTGGTGCGTGAGCTCGGGTTGAGCGTCGGGATGGGTGTTGGATGCGCTTGCGCTGTCCGTGGCACCCGGCGCACTCGCGCGGGCGGCGACGCGCGGCGCAATAAGAACCCCGACGACGGCGATGATCGCCGTCAGCGCGAAGACCCCCGCAAACGAGTTCGTCGTCGTCAGCGCTGCAAACACGAGCCCCGTAGCGGCGAGTGCGAGTGCACCACCCAGTGAGTCGGAGATGGACATGGCCGAACTGTTGAAACCCTGATCCTCCGGGCTGGACATGGCCAACGTCATCACGCTCAGCCTCGGGTACATGAGACCCATGCCGAAGCCTGCAAAGATCCAACCGCCGATCGCCACGGCCGGCATCAACGCGAAGGCCGCCGTGACAAAGGTCAGGACTACAGCCACCAACACCAGCGTCGCGCCGATTTTCACGGCAAGGGCATCGGCCAACCGGGCGCCGAGCCTACCCTGAACTGCCGACGCTCCGGCCCAGGCGAGCGCGGATCCGGTCAGCGTCAGCCCTGCGAAAGTTGGCGTGAATGCGTACCGTTCGGTGAGCAGGTACGGCAGGTACACCTCCGCGCCGAAGAAGGCCGCCGACGCCAGGCCGCGGGCAAGGATCACACTGGGAAGCCCTCGGCGGGCGACCAACGTTCCGCGTGGGACCAACGGCCGTACCGCCACCACGGCAAGGACGAGCGCGACAACAGCAATCACCCCGCCCACGCCCGGCACCTCCGCGGACAGGTTCAGGCCCAAGACGGCGACGGCCGCGAGGGCGGCCCAGCCCATTCGGCCAAAGGCCCACGGGACAGGTTTGGTTGCAGTGGCGGATTCGACGTCTGGCTCAGTTGTCGCGTCCTCCGCTCCCGCGCGCATTCCCCGGATGGCTGGCGCCACCATGGCAAGCGCGGGAACCACCAGGCCCACAACGCCCAGGAACACCCAGTGCCAGCTGCTCACTTGGGCCACCACTCCTGCGGCGAAAGGGCCCACCAGTGAAGGGATCACCCAGGATGCCGCGAACGCAGCGAAAATCCTGGGGTGCAGCACTGGAGGGTAGACGCGGGCCACGAGCACGTACAGGGCAACCGTCATGGCGCCCCCGCCGAGCCCCTGAACCAGTCTGCCGAGGACCAAAACCTCCATGGTTCCGGCCGTTCCAGCGATAAGCAGGCCAAGAACGAACAATGCCACCGAGGCGTACAGCGGAGCCGCCGGACCACGACGATCAGACCAGTTACCCGCCGCCACCATGCCCATCACGCCGGTGGCCAGCGGACCCGCGAAAGCAAGTGCATAGAGGCTGGCACCGTCCAGGTCACGACTCACGAGCGGCATGATGGTTGTCACCGCCAGGGACTCGAACGCGCTGAGGAACACGAGGGCGCAGGAGCCAATGGTCGCCAAGAGGTACGGACGGCGCAGAATGCCGGCCGTTGAGGTGTCAGTGGTCATGGACGCAACCCTAGAACCTCAACTATTGTTGAGGTCAATTCACCACCCGAACCACCGGAAGCAGAGCCGTGCCACCAGTCCCAGGCGCCGCCCACAAGCCCCTCACCATCGGTGAGCTGTCCGAGCGGAGTGGAGTGGCGCCGTCGGCCCTTCACTTCTACGAACGCAACGGGCTCATCACGGCCGAGCGCACGGCAGGGAACCAGCGCCGCTACCGACGCGAGACGCTTCGGCGGGTTGCTTTCATCAAGACATCGCAAAGGGTCGGCCTTCCTTTGAAGGACATCCGGGACGCGCTGGACTCGCTGCCAAACAGTCGGACGCCCACCAAACGGGACTGGACACGGTTGTCGTCGCGGTGGCGCAAGGAACTCGACGAACGGATTGCCGCCTTGGAGCATCTCCGCAACGACCTGGACGGGTGTATCGGCTGCGGCTGCTTGAGCCTGAAGTCGTGCACGTTGCAGAACCCCTCGGACGAGCTCGGCGCTGCCGGCGCGGGAGCGCAGCGCTGGAACCTGTCCGGCTAGCAGCATCAGACGATCGCGGTCATGACATTCCAGCCGACACCCACCTGGACGCGCGGGGAGTATCCCCCGAAACCTTGCCCGGGATATAGCCACAGGATGCCGTTTGCATCGCGCGCCAGGATGTCGGGAACGTCGTCGCTGTCGAAGTCACCTGGTGTGGCGATAGCCGACATCGCGTTCCACTCGATGCCAACCAGCAGCGGCTGATGCCAGCCACCCGTGCCGTCCGGTTCGTAAAGAAACAGAGTTCCCCACGTATCCCGGGCAAGGACATCGCGCCCTGGGTAGCGGAGGTTACCGGGTCCCATGATCGCTGTCATCATGTTCCAGTTAGTGCCCACCTTGGTCCGCGGAAGCCAGCCACCTGAGCCGTTCCCCGGATAGAGCCAAAGATCACCGGCAGCATCCCGCGCCAAGACGTCAGCCTTACCGTCGCCGTCAAAGTCGCCTGGGGCCACGACGGCGGTCATTACGTTCCAGCCGACGCCGACTTTGGAGCGCGGAAGCCAATCTGAGTCGCCGTCGCCCGGATACAGCCACAGGTCGCCGGCCGCGTCGCGGGCCAGGACGTCCGGTGCTGCGTCGCCGTCGAAGTCGCCGGAAGTCATCAACAAGTTCATGACGTTCCACCCGGTTCCAACCTTCGAGCGCGGCAACCAACCTTTGTTGCCGTTTCCGGGATACAGCCACAGGTCGCCGGCGCCATCCTGCGCCAAGACGTCTGTAGCGCCGTCGGAGTTGTAGTCTTTCCAGACGTTCTCCGGCTGTGGAGTGGAAACAGCCACGAGGTAGTTGCCTTGGTTTCCCGGAAGGACGTACCCCTTGGAGCTGTCCGGAACCATGACAAGTTGACGTGGAAGCAACCCGTCCTCCAAGTTGATGACGCCCGCAGGCTTGAGCGTCGGCAAGCTGAGGACATTGATGCTGTGGCCAAGGACATAGAGTCGTCGGCCATCCGGGCTGACCTGGACCGTCAGCGGCCCCATGTTCATGACGGGGCCATCGGAGAGGCTGACGGGGGTCAGGGAATTTCCCTGCAAATTGATTTCCGCCACGTAGTAGTCGTTGGGCGCCTGATCCACAACAAACGCCCTCGACCCATCCGGCGAGAAGCTCGGGGCAGTGGGCACACCTTGGGTTGGCACTTCCCCGACCACAGTGTTGCTGGCGACTCCCGCGATGGCGATGCCGCCTTCGAGCTTGGGGTAATACAGCGTCGAACCGTCCGGTGACATGGTGCCGCCGGTTGACGTTCCACCCAGCGGGATAGTGGTGGTCACAGTGTTGGTGGACGCATCGATGACAGAGACGGACTGGTCCAGGAGGTTCAGCCCGTACACCTGGGTACCGTCCGGCGTGACCAGAACCTGGACTGGCTCCCGGCCAACGGGAATCGAGGAAACCACGGACGCTGCTGCAACGTCGATGACCGCAACCGATCCGGGGATGGACCCCGTGTCCGCCGGAAGGCCATACACAGCCGCGTACACAGTCGATCCGTCCGGGGAGACCGCGAGGCCGTGCACGGGACCGCCCACAATAATGTTCGTCGCAGTCAGGGAGGCGGTATCCACCACGGTCACCGAATATTCCTGGACTTCCCGTGTGCCCAGGAAGATTTTGGCGCCGTCCGGGCTGATCTCCATCGAGGAGACATCGCGGACGTCAATGCTCGCGGTGACGGTGTCCGTTGCCACATCGATCACGCTGAGGGCTCCGGACGCCGACGTGGAGTACACCGTGGAACTGTCCCGGCTGACCTCGACGAAGAGCGGGCTGGGGACGTCGATCTTCACCGGTGTCCCAAAGGTGGCCATCGGAGCGGGGACGGTTGGCACCGCAGCCGGCACACCGACGTCGGGCGCGTCGTGGGGCGTACCGGCGTGGGCCGGAAGTCCTGTGGTGATCAGTGCCAGCACTGACGCTACTCCAACCAGGCCCGTGTGGACTCGGAATTTACGCGCGAAGAACACCATGAATCCCCCCAGGTTCAGGCGCCTGCAGCGAGAGGCGCTGTGGGTCAAAAGGCTATCCACCATCGATTGGAAAAACCAGACCCCTCATTTCCGTTCGGGAACTTGCTAAAACAGCAACAGGCATTGCCTTTCGCCTGATCCTCGCGGCACGCTTGGCGTATGGCTGAACACACTCACGACGGCGGCACCCACCACCACGCGGAAGCGCACGACGACGGCACTCACCAGCACGGCCCGCAGCAAGTCGGCCTGGACCTTCACCAGGATGCCGAGAACGCCGAGGACATGTGGGACGGCATGTACAGGGAGCGTCCGAAGGTGTGGAGCGGGAATCCGAACCCGCAACTCGTGGTCGAAGCCGGCGGGCTCACGCCAGGTACGGCTCTGGACCTTGGGTGCGGCGAAGGCGCCGACGCGATCTGGCTCGCCGGACAGGGCTGGACGGTCACCGGGGTGGACGTGTCCGCCGTCGCGCTTGAACGGGCCGCCGCGCATGCAGCGGGAACCTCACACGCGGCCCGCATCACGTGGCAGCAACAGGATCTCGCCGCATGGACCCCTGAGCCGAGCTTCGACCTGGTCTCCGCACAATTCCTCCACAGCCCGCTGCTCCCTTGGCGGCACTCCGTGGCGTCCGCGGCCGCGGCAGTCGCACCGGGAGGGACCTTGCTGGTGGTGGGGCACCATCCACACGGCCTGGCGCCGTGGGGGCACCATCACGAGACAGGCATGTTCTTCACCCCGGAACAGCTGGCCGGCGAACTGCGGCTGGACCGCGAGCCGTGGTTCGTCAATGTCCTGACCTCAAGGGAACGCATCATTTCAGGCCCCGACGGCCAGACGGCAACCATCCTGGATACCGTTCTTCGGGCTACCCGGCACGCATAAATCCCGTCCCGCCCAGCTGTCGGCATGCGCGGCAGAACAGGCGCACGGCCGCACCCAAGGCAAGCTCCGCCGTCGTCGTTAAGCCACTTCCGGCAGCAGTTCGCCGTAAGGTGCCACGACCGTTCCTGTCGCCGTCGAGTCCGGGTTCAACATCCAGCCGACGCGCTTGGCCGTGTTCAGCATGACCACGCTTTCTACGAGTTCGATTCCCGGAATCCGCTGCTGAATGGCGAGCTCCATTTCCATGACCTCGGCCAAGGACCGCAGCCACATGATCATGGTGAAGTTGGTTCGGCCGGTGGTCGACGCGGAAAACCGGACATTCCTGATGGCCCGTAATTCGGTAGCGGCGGCTTCATGCTGGCCCGCCGGGACGTTCGCAAACCACTGCACCGTGATGGGATAGCCGGAGAACTTCTGCGCAATTTCACAGCGGAAGGAGAGCATCCTGCTCGCCAGCACCCTGCCCAGCTGGCGCTGAACGGTGGCCGGATGGCGCCCCAAAGCCCGCGCTATTTCCGCAGCGGAGGCCCGTCCGTCGCGGGCTAGGAACGGAATAAGTGCCAAGTGGCTTGCCGGGAGCGGGACCACTATGGCGTCGGGGGCTGAAGGGTTGGCCGACTCCGGCCCGGCGAGCGCCCGGAGCGCCTGCTGTTCCGCCTTGGTGAGTACGTTGAGCCGCCACGCATAGCCACTTGTGTGAATGCGCGTGCAGAGAGACGTGTGGTATTTGGTGAGCCCGCGGATTTCCTTAAGGCGCGGAAGCAGTCCGGTGCTGAACTGATCAAGGTCCTGGGTGATGACCGTCAATGTGAGGTCACGGTTGCTCGCGGCCTCCTCCACGGTGATGACTTCGGGCAGCTCGGCGAGGGCCGCGGTGACGTCCGGCCGAAGGTCCATCTCGCAGTCGATATCCACCATCGCCAGGCACATGTTCTTGGGGTCGCCCATGAGGTGGGCCGTGGTCCATGCCGCCCCCGCTGCCCGCAGGCGATCCCATCGCGTCGCCAAAGTGGTGGCGTGAACGCCCAGGACATCTCCGGCGTCGGACCAGCTCATCCGGGGTGAAATCTGCAGGGCGTTGATCAGCCGTAAATCTTCTTCGCTGAGATCCATGAGTCCATTCTCTCAAACAGATGCATGAATCCTGCGTTTTTGGACTAGGACTGCATATTTACAGAAGTTTTCATGATTGTGAATCAGGTCACCACAGAATGGCATAAGAGCCCCATAGCCGAGAAAGACCAGGAGAACACATGACCATCGCCGCCGACGCCAAGGAACTGCAGGACGACATTGTCCGCCTCCGCCACGACCTCCACCGCGAACCGGAGATCGGACTGCAACTCCCCCGCACGCAGGAAAAGGTGCTGAAGGCGCTGGACGGACTCCCATACGAGATCACGCTCGGCAAGGACACGACGTCGGTCACCGCGGTTCTGCGTGGCGGCGCTTCGTATGCTTCGGCTGAGAAGCCCGTGGTGCTGTTGCGCGCGGACATGGACGGACTTCCCGTCCAGGAAACCACCGGAGTGAACTACACCTCCCGCGTTGACGGCGCCATGCACGCCTGCGGTCACGACCTGCACACCTCCATGCTGGCCGGAGCAGCCACCCTCCTGGCGGAACGTCGCGATCAGCTGGCTGGAGACGTCGTCCTCATGTTCCAGCCGGGCGAAGAAGGCTTCGACGGCGCGAGCTACATGATCAACGAAGGCGTCCTGGACGCTGCCGGTCGCCGCGCAGATACGGCCTACGGCATGCACGTGTTCTCTTCGCTGGAACCGCATGGCCAATTCGTCACCAAGAAGGGCGTGATGCTCAGCTCGTCCGATGGACTCGTTGTGACGGTGCTCGGCGCCGGCGGCCACGGATCCGCCCCGCACTCGGCGAAGGACCCCGTCACGGCTGCCGCCGAAATGGTCACTGCCCTGCAGGTTATGGTGACCCGCCAGTTCAACATGTTCGACCCCGTAGTCCTGACCGTTGGCGTTCTGCATGCAGGAACCAAGCGAAACGTGATCCCCGAGACCGCCCGCATCGAAGCCACCATCAGGACCTTCTCCGAAGAGTCGCGACAGAAGATGATGGAGGTAGTACCCAAGCTGCTCCAAGGCATCGCTGCAGCCCACGGCCTGGAGGTTGATGTGGACTACCAGCAGGAATACCCCCTCACCATCAACGATGAGGACGAAACGAACACCGCTGAAAGGGTCATCGCCGGAATGTTCGGCGAATCCCGTCTCACCCGCATGGCCACTCCGCTCAGCGGGTCCGAGGACTTCTCCCGCGTCCTCGCCGAGGTTCCAGGAACGTTCGTCGGACTCAGTGCCGTAGCCCCCGGTACCGACCACGCGACGTCGCCCTTCAACCACTCGCCATACGCCACGTTCGACGACGGCGTCCTCACCGATGGCGCTGCCCTGTACGCAGAGCTCGCCGTATCCCGCATCTCCGCCCTCGCCGGCAACTAACCACCCCTCCCCGCCCCACCTTGGAGAACCACATGACCGCCACCGTTGGAACGTCCACCGAAGTCAAGGTCCACAAGTCCCATCTGCGCACGCTCGTCGGCACCGGCATCGGTAACGCCGTTGAATGGTATGACTGGGCCATCTACGCAACGTTCTCGCCGTTCATCGCGAGCGCACTGTTCAGCCAGGCCGACCCCACGTCAGCTGTGCTGTCCACGTTGGCGATCTTCGCCGTCGGGTTTGTCGCCCGTCCTTTCGGCGGCTTCGTGTTCGGTTGGATCGGTGACCGGATCGGCCGCAAGACATCCATGACCGTGGCAGTTGCCCTCGGTGCCCTCGGCAGCTTGCTCATCGGCATCGCCCCCACATTCCAGGCCGTCGGCGCCTTCGCATCTATGATGCTGCTCCTGGCCCGGCTCATCCAGGGCCTTGCCCACGGTGGCGAGCTGCCGTCGTCGCAAACGTACTTGTCCGAAATGGCACCCAAGGAAAAGCGCGGCTTCTGGGCGACCCTGATCTACACGTCCGGAACCGCCGGCATCCTTGCCGGTACCTTGCTGGGCGCGATCCTCACCAATGTCCTGAGCAAGGACGACATGAGCGCCTGGGGTTGGCGTATCCCGTTCCTGATCGGCGGTGCACTGGGCATCTACGCCCTGTTCATGCGGGCCAAGATGAAGGAAACCGAAGCATTCGAGGCTGAGACGCCCAAGGAAAAGCGTCTGCCGATGTGGCCGCAGATCGTCAAGTACCGTAAGCAGGCGCTGCAGGTCATCGGCCTGACGGTTGGCCTCACGGTGGTCTACTACATCTGGGGTGTCGTGGCTCCGAGCTACGCAGCCACCACGTTGAAGATGGACCGCGGCGCTGCACTCTGGGCCGGCGTGATCGCCAATATCGTCTTCATCGCCGCCCTGCCGTTCTGGGGCAAGCTGTCCGACCGCATCGGCCGCAAGCCTGTGCTGATCGGCTCGTCCATCGGTGCCATGCTCATGCACTTCCCCATGACGTGGCTGCTCAAGGATTCGCCGTGGCAGCTGTCTGTGTCCATGTCTGTGATGCTGTTCTTCATCGCCGGCAGCGCGTCCATTGTTCCGGCCGTCTACGCCGAGCTGTTCCCAACCCACATCCGCACCGTAGGCGTCGGCGTCCCGTACTCAATCTGCGTCGCAGCCTTCGGTGGCACCGCCCCGTACCTGCAGACCTGGCTCGGCACGATCGGCCAAGGCTACCTGTTCAACGTCTACGCAGTGATCCTGTTGCTGGTGGGCATCGCGTTCGCCTTCACGATCCCGGAGACGAAGGGCAAGGACCTGACGCACTAGGTCCTCCCAACTAAGTAGCAGCAGGTGCCGTTTTGAGCGCTCAAAACGGCATCTGCTGCTACCCAGTTGGGTTAAACGAACTTGTCGCGACCCGCGCGGTAACCAAAGAACGCGGCCAGCGAACCGACCACCAGGAACAGGATTCCCGCAGCCCCGAATCCGCCGGTGGCTTGGTGCAGTTGGCCCACCAGCAAAGTACCCACGGATCCCACTCCGTAGCCGACGCCTTGCATCATCCCGGACAAGTGCGCGGCCGTATGCCCATCGCGGGTGCGGACCATGATCATGGTCAGGGCCACAGCTGTGAGTGATCCTTGGCCCAGCCCGAGCAGGCCGGTCCAGATCCAGATCAATTCCGTCGGGCCGAAGATGCTCAGGGCGAAGCCTCCACCGGTCATGAGCGCCACCACGGTGTTGATGGCCCGCTGATCCTTGAGGCGCGTTGCCAGCGCCGGCGCAAACAGCGAGCCAAGCATCTGCAGCACGATCGACACCGACACCATCAGTCCAGCCGTTCCGCCGTCAATGCCGCGGTCCCGCAAGATCGGCGCCAGCCAAGCGAACACGCTGAAGGACATCATCGCCTGCAGCACCATGAACGCCGTAACCTGCCATGCCACCGCCGAACGCCACACGTTGACGCCGCCGCCCACGGCCTGGTGCCGTACGGGGTGCTGTCGGATAGCCAGCGGCAGGAAGAGCAAGAGTACGACGGCGGCAGGTACCGCCCAGAACCACAGCGCCGAGGTCCAGTGGCCGGTTGCCGTAAAGACCGGATACGTGAACCCGGCGCCAAGTGCTGCCGAGGCACAGATGGCAGTGGTGTAGAGGCCGCCCATGAGGCCGAGGCGGTGCGGGAAATCTCTCTTCACCACGCCCGGCAGGAGCACGTTGCAAAGCGCGATTGCGGCTCCGCATGCCGCCGTTCCAGCCAGGAGCGTGGGCAGGTGGCCGACTCCGGGGATTTCGCTCGGCCGCAGCAGGAGTCCCGCTGTGAGGACTGCCATCGCGCCGAGCAGCACCCGTTCCGCTCCGAAACGTCGAGCCAGGACGGGGGCGAGGGGTGCGAAAACTCCCAGCAGAGTCACCGGCACGGTGGTCAGCACTACCACCGCCCAGCCCGGCAGACCGGCGTCGGACGTTATTTCCGGAAGGACAGCCGAGAAGCTCGAGAAAACCGTCCGCAGATTCAGCCCGATCAGCACCAGGCATACGGCCAGGTAGACCAGTCCCCGTTTACTGTCCAGGTGCGTGGGTTCCGCTGGCGGTTCTTCGTCGATCTCGGCGTCGACTGCTATTTCGGGGAGGACTGATTTCCCTCGGTAGCTGGGGGTCTGGGAGGAGGTCACACGTCCTATTCTGTCAGCTGCACGTGATGGGGGTTGCTGGGCGGGATGTGACCGCAGTTGGGGTCCGCTGCCCATCGAGCTCAGCAGCCTGGCCCGCCCTTGTGAACGCTGCCGTGCGCTCAAAGTGTCGCCAGATCACCGCTTTGCAGAGAATGGCGCCCGATCCAGCACATCGCACACACTTGAGATTTGCATTAGTGGCAGTCACCCCCAAAACGTGATGCCAAAATTCGAAATATTTTATAAAACAGATAACAACGACAGAATATTCTTTCAAATCGAAAAAAGATGGCGTGCGATCTAAAAAGAGCCATAAATTCCAATGGCAAAAACTACCGCGAGTTATACTATGCCTACTGAGGGTAGAGTTTGCCTAGTTGCATTCCTTCTTTAAGGCGACACCGAGATAACACACATTCTCCCGGTTCACTCTTTCTTCAAGTGCAACGCCGGAATCCTCCCATACCTTGGACGTCAAAAGGGCAGGCCAGCCGTCAATCCAAAATCAAGGAGGAGCGTCTACGCAATGAACAAGTCACGAGCTCATGTCATGGCGGCTGCCGTGCTGCTGCTCATCAGCCTGCCCTCTTGTGCCCCAGGATCAGTCAAACCTCTCGGCTCCGAGTCAAGTCAGGCAGCTCCCACGAGTTCCAATGATGCGTACGCCAACATCCCTGCAAACCAAATACAACAGGCCGGCATGGACGTTGACTTTATGTGGGAACCTGAGGATCCATTCTACGGATTCAACGAGTACCCCGTCGTGGCCCGCGTATACATCGAGTCAATCGACAGCGGGCGATCGTTCAGCCCAATCTCCAATCAGTATGTCTTCCCGCAAACTGTCGGAAGGATGTCCATCAAAGAGGTCTACAAGGGTGACCTTAAGCCTGATGTCCAAGTGAACTATTCACGGGTTGGCGGAACTGTAACCTACGACGACTACTGGAATAGCCTCAATCAAGCCCAGCAGGAAAAGATACTTCAGTTG
Organism: Paenarthrobacter sp. NPDC092416; assembly: GCF_044755025.1. NCBI lineage: Bacteria > Bacillati > Actinomycetota > Actinomycetes > Micrococcales > Micrococcaceae > Paenarthrobacter > Paenarthrobacter sp. NPDC092416. The sequence goes on from NZ_JBIVQG010000006.1 coordinate 216,075, forward strand.
AACCGGGGTCAAAAACCGACTGACGCGAAGTACATTCAGGCGAAGATCACCGACGACATCGACATTGAAGCCGGCAAAGAATACGTTGCCTTCCTTCAGCTGGAAACCTCCAAGGACGGAAGCCTCAAGGAGTACTCGATCAACGGGTATCAGTACGGACTGAGAGAGGTGCGAAGCACTGGTGCCGAAGCTACTGTTCTCAACAATGCGACGCAAGCATGGGAGAGCCTCGGCAGCTTCGTGAAGCTTCCTTAGTTACTGGTACCTGGCAAGGCCTAGACGAACGACCTCCGCCGAACCCAAGTATTCTGGAAAGGATGAGCGAAACCCCAGATTCCCCCCGTCCTGTGACCCCCGGCAGCCAGGCCTCGTTCGGCACGTATGGTGGACGGCCGGTGAGTTTCGTGCGCCGTGGTACACGACTTCAGGGCCGCCGGCAGGCAGCATGGGAGGAACATGCGGACCGCTGGGCCATCCAGGTTCCGCGGCACGTCGCCAACACCTCGGTGCACCCCGATTACACGTTCGACGCCGAAGCAGTGTTCGGCCGTAAGGCTCCCCTGATCGTCGAGATCGGTTCAGGCCTGGGTGACGCCGTGTGCCATGCCGCCGAGGAGAATCCGGACAAGGACTTCCTGGCCGTCGAGGTCTACACGCCCGGGCTGGCCAACACCATCATCAAAATCAACAGCCGCGGCCTGACCAACGTGCGCGTCGTGGAAGCCAACGCCCCTGAGGTCCTCGAGTCGATGCTCCCGGCCGGTTCGGTCAGCGAACTCTGGGTGTTCTTCCCTGATCCTTGGCACAAGGCCCGCCACCACAAGCGCCGCCTCATCCAACCCGCCTTCGCCTCAGTTGCGGCCAAGGCCCTCGAAAAGGGCGGATACTGGCGCATCGCCACCGACTGGTCCAACTACGCCGTCCACGTTCGCGAAGTCCTTGCTGATTCCACGGAATTCGAGAACATGCACGAAGGCGAGCGCAGAGGCGAGGAAAGCCCACTGACGCAAGTGTGGCAATCCGGCGTCGAATCCGTAGTTGGTGGGGCCCCTGTGAAGGAAGGCCGCGCGCCTGTGAGCACCGAGCACACCGGCCCGAACGAGGGAGTGGATCAGGAAGGCGGCTGGGCTCCGCGTTTCGATGGCCGAATCCGGACGAGCTTCGAGAACAAAGCCCACGAGGCGGGGCGCATGATCTTCGACCTCACGTACCGCAAGATCTAGGCAACGGATATTGGGGGAACCATGAGCTACCAACCGCCGACTGACTACTATCAGCAACCTCAGCAGTCCGGGACGCGGGGTCTGGGCGCCGGCATCACCAGCATCGTGGCCGGTGTGCTCTCCCCCATCGCCGCTATTGTCAGCATCCCTTTGGGCATCGCGGCGATCGCCTCCCAGCTCAGCCGCTACAACCAGGGCAACGACGCATGGTGGGTGGGTGCTTTGGTGCTCGCTGCTGTGGCGGTTCTGCTGGCCATAGTGGCTGTCGTGTGCGGCCTCATTGCCGTCTTCCGCGCCGGGCGGATGAACGCCGGCCGCGTCACGGGCATCATCGGGCTGGCGATCATGGCGGTCAATATCTTTGGCGTCACGTTCCTCGTCTTCCTGCTGCTCGGCTCAGCGCAGGGTGCCTGAAATGCCTCAAGTACGCGCCGAGCGCTTCATCAAGTTGGACCCGGACACCGCTTTCGCCCTCTCCCAGACCACCGGTGAGTTCCGGCTCAAATGGGACCCCTTTATCTCGGCGCAGGGTTTCCTGGACGGCGCCACCGCCGCGGGCAAAGGCGTCAGGACACGAACCGTTTCCCGCATGGGTCTGAGAATGGTCAGTGAGTACGTCTCCTACTCACCGCCACGCAACGTGGGCATGACCATGGTGTCCGGGCCGTGGTTCTTTGAAAACTTCGGCGGCGGCTGGCGGTTCACGCCCCACGACGGCGGCACACGGGCCGTTTGGAAGTACACCTTTTCCTGCCGGCCGGCCCTGATGAGGCCGGTGGCGGAGAGGGTCGGCGCTTGGCTGTTGGGCCGCGAAATCGAACGCAGGATCGAAGCGTTCGCGCGGGCGTGCGAGGATCCCGCGCTGGTCGCTGAGCTGCAAGCAGGTCGCTGAGCTGCAAGCAGGTCGCTGAGCTTTTCAGGGACCTGCTCCCTGAGCTCTCAAGGTACCGCGACGCCTGCGGAGTCTTGGGGAACGGACTTCCTCAGAACCTCTCACGGGCCCGAACGCTCACGGAACCGAGATCGAGGCCACCGTGTTCTCGGCTTCGTCCCGAAGTTCAACACCTGCGATCCCGGTCAGCTGCACCGGGGTTGCCCCGGTGATCTTGATGCGTCCGCTGGGCGTGGCCGTCCAGCCGCACGTACGCTCTTCCGCGCCGTCCCGGCCCTTCACCCACAGGTACAGCGTCCCCTGCAGTGGCATGCTCCTGCCCTCGACCTCAAGCTCGGTGCCCCAGGTCTTCTTCACCATGCCTACGGTGAGTTGCAGCCCGCTTTCGGCCTGGACGGAATAGCTCGCGTCCGGTTTGGGTGGTTGGTTCAGCGCCGGACCGGCGAGGAAACCAATGGCGAGGCAAGCGGCAGCAACAGCGCCCACAAGAGCAGCCCACCGCCGTCGTGATTTCCGCCTGCGTGCCGACAAATCGATCAGGACGTTCTGCGGAACTGTCTGGGCAGTCGACTCAAGGGGTGACAGGGCGCTGGCGTTGCCGGCCACGGTGAGGGCTACGGCATCGGCAGCGGGCACGGCGTCGAGCAGCGCCGGGATGCTTTCCAGTTCCTCCAGCCCGCGCCGGCATTCAGCGCAGCGGGCGAGGTGGTCCTCGAACGTACGCTGCTCATCTGGCTCCAGCCCGCCAAGTAGGTAGGCGCCCAGCAACTGGTGCATGGAATTCTCGTTCATCGTTCCACCCCCATTTCGTCAAGGATTGTTCGGAGGGCTTTCACAGCGTAGAAAGCCCGGGATTTCACTGTGCCGCTGGGGATGTTCAGCCTCAGGGCGGCCTCGTTCACGGTGTACCGCTGGTAGTGCAGGGCCACCAGGACTTCGCGATGTTCGTGGCTGAGCCGCAATAACGCCTCCTCCATGAGGACCCGGTTCAGCAACTCGTCCACACGCTCAGCCGCGGCGTGATCGGGCATATCGTGCTCGCCGGTCTCCGAAGGCCGCCGCTGCGCCTTGCGGTAGTTGTCGATGATGACGTTGCGGGCCGTTCGGAAAAGGTAACTGCGAAGGCTCCCCGTGATCTGCGGGGCGTGCTGCCACACCTTAAGGATGGTTTCCTGGACCACGTCGTCGGCCATATGTGCGTCCGGGGTGCAACTGAGCACGAAGCGTTTCAAGGCGGTGCCGTGGTCGCGGTAGATCGCGGCCACCACGTCCTCATCCAGCGGCATTGCCACCTCGCTTCCCTCTTGTTGCCTTTGCGGCGTGTCCCTGCGCTGATATGACGCCGCACGCCGGGAAACGGTTCAGTCCTGTGAACCATTCTTCTCCCGCTTGCGTCATAGGGGTACGCATCGGCTGGTCCCGGCCGGTTCATCACAAGGAGCTAAACATGAAGAAACGACTCAGCTTTGGATTCGGCATCTTGGTTTTGGCCGCAGCTCTGGCCGGTTGTGGAGGCAGCCCGGGAACGACCACCACTCCATCTGCCGCGCCTGCTTCCTCGGCCCCCTCGGCTTCGACCTCCGCTCCTGCGTCGAGCCCGGCGTCGAGTCCGGCGGCAGCCGGTGCGGAGCTGAAAGTAGCTTCCTCGAGCCTCGGGGACGTCGTGGTGGACAGCAAAGGCATGACCCTCTACTTCTTCACCAAGGACGTCAAGGACTCCGGAACCAGTGCATGCACGGCCGCTTGCCTTGCGGCCTGGCCCGTTTTCACCACGACGTCGGACGCCCCCGCTGTTGAAGGTGTCACCGGAACCGTGGGAACCATTGCGACGCCCGACGGGAAGAAGCAAGTCACGCTCAACGGCATGCCCCTGTACTACTTCGCCAACGACAAAGCACCGGGCGATGTCCTGGGCCAGGGCGTGAACAACGTCTGGTACGTGGTGAGCCCGGCCGGGGAGATGGTCAAGGGCGCAGCGGCGGCCTACTGACATCCCAGCGTTGCTCCTGTCCCCGCTGCTCCTCCGTCGAGTTCGCGGGAACCCCGCCGCGTCGCCGGAACCTTCCGTGCGAGCGCGCAGGATTCCCGCGAACTCACGCTCCAGCACCATCACCTGAGCGCCCGAAGTATGCGCTCCTTGAAGGCGCGCTCTTGAAAGAGGTCCTTCCATTCGAACCGGATGAAGCGCCAGCCGTCCTCAACAAGGGCCTTCTCCCGTCGCCGCTCCTGGAAGATGACCTCCTCCGTAGGTTTGAAGTCGAAGTACTTGGTTCGCCCGTCGAACTCCAGGGCCAGCTTTTCCTCTTCCCAAGCGAAATCCAAGCGATGGCGCCCCATGCGGGACTGCACCTCGAATTGTGGCTGCGGAGGCTTGATGCGTAGCCTCTGCATCAACTCACGGGTCAGCGTTTCGCCCGCAGACTCGGAGCGGGGATCCGCATTGTCCAAGGCCTTGCGCAGCGTACGGATGCCCCTCTTTCCGGCAGAGGCTGCAGCCATGTTTGAAAGAGTGCTGAAGTCGGCGCCCAGTCGCAAACCATGGTCCATGACCACCAGTGCCTTGGGATAGCTAAGCATCCTGGCAGCGTCGAAGATTGTTCGTTCAAGGCTGGTGGTACGCATGCCCTGAACCACCACGACGTCGTCCTCACTATAGCTTTCTGTATGGCCCCGAACATCCTTGCCCCAGCGATCGGATGAGGGCCTTACGGGGTGAAGGACATGAACCTTGTCATCCACACTCCACAAGAACAGACCATGGAGTCGCGCCGCCGAAAGATGGCTGTAGACAAAGCCACCCGTTGACGTTGTCAAAGTCCCGTGGGCATGTGCCACAATCCGTGCCTTGGCTTGCCCCCTCGGCCCCAGGGCCTTCCACCTGCTGGCCCTGATGTAGCAGCCATACCTCAAGCGATGCAGCTCGCCCGCGTCCACCAGCGCTTTAATGCGTCGACTGTTGAGACCAAGCCGGAGCAACTCGTCGGTTCGCCACATGTTGCCGCGTTGAGGTAGCGAACGGGCTGTCGGGACGGGGGTTTCAGTAGATGTTGGCTCCATCGATTCAGCATGGCGACTGCCTATGGAGTCGCAGAAGTGCTGTGCCACCCTATGTGGAAAACTGGCGCCGAGACGGCGGAAACGATGCGAGAACGCGGGAGGTTTGCCGTCGCGGTCACAGTGTTCCAGCGAAGTCGGGCGAAGTAATGGAAGCGCTGCAGGCTACCATCGGGACATGGACCAGACCCCCGACCTTAAGGCGGCCGCCAAGACCTGGCAGACCATGGTAGATAGCAACCAGGCGCTGCTGTTGCGGAAGTCAGGCCACGATTTTCACTGGTGGGCCGAGCAGGGCCGGGCCCAAGGTCTTAAGAACGACGCCGAGCTCCGGCACTGGATGCGCGACGAGCACGGCATCACGGGCTATGCCCAGTACGCCGTCTCGTGGGAAATGTTCGGTTACCCCGAGTTCATGCTCCGAGACGCCGACGAACTCATCGACGGCCAATACGCCAACCGCCCCGAGCTCCGACCGATCGCCGATGCCTTACTCGCTTGGTCTGCGGAGACCGAGGGCGTCGCTATCCAAATGCGCAAGGGGTATATATCCCTCCACAGTCCGCGGCGGAAGTTCGCCCAAGTGACCAGGGCAAACAACACCACAGTGGACGTTGCTCTGCGGGTGGATGCCCCGGCTGAGGGCCGGCTGGAAGCCGTGAAGGTGCGGGAGGGCGACTTCTTCCACCGCCGAGTGCGGCTCCGGTCCATTGACGACGTCGACGACGAGTTGCTCGCCTACCTAGCCACGGCGCTGGACCAGAACCGCTAAGCGTTCCACGAGATCGCCGGAATCGCCAGGAACGCTACGGCGGTCCCGCAGCGTTCCGGCGAACTCGGCGGCAAGACCTACGCGTCAGCGAACTCGTCGGACTCCTCAAATTCAACGGCTGCGATAATTTCCTTCGTTTCCGGGTGGATCATGAAGGCTTCGTCGTCGTCTTCGACCATGATGTAGTCGCCGTGGTCGGTGGAGAAGTGCCATGCGAGGGTCTTCTCGCCGTCGTGCTCGTAATTCGGGTCGCCCATGGTGATCTTCTGGAGCGAGTACCCAGCGACGTCGCAGAGTTCGCGGATGATGACCTCGAACTCGGGAGCGTTGGCGAGGGCTTCTTCCTCAGCTTCGGCTTTGCGCTCTTCAAGGTCAGGGATCAGGGAAACGCGCTCGGCAATGTGGGCGTGGATCTCCTCGTCGGACAGTACCAGCAGGTCGGACTGGTCCCGGAGGAAGGCTGCGTTGAGCTCGATGATGTCCTCTTCTTCGAGCAGTGCCTCGAATTCGCCGTCCAGTTCGTCCAGGACAACTACGGCCGAGAGCGGCGTTTCGGACTCGTCAAGGTCCCCATCCAGGTAGGCCTCGGCCTCGTCCTCGCTGAGGGCGTCGAAAGCGGCGGCCGTGCGGTTGAACAGGTCCAGGTGGCGGGTTGCGCCCATACCTGCCAGGCCTGCACGCACGTACGCGTCCACTTCTTCACGCTCAGGAACGGTGAAAACGTACTGGGCGAACCCGCCTGCCAATGCCTGCGTCAAGTAGAAATCGACGAAGTAGCTATTGAGCGCAGCGGGGGCGATTTCGTCGCTGTTGAGGAGCTCCTGGTACATCTCGTTCACGACGTTGACGTTTGAATCCACAACATCCGCATTGCCGGCTTCGAAGCTGGTCTTGTTCAGGACGACGGGGTACTCGTTGGTAGTCATGGGAAATCCTCACTGCTGAAAGCTGATGGTGCTCCGGACACCTTCAAGGTACGCGTGGGAGTGGCGCGGCAATCGAGGTTGAGGTTAACGGAGGGCGAAGTTTGGGGGCCGTTTCCGGCTGACTAAGATTGAGCAGATAACCTCCTGCCGAAAGTAGCCCTACGCATGCCGTCCCACACAGACGAAAATTGGGAACTGGCCATACAGACTCCTGCCATCAACGACCGCTCGCTCGCGGCCGGACTGGCCTATGCCATGGGCAGCAGGGTGAGCGGGATTTCCTTCGACGGGTCCACGGGCCTGCTCCTCGGCAAGGTTCGCGGCAACGGTCCGCAACCATATTCGACGTCGGCAAAACTGGTCCGCAAGCCCAGCGGCTGGAGCTGCACGGTGGGCATCTGCAGTTGCCCGGTCCGCAAGGACTGCAAACACGTTGCCGCGCTGCTTTTCACCGCCGAAGACCACCCCACCATCCGTCCACAGTTGCTGTCCGCATCGCCCGGCTCGCAAACGGCGTCACGCCCGGGTGCGGGCGATCAGGGCGGCTCGGCACGGCCGGCATGGGAACAAGCCCTCAACAGGCTGATCGCGAAGCCAGGTTCCGCCCCGAGCACTGCCGGGGTTCCGTTGGCTCTGCAGTTCGAGGTCGAAGAGCCCGCCGCCCACTTCTCCTACACAGGCCGCCGCGACCCCATGCGCAGCGTCCGTCAGCTCAAGGCCCGCCCGGTCATGATGGGCGCCAAGGGCAAATGGATCCGCGGCGACGTCTCGTGGAACAACCTCAGCTACGTCAGCTACCGCAGGGAGTTCAACGAGTCCCACGTCGAGTGGCTGCAGACGTTCCTGGCAGCACACGGTTCCAGCAACGGACGCCAGCAACCATCCGGGGCGATGTGGCTGAGCCTGAACGATTTCGCCGGGAAGAACCTCTGGACCCTGCTCTCCGAGTCAGCCAAGATCGGCATCCCGCTCCTTCACACCGCTGGAAGCGAGCCTGTCCGCATCGAGTCCCAGCCCGCCGTCGTCGGGCTGAGTTTGGCGCGCTTGGAAGCAATCGCCGGCGGCAGCGAGGCGAAAGCGCACGACGGCGGACTGCAGCTTGCGTCGTCGGTGACACTGGGTGGCGAACAGATTGATGCCGGCTCCGTGGGCTTCCTCGGCAAGCCGGCATACGGAATCTTTTTCACGCATGGCGGACCCGAAACGCTGCCTGGCGTTCCGTCGCAGGACAACCTCATCACGCTGGCCCCTTTGGAGGGCGGGGTGAGCGACGAACTGCTGGAGTTCGTCACGGACGGTTCCACGCTGCAGATTCCGGCGGAGGACGAGAGCCGCTTCCTGACCTCGTTCTACCCAAAGCTCAGGCAGTCCACGCCCGTTCAGGCTGCCGACGAATCCGTTGAGCTGCCCACCCTTGCAGTTCCCACGCTCTCGCTGCTCGCTAATTACGGCACGGACCACAAGGTCCGGTTGCACTGGGAATGGCATTACAAATCCGGCACGCTGGTCACGGCCCAGCCGCTGTGGCGGCACCCCGAGGACCGCGGATACCGAGACGACGCCGAGGAAGCCCGCATCCTGGACACCATAGGCAGGCCATGGGACGTGGTGCCCGCGCTGGCCGAATCAGCCACTGGTGGCTGGGGAGCTCCACGCCTCACGGCAACAGCGGAACTGGGCGGCCTGGACACGCTGGCATTCACCGAAGAGGTGCTGCCCGCGCTCAAGGAACTGCCCGACGTCGTGGTTGAAACCTCCGGCGACATCGCCGAATACCGCGAGGCCGGCGAAGCGCCTGTTGTGTCCATTTCGACCAAGGAAACAGCCAGCGGCGACTGGTTCGATCTCGGCATCGTCATCACTTTGGAGGGCGAGCCGGTCTCGTTCGCCGCCGTGTTCTCGGCCCTCGCGGCCGGACAGAGCCGCATGCTGCTGCCCAGCGGCGCGTGGTTCTCACTGGACCTGCCTGAACTCCACCAGTTGCGCGCGCTCATCGACGAAGCGCGCTCCTTGCAGGACAACCCGGACAACAAGGACGGCACCCTCCAGATCAGCCGATTCCAGGCCGGGCTCTGGGACGAGCTCGCGCAACTCGGAATTGTGGACGAGCAGGCGGCCGCGTGGCGCGAAGCCGTGGGCGGATTGCTCGACGACGGCGTGACCGGGCTGCCGTTGCCGGCCGGCCTTAACGCTGAGCTGCGTCCGTACCAGCTGGAGGGATTCAACTGGCTCAGCTTCCTGTACAAGCACAGCCTTGGGGGCGTGTTGGCCGATGACATGGGCTTGGGTAAGACCGTTCAGGCGATCGCGCTGATTTGCGCTGCGCAGGAGTTGGCGGCTGCTGCTGTTGATACAGCGGCCGGCGAGGCTGGCGGCGAGGCGGCTGGCGAGGCTGGCGGCGAGGCTGGCGGCGAGGCGGCTGGCGAGGCTGGCGGCGAGGCTGGCGGCGAGGCGGCTGGCGAGGCATCCGAAGACGCGCCCCGCGCTCCCTTCCTGGTGGTCGCACCGACGAGCGTCGTGAGCAACTGGGCCGCAGAGGCACAACGATTCGCGCCTGGGCTCGTGGTGCGGACCGTCAGTGAAACTTTTGCCAAGAGCGGCATGGCGCCGATCGAAGCGTTGGCGGGCGCCGACGTCGTTATTACGTCCTATGCGTTGTTCCGCATTGATTACGATGCCTACGCGTCGTTCCTGTGGGCGGGGCTGATGCTGGACGAGGCGCAATTCGTGAAGAACCACCAGTCCAAGGCGTATCAGTGCGCGCGCAAGCTGCCGGCCAAGTTCAAGCTGGCCATTACGGGCACGCCGCTGGAGAACAACCTCATGGAGTTCTGGGCTCTGACGTCGATCGTGGCGCCGGGGCTGTTCCCGAGCCCCAAACGGTTCGCCGAGAATTACCAAAAGCCAGTAGAGAAGAACGGCGACTCGGCGCAGCTGGGCAAGCTCCGGCGTCGTGTCCGTCCGCTCATGATGCGCCGCACCAAAGAGCAGGTCATCAAGGACCTTCCGCCCAAGCAGGAGCAGATCCTCGAGGTGGTCCTGAACCCGCGGCACCAGAAGGTTTACCAGACGCATCTGCAGCGCGAACGGCAGAAGATCCTGGGCCTGATCGATGACGTGAACAAGAATCGCTTCACGATTTTCCAGTCGTTGACGTTGCTGCGGCAGCTGAGTTTGGATGCCTCGTTGGTGGATTCTTCGTTGTCCGGGGTGCGCTCCTCCAAGCTCGATGTGCTGTTTGAACAGCTGGAGGACCTGGTTTCGGAGGGCCACCGGGCTCTGATTTTCAGCCAATTCACCGGCTTCCTGGGCAAAGTCCGGGAGCGTTTGGATGCCGAGGGCGTGGAGTACTGCTACCTCGACGGCAGCACCCGGAACCGCGGGGACGTGGTCAGCGAATTCAAGAACGGTGCCGCTCCGGTGTTCCTGATCTCGCTGAAGGCCGGAGGCTTCGGACTCAACCTCACTGAGGCGGATTACGTGTTCCTGCTGGATCCGTGGTGGAACCCGGCGTCCGAGGCACAGGCTGTGGACCGCACGCACCGCATTGGACAGGCGCGGAATGTGATGGTGTACCGGCTGGTCGCGAAGGACACCATCGAAGAAAAGGTCATGGCGTTGAAGGCCAAGAAGTCGCAGCTGTTCGCGGATGTGATGGAAGGCGACGCGTTGGCCGGCGGCTCGTTGACGGCGGAGGACCTGGCGGCGCTGTTCGCGGAGTAGGTTCCACGGCAGGTCGCCGGGAGCACTCACGTCATGCAAACTGCTGTACGCGTCGAGCTTCAGTCGTCCAACCGCACCCCGCGGAGCAACAGCATGGTTCCGCCCACAGCGACGGCTGAGGCAAGGAATACCCCCGCCGCCCCTAGGCCGACAGCCACCACACCGATTGCGCTGGGCAGGACAACCTGGCCCACCCGGTTTCCGGCGAGTCTCAAAGCGAGCGCGCGTCCGCGTTGGCCTTCCGGCGCCTGGGCTGAGAGCCACGACATGGTCAGCGGTTGCCCGATTCCCAGGCCGAGGCCCAAGAACGCCATGACTATGAAGAGCAACCACACGGGCATGGGGATGGCCGCCACCGCGAGTGCGATGGTGGAGACTGCGAGACTCAGGACCAGCAGCTTCATCCGCCCCAGCCTGCGGGAAATGCTGCCCAGTCCAATCCGCGAGACCATCGAGAACACCGCGCGGACGGTCAGCATAAGGCCAACGGTGGCTGCCGTCAGCCCGCGTTCGGCGCCAAGGGCGGGGAGGTAGACCACTGTCAGGTCCACCACGGCCAAGACTGTAGCGCTCGTCGCCATCGCCCTGATCACGCCCGGTGTTCGCAGCAATCCAATGGTGCCGCCCTTGGGGTCACCTGCTGACTTCGCCCTGCTTGTCCGGCTACTGACTCGGCCCGAGACAACAAAGGTGGTCAGGAACAGCACCAAGCTCATGGCCGTTGCGAGAAGGAAGATCGCCTGCGTGTCCGGGCGAACCGAAGCACCACCCACCAAGGAAATCGCCAACGGACCAAGGGCTTGGCCCAGCGACGCTGCGAACGTCAGATACCCGAAGGCAGAGTCCAGACGCGACGACGCAGCATTGTTTGCGACCACTGCCTGTTGTCCCACCACACAGGCCAGCTGACCTGCGCCAAGCAGCGCCGTGCCGGCCACCAGCGCGGGGACTGACGTCCCCCAGAGCAGAAGGAACGCGGAACAACCCAGCACGACGGCGGACCCGATGGCCATGAGCCGACGCTCGCCGAGGCGGTCCACCAGTCCGCCGATGGGCAGGGCGAGCAGCAACGGGAAGACGGCATAACTGGCGGCCAGAAGTCCGAGTGCAAAGCCGGGGACGTCCAATTCCAAGGCACGGTAAGTGGTCGCTGGCCGAACAAGGAAAGTCACGGCCTGGATGAGGGCCGAATGGATCAGGAGTGCGGAGGACGAGCGCGGTCCGAGATCGCCGATCATTCGGCGACGAGCCCAATGCCGGAGATGGCGCGCAGCGTTTCATCCCGGGCAGCGATGACGTGGTCAAACGCGATCTTCGCTGCTTTGTCCGGCTTCTTGGAAGCTATCGCCTCGACCAGGATGCGATGGTCTGCCAGTGCCTGTTCGCGGCGGTCGGGAGAGTTGTTCGTGAAGTGCCGATAGCGCACCACTTGGCTGGCAATCTGGTCATGGAAGCGCTGGGCCCATGTGTTTCCCGCAATATTGGCGATCGTGGCGTGCAATGTCACGCCGTACTTCATGGCTTCATCCGCGAACCCGACCATGGCAGCGTTGCGTTCAAGGATGCCCTGCAGCTTCTCGATGTCCTGGGCCGTCGCGTTTGCGCACGCTTCCCGGGCCATCAGGGACTCCAGGGCAGCGCGGACGTCGTACAGCTCCGAAATCACCTTCTCATCCAGCACCGGTACCAGCACTCCCCCGGTGGGTTGCTGCTCAAGAAGGCTCTCCGAAATCAGGCGGCGAATGGCTTCCCTGAGGGGCGTGCGACTGACCTGCAATTCGGTGGCCATTGCAGGCTCGTAGATGCGTTGACCCGGTCTGAGCTCAAGGCTGAGGATGCGCCTTTTGAGCTCGCTGTAGACCAGATGCGCGCCCGTGTTCCGTGGTTGTGGATGTGCCATGTCCGCCCTCCGCCGGAAGTGTACTTGTATACATCTATACAGAATTTAGAGGCCGGAGACAAATAGGGCCAAGAGCTCGCCCTCTTGCTGATCATGAAAAGAGGGCGAGGCTTCTCACCGTTTTGTCCGTTTGGGCAGCTCTCCCTGGGTCAGTGCCGCGCCCAGCGGTACGGCGTCGTCGTCGAGACTTTCAGCAGTCCGTAGCGTTCGAGGATTGGACGTGAGTACTCGGTGGAGTCGCTGTGGATGAGCGTCTTGCCCATGTCGAGTGCTGCCTGGGCGCGTCGGGCCGTCAACGCCCGGTAGATTCCGCGGCCACGCCACTCTTCGAGGGTCGCGCCGCCCCATATCCCCGCGAAGGCGGTCCCCGGAACGGGCTCCAAGCGCCCGGCACTGACGATCCGACCTTCCGCCTCAGCCACCCACAACTGCATTCCGTCATCGAGTGAAAGCCGGCGAAGCAAGGCATCAGCCATTTCGCCTGAAGCGGGTTCGCCAAATACTTCGTCCTGCATTGCACTCATGGCCCGCACGTCAGGTTCGTCAAAAACCTGCCGCAACGACACCCCGTCGGGCAGCGCAACGTGACCGCTCAACGCCTGAGCCTCGCCCACCATGATCGATTCCGGGGAATCCTCGGCGAAGCCGTTCTCCAACAGGGCCTCATGCAATCCGGGAGCGTGGTCGTGGCTACGGCTTTTCCATTCGACGCGGTTGATCCCAGGCTCGTTTTCGAAGTAGGCGATCGCCTCGGCAACGAGTTTGCGGACCGTTTGCTTGTCTGCACCGCCCAGATCCCTGTACGTGACGAAGCCGCGCCCCTTCATGAAGGTCACCAGACGCAGGGGCCCGTGCTGGGTGACCTTGTGTGCGCTCGGCGTCTCCGCGTCGGTGCGTAGCTGCTCGTCATAGGCGGCGAGGAAACGTGCTCTGTTTTCAGATTCGCTCATTCCGAGAGCCTACTTCCTGTTGCCCAGACGGTCGCCTCAGCACCTCCGTCACCGGCAAGAATCACGACGGCGGCCCGGTCGCCGTCGTGCGCGGGACGTGAGAGCGCGTCCAACCAAACCCGACGGGACGTGAGAGCGCGTCCGACCAAACCCGACGGGACGTGAGAGCGCGTCCAACCAAACCCGACGGGACGTGAGAGCGCGTCCGGCCAAACCCGACGGGACGTGAAAGAGCGTCCAACCAAACCCGACGGGACGTGAAAGAGCGTCCAACCAAACCCGACGGGACGTGAAAGAGCGTCCAGCCAAACCCGACGGGACGTGAGAGAAGATCCGGGATGCACGAAGGGGACCAGATCATCCGGTCCCCTTCGTGGTGGTTCAGCAGCGCTGGTCAGTGCCAGGCTTCGGGCCTCACTAGCCGCGGCAGAGCTCGCCGTACTTTGTGCCGGCTTCCTGATAGGCAGCAGCGAGCTCGGTCATCTTGTCCTCGCGCTCTGACTTGGCCTTGGCATCCGCGGGCTCTTCCTTCACGAGTTCATCCGAGTACTCAAGGATGGCCTTCACCACCGGCTTCATATCTTCAGAGGCCACCGGTTCGATGGGGCGGATGGCGTTCGCGACGCGCGTCGTTGCGGTCTTGCTCGCGTTGCTGGGGAGGCTGGCCACGGCGACACCCACCCGGTCACAGGTTTCTTCGGTGGTCAGCTGCGGCGCGGAGCACGCGGAAGCCGAGGCAAGCAGCCCGGCAGCGATCAGGACAGTGGTGAGTTTCTTCATGATTCCCTCAATGGTCGGTGTCCCTTCGATTGTAAGCAGACCGGAGGCACCGACGTGCACCGGCAGGGCGCATTCGGCCCGCTGGCCTAGGCTGGAGCGTATGGCGATCATTCACAAAGCAACCCTGACCCCGTCCAAGCTCGAACTCATCGCTGACTACCTGCCGACGCAACCATGGTTCGACGCCACCGGCTCAGACCCGGAGCTCATTGGCGCCTACCGCTTTGACGATCCCGCCGGCGAGGTCGGCCTGGAGACGCACGTGGTGGCCGCCGGCGACACCGTCTACCAGGTCCCGCTAAGCTACCGCGGCTTCGCACTGGCCGGCGCTGAGGAGTGGCTCATCGGCACCATGGAGCACTCGGTCCTGGGCAAGCGCTGGGTCTACGATGCCTGCGCCGACCCCGTCTACGTCAAAGCCCTCGCCACCGCGATCCTCACCGGCCAGGATGAGGCGGAACAATTTGTCGACGCCGACGGCAAGCTGGAGCCGAGGCCCAGCACGGTCAGTGTTAAGGGAAGCGGAACGGCCGACGGCGGTATCCCCACTGTGAGCGCGTCGGCGCCGGTTTCGGGCAATGGGGTAACGATCATCGACGCCGGCGAGCTTCGGCTGAGCGTGGCCCGGGTGGTGGACGTGACCGCAGCGCCTGCGGACCTCTCCCTCAACGGCACGTGGCCCGGCCAGGAGAGCCCGGTGCCGCTGGCCGCCGTCGAACCCCGCTAAGCAGTCAAACCCGGCTATGCAGCCGACCCCGTTAAAGCGGGAAACAAAGTAGGCAACCAAACAGCTGCGGGAAGGACACTCCAAGTGTCTTCCCCGCTGCTGTGGCGCAAACGACTAGAGCGCCGGGGTCCTGGGTGGTGCCGTGCGGCGTGAACCTGTGGCTTCGAACGCAGCCGCCAGTGTCAGCAATGCTGTGTCGTCGTAGGCACGGCCCGCGAAGGTAAGCCCCACAGGCATGCCGATGTCCGCCATGGTTCCCATCGGCACGGTGACGGTGGGAATGCCGAGGTGCCTGGGGACGAGGTTGCCGTTGGCCACCCACACGCCGTTGCGCCAGCCGAGGTCCGCGGAAGCCGGGTTGACGTCCATGTCGGCGGGTCCGACGTCGGCCGCTGCAGGGAAGAGGACAGCGTCCAGTCCGAGTCCGTCCATCCATTCCTCAAGGTCAACGCGCCGGGTCTCCTCCAGACCGCGCACTCCGCTTTCCAGCTCCGGAATCTCAGTGAACCGGGACACGCCGTACTCACGGACCTGCCGGGGATACGCGGAGATGTGGTCGTCGAAACCGGAGTAGCGGTCTGCGAGGGCGCCCTTCGGGTGCGGGAAGATCGCTGCGCCGTCCACGTCGGCAAGCCTGTTGAGGGCGGGATCGCCGTTGGCGCGCAGGAAGTCGTCCCATGCCCAGGCTGAGAGGTCCTCGATTTCACGCTTGAGGTACTCGGTGGTGACCAGGCCGCGGGTCGCGATGGTGGGCGCTCCCGGGCGGTCGCCTTCGTAATTGGAGACAACGGGGAAGTCCACCAGCACTACCTCGGCGCCTGCGGCCTCAAGGTCACGCTTCGCGGCCTCCCAAAGGTCAATCACCGAAGCCCTCGTCTCGATGCGCTGCCCGGTGGGTCCGCCGATGCCCGGCTGCGCGCTGGAGCCGGCGTCCGGGTCGGCGTTGACGTACATGCGGGGCACTCCGAAACGCTTGCCCGCTAACGCCAGCCTTCCGCCGTCGGCCGTTTCCACGCCGAGCGCCAAGTACGACTCCGGCCGGACCTCGGACGATTTCGGGATCTGGACCCACGGCTGGGCACGCCAGAAATCGCCGCGTTGCTCGGCGTCGTCGGCAACGATCACGTCGAGCAGCTCAAGCATGTCCGCCATGGTGCGCGTGTGCGGCACCACCACGTCCATGGTGGGAACCAGCGGCCAGTTTCCGCGCACCGAGATGACGCCGCGCGAGGGCGTGTACGCACACAAAGCATTGTTCGACGCCGGTGCGCGGCCACTTGACCAGGTCTCCTCACCGAGGCCGAAGGCTGCGAAACTCGCCGCCGTCGCAGTGCCGGAACCGTTGGAGGAACCGGAACCGAAAGCAGCTGTCAGGAAATCGGCGTTGTACGGGCTTTCGGCCCGTCCATACACGCCGCGCTGCATTCCGCCGTTGGCCATTGGCGGCATGTTCGTGAGTCCGATCAGCACCGCACCGGCATCCCGCAGTCGCTCGATAGTGAAAGCATCCCGTTGGGCAACCAAGTGCTCAAAGGCCGGCGAACCCGCAGCTGCCGTGAGCCCCTTGGCCAGGTAGCTGTCCTTGGCCGTGTACGGGATACCGTCCAGCGGACCCCTCGTAGCACCCTGCGCGCGGCGGTCATCCGAGGCGCGGGCGTCGGCCAACGCCTGGGGGTTCATGACCACCAGCGCGTTGAGCTTGATACCGTTGCGGTCATAGGCATCGATGCGGTCCAGGTAGGCCTGGGTGAGTTCCACGCTGGTCACCTCGCCTGCCTCCAGGGCCTCGCGCAGTTGCGCGATGGAGGCCTCGACGACGTCGAAGCGAGCCATTACGCCGCACCTCCTGCGAGTTTGGGCTGCTGCTGGGTGATGCAGTGGATGCCGCCGCCGCGAGCCAGGATAGGCCGGGCGTCCACGGTGACCACACGCCGGCCGGGGTAAGCCTCGGCCAGGATCTCTGCGGCGAGTGCATCGGCGCGTTCTTCGCCGTAGCCGCAGGCGATCACTCCGCCGTTGACAACCAGGTGATTGACGTAGCTCCAGTCCACAAACCCTTCCTCGTCGCGCAACGTTTCCGGAGCAGGCAGAGGCACGATCTCGAACGGCTTGCCCGCCGCGTCCGCCTGCGTTTCCAGGAACGCCTGAAGAGTGCGGCTGACCTCGTAGTCAGGGTGCTCCGGGTTGGTCTGTGAGTGCAACAGGATGCGACCCGGAGTGGGCAGGGTGGCCACCATGTCGATGTGGCCGCGGGTGCCCATATCCTCGTAGTCGCGGGTCAGGCCGCGGGGCACCCAAATGACCTTGGTGGCACCGATGGTGCGGGCAAGTTCCGCTTCCACGCCCGCCTTGTCCGCGTACGGGTTCCGGCTCGGGTCCAGCTGCACGGTTTCGGTGATCAACACCGTGCCTTCGCCGTCCACATGGATGGCGCCGCCCTCGTTGACCAGCAGCGAGCTGACCAGCTCCGAGCCGGACCTTTCAGCCACGAAGCGGGCCATTCCGGCGCTCTTCTGCCATTCGGACCATGCCGGGGCACCCCAGCCGTTGAAGATCCAGTCCACTGCGCCGAGCACGCCGGGACGTTCGTTGTCCAACACAAAGGTGGGTCCGACGTCGCGCATCCAGAACTCGTCCAGGGGCGCCTCGATCCGTTCGATTTCGCTGCCCAGCATCCGGGCAGCGCGCTCGCGCTCGCTGGGGTCCACCACCATGGTGACCGGTTCGAATTCGGCCACTGCATGGGCGACGGCGGTCCAGGCCGCGTAGGCCTCTTCGGCCGAGGCGGCGTCGTCGCCGAGCGTCAGGCCGGTGCGGGGGAACGCCATCCAGGTGCGCTCATGCGGTGCGGTTTCGGCAGGCATTCTCCAAGCCATGGGGGACTCCTTTATTTCTCACGCTTGCTCACGCGCTGATGCATTCGCTTGGTGTGCTCGCTTGTTGATCGTGCGATCAACAATGATGAAAAGGTAATCTAGACTGTTCTGTAATGTCAAGCACTCCACAGAAGCGCGCAGCCCGGAAGTCCCCGGCCGAGCGCGCCGCAGAAATCACTGAAGCCGCCCGAGAGATCGCACTCGAGGCCGGCCTGACGGCCCTTACGTTGCGCAATGTTGCCGCCCGCGTGGGTGTAGCCTCAGGCCTCGTGGCCCACTACGAGCCGAACATGGACGCACTGGTTTCAAGCACGTTCGCCACGATTGTTGCAGCGGAAACCCAGGAAATCGCAGGGTTGCTGAGTCAGCTGCCCGGACCCTCGGAGCGACTCGGGAAGCTGGTAGACACCCTGCTCGACAACAGCAGGCTCGATGTCACCGCAATCTGGGTGGAAGCCTGGACCCTGGGTCGTCGCAACGAGGCCTTGGCCGCCTCGGTCCGCGAACAGATGGACGCCTGGCAAGCCGTCTTTCAGGGAGTAGTGGAGGACGGCGTGTCGAAGGGCGCTTTCGACGTTTCCGACCCCGCCGCCGTCGCCTGGCAGATCCTCGGAATGGTGGATGGCCTGAACGCCCAAGCCCTGGTTCGCTGGGATGGCGTCAACGACCGCGGCACGCACCTTGCCCGCGCAGTGGAGGGGATGGTCGGCGCAGCCCGCGGCTCACTCGTTCCCACCCCAGGATCATAGGGCGACGTCAGCGCGCCAAGTGTACGCTTGCGCCCTCGAACCACCGATGCACGGGCGATGCGTCAGGCTCCTTGATGATCGCGTCCAGCAGTTCGGTGGCCGCTTTGCCGTAAGCACGCGGCGCGAGGTCGATTGAGCTGATGAGCGGATTGCCCGTTTCCAACGCAGCCGCACCGGCAAACGAAACGACATCCAGATCCTTGCCGAGTGCGAAGCCTTGGGATTCCAGGACGATCTGGCTCTGCGCGGCCTGCCCCTGCGCACCGCACACCAGCGCGTCCGCGCCGCCAACTTCCACGGCTTGCTTGATCGCAGCTACCAGGTCGCGCGGGCTGGAACCGGCTCCAACCTCGTGCACGCGCGGCTCAAGCCCGTTGCTGAGGCACCAGTCAGTGAACGTGTTGCGGGTATCGACGGCCCAGGAGGACGCGATGGCGTCGTCAACCGCGAGCAGCGCCGGCCGGCGTCGTCCGCGCGCCAGCAGATGCTCCAGCACCTCAGTTTGCAACTCTGCGTGATGGGCCTCCAACGTTCCCTGCACCCGCTCCTCGCCAGGCCCGGAGTATCGGCCGACACTCACCGTCGGGATGCCACTGGCAAGCAAAGCTGCCACCAGCGGCTCCCCCGGTGCGGGGTCAATGGCGATCACTCCGTCCACCTGGAAGGCCATCCGCGGCGTCAGCTCGCGTGCGAACAGCGTGACGTCGTAGTCAGCGGCGGCTGCACCCTCGGTGACGCCGAAAGCAAAGTCCATGTAGAACGCCAAGCTGCGGGCAACCGGCGGAATGTGGAGGCCGATGGTGCCGATCCGATTCACGCGCAGGCTGCGGGCTGCGCGATTGGTGACATAGCCCAGGCGGTCCGCGGTTTGCTGGATCAGCTCGCGCTTCTCATCTGAGATACGGCCTGAGCCGCCCAGGGCACTGGAGACGGTGGTCTTGGACAGGCCCAGCTCACGCGCAATGTCCATGATTGTTGCCCGGGTTCTCGCCATGACCTCATCCTAGGCGGCGCCCCCGCTGCCGCGCTTCCCGGATCTTCGGGAACCTCTTGACATTACCCGTGTGACGTCTCACACTTTTATTTGCGGGAACGTTCCCGCAAATTGTCTCCTTCGCTTACATCCGGCCAACGACGCCCGGAGGAACGGATCCCCCCAATGTCCCAAGCTGTCCTGACTTCGGACCGCCGAAGCCACCTCCGCAGGACGATCTTCGTGATCGACATCCTGCTCCTACTTGCCCCGCCCGTGCACTGGCTCTTCAGCGACGGCCAATCCTCCATTTGGTACTTCCTCATAGCCAACGCCGTGGTCACGCTGTCACTCTTCGGGCTGTGGATGACGCGGGACATCGACGAGGAGGAGGCGCCATGAACATGTTGATCGGCTACGGCGCCATCCTGTTGTTCACCGTGCTGGTGGTTATTGTCATGAACCGGGGCCGGCGCGGCGACTCGTCCATGAGCGAATACGCCACCGGCGGCCGCTCGTTCAGTTCCTGGTTCGGCACCATGGCCTTCCTCAACACGTGGCTGGCCGGCACCATGTTCGTTTCGTTCGCCGGACTGACGGCCAGCGCTGGTTCCATTGGCTTCTATTCCCTGTCCTACTCGCTGCTCAGCGTGGTGCTGATGTTCTTCCTTGGCACGCCCGTGAACAAATGGGGACGTATCCACGATCTCCGTACCCAGGCAGATCTGCTGGGCTTGCGCTACAACTCGCGTTCAGTGCGCGTGATCGCAGCCATTATTGGAGTCGCTGCTTCGATTCCGTGGGTTGTCCTGGGCATGCAGTCCCTGGGCCTGGTCTTTTCGACCCTCTCCTTTGGCCAGGTCTCCCCCTACCTGGCAGTGGTGATCGGCGTCCTTTTCATCGCCGCACGCCAGATCTGGACCGTAAAGCTTGGCACCCGTGGACTGATCGTCAGCGACATGGTCCAAGGGATCTTCGCCTACGGCATCGGCTTCCTCATGATCGTCGGACTCCTGGTGTGGCTGTTGACCAACGGCCATGGCTTCGGCGAGGTCGCCCCGGCTCTCCTTCAATTGCCGGGCCTCGACAGCCAGGCAGGCCCGTTCTACCTGTTCTCCCTGATGTTTACGGGAATGATGGGCGCCTGGTGCTGGCCGGATTTGTTTGTCCGGATGTTCAGCGTCAAGACCCCGCGAACGGTACAGAAATCCGCTGTGCAGGCAGCACCCATCATGTTCCTGTTCTCCGCCGCACTCACCACGGTGTGCCTGCTGGCATCCAGCGTTCCAGGAGTGTCCGAGGCTCCGGATACAGTGTGGTTCATCCTCGCCGGGGTGGGCGGCGTGGGAATGATTGCCCTGGCCGGCGGGTGCGTAGTGGCCGCCACCATGGGCAACGTCGGCGCCAACCTTCAGGCCGTCGGCACCCAGTTGGCCAACGACGTCGTCGGCGTCCGCAGCCACCAGCGTATTGAATCGGCAAAGGGCGCAAAGATCGCGGTAGCCATCATCACCGTGGCCTCAGCCGGAATTGCACTCCTTCTGGCCAACCAGGTCTCCGGCCTCATTGCCGTAGCCTTCGTGTCCTACCAAGCCATCTGCCAACTGGCGCCCACCCTCCTGCTCGGGATCTTCTGGCGGCGCGGAACAGCTGCCGCAGCCAACGCCGCCATGGTTTCCGGGATCCTGGTGGCCGCCGTCCTGGAAGTCATGTACCCCAGCCCGCTGTCCATTCCCTGGCTCGGCGGCCTGACGTCCGGCGTCGCCGGACTGATCGTCAACCTTGCCGTCTACGTTGTGGTCTCCATGGCGAAACCGGCGACGGCGGCAGAACAGTCCCGCGTCGACGCACTGTTCGCAGGACTGAAGAAGGGGAAGACCGAACCCGTGAGCCAAGGAGCACTGAGATGACCGCCGCAGACGCCATCGTCCTTGCGGGCACCATCCACACCCTGGATCCGCACAAGCCAGGCGCCACCGCCCTTGCGATCCGCGACGGCCGGATTGCCGCCGTCGGGAGTCCCGCGGACGTTGAGCCGTTCCGCGGAACCGGCACGATGGTCCATGACTTCGGCGACGCGACAATCGTTCCCGGCCTGAATGACAGCCACACGCACGTGGTTTTCGGCCTCGAGCTGGCGCGCGGCGTGCAATTGACGGACCTCGGACCCCTGGCAAAGGTTCAACGGACTATCGGTGACGCGGCCGCTGCAGCCAAGCCCGGCGAATGGGTCATCGGCTGGGGGCTCGATCCAAACCTGTTCACCGAAACCGGGTTCAACGGCAGGATTTTCGATCCCGCCACCGGTAGCGTGCCGATGTTCCTGCGGATGCGGGACGGCCACTCGGCAATCGTGAACTCCGCCGCCTTGGACGCCGCCGGGATCAGCGGCAGCGTTGAGTTTCCGGATGAGTCCGTGATCGACGTCGACGACGCCGGCCGGCCCACAGGCTACATCGTCGAGTTCAGCGCAATGGACCACGTGACCAAGGTGATCCCGCAGGAAAGCTTCGACGTCCGGGCCGAAAGGCTCGGGACCCTGCTGGCCGGGATGGCCGCCGTCGGCATCACGTCCACGCACGTGATGGACTTCGCCGAAGGTTCCGCCGAACTGGTCACCCAGCTGGAGACACTCGGCGAGCTTCCACTGAGGCTGCGTTTCTCCCCAATGGTCAACGCCGGAGCGTCGCTGAACGAGCTCGAAGAGGCGGCCGCGCTGCAGGGCACGGGTGGAAGGCGTTGGCGTGTGGAAGGGGTCAAGTTCTTCATTGACGGCACCATCGACAACGGCTCGGCCTGGCTGGAGCAGCCGGACGCCTACGGCGAGAACCATGAATCGGTGTGGACCGACCCAGAGGACTTCCAGAAAGCGTTGAGGTACTTTGTGGAGCGCGGCATTCCGACGGCCACGCATGCCATTGGCGACCAAGGCGTTCGCTACGTCCTCGAAGCCCTCGAGGCATCCGGCGATGCGCGCCACTTGGCCGCCCACAGGGTGGAACACATCGAGACCATTCCTGACGATCTGGTCACCCGATTCGCCGAGCTCGGTGTGGCCGCGAGCATGCAGCCCGTCCACGGCACGCACCACACCCGCGCGGACCGGAGCGACAACTGGTCAGTGCGGCTAGGTCCCGAGCGCGCCGCGCGAGGGTGGAGGTGCCGAGACCTCCGCGACGCCGGAGTCACCGTGGCCCTGGGCTCGGACTGGCCCATCACGCCCTACGACCCCAGGGCCATGATGGCCGATTCCATCCTGCGCCGGCCGGTGGAGAGCCCCGGTATTGCACCCGTGCAACCCGAACAGGCCCTCACCGCTCTCATGGCCCTGGAGGGTTACACGAGCCATGCCGCCGCAGCTGCCGGGCTGAACTCGGAATGGGGTTCGATTTCCGTGGGCAAAAGGGCGGATCTCACCGTCTTTGCCCGCGATCCCTTAGCCGTGACACCGGAGGAGCTTGCTGGCACAGCTGTGCTGGCAACGCTCGTGGACGGCGTCCTGCCCTAGGTATGTGCTTGTTCTGCTGACGCTCCTTCCCAGTTACTTCGCCCAGCACCTCCGGAATGCCCGGAACTACGCGGCGCCAGCCCCGGCTTTGCCCGGCATTGCTCGGCTTTGCCCGGGCTTTCCGCGGCCGGCTCGGAGGTAACTGGGAAGGAGCGCACGCTGGCTGGCTCGCCCAGTCAGTGGATCCGGCGGATGAAGACACTCGCAACCGCCGTGGCCAGGAGCAGCAAGGCAGCGATCAGCAAGCTCGTCTGCATGCCACGCACGAACCCGGCAGGGCCCACCAACAGTGCGCCGAACACCGCCACCCCCACGGCCCCGCCGAGTTGCCTGAAGGTGTTGAACACGGCGCTGGCCGTGCCTGAGCGTTGAGCCGGGACACTGTCCAGGACATGCGCGGTGACCGGGGGCATGGCCAAGGCGCCGCCGACTCCGATGGGCACAAGCAGGATGGTCACGGCCAGCAGTGAGCCCATCGGAGCGGCCAGGAGCATCCCCACCAGCCCGGCAACCATCAGCAACTGCCCAAGGACGGCGGGAAAGCGCGGTCCCCTGTGGGCAGCCATGCGCCCGGCGGCAACGTTGCTCAACGCGATGAGCACGGATGCCGGCAGGAACGCCAGGCCCGCAAGCAGCGGTGGGAGACCCAGGTGCTGCTGCAGGAACAGGCTGATGACAAACACCATTCCGTACCAGCCCACCATGAAGCTGAACCCCACGGACAGCGCGATCCTCAGCCCGGAGGACCGGAACAGATCCAGAGGCATCATTGGATTCCGTCCCCGGGCCTGGGCGATGAGGAACACCGCGATCGCCAGGACGGCACCTGCCAGGGAGAGCAACACTTGCGGTGCCCCGAAGCCCAGGACCCCTCCCTCTATCAGCCCGAAAATCAGCGCCCCCACTCCGACCAGGGCGGCTATTTGGCCGATCCAGTCAAACGTCGCCGGCCTCACCGGCGACGCTGGGACCTTCGCCAGCAGTACGACGGCGACCACGCCCACCGGGACGTTGATCAGGAACACCAGCCGCCAATCGATCGTGGTCAGCAGACCACCGAGCGCAGGGCCTGCAGCAGCAGCAACCGCTCCGCCCAAGGCCCAAACACCGATTGCCCGGGAGCGTTGGATTGCGTCCGGAAAGGCCTCGCGGATCAACGCCATCGCAGGCGGCAGCATCAGTGACGCAGCAGCGCCCTGCACGAACCTGGCCGCGATCAGCACCCGCAAGGCCGGGGCGAGGGCGCAGGCAGCCGAAGCTACGACGAAGAGCAACAGCCCCAGAGTGAAAGCACGCTTGGCTCCGATCCGGTCCGAGAGGTTGCCAGCAAACAGCAGCAGTGACGCAAACATGAGCGTGTAGCCATCTACGATCCATTGCTGCCCGGCCGTGCCGCCGCCAAGTTGGGAGCCGATGGAGGCCAGAGCAACGTTGACGATCAATGCGTCGAGCGTGATGACGAAAAAGCCGAGCATGGACACCGCCAAGGCGAATCGGCTGGAACGGGGCTGCGCACGGGTCTCGGCTTGGTCCGAGGGGATGCTGGTTGAGGTCACTTATCAAGGACACCGCACCTGGCCTCGGCGTGGGAGAGTCCGTTGATACAGGGTCCGGCAGTACCTCCCTTATTCCTTTCGCTCGGGCTTTCCTTCGCCAAGGGCGTCACGGCCCGGCGCGACCTGGCAGCGGCAGCGGCCCGGCACGGCACGGCACGGCAGCAAGCTTCCCCTTCTCACCCCGAGCGAGCGGTGGTTCAGCAGGACAACAAGGTGTTGACCTACGTCACAAAATCGGCAAGAATCGTTCAGACCAGAAGATCTTAGTACTAAGATAATTGGTACTAAGAAATTTCTCATCAAGTCACGTTGGACTAGTCCCTTGTGCTTGGCCAACCTCGACCCGACAGGAAAAGCACGGATGCCGAAGACTCTCCTTGCATCGCTTGCACTTGCGAGCGCCATGGGCTTGACACTTGTGGCTTGCGGTCAACCGGCCGGCCCGGGCAGTGGTGCAGCCCAGACCAGGACCGATCCTGAGGACCTGCTTCTGGATATCCACGCCAAGCTGGGTGTCACCGTTCTGGTGGTCACGCACGACATTGACGAAAGCATCTACTTGGCCGACCACGTCATCGCCCTCTCCGCTCCCCCGAGCACGGTGGCAGAAACGGTGGAAGTGGATCTTCCGAGGCCGCGGGACCAGATCACCACCAAACAGGATCCCCGGTTCGTGGAACTCCGCGCCCACGTCACTTCATTGCTCCGTAGCCACTGACCGGACAAACGACGTGACCACCACCCTTTACTGCATCACGATGGACGGAAATCGAACATGAAACCCGAAGGCACATCCGTTTCCCTGGCAGCTCCCCCAGTTCCGGCGACGCCGGTTCCGGCGCCTCCAGCTCCGGCGACGCCGGTTCCGGCGCCTCCAGTTCCGGCGCCTCCAGCTCCGGCGACGCCCGATGAAATCTACGTCGGCGGCCAGTGGCGGCAGGGCAACGGGGACCTGATCGAATCTGTGGATCCCGCCACAGGGAGGATCTTCGCAACGCTGCATGGCGCCACCGTGGACGACGTCGACCACGCAGTCCAGGCCGGCATGGAGGCCGTCCGACGCAGTGGCTGGGCTGAAATGCTCCCCCACGAGCGCGCGGCAGTGCTGCATCGGATCAGCGATGCCATCCTGGCCAACGCCGACACGATCGCCGCATTGCAAACCCTGGACACAGGAAAGACGCTCTCCGAAACCCGTGCCCTGGCAGTGAGCGCCGCTGGTACCTTCCGGTTTACCGCAGCTGCATTGGAGACCTTGGAGGATGCGCTCACGCCGGCGCGCGGCAACTATGTCAGCATTTCCACCTACGAGCCTGTGGGCGTGGTGGGCGCCATCACCCCGTGGAACTCCCCCATCGCCAGCGACGCTCAAAAGGTGGCTCCGGCCCTCGCTGCGGGCAACGCAGTGGTCATCAAGCCTCCCGTTTGGGCGCCTTGGGTTTCGCTGTTGCTGGCTCGCATTTGTGACGACGCCGGCCTGCCGCCCGGTCTGCTCTCAGTCCTGCCGGGCCCTGGAAGGACAGTGGGCGACGCCTTGGCGCGCCACCCTCAGGTAGGCAAGATTTCCTTCACAGGCGGCACGTCCACTGGCAGGACCCTGGGCCGCGTTGCCGCAGACAAAATCATGCCGATCACCTTGGAACTCGGCGGCAAGTCTCCCACCATCGTTTTCCCGGACGCAGATCTTGACCAAGCGGTGGCAGGCATCCTCTACGGTATCTTTTCCTCCACCGGCCAGAGTTGCATTGCCGGTTCACGGGTCTTCATTCAGCGCTCGATCTTCGAGGACGTGCTCAGCAGGCTTGTTGAGGGGGCAAAGAATCTCCGGGTGGGGCCGGGTACCGACCCGAGCACGCAGGTGGGGCCCATGATTACCCACGCACACCGGGATACCGTCGCCGCCATGGTGGACGACGCACGCCGGGACGGCGCACAGGTTTTGTGCGGTGGGGGTCCGCCGGCAGACGAGCACCTGCAGGCCGGCGCCTACTACCTCCCCACCATATTGAGCGGCGTCAGGAATTCCGACGCCATTTGCCAGGAAGAGATCTTCGGGCCAGTGGCTGTCATCCTGCCGTTCGACGACGAGTCCAGCCTTGTCAGCGAAGCAAACGACACCGTGTTCGGGCTGGCCTGCGGAATCTGGACCAACGATTATCGCCGCGCATGGCGCACCGCCAAAGCCATCCAGGCCGGAACGGTGTGGATCAACACGTACAAACAATTCAGCATCTCCACGCCCTTCAGCGGAAACAAGGAGAGCGGGCTCGGCGTCGAGAAGGGCCGTGAGGGCATTCGTTCCTACATGCGCCAAAAGAGCATCTACCTTGACCTGTCCGGCACCCCTCTTGGTTGGGCCGGCAGCCAACCCGCAGTTTGATGACCATGAAAGGCAGTTCCGTGAGCAGCAGCCCCGCAGTCCGCACCTTGCGCGTCCAGCAGAAGCGCTGGGAGGCCGACGGCGTCACCAGCCTGACGTTGACCGATCCGGCCGGCACTCCACTTCCGCAATGGGTACCCGGTGCGCACTTGAGCCTTAGATTGCCCAACGGACTCACCAGGGAGTACTCACTGTGCTCAGACCCGGATAGTTCCTCATCGTGGACAGTTGCGGTGCTTCGCACACCCGATTCCCGTGGCGGCAGCAGGTTCGTCCACGATGACCTCCCTGTCGGTTCACTGCTGGAGGTGGAGGGACCCCGCACCAATTTCGCCTTGGAGAAAGCGAGTGGCTACGTGCTGGTCGCCGGAGGCGTGGGGATTACGCCCATCATCGCGATGGTCCGGCAATTGGAAAAAGAGGGTGCGGACTGGTCGCTCCTCTACACCGGACGGTCCAGGGCCACCATGGCTTTCTTGGCGGAGATTTCGCAGATGCCGCAGGAACGGGTGACGATCCATGCGGATGACGAAGCCAACGGAAATTTTCCTGACATCGCTGGAGCTGTGGGATCCCTTCCCTCCAGCGCGCTGGTCTACGTATGCGGACCTGAACCTTTGATGAAAGCCGTGGAATCGGCCATGGAAGACCCTTCGCGGCTACGCCTGGAACGCTTCAAGGCGCCTGTACCTGCAGCAGCCCCGGCAGGAGAAGACACCGGCTTCGAGGTCGTTTGCCAAAGCAGCGGCCAGCGGATTGTTGTTGGTCCCACCATTTCGGTGCTGGATGCGCTGAACCAAGCAGGCATCGACGTTCCGAGTTCCTGTACCGAGGGAATCTGCGGTACGTGCGAAGTTGGCGTGGTGGAAGGCGACGTCGACCACAGGGACTTCCTCCTCAGCCCCGCTGAACAGGCCGAGAACAAGTCGATGTTCGTTTGCGTTTCCCGCTGCCGCTCAACGCAACTCGTTCTGAACCTCTGAACCCCTGAAAGTCTCTTTTTCCCTACCACCTGGAAGGTTTGCCATGGCATTCTTCGCCTCTGAGCCGGTCTGCAAGCTCCGATCCCTGCGGTCGGTTTCCCTCAAAGTCCCCAAGACTGTGGCCGCCAAGGATTTTTACCACGAAGTCTGGGGGCTCTCCACCGTCGAAGAGGACGGAAACAGGTTCTGGCTGCGGGGAACCGGATCCGACCACCACATCCTGCGTTTGGAGCAAGCGGAACAGAACGGACTTGGCTCAATTTCGTTCGCTCTCGCCACTCCCCAGGATGTGGACCTGGCTGCAGTGAAACTCGCGGCCTTGGGGATCCCACTCTTCCGGGAACCCGGCCCACTGGACGACGCAGCGGCCGGCTACGGCTTGCAACTGGTCGACCCTGAGGGCCGGCTCTTGGAGCTCTCTGCCAACGTCCACGCGGTGGTGTCCCAAGAGCCGGCCGGCCGACGCGCTCTGCCCAAGAAGATCGCCCACGTGGTGCTGAACACCGTGGACATCGATCGTGCCACAGACTTCTACACCCAAGTGCTTGGCATGCGTGTTTCAGACTGGTCCGAGCATCAGATGGCCTTCCTTCGCTGCAACTCCGAGCACCACGTCATTGCTTTCAACCAAGCTCCCTGGACCTCGGTCAACCATGTGGCCTACGAGATGCAGAGCATTGACCACTTCATGCGCGGCATCGGCAGCCTCAAATCACACGGCATCGCCCCGCAATGGGGTCCGGGCCGGCATGGGCCAGGAGACAACACCTTCTCCTACTTCACCGACCCCAACAACCTCGTGTGCGAGTACACCTCCGAAGTTGCGCAGGTGGATGAGGACAGCTGGCTGTGCCGCACATGGAAGCGCACGCCCGAACTCTCCGATCAATGGGGAACTGCCGGTCCGCCAACCGTTTCCGTCCGCAGCGCGATGGCCGGCATCGCGGACCGCGGCTACCGCGACTTGGTGCGGCCGGACTCCGACGACTACTTCCTGACCGCGGAGGCACTCCATGTTGAAGCCCACTAGCGACGTGTCCGGGACTGCCGTAGTGAACCGGACGCAGGATAGTCCTGCTCCCGCTGAGCGCTGGATGTCTTCCACAGGCGTATCGGTTGAAATCCGTGGATCCGGAACACCGGTTTTGATGATGCATGGAATCGGCGGCAGTGCGAACTCCTGCGGCTTGCTCGCGGAACGGCTGAGCAACCACGGTTACCGCACCTTTGCTTGGGATGCCCCGGGTTATGGGCAGTCCACCGACGCATCGGTGGAGGAGGACCACGCCGACATTGCCGCAGCGTTGCTATCAGAACTCGGCATTGGCCCTGTCCATGTTTTCGGCACCTCGTGGGGAGGCGTGATCGGCGCCCAACTTGCGGCTCGGCATCCCGAACTGGTCAGTTCACTGGTGTTGGCCAGCAGCACGCGGGGCTCATGCATCACGCGGGAGTCCGCCGACAGAATGCTCAAGCGCATCCGGGAACTGAAGGACGCAGGGCCCACGGCATTTGCCGCCCGACGATTCCGCCGCCTCGTATCACCGGTCACTACTGTTCAGATCGCCGAGGCCGTCCGCGCCGATATGGCCTCGGTCCGGCTGCCTGGCTACTCGGCCGCCGCGCGAATGATGGCCCGAACCAACAACACCGTGGTGCTGACCGCCCTGAACGTTCCGTGCCTGGTGGTGGTGGGGAGGGACGACTTCGTCACCGGAGTGGAAGAGTCCCGGTTCGTGGCCAAGCTCGTTCCTGGCGCCCGCTTCGAGATCCTTGAGGATGCGGGGCACGCAGCCTTGCAGGAGCAACCGGAAATGATGGCCGAGACCATTCTCGATTTCTGGGGAGACAAGAAATGACCCCGATTGTGGTAGTAAGCGGGTCCGGCAGAGGACTCGGGTTCAGCATTGCCGAACGGCTGGCAGCGAACGGCGCCCATGTAGTGCTTGCAGAGAAGAATCCGGAGCTGGCCGCAGCTGCGCTGGAGTCGCTGCGCTCCCAGGGTTTGAAAGCCAGCGCCGTCATCACTGACATCGCCGACAAGACCTCCGTAGCTGCCTTGGCTGAGGCAGTCAGCAACCTTGGCGGTGCCGATGCTTTGGTCAACAATGCCGCACTTGCCGACGGCGTAGGCGGAGACGCGTTCTGGGAACTCGACGAATCCTCTTTCCATAAAGTCATGACCGTCAACGCATACGGAACCTGGCTGATGAGTAAGTACTTCTACCCACAGCTGGCGCAGAGCACTTCCGGTTCCATAGTGAACATTGCTTCGGACGCCGCCCTCTACGGCTCTCCCCGTTTGGTGCACTACGTAGGATCCAAAGGCGCGGTTCTTTCAATGACGAGGACCATGGCACGGGATGCCGGACCGGCCGGCGTGAGGGTCAACGCCGTCTCACCGGGCCTGACCCGTGTGGAGGCAACCGCAACGGTCCCGGCCACGCGATTCCAACTGTACGAGGACACCCGAGTGTTGAAGCGGGACCCCGTTCCCGACGATGTGGCTGGCGTGGTGGAGTTCCTGATCTCTGATGCGGCTGCCTTTATCACCGGCCAAAACATCGTGGTCGATGGCGGCTTCGTCATGAGCCCATGACGCGGCTTATCACCAGACCAGGCTTGAACGACAAAAAGGAGTGCCCATGGACCTGCAATTAAGAGACCGGACAGTTGTGGTGACCGGAGCCAGCTCCGGAGTAGGACTTGCCACAGCACGGATCCTGCTCGGTGAAGGCGCACGCGTAGCGGCTTGTGCCCGGGATCTGGACAGGCTGACCAACGCCTTTAAGGAATTCGGGGCGGACCCCGAATTCCTTCACCTCGCCGCATGCGACGTCACCAACCAGAACGCCACGGACGCCTTCATCGACAGTACGCTGAAGCGGTTCGGCGCGGTGGACGGGCTGGTCTGCAATGCTGGGCGCTCCCTGATGGCCACTTTGGAGGACACCAGCGATCAGCAGGTGCGCGACGAATTCGAACTCAAGATTTTCGGTGCGTGGAACATCATCCGCTCCGCTCGTCCCGCCCTCGCAAGGGCGGCAGCACGGGCCGTTGCCGCAACGGCCGGCCGAGCAACGGCCGGCCAAGCAACGGCAACCGGCCACGCGCCGTCGTCGCCCTCTGCCCAAAGTTCCGCCTCCATAGTGAACGTGAACGCGATCCTTTCCAGGCAACCGGAACTTCGCCTTGCCGCCACGTCAGCTGCGCGGGCCGGACTTCTCAACCTGACCCACTCAATCGCGGAGGACCTGGCTGTGGACGGGATCCGGGTGAACTCGGTATTGCTCGGCCTGATCGACACGGGCCAATGGCGGCGCCGGTTCGAGAATGCCGGCACGGACCTTGGATACGAAGCATGGAGCGCCGAGATCGCCAAGGACCGGGGCATCGGCTTGGGCAGGTTCGGTACTGCGGAGGAGGTTGCGTTCCACATCGTCACCCTGCTTTCCCCGTTGAGCGGCTACACCACCGGAACCTCCGTGGAAGTCGGCGGCGGCGTCAACCGGTACGTCTGACCAACAACTCAAGATACGAAAGAGAAGTCGATGGCACAGCAAGAATCAACCGAAAGTCCCAAGGGGCCAACCGGCGGCGACGTACTGGTCCGGGTGATGCGCCGGCACGGAGTGGACACCGCATTCGGCGTCATCAGTATCCACAACCTGCCGCTCGTGGAAGCCGTGGACAGGGAACTCAGGTTCGTCCCGATGCGCCACGAAGCCGCGGCCGTCAACGCGGCCGACGCCTACGCTCGCGCCACCGGAAAGTTTGGTGTGGCGCTGACCAGCACCGGCACAGGAGCGGGCAACGCCGCAGGCTCCATGGTGGAAGCGTTGACGGCCGGAAGCCGGGTCCTGCACATCACGGGACAGATCGACAGCGAATTCCTTGGCGGGAATCGCGGTGTCATCCACGAAGTTCCCCGCCAGTTGCAGATGCTCGACGCCGTGTCCGGTTATGCCCGCACGATTTTCAACTGCAAGGACGTTGAGGCTGATCTTGAGGAGGCGATTGCGCATCTGCAGGCACTCCCCCATACGCCGTCAAGCATCGAATGGCCCATCGATCTGCAGTATCTGGCCCGTCCTGATCAGCAGCGGGCCATCGAAGTCGGTGTGCGGACCCCTCCTACGGCGGATCCTGATGCCCTCGCCGAGGCGGTTGCGCTTTTGGCCAAGGCTGAACGTCCGCTGATCTGGGTTGGCGGTGGCGCTGCTGGTGCCGGTGAGGCCTTGGGCGCCCTCGTCCAGGGCTTGGGCGCTGGATTGCTGACCAGCAATTCCGGCCGTGGAATCGTCCCGGAGGACCACCCCCTGGTGATCGGCAACTTCGCCTCAACGCCGGATGTTGGCGCACTTCTCGCCGAGGCCGACCTGTTCCTGAGCATCGGAACACACTTCCGCTCCAACGAAACCAAGCACTATCACCTGGCGCTACCCACTCCCCACGTACAACTCGACCTCGAGGCCGACGCGATCGGTCGCGCCTATCCCGCCGACATTGGACTCGTGGGAGACGCGCGGACCATCCTGGACCACATCAACAGCCACCTTGGCTTTCCGGAGCACTCTTTGCAGGAACATGGAACGCCCGCCGCTGGGGAATGGGTAGACAGGGTCCGTGAGACGCGGGCGGCCGTGCGGGACAAGCTCACCAGCTACATCGGCGGTTATGCAGAGATTTGCGAAAGCGTGCGCCGACGATTCCCCCGAGACTCCGTTATTGCCCGCGACGTGACCATCCCTTCCAGCCAGTGGGGAAACCGGCTGCTCCCCATCTATTCACGGGAAACGAACATCTTTCCCGTCGGCGGCGGCATTGGCCAAGGACTGGCAATGGGGATCGGTGCCGCCTGCGGCCGGCCGGATGTCCCCACCGCGGTAATAGTCGGCGACGGCGGCCTGGCAGTCCATCTTGGAGAACTCGCCTCACTGGCCGGTACCGACGCTTGGTGCGTGGTCCTGCTCTTCAACGACGGCGGCTACGGCGTTCTCCGCAACCTGCAGGAGGCCAACGGCTTTGGGCGTGCAGGCGTGGATCTTTGGACGCCCGACTTCGAACTCCTCTCCCGTTCAGTCAACCTGCCGTTCTGGAGGGTGGAGAGCCCTGGGACATTCGACGTCGCCTTGGAACAGGCGCTCGCCCTCCGAGGTCCGGCCGTCATTGAAGTGGATGTCACTGCCCTGCTCCCTCAACCGGGCCCGTTCGTTCCGCCGGTCCATATTCCGCAACCAGCAAGCATGGAGGTCTAGGTGGAAACCACAACATCCAGTGAACGTGGCCCCGGTCCAGCACGCAGCTCCGGCCTGGAACATCCCAAAGCCAGTCATTCTGTAGTTTGCCTGCATGGTTCAGCGGATGCCGATTCCTGGTTCTCTGACCAACTCCTGGATTTCGGGGCTTGGGCTTGGGACGGCAGCAACCACCTTGGTGGTCAACCGGCCAGCGCGGCAGAAAGCCGGGAATGGGCAGCATCGGCGGCATCTGCCCTGGTCGAGGCCGAGACCGGCCCGGTTCATGTGATCGCTACGGGTTCTTCGGCGCTCGGGGCGATCGCGTTGGGTGCAAGCCGACCGGAATTGGTCAAGAGCCTCATTCTGGGAGACCCGGAGGTCGACCCGGCAGATGTAGCCTACGCATCCCTGCTACGCGACGTTCGCGCACCGACTCTTGTGATCGCGGCCGCTCCTGCGTTTGATACCGACATCTCGAAACCGCAGAGTGTGGCGGGCGGAATCAAGAACGGGGTGTTTGTGATCATCGACAACTGCCATGTGCCGGCCCACCGCAACCGTCCGGCTTCGTTCAACGAGTGGGCCAAGTCTTTTATCAACATCGCTGAGGGCCTCCATGCCTTCACCCGACCCGAAGAGGATGGAAATGTCTGAACTGTATCTGGATCCG
The DNA here is from genome assembly GCF_044755025.1 of Paenarthrobacter sp. NPDC092416. NCBI lineage: Bacteria > Bacillati > Actinomycetota > Actinomycetes > Micrococcales > Micrococcaceae > Paenarthrobacter > Paenarthrobacter sp. NPDC092416. The sequence continues at coordinate 249,957 of NZ_JBIVQG010000006.1, forward strand.
GCCCAATCGCGGCTGGGGAAACCGGTTAGTCCTTACGAGAAGAAGCTCTCCGGTGCCTTGGCCGAAATATTCAGCCAAGGCACACACCACCTCACTGGAGTCATTGTGGGCCTCAACAACCTGGGACTCAATGCGCCCGATGGCGCCCCCTGGGATGAACCCCGATTCCTTGCCGAAATGCGACGACTAGGAGAATAAGCCATGGCACCCACAACAGAGACAACCACTGAACAGGCAACGCCCCCAGCGCCAAACCCGGCGCCCGGCCCAACACCCAGCCCGGCATCGCGGCCGGTTGGAAAGAAGAAGTACGCAGTGGGCGTTCGACACCAGCTGGATGCCGCAGAGCTGGCCGCAACGGGCCTCCGGGACCGCTGGTATCCGATCATTCCCTCGCGCTTTGTGGGGACCGGGTCCATGGTCAAGGTCAAGCGCCTGAACGTCGACTGGCTGCTGTTCCGCGACGCGTTGGGCCAGGTCCGCATGCTTGAGGACCGTTGCCCACACCGCAGCGCTCCCCTGTCCGTCGGCCAGCACCTTGGCGACCGCATTGCCTGCAAATATCACGGTGTGCAGGTGGATGGAACAGGGAAGGTGGTTTCGGTACCGGGCATGCCCGGGTGCGCTTTGGAAGGCAAGACGGCGACAGTCTCGCTTGCCGTAGTCGAGGCAGCGGACATGGTCTTCGCTTTCATGCCGCTCACTGACGATTCCGAGGTGCCGCCGTTCAAACTGCCGGATCGTTTGTCCGATCCCGCGGTCTCCTGGTTCTCCAACTATGCCGAGTGGAGGGGTCCATGGCGCTTTTACATGGACAACGTTCTGGATCCGATGCACGGAGCCTTCCTCCACCGGGAGTCACACTCAATGTCCGGAGGCGATACCACTGCACGATTCCGTATTCGGGAAACGGACCGGGGCTTCTTCTTCGAGAAGACGGACCAGCGCGGGGTCAATTTCGACTGGGTGGAGTTCTGCCGGGAAGACATGGACTACGTGGACTTGGAGATTCCGTATGCGGAGTCGGCCGGCCCCGGTGGCGTGTTTGGCATCGTCGGAATGTCCACCCCGATTGACGCGCAGACCTCCGCCGTCTTCCATTGGCGCACACGGCGCGTTTCCGGCTGGGAGCGGGACGTTTGGCGATTCATGTACAAGGCAACGTTGGAGGAAAAGCACTGGGTTGTCCTGGAACAGGACCGTGAAGTTCTTGAGGCCTTGGCCGCCGACGCCGATCGCGAAGAGAACCTCTACCAGCATGACTTGGGCGTGGCCAGGATCCGCAGGATCTACCAGGCCGATGCACAGGAGCAAGCGGCCAAGCTTGACGCTCTATAACTGAAGGCAGCGTTCCCTCTGGAGAAGTGGGTCCATTGAAATTCCGGTGGACCCACTTCCCTGTGTTGGCACGGCAAGGGGTTACGCTTGGGCTGACTTGAAAGATTCTTCCCACCAACCTTTCTTAGGCTGGGAAAGTCAGCGTTAAGTTAGTTTGGTCAACGGTCAACCGGACATGAGAGCGAATCACAGTGGGGAAACAACCAGAAACAACCGATGCAGTAGACAGTATTCTCGACGACTGGGCACGGGAGCGGCCGGAGTTGGATGCCGGAACCATCGGCGTTTTCGGTCGCGTGGCGCGAATCATCATCAAGCAGCGCGCCATTGAGAACGCGGTCTTTGAGAAGCATGGACTCACACTGGCATCCTTTGACGTGCTCGCCAACCTGCGCCGCTCCGGTGAGCCGCATCGCAAGACGGCCGGGGAACTCGCCAGTTCGTCCATGCTGACCACAGGCGGGATCACGTTCCGACTTGACCGCATGGAAGAGCAGAACCTGATCGAACGCGTACGAACCAAGACGGATCGGCGCGTGGTCTACGCCCAGCTCACCCCACACGGCAAGAAGGTCATCGATTCCATCTTCGCCGAGCACCTTGACACGCAACACCAAATGCTTGAAGGACTGACCTCCAAAGAGATCAGTCAGCTCAGCCTGCTCCTGAAGAAGGTTTCCGCGTCGATCGACCAGTTCGAGGCCGGGCACCCTTCGCTCACCATCGGCGAGGAAACCACTAAAGCCACGGGAGATCCTGCCTGATTCATCGGCTGCATGCTTCCGGAACACAAACATCGGTGTCGGCGCTGACACCAGAAAGTGAAACAGGAATGACAGTAATGACGTCGCACCGCATTGGCATTATCGGATATGGCGCGATCGGCGCACGTGTAGCCGAGGACATTGCCGCGGGTAAGGTCTTCGGCGCCGAGCTGGCTGGCATCATCAGCCGCAGGGCCGCCGCAACGGGAGGCTCCGCCGTCGAACATCCTGGCCCCAACCTGACGCTGGAGATGGCCCTGGAGCGCTGTGACCTGATTGTCGAGTGTGCCGGGCAGCAGGCCGTTGCCGACTACGCCGAAACGATTCTCAGCGCCGGCGTCGATTTCCTCATAACGTCCATCGGCGCTCTCGCAGACCACGACCTGGCGGAACGGCTGCATGCCTGCGGGCCCGGCCGGTTGTTCATGACCTCGGGCGCGGTGGGCGGCCTCGACCTGCTGGGGGCGGGCGCCCGTGAGGCAGCGTTCACCTCGGTGCTGGTGTCCACCACCAAGCTTCCGGAAACCCTGGTGCAAAGCTGGATGGACACAACAGAGGTACAACGCATCCGCGAGACCGACGGCCCCTTGCAGGTCTTCCTCGGTTCAGCCAAGGATGCCGCACAACTTTTTCCCCGTTCGCTCAATGTCGCTGCCGCTGTGGCCGAGGCCGTAGGGAACTGGGACAGCGTCCAGGTACGGCTCACCGCGGACCCGGCCGCCACGCTGACATCCCATGTCATAGAAGCGTCGGGTCCCAGCGGCGAGTACAAGTTCGAAATCCGCAACAATCCAAGCCCGGACAACCCTCGGACCAGCGGGATCGTTCCATTTGCCGTACTTCGGTCCTTGGAAGCAGCCCTCGGCGAGCGCGGCGGACTGGTCTAGACGTACGACGGCGAATGGCGCCTTAGTCACTCGTCAACCTCACGCGGAGGTGCTTTTGCCTGCGCCTTCTGCGGTCTGCTTCAGTGTTGCGTTCCACTGCGGGTAGCCGGCCGCCGTCGTCAGCATGCCCCAGACTGTGGCGGGACCGGGCGTCAAGGTTTTCGGCCTCCACTGGGGCGAGCGGCCGCACGGAGGTTTGAGGCGTGTCAGGGGCGGGCCAGGAAGGACTCGACTTTTCCGGGATCACGCTCGACGACGGGTTCCAAGACCTCGTCAATTCGGGCCATGAGTTCGGAATCCAGCTTGACGCCCGAAGCCGTGGCGTTGTCTACCAACTGCTCCGGCCGTGATGCCCCGACGATCGCCGCGGATACGTTGCTGTTCTGCAACACCCAAGCCACCGCGAGGGCGGCCATGGATAGCCCGGCCTCCTTGGCAAGTGGTTGCAGAGCCTGGACTCTCTCCAATACTCCCGGACGCATGAACTTGTGGTCGTCCTTCAGGGATCCGTCCTCGGTGGTGAAGCGTGAAGCATTGGGCGCACTCTGGCCGGGAACGTACTTTCCCGTCAGGACTCCCTGAGCCAAGGGAGACCAACAGATCTGCCCCAGGCCCAACTCTTCGCTGGTAGGAACGACTTCCTCTTCGACGACACGCCACAGCATTGAGTACTGGGGCTGGTTCGAAATCAGTCCAACACCGAGCTCGTTGGCCAGTTTGGCCCCGGCGCGAATCTCGTCCGGAGTCCACTCGGACACCCCGATATAGAGAGCCTTGCCCGCGCGGACGATGTCGGCGAAGGCCTGCATCGTCTCCTCGAGCGGAGTTTCATAGTCGTAGCGGTGAGCCTGATACAGGTCAACGTAGTCCGTGCCAAGCCTGCGCAACGAGCTGTCGATTGACTCCATCACATGTTTGCGCGAGAGCCCTCGATCATTCTTTCCCTCTCCCGTGGGGAAATAGACCTTGGTGAAGATCTCAAGGCCTTCGCGGCGAACGCCCCGAAGGGCCTCGCCCAACGCCGACTCAGCACGAGTCCCGGCGTAGGCATCGGCAGTGTCGAACGTGGTGATTCCCAGATCCAATGCCTGGCGCACGCAGGACGTTGCGGCATCCTGATCGATCTGCTCGCCGTGCGTGACCCAGTTGCCGTAAGCCAGTTCGCTGATGTACATGCCGGAGGCACCGAGCTTGCGATATTCCATGGGTTCAAATCCTGTTCGATAGGTGGGCTGCTTAGGCGAGTGGGGTGGCTGTTTGCCGACCTCGCAACGGACGTGGCGGCGCCGTACTGCCGCGAACAATGAGCTGCGCGGTCAGCACAAGATCCGGCTCCGCACCGGCGTCGGACGTGATCAAAGCCAGCAGGCGGCGCGCGGTTTCGGACCCCTGCAGGGCGACCGAATGGTCCATGGTGGTGAGGTCAAGGATCTCGGCCAGCTCGTGGTTATCGAATCCAATGACGGACATGTCGCCTGGAACCTCGATTCCGGCCGCCTTGAGCGTGCGCAGCACCCCGAAGGCCATCTCGTCGGAAGCAACGAACACCGCAGTGGGAGGTACCTCCGCGCAAAGCAGCCGGGCCATGGCCGCCGATCCGCCATTCGCGGAATTCTCCTCGTGGACCTCATGCTCTTGAACTCGGTCAAAACCTGCTTCGGCAAGGGCATCGCGGTAGCCCCTCAAGCGGCTGGCCGGTGGGACACCCCCAAGCGTGCTGTCCGCCGCCTGACGGATCCCGATGAACGCGATGCGTTCATGCCCCAGGTTTAGCAAGTGCCTTACGGCGGCACGGCCGGCTGTCTGGTCGTCCACCCTCACACCTGAGCCGCCTGGCGCTTCAGACCCCAGGACGGAAACCGGCAGGTTCTGCGCCGCAAGGGTGGCGAGCTCCTCCGGAGTCGGCTGCAATGCGAAGATCAGAACTCCGTCGGCCCGTCCAGTGAGGCTGGATCCAGCGAAAAAACGCTCACGCGCACGCGTGTCCGCCACTTCGTACAACAGCACGTCAAAACCAGCCTCGCGAAGCACGCGGCCCGCCGACGCCAGCACCTGCCCAAAGAACCACTTGGACAGATTGGGAGTGACGATCGCGATTGCCCCCGTTCTGCCAGTGGCCAAGCGGGAGCCGGCCAGCGACGGAACGTAACCGATATCCCGAGCGATATCCTGCACGCGCTTGCGTGTTTCCAGCGAAACGCCTGGAACGTTGCGCAGCGCCCTTGAAACGGTTGAAACTGAGACTCCAGCGAGTTCGGCGACTGCATCGACTGTTGATGACATGAGAGCCACGGTAGTGAATGCCTCTCGTTAACGCAAGCGCTTGCGAAGCACTGAAATGATGCAGTCGCTGCTGTTTGGACTCATGAGAAAAGGGCCCCACCCACCGCATCCAACCGGGCCATAGGCTTGAAAGCAGCGGGGACGCATCACGACACGGCCGTTCTCCTCTCGGATCAGGCCAAGAGCCCCTACCGGACGGTGGAATGGCGTTCAGATCGCTGGTGCATGTCGCTGATGGATCGGGTTTGCCCATTCTGATCTTTCCCGAGCCACCCTTGGAGGATGAGCACGAGCGCAGCCCCCGACAGCAACCCATCGGCTATTCCGGCAGGCAGCAGGAAGATCATCAGGACCAGCGTGACTATGCAATTGATGAGTGAGAGCGCAAGTCCCCACAAGCGGTCTCTCCAGAGTGCAACGCCGCCAATCACACGGAGTATGGCAAACACTCCGCTCATGGCCATCATGAGATAGAGACTGTCTTGCAGATATGGCAACGCGAATATCTCAGCGTTCTCAGTTATGACGTCTTGGGTGACACCGGTGGCCAGAAGCACAACGAGCCCAACGACTACAAGGCCCTCCATAAGGACACCCTGTGCCAGGAGCAATCCCGCAGCGACGCGGAGCTTTCGGGTGGACCGCGGCTGCTTCAGCATGGTGTAAACATATCAGCGGCGCTTTCAGGGTGCCCTATGCACCCGGCCGTCCCGGCACAGGAAGTGAGGCGATTCGAGCGCAATGCACGGTCGACCTCCCGCAGCGGTTCCTTCGCTGCCGCGCCGCAGGAATGCAAACCGGCGTCCTCACCCTGGCGCCTCAAGCGCGTGGACATCCATGGGAGGTCAGCCGACCGTTTCCGGCGACCGCGGCCTTCTTCGACGGCGGCCACGAAGCCAACGCTCGGCGCTTGCCATGGCGCGCGTCGCCGTAGCCCAGTAGGCCACGCCCACGGCCAGCGAGGCAAGGACGGCGAACCCTTTGTCCCCATCCACCAGCAACGGGTAAACCAGCCAGTGAGTCACATACACGTACAGCGACGACGTGGCCAGCAGCGCTGTGATCCGATGCAGTCCGCGGGGCACGGGCAGCGTGGGGATCCAGAGCAGAATGAGGAACCCAACCAGGATGGTTGCGCTGCGGTACTCGTCCGAAAACGAACCGGGAATCGTCAGCAAAGCCAAAACAGTCACGACGGCGCGCTGCCGGACACTGCTGGAGGCTGCGGCCGCCCAGCCCAGGGCAAAGAGCCACAGCACGGGCCCTTGTCCGGGGTAGGGCAGTTCAATGACGTCGAAGCGCTGCAGCAGATCCACGCCGGCCAGTGCCAGAGGGAAGCCCCACGGCCACCTGCGCTGGGCACGGTGGAAGGCCGGTATTGCAAGCAGCAACGACAAGCCAAGCAAAGTGTGGACCAGCACTTCAATGAACCAGAAGCGGGACATGTCCGTCCACCCTTGCGGTCCTAAAAGCGAGTTCAGCAGGAACACGTTTTGCCAGCCATAATCGTCCGTGAGTGCGAACGCGACGGCGATCACGGCGACGCTTGGAAGCACAATTCGGGCCACGGCGCGCAATTGCCTCAGCAACCGTTCCTTTCGGGCGCCGGACAACTGGAAGCGGGCAAAGTTATAGCCTGCCAGCGCCATCAACACGTGCGCTGTTCCCTCCCAGGAGAAGAACTTGAAGTGCGTCGAGACAATGAAGACGATCGCCACAGCGCGCAGCACAATACCCGTCTCCATGCGGGCGAACAGCCGTCCCTGCCATTTACTGACCCTCTCCTTCACGTTGGTAGCTGGGCGGGAGGGATGATCAGCAGACAGGGGAGCTGGTGTGAGCTCGCAAACGGGCATCAGATGCCAGCCTCGGGGAAGGTATCCGAGCGCGCGCTCCAAGCGGACGGAAGCAGCCACGTAAGACAGCGAGTCACCACCCAAGGAAACAAACGTGTCGGAGTCGTTGACGTCTTGGCGTTCCAAGACGTCCTCGAAGATCTCCCTCGCGGTATCCGTCGACGGTTCTGTACCCGTGGCGTCCGCTGCCGAAGCCTGCAGTTGCCGAGCGGGATCCGGCACAACGTACATGGCCAAGACCGCGGGATAGTCAGGTTTCCCGCTGCCGAGCCGCGGGATCTCAGGCACAGAATGCAGTTGCACGGCGGCCCGTGGCACACCCAAATCCTGCGCCAAGGTCTTGGCCACGAGTGCAAGATCATGATCGCCTTCGACTGCTGCCACTACGATGTCGTCGGAGCCAGCCGCAGCGGCGGCGGTCAACCCCAGATCCGCAAGAAGTCGCTCGACTCGTCCCAGATCAATCCGAAGCCCAACGATCTTCACGAAACGGCTCCGTCGGCCCACGATTTCATAAAGTCCCCCGGGGCCGCACTTGGCAAGATCGCCCGTGTGCAGTTCGGTGACTACCCGGCCAAGAGCCAGGTCCTCAGACCGTTCAGCGTAGCCGAGCATGACGTTGGGTCCGGTGTACACAAGCTCGCAGTCATCCAAGCCCGGAACCGGTTCCAGCCGGAATGATCCTCCGGGTACGGGTACTCCGATGGCGTGCGGATTCTCTGCTGCCTGGTCGGGAGGCAAGTAGGCCATGCGGGCAGTGGCCTCCGTCTGCCCGTACATGACAAAAAGGTCCCAGCCGCGCTCCTGGCCCAATTCGGCATAAGAACGGACACGGTCCGGGGCCAGACGACCTCCGGCCTGCGTGATGTAGCGCAGGCTCGGAAGGTCCATGCGCTCAAATCCCACTCGATCCAGGAGATCAAACGTGTAAGGAACGGCGGCAAACGACGTCACGTCCTCAGAGCGGACCATATCCCAGAAGCACGGGTCCACTACCGAAAGATCGGTCAAGGCCAGAGAGGCGCCCACCAGCAGGTGGCTGTTGACCACGCTCATCCCGTAGCAGTACGAGAGAGGAAGCGTGGTTGCCGCGGTGTCGCTGGGACGCAAATGGAGGTACTCGGCAATGGCAGCCGCGTTGGCTTGGACGGATGCGGCAGAGAGACGAACGAGTTTTGGCGATCCGGTGGACCCGGAGGTACTCACCAATAGAGCGAGTTCCGGGTGCAAGTCATGCCTCGGTTCCTGGTGCCGCACTTCCAGCACTGATTCGCCCTGGGCTGCGCGGGCCACGATGTCCGGGTCATAGGCAGAGATGAGAGCCTCCACGGCGTGGCCACCGCCAGTGGGAAGGATCAGCAAAGGATGCCCGGAGGCAAACGCGGCGAGATAGACCGTTAGCGAAGACAGCGTGTTCTCGGCCTCCAGCGCAATGAGGCGACGGGCCGGCCCGAAAGAAAGGGCCATGTCTTCCACACGGCGCGCGAGTTCGCGATAGCTCACTGAGCGGTGGTTGACCCTGATGGCGGTCCGGTCTCCGAAGGTGGCCAGATTGGCGGCGAACGAAATTCCGGCCAAATCTGGCTGAATAGTCACGCCAGAAAGGCTAGAAGGTAAACCTAACCTAACTCAAATGGATTATGCAGATGACATGAAAAAGTCGTCGTTGCTACTCGCCCACCGGAAATGCCACAGCTTCACCAACAACACGAAGGCACAGCTCGGTGCCCGGCTTCGTAATGGAGGCGTTCCAATGCCGGATGGTGATAACTTCGCCGCCGCCCGGGTACCGGTGGCCGTTTTTTCCGCTGCTGCCGTCCGGTGCTGTGTAGGGACCGAGCTTGATCCGGACTGTAGTCTCCGGTCCGAAATAGTCGGTGTCCACCACGACGCCGCGGATTGGACCGTCGGGCGCGATCCTGATCTGCTCGGGGCGAAGCATGAGTTGCACTTTCCCTTGCACCGGAGGCCGCCGCACCGGAATGCCGCCCAGCGAGCATGTGGCGAGGGATCCTTCCATCCATGCATCCAGGATGACGGCTTCGCCCAGGAATTCTGCCGTGGCGCGGTCTGCGGGGCGGGTATAAACGACGAAGGGGTTGCCGATCTGGGCCAAGCGTCCCCCGCGCATGATCGCCACTTGGTCAGCGAAAGACAGCGCTTCGCCTTGATCGTGGGTAACCAGGATGGTGGTTACGCCTGCTTCGTTGAGTACTTTGGCAACTGCCCTGCGGGTAGCAACCCGAAGCCCGGCGTCCAGGGCCGAGAAGGGTTCGTCCAGCAGCATCAGTTCGGGTTCGCGTGCCAGCGCCCTGGCCAAAGCGACCCGTTGCTGCTGGCCTCCGGACAGTTCGTGAGGGCGGCGCTGGGCCATCGCAGCATCCAACGACACCATCTCCAGCAATTCCTGGACCCGCGCACGAACGGCGCGTCGGCCACCGTCGAGCTTTCCGGCGTCCAAACCGAATGCGATGTTCTGCCCGACCGTCAAGTGCGGGAACAATGCGCCGTCCTGGGCGACGTAACCGATGTGACGCTTGTGCGCAGGAACCCTGGTTACATCACCGCTCACATGTGAGCCACTCAAGTGGATCGAGCCGCTGGCCGGATCCTCGAATCCGGCAATGACCCGCAGCAGCGTTGTCTTACCGGAACCCGAAGGACCCACAATGGCGGTTGTTCCGCCCTTCTCCACGGACAGGTCAACGCCCTTCAACACAGCCTGTGAGCCGAAGTTTTTGGTAACGCCGACCACCGAGAGATGCGAATTGATGGTGGACGCAACTGACGGGGCAACACTGGGCACCGGGAGCCTGGAAGGGGATTGTTCGGTCACTGTCCGGCTACTTTCTTGGACTGTTGGAAGAGCAGGTAAGTCATGGGGGCGGAGATGAGAATCATGAGCAAGGCGTAGGGCGCTGCGCCTGCGTAGTCGATCTCGCTGCTTTTGTTCCAGAACTCGGTGGCTAGGGTACGGGTCCCGTTCGGCGAAAGCAGCAACGTGGCGGTGAGTTCGTTGACGATGGCCAGGAACACCAGGGCCGCTCCCCCAGCGGCTGCCGGGGCCGTGAGACGCAAAGTCACTTTGATGAAGGACACGATGGGTGCCTTGCCCAAGGACTGGGCCGCTTCGTCGAGTTCTTTGGGGGCTTGGGCCAGTCCGGAACGGAGGTTGACCAAAGCCCGGGGCAGGAAGAGCAGGACGTAGGCGGCAATCAACACCGCTGCAGTTTGATAGACACCCGGAACAACCCGGATGCTGACGGTCACAAAGGCCAGGCCAACCACGATGCCGGGCAGGGAACTCGTCACGTAGTTTGAGAGCTCAAGCATTTTGCTGAACCAACTCGGACGTCGAACAGCGAGGTAGGCCATCGGAAAGGCGACCAACGTTGTAACGGCTGCACCTATGGTCCCGTACATCAAGGTCTGCAGCAGCGCCGGAATGAATTCGTCGGCAGCCCAGACGCCAGCGCCGCCTGCCACGACCCAGCGCAGAACCACCCAGACCGGGAGGCCGAATGCCAGGACGGACAGCGCCAAGAGTCCGAGATGCGCGGGCAATTGATATCCGCCGAGGGCGAGGCGCGTGGCTTTGGCCTGCGCGCCGGACCCGATGCGGGCATAGCGGGCCGTGCCTCGACTCTTCACTTCGGCCATCAGCAGGATGAGGCACAGAAGGACCAGGACACTGGCCAACATGTTGCCGGCGGTGCCGTTGAACGTCGACTGGAACTGGACCATGATCGCCGTCGTGAACGTATCGAAGCGGATCATGGCGAAGGCGCCGTACTCCGACAACAGGTGCAGGGCCACCAAGAGCGCGCCACCCGACATGGCAATGCGAAGCTGCGGCAGGACCACACGGAAGAAGACAGCCCACGGGCCGAGTCCCAGGGAGGCTGCTGACTGCTCGATCGCGGGGTCAAGACGGCCCAAGGTGGCGGCCGCCGGAATGTAGACGAGCGGGAAATACGAGAGCGTGGCAATCAGCACACCGGACCAGATTCCCTCCAAAGAAGGTACGGCCGAAACCCAGGAATAGCTATTGACGAAGGCCGGGATGGCCAAGGGCGCTGCCAATGCCACTGCCCACCAGCGGTGTCCCCGAAGCTGGGTGCGCTCCACCAGCCAAGCACCGCCAACACCCAGAATCAGGCACAGCGGTACCGTGAAGACCACCAGCATGATGGTGTTCAGCAGGAGCTCACCAACGCGGGGCCTGACAATAAGTTCGACGGCGGTATCCCAGCCTGTTGCTGCCGTCATGTAGACGACGTAGCCCAGCGGGACGAGGGAAAACACTGCGATCAAGATGGCCAGGATCGCCACAGTAGAAACGCCGAAAGGCGGGCGAGGGCGTTTGCCCTTGCCCGCCGTCGCCGTGCTCCCTTTGCTTTGCGAGCCGGGAGCCGATAGATCAGTGGTCACAGAACTACAGCAGTCCTGCCTTGGTCATCAGCTCGGTGACCTTGGTGGAGTTCAGCTTGGCCGGATCCACGGCGGGAGCCTGCAGTTCCTTGATCGGAACAAGCTTGGAGTTGGCCTCAACCTGCGAGGCGATGGCGTACTCGAACGACGTGCCGTTCTTGAGGACCTCCTGGCCCTGCTTACCGGTGACGAACTTCAGGAAGGCCTGGGCGTCGGCTGCCTTCTTGGAGGACTTCAGGACACCACCGCCGGAAACGGACAGGAATGCGCCCGGGTCCTGGTTCTTGAAGAAGTACGGCGTGACGTTCTTGGAGTTCTCGCCGGTCTTGGCCTGGTCGCCGTAGTAGTAGTAGTGGTAGATCAGTGCGGCATCGACTTCACCGGCATTGACTGCCTTCATGGCCGTGCTGTTGCCCTTGTAGGCCTTGAAGTTCTCCTTCATGCCGTTGAGCCAGGCTTCAGTGGCGGCTTCGCCCTTGAGTTCGAGCAGAGCGGCAACGATCGCCTGGAAGTCAGCGCCGGACGGCGAAGCTGCCCACTTGCCCTTCCATTCGGGGTTGGCCAGGTCAAGCATCGACTTGGGCAACTGGTCTTCGGTCAGCTTGGCCTTGTCGTAGACCAGGACGGTGGAGCGGGCAGCGATGCCGGTCCATTTGCCCGTGGACGGACGGAACTCCGCAGGAACCTGGTCAAGAGTGGCCTTGTCGACGTCCGCGAACAAACCGGCGTTCTCGACCTGCGCCATTGCAGGAGAGTTCTCGGTGAGGAAAACGTCGGCCGGGGAGGCTGCGCCTTCCTGGACAATCTGGTTGGACAGTTCGGTGTCCGAGCCCTGGCGGATGGTGACCTTGATGCCGGTCTCCTTGGTGAAGGCGTCCACCCATTCCTTGGTCAGGGAGTCATGCTGGGCGTTGTACACCGTGATGCCATCGCCCGAAGCGGCGGATTCGCTTGCAGCGGGCGCGGTGCCGGCGTTGGAACCACAGGCCGCGAGGCCGAGGGCTGCGGTGGCTGCCAGTGCGATTCCGGCCAGCGCGTTCTTGCGGAGCTTCATGAGGGCTACTTTCTTGGAAGATCGAAAAAATTGGGGACTATCTCCACCGAGAACTTTAGGTTAGCCATGCCTAAGCTGCCAACGCCGTATGGCTTCACGTGACGGGCATCATGTTTGTTACGTGCCAAGATTCGTCCTTGGGGTCCTGGTCTGGGTTCAGCCAGGTTCCTGCGTAGACCGGGTTCCGGGGCCCTGAACAATGGAGCGCGCCACCACGATCTTTGTGGCCTCCAGCTACCGGCCTGTTGGTGTGCCTGGGTTCAATCCGGCGCGCAAGGCCTGCCTCAGGACCTCCGGGGATGGCAGCCCCTTCATGCCGTTCGCGGACAAGTAAACACGGCAGCTCAACGCAGGCTGAACGTCTGAAGGGAAGAGATCCCGGCCATTTTCAACGAATGAAGGCGAGCCACGGAACCCCAGCTCGGAAGCTTCAGTATCCGAGGTCAGGACCCGGAGCCTCACGGGCGCGTTCTGCCCCTCCTCGGCCAAGATGCGCCGGAAGAGCTCCATCGCGCGGTCCGTGTTCGGACAGCCCTCAATGACTTGGAGTTCGTAGCGGTCCACCATCAGTCCTTGGACGCCAAAGGCAATGAACCATGCCGCTGCCCCTCGGCCGGACCGCATTCCGCGCAGCAGGCATCGGCATTTGGTTCGGCAGCAATCTCTTCTGCGTGGGGAACGGTGCAGCAGATATCGCCTCGCCACGCGTTGACGCCCTCGCGGACGGCGATCGCGGCAATAACGAGGGCTGCTCCGGCGTCGGCCCACCACCAACCCAACGTGCTGTTAAGAACCAGGCCCAGCAGCAGGACCGCTGAGAGGTAAGTGCACAGCAAGGTCTGTTTGGAGTCGGCTACAGCCGTCTTGGACCCGAGTTCCCGGCCGGTCCGCCGCTGCATCCAGGACAGGACCGGCATGATGGCCAGACTCAGTGCGGCGATCACGATGCCTGGTGTGGAGTGCCGGGCTTCGCCCCCGCCGGTCACGGAACGAATCGCATCCACAGCAACGAAGGCGGCCAGCGCGAAGAAGGATACGGCGATGATCCGCAGCGTCAGGTGTTCACGACGTTCCGGTTCCTTGGCCGAAAACTGCCAGGAAAGGGCGACGGCAGACGCCACCTCGATCACGGAGTCCAGGCCGAATCCAATCAAGGCAGACGAGTCTGCGATGCCTCCCGCCCAGAGTGCGGCGACGGCTTCGATGACGTTGTAGGTGATGGTTGCGGCAGCGAACAGCCGGATGCGTCGGGTCAAAATGGTCCGCCGAACGGGACTCAGCCCAAGCGTCAACATCGTCATGCCAGGCATTCCCCGTCAGGTGAGCAGCACGCTGGATCAACGGCCAAGACAACGCCGAGCAAGTCTGTAATGGCGTGGCCCAGCTTCGCATCAGCGAGCTCGTACCTGGTCCGGCGCCCGTCCGGCACCGCCACCACGAGACCGCAACCGCGAAGGCACGTCAGGTGATTGGACATGCTTTGCCGGGATACGCCCAAGGCATCCGCGAGCTCAGATGGATAGGCTGGCGCTTCGGAGAGCGAGAGCAGAATTCTGGCCCTGGTGGGATCCGAGACGGCGTACCCGAACCTGGCAAGCACCGGGGCATGGGTGAGGGTTTGCATGCACCCAGAGTACATCCGACGGTGTACTCAAGCAATCGAAGGCATGCGTCATTTGAACCCTCTGCGCGCCCAGAGGCCACTGAGGAACCACGTGGCGCCTGCGCTCATGAGCAGAAATCCAATCACGCCAAGGATGATGACCTGACTCATGATCCCGGTGATAATCATTGCGAAGCCAGCTACTGCCGCTAGAACACTCAAAACAGTCCGGACGCCCATACCGCGGGGTTTTCCCAACTTCAATTCAAGGTCGAGATCCGGATCGGCGATGGCGAGCTCGTGTTCGAGCTGCTCAAGACGCCTGCGCTCTTCTTCCGACAAGGCCATCGGAATCTTTCCTCACCTGCATTAGGGCCGGAACACCGCATCGGCCTTGTTGGCCGAAGCTCCAACCACCGCACGGACCGCAAGAACCGTGCCATGCCTTCATTATCTGCCCCACAGCAAACTCTTTCCACAAGGATGCGTCGAACCCGGTTCAACCTTCCTCCGGCCGAGAGCATACTAAGGGTATGACCGATCGTGACGATTTCCTTGCCTGGGTCACGTCCGAACTGCGCCACGCAGAACTGGCCCTCCACAACGGCGACCCGGCCCCACGCCGGGCTCTCTGGTCCCGCAGCGAACCCGTGAGTGTTCTGGGTGCGTGGCGGAATGCTCTGGGGCAGCACGCCCTGAACACACTCTTCGCTGAACTGGGGAAGAGCTTCTCCAATTGCACATCGTACGAATTCGAGTTGCAGGCACATGACGTCGTGGGCGACATGGCCTACACAGTTGGCTTGGAGCACACCTCAACCTCCGTCAACGGCGAACCGCGAACGTATGTCCTCCGCGCCACCCAGGTGTATCGCCGTGAGGGTGGCGAATGGAAAGTGGCGCATCGGCACGCAGATACCGTTACCGGGTGACACGGCACCAATCCACAGTTTCGCCGCAATAGGCTACCGGGTCTCCCCTGGCCGCGGCCCACGACGTCGATAGTCACTAGCAGGTCACCGGTCGCCCTGAACGCCTTCACGACCCGGGCCCTTAACCCGGAACCTACGACCCGACGGCGTCCTGGCCGAGACGCGCACCTTGACGGTGTCACAGTCGAGCGTTGGAACTTCGAGGGTGGCGCCGAGCGGCGCCTCTGCGAACTGGCCTTGCCGCTTGCTTCAAGGTGCTTTCAGCCAGGGCGCTGGCACCCACGGGCTGGCGCTGGTGAGGTATCCGGATATGGGTCTGACAGGTACTCTCACATGGTCATCGCAATGGGTATTACAGGGTTATCTCACGTCACCCGCTGTGGCGGCAATTGACCTTGGGGTTGTGTGCTTGTGAGCCGCGGGATGATCTGTCAGAGTTGCGGCATGGAAAGTACAAAAGGTCTGGCGGTCTCGTTAGTTGAGGAGGACGTTCCGTCGGCGACGCCGGATCAAACGCGCGCCGAGTTGTTGGAGCGCACCGGCCGTTCGGCTGCTCCGATTCTCAAGGCCTTTGTGCAGAACCCCGATCGGAGGATCAAAGACCGCTCAGGACCTTTGAGCGAATTCGTGCGGAACGGCGACCTCCGAGGTCTTCGGGCGTTCCTTCTGCTTCACGCCATGATCAGCAGCGGCGGCAAGGATCACCATGATTGGAGCACTTCACTGCCGATTGGCGCCTGGGCGCGGGCCTTCGATACAACAGCTGCCGCCGACAAGGCCTCCGCCCGCGCGGCAGTCAGCAAGATCCTGCGTCGTTTGGAAGACAGGAAGCTCATCACGCGCGCACGTGTTGGGAAGAAACGACTCGTGAAGGTGACAATCCTGCGCCCTGACGGTCATGGTGGACCGTACACACGACCAGGCAAAGGGAACGCTGACCGATTCTTGCCGCTCGACAATACATTCTGGACCGACCATTGGTTCCAGCAGCTGAAATTGCCCGAGACGGCGATGCTGCTCGTCGCTTTGCACGAGAAGCCAGGATTCGAAGTTGCGACAGAGAAATTCCCCGAATGGTACGGGTGGTCAGCTGACACGGCTGAACGGGGTTTTGGTGTACTTGCTGACCTCGGACTGCTACGCATCGACAAAGAGAAGCGGACGTCAGCCCTTTCCGACACGGGGACAATGACAGTGAACATCTACACACTCACGGGCCCTTTCGCCCACAAACAGTCGGCTGCAGGGAAAGGACCCCAACGTGAAACTCCACGCCTGGGTGGATGAGAGCATGCGCACCGTCAACGTCAAAGAGCCGCTCTACATGCTCGCAGCCGCGGTGGCTGATCCTTCTTACTGCGACTCAGTGCGGCAAGAGCTTCGCTCAATGCTAACCAACGGCCCGAAGCTGCATTGGCGGGACATGGACACCAGAGCCAAGAAGCTCTCGATGAATCTTCTGCGTACTGTGGACGCGACTCACATTGTTGTCGTCGCAGCGCCGTTGGATCCGCGGCGACAAGAACGGGCACGGGCCAAGTGCATGGAGCGCCTCTTCGCCGAGCTCGGGAGTTTGGGGGTGAGCTCTGTGTTCTTGGAATCCCGCACCCGCTCCCTTAACGAACGGGACCTGCGTCTGGTCGATAAGCTGCGCGGTAGCAGGGCAATGCCCGCATCGTTGCGCGTGGAAGTCGAGCTTCCATCGGTGGAACCCATGCTGTGGATTCCGGACCAGATACTTGGGGCCATGGGAGACTCCGAAGCCGGCAATGACAAGTGGCTGAATCTCTTCTCGAGTCCCATCAGCCGACACGATATCTGAGGAACGAGCATTAAGCGCGAAAGCCAGGTCCCGTCATTCGGCGGGGATCCTGGCTTTAACTTCCCAACCCCCCGGCAGGAGGTGGGCTAAATCCATAGAACCGCACCCACGTTCGTGTGTCAAGACGCACCATACCGCCTATGGGGGTTAGCCGCTCAGTCCCCTGGCCGCGGCCTCCACACCACAACAGCCTGCGACCGCGCGCGGGGACGCTGCCCGCGGGCCAGGCTGACGACGTCGCCGGCTGCTCCCGCAGCGAAAATGCGCGCGTCCACGGGCGTGCGGCGGCGGGTCAGTTCTTCCGTCAACTCCGCCACGCGGTACTGCAGCGCGGCGACCTGGTTTTCGAGGTCCAGGATGCGTTTGATGCCCTCGAGCGAGACGCCGGATTGGGAGAGGCGCTGGACCTCCCGCAGTCTGTCGACGTCGTTCTGGGAGTAACGGCGAGACTTGCCGGGCGCGCGGCTCGGCGAGACGATGCCCAGGCGGTCGTACTGGCGCAACGTCTGCGGATGCATGTCGGCAAGCTCCGCAGCCACGGAGATGACGAAGATCGGCTGGTTGACGTCGATGCCCATGACCGCCTCCTTACAACCGGGCCTTCGCGGCCAGGTCGCGTCGCGGGTCGGCGTCGGCGGTCGCTTCGGCAAACGCCTTCACGGCCTCCTCCGCTTCCTTGTTCAGGTTCTGGGGGACCACGACGTCGATAGTCACCAGCAGGTCACCGGTCGCCTTGGACGTCTTCACGCCCCGGCCCTTGACCCGGAGCGTACGGCCGGACGGTGTCCCGGCCGGGACGCGCACCTTGACGGTGTCGCCGTCGAGCGTTGGAACCTCGATGGTGGCGCCGAGCGCCGCCTCGGAGAACGTGACCGGCACGTGGATGCGGATGTTCTCGCCGTCGCGGTGGAAGAAATCGTGCGGCTTCACGGCGACTGTGATGATGAGGTCGCCGTTGCCGGCCGGGCCTACGTTGCCCTTGCCGCGCTGGCGGACTTTCTGCCCGTCCTTGATGCCGGCGGGAATCTTGACGTCGATCACGTGGCCGTTGCTTTCACGCAGGCTGACCGTGGTCCCCTTGATGGAACCGGCGAACGAAATGGACGTTGTGGCGGTCCGGTCCGAGCCCTTCTGCGGCGCCCGCTGCTGGTAACCGGGCTGGCCACCACCGAATCCGCCACCAAAGAGGTCCGCGAACTCCGGAGGGATGCCGCCCGCGCCGGCAGGCTGACGGGCTCCGCCACCAAACAAGCCGCCGAAGAGGTCTTCGAAACCACCGTTGGCCCCGGCTCCCCCACGACCACCACCGGCCCCGGGAGCGAACCGAGCGCCACCCATGGCCCGGATAGCGTCATACTGCTGACGATCCTCAGCGCTGGACAGCACGGAATAGGCCTCGGAAATGTCCTTGAACCGCTTCTCCGCAGCAGCATCCCCGGAATTCGTATCGGGGTGGTACTGCCGGGCAAGCTTGCGGTAAGCCTTCTTAATATCCGCGTCGGACGCGTCCTTGGCGATACCAAGGATCGCGTAAAAATCCTTTTCAACCCAGTCCTGGCTGGCCAAGAGCGTTTCCTTTCTAAAACAAACAAGAGCGTACGGCGAGACTACCTGTTAGCCGTAGCGGATGAGGGGGCCCGGGAGTGGCTTCGGGCCTACCGGAGCGTGGCGGCTAAGTCCGTAGGACTAGAGCCGCCACGCGTAGGGGCGGGGCCCCCTCATCCGCGAAGGCGGAAGGCGAGACTACGCCGGGACAGCCACGATGACCTGGGCTGCACGCAGGACACGCTCACCCGAGCGGTATCCGGAGCGCAGCACCTGGCTGACCGTGTCAACCTCGATGTCCTCGCCCGGCTGCTGGATGAGTGCCTCGTGGATGGTGGGGTCGAATTCGACACCCGTTTCCGCGATGCGTTCCAGTCCGTACGTTTTCAGCGCATTCTCCAGCTTGGCGGCGATGGCGGCGAAGGGGCCGTCTTCGAGGTCACCGTGCTGGCGTGCGGCGTCGACGTCGTCCAGTACCGGGAGCAGGGAGTTCAGGACGCCGATGACGGCCATTTCCCCTGCGACGGCACGGTCGCGTTCGACGCGCTTGCGGTAGTTGACGTACTCAGCCTGCAGGCGAAGGAGGTCGTTGCGGAGTTCAGCCGCCTCGGCTTCTGCCGCGGCACCGGGAGCTACCGACTCCTCAGCCGGCACCTCTACCCCGTTGAGGATTTCCTCAGCCTGGGAGAGGGCGTCGCCGTCGGTGGGAGCCGCAGCTGCGCCTTCGGCGTGCCGTGCAGCTCCGGTCTCCGGGTCAACCTTGCGGTTGTCCCGAATCACCGGCTTACGCTGCTCGTTGCCTTCAGAGTGTTCTGCGTCGTTGCCGTGGTGAGGCATGGCTACTTCTTCGCTTCGTCTTCGTCGATGATCTCGGCGTCGACGATGTCCTCGTCGTCAGCCTTGTCACCAGCGGGAGCGCCTTCAGCACCGGCACCCGGAGCGTCAGCTGCAGCAGCCTGCGAGTAGATGGCTTCGCCGAGCTTGGTCTGGGAAGCCTGCAGCTTCTCGAACGCAGTCTTCACGGCGGCGTCGTCGGTGCCTTCGAGGGCAGACTTGAGGGCGTCGACGTCGGCCTTCACCTCGGTCTTGACCTCTTCCGGCAGCTTGTCGTCGTTTTCGGCGATCAGCTTCTCAACCGAGTAAGCCAGCTGCTCAGCGGAGTTGCGCGTGTCCGTAGCTTCGCGGCGGGCCTTGTCCTCTGCGGCGTGCTCCTCGGCTTCACGGACCATGCGGTCGATGTCTTCCTTGGAGAGTGCA
Source organism: Paenarthrobacter sp. NPDC092416 (assembly GCF_044755025.1). Taxonomy (NCBI): domain Bacteria; kingdom Bacillati; phylum Actinomycetota; class Actinomycetes; order Micrococcales; family Micrococcaceae; genus Paenarthrobacter; species Paenarthrobacter sp. NPDC092416. Next base: position 269,729 of record NZ_JBIVQG010000006.1, read on the forward strand.
GTGCCACCGGTGATGGTCATGGACTGTTCCTTGCCGGTGCCCTTGTCCTTGGCGGACACGTGGACGATGCCGTTGGCGTCGATGTCGAAAGTGACCTCGACCTGCGGAACGCCGCGCGGTGCCGGAGCGATGCCGGTCAGTTCGAACGTGCCCAGCGGCTTGTTGTCGCGGGTGAATTCACGCTCGCCCTGGAAGACCTGGATGGCCACGGACGGCTGGTTGTCGTCAGCGGTAGTGAAGGTCTCCGAACGCTTGGTGGGGATTGCGGTGTTGCGCTCGATCAGGTGCGTCATGACGCCACCCTTGGTTTCGATACCGAGGGACAGCGGGGTGACGTCGATGAGGAGAACGTCCTTGCGCTCGCCCTTCAGGACGCCGGCCTGCAGTGCTGCGCCAACGGCCACAACCTCGTCCGGGTTGACGCCCTTGTTGGGCTCCTTGCCGCCAGCGAGTTCCTTGACGAGCTCGGAGACAGCAGGCATACGGGTGGAGCCACCGACGAGGACGATGTGGTCGATGTCAGAAACCTTGATGCCGGCTTCGGCGATAACGTCGTGGAACGGCTTCTTGGTGCGGTCCAGCAGATCCTTGGTGAGGTCCTGGAACTTGGCACGGGTGAGCTGCTCATCCAGGTGGACCGGGCCGTCGGGGGTGACGGAGAGGTACTGGAGGGAGATGTTGGTGCTGGTGGAGGAGGACAGTTCCTTCTTGGCCTGCTCCGCAGCTTCACGCAGACGCTGGAGGGCGATCTTGTCCTTGGAGAGGTCGATGCCCTTGATCTTGAGCTGGCTCAGGAGCCACTCGACAACGCGGTTGTCCCAATCGTCGCCACCGAGGCGGTTGTCACCGGCGGTTGCGCGGACCTGGATGGTGGAGAAGTTGTCTTCGTCCTTGCCAACCTCGAGGAGGGAGACGTCGAAGGTTCCGCCACCGAGGTCGAAGACCAGGATGAGTTCGTCTTCCTTGCCCTTGTCCAGGCCGTAGGCCAGTGCAGCCGCGGTGGGCTCGTTGACAATGCGGAGTACGTTGAGGCCTGCGATTTCGCCGGCTTCCTTGGTGGACTGGCGCTCGGCGTCGTTGAAGTAGGCCGGAACGGTGATCACAGCGTCGGTGACCTTTTCACCCAAGTAGCTCTCGGCGTCGTTCTTAAGCTTCATGAGGATACGCGCGGAGATTTCCTGCGGCGTGTACTTCTTGTCATCGATGGCGACAGTCCAGTCGGTGCCCATGTGGCGCTTGACGGAAGCGATGGTGCGGTCGATGTTGTTGACGGCCTGGCGCTTGGCGATTTCGCCAACCAGGACTTCGCCGGACTTGGAGAACGCAACGACCGACGGCGTGGTGCGGCCGCCTTCTGCGTTGGCGATAACGGTGGGCTCGCCACCTTCGAGAACAGAGACCACGGAGTTGGTGGTTCCGAGGTCGATACCTACTGCACGTGACATATCTTGTTTTCCTTTCAATGGCCGATGTTGAAGATTGCACCCGTCAAAGCTCTCCGCTGGGCGGCTGGTTTCATCGGGAGGCCACTCAACAATCGGCTAGTTGAGCGTTCTGCACTCAACTGTACTCAGCCTCGGAACAAAGTCAATCCAAAGTTGAGTGAAGTACGCTCAACTTTGCGTTTTGAGGCTCGGACATCCCCGGAATCACGAGGTTTTTGGGCTGGTTTCGCCCAGCGTGAACTGCCAGGTTGTGGTCACGCGGGGATCTGATCGTCCTCAACGGTCCTGGTGGCATCTGCAGGGGCATCCAGCGGCTCCGGTTTGTAGACCCAGGCCACCAGCACCACGGAGATGATCATCAGCAGGAACCACGCCAGCAGCTTGTCGATCGACACCGCGTGCCAGCCGTCCAGTTGGTTCGGATACAGCCAGGCGCGGGACCACGTGCCGATGTTCTCAGCGAGCCAAATGAACAACGCCACCAGGAAGAACGACAGCAGGATGGGCATGCGGAAGCGGCGCCGGAACACCCGGAAGTGCATCACACACCTTCCGTAAACCAGTACGACGGCGGCAAGCAGCACCCAGCGCGCGTCGGCGATGAAGTGGTGCGAGAAGAAATTTACATAGATCGCACCGGCAACAATGGCCGTGATCCAGCGGTGGGGGTAACGATCGAAACGGAGGTCGAAGAGCCGGTAAACCCTCACCATGTAGGACCCCACGGCGGCGTACATGAATCCGCTGAACAGCGGAACGGCGCCGATCCTCAGCACCCCTTCGGCGTCGTACATCCAGGAACCCACGTCCGTCTTGAACAGCTCCATGACGGTACCCACCACGTGGAACAGCAGGATCACCCGCAGCTCCCGGAACGTCTCCAGCTTGAAGGAGATCATCAGGATCTGGATGACCACGGCGGCGATGGTCAGGAAGTCGTTGCTGGCAAGCCCGGCATCGGCCGGATACCAGAGGCGCACCCCGATGATCACAGCCAACAGCGCGGCACCGAAGACGCATGCCCACGCCTGCTTGAGCCCAAACACCACGAACTCAGTGAGCCCGGAACGCAGGCGGCCACCGCGGGCGCGGTCCAGGTAGCGGTGGGCGAGGCGGTCGATTGCCTGCTCAACGGACGTGGAGCTACGCATGCTTCACCCCGGGCTTCGTAACCGCCGGCTCCAGCTGGCGAAGGTAGTAGTCCTTGGGCCAGTGCCGGATCCGCTGCGGCAATCGCGGATAAACCAGCCCTACGAGCCGCATGGTCCGACCGAAACTCCGGGCATGGCGGGGACTCCACGTAAAGCCGAAGCCTTCGCGCAGGTGATCAGGAAGCAGCCCCGCAGTAAGGAAACGGGCAAGAGGCATGGCCAGCCGCATGAGCGCCGGACCACCCACGGGATAGAGGAGGTCCTGGGCAACCCTCCTCGCTTTTTCATCCGGCTGCAGCCGTTGAACAGAGGACGTCCAGTACTCGGCAAAGGCTGCCCGGTTCGCTGGCCACAGCTGCGGAGGAAGTTGCAGCGCGGTGCCGATTTTCGCGTACTCACGGTAGATGCGATCGGCGGTATCGCCGTCGAGCGGGCCATGGATTTGTTCGTAGACGGTGACGGCGGTGTCGTAGAGGGTGGCCACCACCCAAAGCTGGGACTCGGCGTCAAACGCGTTGTAGCCGTTGGATGCACCCTCAGCGGCGCGGCGAACCGGCGCGTGGGCACGGTTCACGGCCCGGCGAACCGCGGTCAGTTGCTCCTCCGAGCCATAGACAACCGCGTAGACATACGTCATGGTTGCGCGCAGCCGATCCATGGGCCGCTCGGCGAAATTGCTATGCTCGGCCACACCATGCCCCACCTTGGGATCGGCAATCTGCAGCAGGATGGCACGACCGGCACCGGCGAGCAGGACGCCCTCCGCACCGATATCCGCCAGTCCTCGAGCCATCCTGATACTTTACCGTCCGCGGCTTAGAGCCCCACGACGCCCTGGAGTACGCCCAGCTGGTGGGCGAAGAGTTCGTCTCGCGCGGCGAAGGTGTCAGCACCGTATTGCCCGAACACTTCGAAGCTGATCGCCCCGAACACCGACGTCCACACCAGCACACCGCGCGCCAACGACGCATCAGGCACAGCGAGGCCCAGTTGGGTGCGGATGTTCACCATGTCTTCGGCCAACTTTGGCGGAAGTACGACGGCGGGCGGCACTTCCGCGGTCAGGGCGCCTGCGCGATAGGCGGCGTCGAAGATGCTCACGAGCTTCAAAATGACCCGCGTTCCGGGACCCGTGGTCCGCTCGCCGGGGGCCTGATACCCGGGCACCGGGCTACCGAAGAGCAATGCGTAACTGGCAGGCTCGCGGAGGGCCCACCACCGGACCGCGTTACCGAGTGCCCTGAATTGGCCGGCGAAGTCTTCTGCGGGGAGGGCATCAACGGCAGCGTCCACCTCGTCGCCCAGTTCGTTGTAGGCATCAATCAGGAGCAGCGTCAGGAGCTCATCACGATTCTCCACGTAGCGATAAACAGCCGAGGACACCACGCCCAGGTCTCTGGCGACGGCACGCAGCGACAATGCGGCGGCTCCGTGGACGGCTAAATGTTCGCGCCCCAAGCGCACGATGTCGGCGATGGTCCGGGTCCGTGCACGCTCGCGGGGAGTGGGCGGTTTGGCCTTGGTTTCGGCGGAGGTCATGGACCCAGCTTGCCACAACAGAGAGCGCCGTCAACAAATGAGAGCAGTGCTCTTGACTTTTGATGATCAACGGATCATTCTGAATTGAGAGAGCAGTGCTCTCCTTTAGAAGCCAAAATGATCAGGAAGCGAGCACCCCATGTACGTCGTCACAGGAGCAGGCCCCGTCGGCTGGACCGTCGCAGAGCAACTCGCCGAACAGGGACACCAAGTCCGCATCCTGACCCGCTCCGGGAGCGGACCGGACCACCCGCTTGTTGAACGCCTGCGGGTGGACGTCTCGGATCCCGCCCAACTCAGCAAAGCCTTCGATCACGCCGAGGCAGTCTTCCATTGCATCCACGGCTCGGCTTACCGCGCCGCTGCGTGGGCGGCCGAACTCCCCCGGGCCGAGCAAGTGGTGATGGATGCAGCGGCAGCCGCGGGCGCCGTCGTCGTCTTTCCCGAAAGCCTCTACTCCTACAGCGAGCCTGACCTTGTGATGACCGAGGCGGGTCCGCGCGAGGCGTCGGGTGGCAAGCGCGGCGTTCGGACCGGGTTGCTGAAGGCACGCCAGGCCCATGCGGCGGACACTGTGAGCGTGGTTGCGGGAGATTTCTTCGGCCCCCGGGTGAAGATGGCGCATGGCGGCGAGCGGATGGTGTCGCCGATCCTGGCGGGGAAGCCACTGCAGGTTGTCGGGAGCACCGCCCAGCCGCACTCCTTCACGTACGTCCCTGACCTGGTGGCCGCCATGATCGCCGCTGCGCAGAATCCCAAGCTCTGGAACAAAGTGCTGCATGCGCCCACCGGACCTGCCGTGACTCAGCGCGAGCTTGCCGCGGCGTTCGCGGCAGCCGCCGGCGTTTCCGCACCCAAGGTGAGTGCCATCCCGGGGTGGATGCTCCGGGCTCTTGGTGTCTTCTCCGTCGACATGCGGGAACTGGCCGAATTGCTGTACCAGTTCGAGCGGCCCTTCGTCATGGATTCCTCGGAAAGCCAGAGGCTCCTGGGCCTGGACCCAACCCCTTTGCAAGACGCTGCGGCGGCGTCGGTGGCGTGGTGGAGGGACGCCGTCCGGCAGCCGAAATAGGTTACAGCGGCGTGCGAATGTCTGAAAATGTTCGAATCATGGATTTCCCCGTCACTGGCTGAAACGCTGGGGGCAGTGCACAGGACGTCTCCGGAACGTCCCGGACTGCACTAAGCCACTCTTGGAAACACCCCCCCAACGGGACACTCAATGAGGAGATCTTCCATGTCCACATTCGCCATCAATCGTCGTCAATTGCTGCAGACCGGGGGCATCGGCGGGCTTGCCGTAGCACTGTCAGCAATGTCCTCAGGCGCGGCCCAGGCAGCCAGGCCACAGACCGCAATCGGCCCGCAGATCACAGACCTCGGACCCGCAGTAGTTCAGTTCTCGCTTATGAGTTCGCTGCTGGTTGGCGACACCGTCTACATCGGATCCCGCAACCTGAACCCTGTGCGGATCATCGGCTTCCACCTCCCAACCCGCACCATCACCTCGCGGACAGACCTTGGCTCGGGTTACAGCATCCAAGCCCTGGCTGCTGACCCCACGGGCCGCTACCTTTACGCCGGCGTGCTCCGCGATGGAATTGACGGAAAACCGAATATCTACCGTTGGGACCTGAGCACTCCCAACCAGCCGGCGGTGGGAGTAGGCGAAACCGGCGACCGGGACATCCGTGCCCTGACCGTGGCTCCTGACGGCAAGGTCTACGCTGCCGGTGGCGGATTGACCACCAATGCACCGTCCCTATGGGAATACGATCCCGCCACGAATGCCGTGACCAGCTGGGGCGTTCCGGATCCGGGAGCCACGATTGCGCAGGCTGTGGCCGCCACCGACACCACCGTGTACTTCGGCACAGGCAGCACTTTGGGTGGTGGCAACGGCTCAAGCCCGGGCCGGCTGTTCGCGTTCGACCGAGCCACCAAGACATCCACCAACATTCTCCCGGCAGAGGTAGCAACAGGCGTTTCCGTCACCTCCCTGAGCGTGTTGGACGGGCAACTGGGTGTCGGCGTGAAGGGCCCCGGCAAGTCGGTGTTGATCAACCTGGCCGATCCCTCCAAGTACACCATCATCGCCAAGACCGGCGTGATGTTCCGTCAGCTGGGGAATCAGGTCTTCTTCGTCAAGGAACCTGGCGTCTGGTCCTACAACATGACCACCAAGAAGATCACGCAAATCCTCACGGAGGACGTCGGCGCAATGTGGGGCCTGGACGTCTACAACGGCAAGGCATTGACGGTGTCCTCCTACGACGTCATTGAGGTGGATCCCGTGACGAAGACCGCGGCCAAGTATGACCTGACGCAGGCAGGGGCACCTGGCGGGCCGCAACTTTGCATGGGCCTCGCAGCGGGCGCCGGCGACGTTTACGTGGGTGGTACCGGAACCATTGCCCGGCACCAACTGGCCACGGAACAGGTGTCTTACCTCCGGGCCACGGGCGAGGCCAAGGACGCGGTGGTGGTTGGCGGGGTTCTCTTCACGGGACAATACAACTCCCGGGGTATCTACTCCTACGATCCTTCAACCGGCCAGCTCCCCTACCAAGTAGCTGCTCTCCCCGCCGGGCAAAACCGCCCACTGGACGTGTGCTGGGACGCCGTCAACGGTCTGGTGATCGCGGGCGCCCAGAATGACACCGGCGGTGGCGGATGCTTCGCCGCCTACAACCCCGTCACAACGCAGGTCACCACCAAGGTCAACCCGATCGACTCACTTCAGATGGTCCGCGCCGTGGCCACCAAGGACGGCGTGGCCTACCTCGGCGGGGACAACATCTACTCCGATGGTCCGCGGAGCACTGTAGTCGCTTGGGATCCGGTAGCCAATCAGGAACTGTGGCGCCTTGACCCCGGTCAGACTGCCGGCATCGCCGCGCTGGCCATCCAGGGAAAGTACCTCTATGGCATGTCCCGGCGGGCTGCCGGCCTTTTCGTCATTGACCTGGACACCCGCCAAGTGGTTCACCAAGGCGATCTGAGCAGCGTGTGCACGGACTTCGGGGCCCTTCAGGTCAGCCGCGGGACCGTCTACGGCGTCTCGGACACCACCGTTTTCCGCATCGATCCGATCACCTTCGCAGTGTCCGTTGTGGTGCCCGGCATCAACGGCGGCTGGTACAGCGGGCCGCACATCACCGCTGACGAGGATGGCTTCCTGTACACGCTGCAGGGCCCCAACCTGGTCCGGATTGATGACAAAGGATTCATGCAAACCATGAGGCAGAAGGCCTGACCCACCCCCTGCACCTGACGGTTGTTGTCGTTTTGAGCGAAAGCTCAGAACGACAACAACCGCTGACCAGTCACGCTGGCAAAGATTCGCCCGCCTCGGTGTCGCTTGGCTGCGACTCCCTGGCTGTAAACAGTCCTGCCAGCACCGAGCACGCAGCTCCCCTGGCTAACGCAACGGGGTGGGCAACGGCAGTATCAAACAATGGAGGCGGAGTATTCGCGTGGTCGTACTGACACAGAAACGCCTGTTTGGTCTGCTCAGCAAAGCTCCCCAGGTCGGCTTCTGGAGCGAAGCCGACCACAACTTGTTCAGGCCCAAGGACTTTCGCGGTGTTCGCCATGCCGATACCCAAGTGGAGGGCGGCGTCGGCAATCAGGCTGGAATCGGCGTCGGGATTTACCTCCCGGTTGTGGCCGTTGCGCTCCAGTTCCCGCTGCATGCCCCAGAGGCTGCCGCGGGTTTCAAAGCAGTCTTCGGCGCCGCAGTGGCACGGCCTGGCGGGCTCGGGTCCGGTGATGGCGCGCGAGTGGGCGAAGCCTCCCGCGGAGCCATTGAAGCCGCGCTGGATGCGACCCTCAACCACGACGGCGGCGCCCAGGCTGGTGCCGACGCTGAAGATGATCAGCTCGCGGCCCTTGAAGGAGCCGTCGAAGAGCAGCCCGCGCGCGTAGGCGTTGACGTAGCTGTCGATGATGACCGGCTGGTCAGCGACGTCTTCAAGGAGCCCTTGGAACGCAACATCCGTCCAGTCCATGGCCCCGCTGTGCCGCACAAGGCCGCTGGCTTGGTCCACCACGCCGGAGAGGGCCACCCCGATGCCGATCAGCCTCGGCGCCATGCCACCGGCGGCAGCGCGGACTGCTCGGGCGGCGGCAGCGGCGGCGTCGCCAGGGTCAGTCGACGCCAATGGCTCGCTGTGCGTGGCCACGGCTTCACCGCGCAGATCCACGACGACAGCGTGCGCCTCTGTAGCGGACAGCCTCACCCCTGCCGCGAACACACCTTCGCGGCCGAGCTCGAGAAGGCGGGCAGGCCGACCTCCCGTACCGTGCACGATCTCCGTTTCGACCAGCAATCCGGCGTGGACGAGCTTGCCCGCAATGCCGGTCACACTGGCCGCGCTCAGCCCGGTCTGGACGGCGATCCTGGCCCGGGACACAGGCGCTTGCGTGCGGACGATATCCAGCACCAGCGCCTCATTGATCTCACGGATCAGGGCCTTGCTGCCTGCGCGTGGCTTCATTGCTCGTGGCTCCTCTTGTTGCGCCGCATGGGACCTCCCCCATTCTGGCATCCACAGCCGGATGCTTTCCCACTTCCATTGTACTTACTTTAGTCATTGACAAAAGTAAGTACAGCTGGCAATCTCGACCCATGAACAACAACAACGGCGTTGCATCGACACCTTCGCCACCCACCACACCCCGGCTGAGGATTCTGCTGAGCATCCCGGACACGGAACGGGCGGCCTTCATCTCCCCCGAAATCCGGGAGGCACTGAACGACCTCGGCGAGATCACTGAAATCGCCCCGGCCGAACTCCAGACCTTGGAAGCCTTCGCCGCTGCCGCCGCGGATAAGGATGCGTTCATCACCGCTTGGGGATTCCCGCGGCTCGACGCCGAGCACCTCGCCCTCGCTCCGCATCTCAAGTGCGTTGTCCACGCCGCGTCATCTCTGCACGCGCTGGTCAGCGACGCTTTCTGGGCCACTGGCATCCCCATCACCCAGGCCGGCGCAGCGATGGCTCCGGCGGTCGCTGAACTCTCGCTCACGTTCACACTGAATCTGCTGCGCCGCGTCCACCAACTCGATCACCGTCTCCGCACCGGCGTCACCTGGGTAGACGCCAGGAACGTCCCACGGGCCCGCGAAATCTCAGGTGCCCGGATCGGCGTGGTGGGCGCATCCCGCACAGGTCGCCGCTACATCGACGCCTGCAGGGCACTTGGTGCAGTTATCCGTGTTTACGATCCGTACCTACTTAAGGGCGATCCGCTCTCGGCAAGCGCCGCCACCCTCCACGATGTAATGGCCACGAGCGATGTGGTAGCCGTCCATGCCCCGGCCACCAAGGAAACTGAAGGACTTATCGGCGCCGCCGAACTCTCACTGCTGGCGGACGGTGCCGCGTTGATCAACACGGCCCGCTCCACGATCGTGGACATGGAAGCCCTCTACAAAGAGGTTCATTCAGGCCGGATCGATGCTGCGCTGGATGTCTTCGACGAAGAACCTTTGCCTGCCGACGACCCCTGGCGCTCCCTGCCGAACGCGCTCCTCACGCCCCACCTTGGAGGAGCCACCGTGGATTCCAGGCGCCGGGCCGGCGGAATCATAGTGGACGAACTCCGCCGCTTCATCAGCGGCGACCCCATGGAACATGCCCTCTCCCGGACCGACCTCGAAAGGATGGGATAGCCAGCATGCGCAACATCCTCCTGATCCACTGCCACGACCTCGGCCGGTTCCTGGGCACGTACGGAGTGGAAACCGTCTCCACCCCGAACCTGGATGCCTTGGCTGACGAATCCTCGCTTTTCGAGCAGGCCTTCGCAACTGCCCCGCACTGCAGTCCGGCCCGTGCCTCTCTCTTCACCGGCACGTATCCCCAGACCAATGGGGTCTTGGGTCTGACTCACGAGCCCTTTGGCTGGGATCTCAAGGAGCCGTCCCTGCACATTGCCTCCAGGTTGAGAGCTGTCGGCTACCAAACCGAACTGGTTGGTGTGCACCACGAATCGCGGGTTTTGGCCGATGACGTGGTGGCCAGCCGGCTCGGGTTTGACCGCGCCCGCACGGGAGGTGCCCGGGACGTCGTCGTGAGTCGCGCAACCGACGCGCTGCGTCGCATGTCCGGCAGCGATCGGCCCTTCTACCTGCAGGTAGGCTTCACCGAACCGCACCGCGTACCGTCCGAGCGCGACCGTCCCGGGGTCATGGGCTTCCTGGCCGACGGCGTGGAGCCGGACGTCTCTTTGGGACACACCGTGCCTGCCCACTTGGTTGACGACGACGGCGCACGCGAGGAAATCGCCGAGCTGCAGGGCGCCGTGAAGCACATGGATCAGGGCGTCGGCAGCATCCTCGCCGAACTCGATTCCCTCGGCTTGCGGGACGAGACGCTGGTGGTGTTCACCACCGATCACGGCCTTGCGCTCCCCCGCGCCAAATGCACACTGTACGACGCCGGGCTGGGCGTTGCGCTGATGGTTCGCCATCCCAGCAACACGGCGTGGGCCGGGAGACGCGTGGCGGACATCGTCAGTCACGTGGACGTCCTGCCCACCTTGCTGGATCTGGCCGGGCTGCCGCTTCCCGACGGCCTGGCCGGCACCAGCCTGCGGCCTGCGGTCGAAACAGATGAAGCGCCACGCAGCCACTGTTTCAGCCAGCTCACCTACCACACGTACTACGACCCCAAACGGTCAGCGCGAACATCCACGCACAAACTGATCGTCAACTTCTCCAACGCACCACGCGCCATGGATCCCACACAATCGTGGATCCACCGCAGCCTGCCGGCAGACCTGGGCGGGCCAACCATCGGCACCAGCCCCGCGGTGGAACTCTACGACCTCACAACTGACCCCGAGGAACTGGACAACATCGCCGGTAATCCGGACCAGTCGGAGATCTTCCTGGATCTTTCGGCTGCCCTCTTCGACTGGATGCGGGAATGCGGCGATCCCCTCCTCACCGCCCCCGCAGCAGCCAGCCGACACCAGCTCGCCCTTAGCGCCATCCAAGAAGCCACCCTCACCCGAAAGTAGCCACCATGTTCACACGAAAGATGCACCGCACCGCTCTGGCAACAGCCGCCGTCGTCACCGCCGCGTTGACGCTCACCGCGTGCGGTTCCGCCGCTTCCTCAACGTCCGACGGCGGCCAGGCCACCGGCAAGGTGACGCTCTGGATGTACCCCGTTATCAAGGACGAGACGGCCAGCAAGAAGTTCTGGCAGGACACTGAAGCCAGCTTCGAGAAAGCCAATCCGGGAATCGACCTGACAATCGAACTCCAGACGTTCGACAAGCGTGACGCCCAGATCTCGGCGGCGCTGGCCGCTGGCTCGGGACCCGACGTCGTTCTTATTACGCCCGACCAGGCCGCCACCTACCGCAACGTTCGCGGTCTGCTGCCGGTGGACAAGGCCGTGGAGCAGGACAAGGACAGCTTCTATCCCGGCACACTGGAGGCAGCGACGTTCGACCACGAACTGTTCGGCGTTCCGCTGTTCCAGAACATCAACACAACGGCCTACAACACCAGGATTTTTGCGGATGCGGGTGTCCCGCTACCCAAGACTTGGGATGACCTGCGTACTGCCGCGCCGGTACTGGCCAAGAAGGGCGTTGCCGTGATGGATTACGCCGGCAGCCCCGAACAAACCCTGAACCTGTCGTTCTATCCCCTGCTGTGGCAGGCAGGCGGTTCGGTGTTCACCGATGACGCCAAGGACATCGCGTTCGACTCGGAGGCCGGCGTCTCGGCACTGCAACTACTCATGGACCTCAAGAAGCTCGGCGGACTCCCCGTGGATGCTGCCACCGACGGGCCCAAGGTTGAAGGTGCGCCGATCGCCACCGGAAAAGCGGCCATGCGTGCCACAACTTCCCTGCCGGAACTGAAGCAGATGCGGGCCGCGCTCGGCGCCGAAAACGTTGCCTTGGGCGCGCCGCTGAAAGGCAAGGTCCAGGCCACATACGGCAACCCCGGGCTGCTCGCCCTGACCTCCATCAACAAGAAGGAGAACCGGGAAGCCGCGTACAAAGTGATGAGCTACCTGAGCTCGGCTGAGTCGCAGAAGGCCCTCAACGCGGCCGCCGGCAACCTTCCCACGCGCCCCGACGCCGCTGCCCTCGGCACAGACGCCGACTCGATCGCCATGGCCGAGGCACTGAAATCGGCCAACCCCGGCGAGTCGTCCCCGGTAGCCCGACAGGTCATGGGCGCCCTTGCACCGAATATCCAGGCAGCCCTTCGTGGCGATGTCACCGCCAAGGAAGCCCTGGACCGTGCCGCGAAGGAAGCCCGCGGCATCCTGCAGCGCTCGGCATCCTGATTCCTCCCCAGCGATTGGTTACCCCATGTCCGTAAACACCCGCCCCAGAACAACGCTGGCCAGTCGACAGCCTGCGGTGATCCCGCCAGCACCCTTGAAGCCTCGCAAGGCAGGCCGCAGCGAAGCCATGGCCGGAATCCTGTTCGTCCTGCCAACGCTGGTCATTTTCGGCCTCTTCAAATTCCTGCCCATCTTCGGGGCTGGAGCAATGAGCCTCACTGAGTACAGCCTCAACGGTGACTTCGAATTCCTGGGAGCCGACAACTACACCCGGCTCGCAGCCGACCCCAACTTCTGGCAAAGCCTGCGCGTGACGCTCCTGTACGTGGCAATCTTCGTTCCGTTCATCATCGCCGTATCGCTGGCCGGGGCTGTGCTCCTGGACAAACTGGTCAGGTTCACCGGCACTTTCCGGGCGCTGTTATTCATTCCGTACCTCAGCTCGTTCGTGATGGCCGGCATCATCTGGACTTGGATCTTTTCCACGGACGGTCCGCTGAACGCAGCGTTGGGCGGCCTCGGTCTGGGGCCGGTCCCCTTCACGTCCGGGCCACAGTTGCTGGTCCTGTTATCCCTTGCTGTGGTTTCCGTGTGGAAGGGATTCGGCTACTCCATGCTGATCTTCCTGGCCGGGCTTAAGGCCCAGCCGGCTGAAGTGCACGAAGCTGCGCGGATCGACGGTGCCGGTGCGTGGAAATCGTTCTGGTACGTCACACTTCCGCTCCTGAAGCCCGTGGTCTTCTTTGTCCTGGTCATCGAGACGATCGTCGGTTTCCAGGTCTTCGACACCATCTACGTGATGACCGGAGGCGGCCCCGCACGGGCCAGCCACAGCCTCATCTACTTCTTGTTCGACGAAGGCTTCAAGTTCTTCGACTTCGGCTACGCATCCGCCGTCGGCGTCGTGCTCTTCGCGATCGTGCTCATCCTGTCGCTCATCCAGCAGCGCTTCTTCGAAGGTAAGGACTCCAAGTGACTGCCGCTCTGCCTGCTCCCGCCGTTGGTCATCGCCCCGCCCGGCGCAGCACCGAAAAGCGCCGCCAACGCACCCTGACCTGGGTGTTGGCAGTGATCTCGCTCTTCACTGTTGCGCCCCTCATTGCCGTAGCGATCCTGGCGCTCTCGCCCGCGGACGCCCCGACTCTGCCCTATGCGCTGCCGTCGTCGCTGACCTTCGACAACATCGTCCGCATCTTCAACGTAGGCGAGTTCCCGCTCTGGCTCTGGAACTCATTCCTGTACTCAGCAGTTTCAGTGGTGGTTGTTCTGCTCACCGCTTCCATGGCAGCCTACGCCCTGGCCCGCAAGAGATTCCCGGGACGGAACGCCCTGTTGTGGGCCATCATCGCCACCATGATGGTGCCTGTTCAGGCCACCCTGATCCCCACGTTCATCCTCATCTCCAAGATGGGTGGCGTGAACACCCTTTGGGGCCTGATCCTACCCACCCTGGCCAACGCCCAGGCGATCTTCCTCATCCGCCAGTTCGTGCGGGACATGCCGGAGGAACTATTCGATGCCGCCCGCATTGACGGAGCCGGCGAATGGCGGACCTTCTGGCAGATTGTGCTCCCGCTGATCCGTCCCGTTCTGGCAACACTGGCGATCTTCGTTTTCCTGTGGCACTGGAACGACCTCCTCTGGCCGCTGGTTGTGGGACAGTCGGATGCCGCCCGGACGTTAACGGTGGGCCTGGCAACGCTGAACACGGAGACCGCCTCCACGTCCAACGTCATGGCTGCGACACTGGTCAGTTTCATCCCGTGTTTGGTGATTTTCGCCCTCCTGCAGAAGCACATCGTCGCCAGTATCACGCACAGCGGGGTTAAGGGATGACGTCTGTTGCGCCCATCCGTTTTGGCCTGATCGGCGTCGACTCCCCCCACGCGCCCTCCTTCACCCGGCTCTTCGGCAACGGGTTCGACGGCGTGGTCCCCGGCGGAACGGTGACGCACGCCTGGAAGGGGGAATCGGCGTCGGACTTTCCACTGAGCCGGGACCGGATCGAAAGTTTCGCGGACGAGGTCGCCGGTCTGGGCGTCAGCTTGTGCGACACGCCCGAGGCCGTAGCTGAGGCTTGCGACGCGCTGCTCATCGTGTCCTCTGATGCTCGGACTCACCCGCCCTACTTCAAGCGGGTTGCCCGGTTCGGCAAGCCGATCTACGTGGACACCCGCTTCGCGCCGACTCTGGCCGAAGCGCGGAGCATGCTGGCGGCCGCGGCGGCTGCTGGCTCGCTGGTACTGGCTGGCTCACCGAAGCGGTTCACGCCTGAATTCAGTGCAGCCTTGCAGGATGGCCCTGCCACGCGGGTTTCGTTGACTGGCCCGTTGCCCACCCAGCCGGGACACCCAGGCCTCGCCTGGTACGGAGTCCATCTGGTGGACCTCGCCGTTGCGGCGTTGGGTTCAGTGGGATTGTCCTCGGCCAAGGTAGCGGTCGACGCCGGCCGTCACTCCGAAGGTTCGACGTCGGTGACCGTCACATGGGGTGACGGCCGTGAGGCAACCCTGGCGGGCGACGCCGAGTGGAACCCCTTCACCCGGGGACGTATCGAGACCATCGAAGGTGCTGCTGAATTCTCCATAGAGGCCGGCCCTCCAATGTTGGTGGGCCTCCTGGAGGAGATCGTCGGCGCCTGCCGCAACGGGAAGCCGAATGTGCCGCTGCCCGAAATCCTCAGCATCGTGGCCATTGTTGAAGCCGCCAACCGAAGCCTCGAAACCGGCCACCCCATCCCCCTCTCTCCCAACCAGGGGTAGACCACGATAGGAAACACATGGCAGAAGTAATCATCGTCCGCGACCACACCGAGGCCGGAAGCGTAGCTGCTGCGATCTTCTCAAAGCAGATCATCGCAAACCCCGCCACCGTGTTGGGTCTCGCGACGGGTTCAACCCCGCTGTCCACGTATGCGGCCTTGGCAAAAGCAGTCAGGGAGGACGGCATCGATGTTTCGGGTGTGCGTGGGTTCGCCCTCGACGAGTACCTCGGCGTGCCGCCACAGCACCCGGAAAGCTACCGATCGGTGATCACCCGCGAAGTCGTTGAGCCGCTGGGACTGCATCCGGATCACGTGTTCACGCCTCGAGGCACGGGCGCGGACATTACCCGCGCAGGGGCGGAGTACGAGGCGTTGATCGCCGAGGCCGGCGGCGTCGACCTCCAGATCCTGGGCATCGGATCCAACGGGCACATTGCTTTCAACGAGCCGGGATCCTCATTGGCCTCCCCAACGCGTATCAAGGCCCTGACCGCGCAAACCCGCAAGGACAACGCCCGATTCTTCGACTCCCCTGAGGAGGTCCCAACGCATTGCATCACCCAAGGCCTGGGTACCATCCTCCGCGCCAGGCAATTGGTCCTGCTCGCCTTCGGAGCAAACAAGGCACAGGCCGTTGCCGCGGCACTGGAAGGGCCAATCTCCTCCAAAGTTCCCGGTTCAGTGATTCAGCAGCATCCGCGGGCCACGGTCATCATCGATGAAGAGGCTGCTTCCACGTTGGCCAACATCGAGTACTACCGGCATGCCTGGCGAGCGGCCCAGGACCTGGATCAAGTAGATTTCTGAGCGGGGCAATCTCGTCCCGCACATCAACAAGGGGGCTCACATGGACCATTCCGTCCATACATCAGGTTGGAAAGCATTCTGGGATCGCGGAGGTTGGTGGCGGGCTGTTCTCCTGGCTGCCCTCTACATGGCGTGCTACCTCGGCGGAGGCCTTGTGGTGGGTGCCGTTGGTGGTGACCAGATCGTGGCCGAGGACATCTTCCGAACACCCCAGAGCGTCTTCTTCGGCCTAACGCTGCCCCTCATCATTGGCAGTGCAGTGCTGGCGGCATTCGTGTTCTCAGTGGGCTGGTTCAAGCCACTCTTCGCACCCCAGCCGGTCAAGGGCAGCTGGTGGATGTGGGCAGCGCCGTTCTTCTTGGTTGCTGCCATTGTGCTGCGTTTCCTGGGCATCAACTACGGCAGCTACCAGGCTTCGGTTGTGGTGGTCACGCTCCTCACCGGATTGTTGGTCGGCTTCGCCGAGGAGATCCTCACACGCGGCATAGTGGTGAAAATGCTGCGTGATTCAGGAAAGTCCGAGTGGGTTGTCATGGTGCTCTCTTCCCTGGTCTTCGCACTCCTGCACTCCGCCAACGCCCTGTCAGGCATGCCCATCTTTACCGTGTTAGTGACGGTCGGGTTCACTTTTGGATTCGGCATCTGCATGTACCTGACCATGCGCGTCACGGGCAATCTCATCTGGCCGATCATCCTTCACGCCTTGTACGACCCCACACTCTTCCTGTCCACCGGCGGCATTGACCAAGCGGCCGCAGGCCCCCAGAGCCCACTGGTCAGCTTGGCGGCGCCAGCCAACATGATCTACATCCTCATTGCAGTCATCGCCCTGATTGTGGTGCGGGGACGGGCTAAGCGCGAACCTCTCGCCGTACCAGCGATGAGCTAGCCCAGGCGATTAACCACAAAAGAAACGCGTTCGACGGCGGGTTCCCACCCGCCGTCGAACGCTTCAGTTTTTCCCGCCGCCCCTTAGGGAGCCATTACACCTGGCTGATATCGATGCCCGTGACCGGGGCGCCCGCGCGCTCGTAGACGAGAGCGACGGAGCCCTTCGGGAAGCCCTGCGGCGGCTGCGCCAAGCGGAAGGCCGCGGGTACTCCGGAGCCGTCGGCGAACAGGCGCTTGCCCGACCCAAACGTGAGCGGGTACAGAAAGAGGTTGAGCCTGTCCACGAGGTCGGCCTCGAGCAGGGACCGTGCGAGGTCGCCGCTGCCGATGACATGGATGTCGTTGAACCGGTCCTTCAGCCCCGCAACCTCCGCCACATCGGGCAAAGCCGTGGTGCCCGCCCAGGCCCCGAACGAAAAGAGCGGAACGGCGGTGTCGAAAGGCACGTCTTCGCGGGATGCGAGGACGGCTTCGGTGGAGCTTGGAAGGTCGAACGCGTCAGGGCCGCTGGTCCTGCCAGCCGGAAGGCGTCGGAGCATCCAGAAAAGTCGTCACGACATCCTGCACCAGGCCGGTCCGCGCGAGCCCGAAGAAATGTGTCGTGCCGGGAAAGACTGCGAGCTGGGAGGCGGGCACACCGTCAAAATCGCCGTTCACGTCTCCTCCGCGCAACTGCAGGAACCGGACGGCGTGTTCGAGCTTGACCATGTCGCAGTCGCCCACCGTGATCAGCGTCGGGGCTGCGATGCCGCGGATCTCGTCATCGGTCCAGCCCTTTGAGCCCGCATCGTAGCCTCCGAGTTTGGTCAAAAGCCCCTGAAGATGCTCGTGGTCCGGGTGCGGAGAGACCGCCAAGTAGCGCTGTTCCATCGGAGTACCGGCGATCATATCCACGGTCATTTCCGCGACGGCTTCAGCGTTTCCGCCGCGATCGCCGTCCGGCTGGAACGACACTGACGAGACGATGAGTTTGCGGACAAGGTCCGGGCGGTTGACCGCCAAGTGCAAAGCGACCGCGCCCCCGACGCTGAACCCGAAGACATCCACCTCCGTAACGCCCAGGTGTTCCAGCAAGCCAATGACGTCCGAGGCGAGGCTGGGGGTGTTCAGCGGCCGTTCGGTGTCGTTGGTTCGTCCATGCCCCTGGAAGTCCGCGGCGATGACCCGGCGACCCGCCGACAAGCCAGGAAGCAACGCGCCAAATTGCTGCTCGATATCGAAGAGTCCGCCGTGCAGGAGCAGCAGCGGCGTTCCGCCGGCACCATGCAACTCGTAGTACATCCGCAGTCCATTGACGTGCGCGTACCCTGTTTCGGGGGCTGCAGCAATTCCGTGGTCCATCAGCTTGTCCTCCGCTTGGAGTTCGCGACGTTCGTCGTTGCGGATCAGCCTAGTCCGGCCGCAATGTTGGCGGGAGGTCTTCTGGACTCCTCGCATGGTCGGAGGAATACAACCAGCAGGTGTTTCCTAAGGTCCCGGGTTCGTTGTCCGGGATGTGGACGGGAACCTAGTTCAGCGAGATGCGCAGACGCGCCAAGCCTTCGGCCCCTTCGGGTACCTGCTCCATCAGCTCCGGCTCATTGGCAAGGTGGCCAAGCATGTTTGCCAAGTGGTCGCGTTCAGCGCGTTTGTATGTGACACCACGAAGGTCCGAGGCCTGGACGACAGAGGCCAGGGTAAGGAAGTCGTCAATGTGTCGCTGCCGTAGGGGGTCGTTGATGATGCTGAGGGCTCCCGCCTTGCCGATGAGGCTGCCAAGGATCGTGGATCGGTTGACGCTGCCGGACGCTGAGCCGGCCTGAACTTGGATCATCTCCGAGCGGTCGAGCGCCTGCTGGCTCGCTGGAGCGGCAATCGTGGTCCCGCCGGTCACGCCGCGTCGGCTCTCGGCACGTTCACCCAGATGGCGTGGGATGAGCACATCCACTACAGCCTCACCTCGATGCCAGCGATGCTGGTAGCCCTCCATGGATTCTCCGGCGGATTCGAAACCGAGCCTGACGAGGAGCGCGGTGAAGGCGTAGAGCATTGTTGGGTAAGCGCGGATGTCCAAGGCGATGTCGGCGTCTTTGGTAGGTCGCACGAACGGTGCACCGCGCTCGACTGCGTGAAGGAAGACGGCCTGCCCGCCGACCAAGACCCAGCCCTCAGGCATCGCACTATGGATTTCGAAGACAGCCCGCCAGGCTTCCTGCTGTTCGGCGAACATTGGGGGAAGTTCAATCGGCACGGACACTCCTTAGGATTTGACGTGCGGCTTGTTGTTCGCGGGTACCGGGGCGTTCCGCCAAGTCGGCTGCGACTACCAGAAGCGGCAATTCGTCCGGGACTTCCTCGGCAACCCGAAGTATGACGTTCGGCCTCTTACCGGGGAAGGTCTCGACCAGGAACCAGTCCCTCACCAAGCCCTCGTAGTCATCTCGTCGTACGTAAGCCTCAATTTCCGAGTTGGAAAGCAGGCCAGACTGCGGATGGGAGACTCCCGAGAGATGAATTCGTGGGTCGGCCCGCAGAGCTGCGATGTCCGCCGGAGTGGAACTGAGCTCGAACTTCTCAGCGCGATTGACCAGCCAGGCCGCGAGAAGGTCGAGCCTGTCCGGGAACTCCTCAAGCTTCTGGATGCGGTGGTTAAGGCGGTGTTTCTCCACCGGGGACATTTCAAAGCCGAGGGAGGGTTTGCTGTCGACCCAAAGATGTGTGATGAGCAGCCACGCACTTCGCTCGGACAACGGTCGCCCTGCGGGTGTGCCCCGTCGGAATTGTGCGGCGTCGGCTTCGTCTACGATCCAGCGACCGCCGACCCGCAGGCCGCGGATCCGGCCGGATTGGACCAAAAGGCGGGCGCGGCTCTCATTGACGTCGAGGCGCTTGGCCAGCTCAGGAATGCTCAATGCCATTTCATAATCATATCGGAAACGCTATGAATGTGTAATCCCCGGCGTTATGTTCTGGTCAAGATTTCAGATTCGTAGCGATAGCGCCATGAATATGAAATCTTGAGGCGAATGGGCGGTTCTCCGGGCGGTTGGCTTCTGGTTGACAACGCCAGGAGACACACCACAGTCTGGCGGGTATGGCCCACGCAACCTCGCCCGCACGCGCTTGGATCGGGACGATCGTATTCCTCTTCCTCGCGCCAGGCGTTGTCGCTGGCCTCATCCCCTGGCTTATCTCCGGCTGGCGCTCCTATGACTGGAGCGGCGCGGCCTGGATCGTTATGCTGATCGGCTGGATTGCCATCACTGTGGGGGCGGCTTTCCTCTTACACGCCTTCGCACTCTTCGCCCTCCACCGCGGAACTCCCGCGCCGGTGGCCCCGACCCAAACACTCGTGGTGACAGGCGTGTACCGTTACGTGCGCAACCCGATGTACCTCGCAGTGCTCACCATCATCCTTGGCCAGGCGCTGCTGTTCGGCAGTTGGTGGCTGGCGCTTTATGCACTGATCGCCCTCGCCGCGGTGGTCGCGTTCGTCAAGGGCTACGAGGAACCGACGCTCACCGCGACCTACGGCAAGCAGTACCTCGAATACCGGCGAAACGTCCCTGGATGGTGGCCGCGGCTCACACCGTGGCGGGGGTGAGGACAACCCACGCACGCAAACGACGGCGGGAAGTTCCCGCCGTCGTTTGCGTTGTGAAGGTGACCCGTGGAGTCAGAGTGGGATCAGGCCGCGAAGATCACGAAGAACTTGCGAATGCGTTCCTGGATTTCCCAGGTTCCCTGCCAGCCAATGGGGAAGACTGCAGCGTTCCCAGCCTCAACGGTGACGGGCTCGCGGCCATCCTCAGTGACCACCATGCGGCCTTCGAGGACGTGGATAACTTCACCGCGCTCCAGGAACTCCCAGCGGGAGAGGCCTGGTTCAGCCTCCCAGACACCCGAAACGATCCGGGAATCGTCACTGGTGAAGGGAACGGCCATCCGCACGCGAATCTCGTCGCCGAGCACGTCTGCGTAGGGCTGGCCCAGGAGGGACTTGTCCAGGTCGGTCTCGAAGAGCTCCTTGGGTTGGAAAGTTAAGCTCATGTGGATCTGCCTTTCTGGTGATGCCGCCGGTCGAATTCCGGCGGCATGGTGGGTGAGTTCCGCGGCTTGTATCCATCGTCCTGTCGTTTGCACAAAGCTAATACCCCCAATCTGGACTGTTTTGAGCTATCCCTTTTGGTGGGATGCGAATCGGAAGTGGCGGCGGCGCTGAGTCTCGCCCACGAGCGTGTCCACCACCACAAACACCAACAAACTCCAGCCGAGAAGGGGCAGGAACAGCCCAAGGGCCACCATGGACGTGATCGCGATCAGCACACCAGCCCAGTGTCCACGCAGGAAAGCCCCGCGGGGCGCAGGCCGGCCCACGGCCCAAGCGGTACCCCGGGTAGGCCGCCGCTTCCACCACATCACGTACCCCCACACCACCATCGCTGCCAGAGCAAGAGCCACCCCAAGGAGGACCAGCTGGTTCGGCAGGCCAAACAGCAACCCCATGTGAGCGGCGATGCCCCAACGCGTCAGCTTCGCGGCGAGGTTGAAGTCATCGAAGTCGAGGCGGTTGGTGATGTGGCCCGTGGCCGGATCGACGGCGACCGCGCTGGCTGATGCGGGCCACTCCCTGCCGGCCTCTGTGGCCGACCACGCGGTGCCCGGTTTAACTGACGGTTTGATGTCGATCATGGGCGCGGTGACGATGTCGGCGCGGGCCGCGCGTGCCACCGTGTCGAAAATCGCCGGGTCAAAGGCGGTCCCTTCCAGGGTGCTGCCGGTTCCTTGACCGGGGCCGGCGCCCGCGCCGGCGCCGTGGCCGGAGTGGTCTCCAGCAGCGGCCGTGGCTTCTCCCGTGAGCGTGGTCTTCAGGCTTGGCGTGGTCCAGTCCAGGGCGGTGCGCAGGGTGCTGACGTTTGCTCCGGCACTGGCTGACCACGTCAGGCCGGTGGCGGAAAGGAATAGGAAGGCCAACAACATCACCGTGCCGGTGGTGCCGTGCAGCCAAACCGTACGCGCACGGCCTCGGACAGGGCGCGTATTGGCAGCTGCAGACGTGTTGGCGGCTCGTTTGCGCCGGATCCTTTCGATCCACAAGAGCAGCCCGCCCACGGCGATAACCCACAGCCACGAGGCCGCGAGTTCACTGTAAATGCGGCCCGGTTCGCCAAGATTCAAGGACCGGTGGAGGTTGGAAATCCACGTTCGGACGGGGAGGGAGCCGCTACTGCCATAAGTGGGCAGGTCCCCGCGAATTTCAGCCGTCCCGGGATCAATGAACAACGTCCGGTAGGTTGATTCGCCGAGGGTCGGATCGGCGAACAGAACCCTGGTGGTGTCCTCCCGCAAGAATGCCGGCATAGAAGTGGATCCGTAGCAGGAAGGCCCGGAACCAGCCTCGTTCGGTTGGTGGCTGGGCGGCGGGCGGCGTGGTGGCAGGCGACTCGGGTGAGCCCGCGACCCCGGCAGGGGCCTGAGTCAGAAGTGTCATGGCGAATTAGTTGCCCTTCGCGCGAACGGCAGAGTTCACCGGACGCGTGCGCGTCAACGCAGTGACACCGGCTGCGAGTCCGATCAGTCCCGCGGCCAAGCCGAACCAGCCTGCCATTGAACCGCCGTCGGTGGACGTGGTGACTGAAGCAGGGGCCGGCGTCGCGGCTGGGGTCGAAGCGGCGTGATGACCTGCTGCTTCGGCGTCCTTCGCGGTGGTGACGAATGACGGCGCAGGGTGCTTCGGCTCTTCCTGCCCCTCAACAGTTTCCTCGTCCCACGCAACCACGGTGCCGTCCGTATAGGTCTGGGTGGCGGGCAAGATCAGGGTGGTTCCGGCATCCGGCAGGATCCCCACGGAAATTGAGAACGTCTGGTATTCATGCTGCCCGATCTGGTGAGCGTCGTCGGCCGTCCACACTACTGAGCGGGGCGCCTGCGTCACGGTCGCGCCGGCAACTGTGACGGGCGTGGGCAGCTCTCCAGTAACCACCTGCGCGGTCCACCCTTCCACCGGCTTGACGGAGACCGAATTGAAAGGGGTGCCGCTGGGGAGGGCCACTTCGAGCTTGTTCGTCTTGGCGGTGGCAGATTCGTTGGGGACGCTGAACGTCAGGTGGGTATAGCCGCCAGCTGCCGTATCTTCGGGAACGACGTGGACGTGGGCGGACGCCGCGGCGGCTCCGGCCGCGAGCATACCGGCCGCCAACGTGGCAACGGAGGCAGATTTCAGGGTACGGCGAATTGAGGTCTTCATGGCAGGGATGCCTTTCACAGAAAAGGATGTCGGAAACCTGGCCGGGAGTCTTACCCGGGCAAGCGTGCAGGCCGTCTGTTCCTTGAAAGTCAGTGAAGGGCGTTCACGCGGGAAATGCGCAAAGTCTCAGACGGCGGGCATCATCGCCGGTGGACCTCGCAGTACAGGTATACGCCGATCCAACAGGTCCCGGGGAAGAACCATGGGAGCCGTGCACGGACCTGGGACCCGCGCGGGCACGATCGTGCAGGGTACGGACAACGTCATCAAGGGGCGCAGCCAGGCCGCTACGGACCAGAGAGCTTGTTCACCGCGGGCCAGAACCACTGCGGTCATTACCGTCGCCAGCGCGTGCGCGGCCACCATCTGCCAGTCATCAGCAGCGGCTTGGGCCGGGACACCTGATGCAATGGCTTCGAGCTCCAAGCCGGAGGAGTGGTGTGCGTGGCCGGCTGGCGAAGTCCCCCCGGCCGGAGCGGCGGCAGAGAAGGAATGGAAAGCCCAGTGCAACCAGGCCTGTCCGGCGCCGAGGAGGCCGGTCAGCACGGGAAACGACAAACGAAACTTTGTGAGGATCGAAACCGGCAGCACCGTAAGGGCACAAAGCCCCAGGAGAATTGCCGGTTCAGGAAGTACCCCGCCTCCGGCGAGGTGCCCGCCGGAGGCCAAGCCGATGATGAGGGAAGCGATCAGCCCGGTGCGGAGCAGCCGGAAAGAAGCACTCATGGTCATGGGTGCTCCTTTCCGGCTTTCAGGGTCTGCAAGGTCGATCAGATTCTATGCGTCTGCAGCAAGCCCGTCGGACATTAGAAGGTCTTGCCGACCGATCCGAGCTGCTGGGCGGCTTCGACGATGCGTGCGGCCATGCCGGCTTCGGCCGAAGCGCCCCAAACGCGGGGATCATAGGTCTTCTTGTTGCCCATTTCGCCGTCGATCTTCAGGACGCCGTCGTAGTTGGAGAACATGTGACCGGCCACCGGACGGGTGAACGCGTACTGGGTGTCGGTGTCGATGTTCATCTTGATCACACCATAGGAAACAGCGTCAGCAATTTCCTGCTCCGTGGAGCCCGAGCCGCCGTGGAACACGAGGTCGAACGGGTTGTCCTTGCCGATCTTCGCGCCAACCTCGGACTGGATCTGCTTAAGCAGTTCCGGACGGAGCTTGACGTTGCCCGGCTTGTACACGCCGTGCACGTTCCCGAAGGTCAGGGCGGTCAGGTAGCGGCCGTTTTCGCCGGCACCGAGTGCCTCGATCGTGGCCAGGGCATCCTCGGTAGTGGTGTAAAGCTTCTCGTTGATCTCGTTCTCAACACCGTCTTCTTCGCCACCGACCGTGCCGATTTCGACCTCGAGGATGATCTTCGCAGCCGCGGCACGCTCCAGCAGTTCGCGGCCGATGCGCAGGTTCTCGGAGAGGGTCTCGTGCGAGCCGTCCCACATGTGCGAGTTGAAGATCGGGTCCTTGCCGGCCTTCACGGCTTCCTCGGAAGCAGAGAGCAGCGGAAGGACGAAGTCTGCGAGCTTGTCCTGCGGGCAGTGGTCCGTGTGCAGGGCGATGTTGACGTTGTAGTTCTTGGCAACTTCGCGGGCGAACGCGGCGAAACCGAGGGAACCGGCAACCATGTCCTTGACCGAAGCGCCGGACCAGTAGGCCGCGCCACCGGTGGAAACCTGGATGATGCCGTCGGATTCGGCCTCGGCGAAACCGCGGATCGCAGCGTTCAGAGTCTGCGACGACGTCACGTTGACCGCGGGGAAAGCGAATCCGCCAGCCTTCGCACGGTCGATCATCTCGGAGTAAATCTCTGGGGTTGCAATGGGCATGGTGACTCCTATGCTGGGCTTTTGCGGGACCGCAGAGTTAGTCGGCGACTACGCCGGTGGTTTCGTAGGTTGCGATTTTGCCGATCCGGCGTTCGTGACGTTCGGCCTTGGTGAACGGCTCGGCAAGGAATGCCCGAATCAGCTCTGTGGCTTCCTCAACGGTGTGCTGGCGTCCGCCAACAGCAACCACGTTGGCATCGTTGTGCTGACGAGCCAGCACTGCCGTGTCCAGGTTCCAGGCCAACGCGGCGCGTACACCTTTGACCTTGTTCGCGGCGATCTGCTCGCCGTTGCCGGAGCCTCCCAGCACGATTCCCAAAGCATCCACGCCTGCGGCATGGTCATTGACGACGGCGGTGGCCGCCTTAATGCAGAACGACGGGTAGTCGTCGTCCGGGTCATAGGACGTGGGCCCGTGATCAACCATCTCGTAGCCGCTTGCTGTGAGTGCCGTGATGAGGTGCGAGCTAAGTTCCAGCCCGGCGTGGTCGGTTGCGATGTGAACGCGCATGAGTGTTCCTTCAGGCTTTCTGCAGTGCAGGGTGGTTAAGGTTTTGTGTTCGGGCGAAGGCGAGTTGGCCGTTTGCCCGCAGGGATTCAATGGCATCGGCGGGCGACGGCTTGCCGTAGACGGCCGAGCCAGCCACAAAGACGTTGGCCCCTGCCTCAGCTGCGCGGATGATGGTTTCCTCCGTGATGCCGCCGTCCACCTGGATGGCGACATTCACCCCTGAACCCTCCACGGCTTCGCGTGCCCGCCGGATCTTAGGCAGGACAACGTCCAGGAAGGCCTGGCCGCCGAAGCCCGGCTCCACTGTCATGAGCAACAGCATGTCCAACTCGGGCAGCATGTCCAGGTACGGCTCCACCGGGGTAGCAGGTCGCAGGGCCATGCCGGCCTGCGAACCGCGTGCGCGGAGCTCACGGGCGAGCTTGATGGGCGCCATCGCCGCCTCCACGTGGAAGGTGACCGAAGCCAGCCCGGCGTCGGCGAACAGCGGTGCCCAACGGTCGGCGTCGGCAATCATCAAGTGGGCGTCCAGCGGCACGGGGCTGACCTTCTGCAGCCGCTCCACGACAGGCAGACCAATGGTCAGGTTCGGCACAAAGTGGTTATCCATGACATCCACGTGCACGGCATCGGCGTTGCTGATGCGGGCCAACTCTGCTTCGAGGTTGGCGAAGTCGGCCGAGAGGATGCTGGGGTTGATACAGCAATTCAGGGGTGAAGCTGACATGATGTCCGCCTTTCGGAACGGTCAGAGCTTGCAATTGAGGGGCGTGGAGACCCCGAAGAGGGGTCTCCACGCGGCCGAGTCAGGTGCCGGGCTCAGCGGCACCGAAGTGGACACTCGGCGGGTTAGGCCGCCTTCCGCGCGGCGGCGAGGACGCCTTCGACGTCGGCCAGGAGTTCCTTCCAGCTGGCCACGAACTTGTCCAGGCCTTCGGACTCAAGGATGGAAACGACCAGGGCGTAGGAGATGCCCTGGGCCTTGATGGCTTTAAGGACGTGGGCGGCTTCGTCGTAGGTGCCGGTGATGGTGTCGCCGGTGACTACGCCGTGGTCGAACGTGGCATCGAGCGTCTTCTCCGGCATGGTGTTGACCAGCCCAGCGGCCGCCAGCTCGGTGACGTAGAGGGTGTCCGGAAGGGCCGGGTCCTTCACGCCGGTGGAAGCCCACAGGGGACGCTGTGGGCGCGCTCCGGCTGCGGCCAGGACAGCCCAGCGCTCGGTGGAGAACAGCTCTTCGTAGACCTGGTATGCCAAACGGGCGTTTGCCACGCCGGCTTTGCCCTTGAGGGCCTTGGCATCGGCGGTACCGATTGCGTTGAGGCGTT
Source organism: Paenarthrobacter sp. NPDC092416 (assembly GCF_044755025.1). NCBI lineage: Bacteria > Bacillati > Actinomycetota > Actinomycetes > Micrococcales > Micrococcaceae > Paenarthrobacter > Paenarthrobacter sp. NPDC092416. The sequence goes on from NZ_JBIVQG010000006.1 coordinate 296,538, forward strand.
TGTCGATTTCGGTGTCCACGCGGGAGACGAAGAACGATGCCACGGAGTGGATCCTGGAGAGGTCGTGGCCGTTCTCCTTGGCCAATTTCAGACCCGTCTGGAAGGCGTTGATGACGGCCCGGTAGCGTTCCAAGGAGAAGATCAGCGTCACGTTGACGCTGATGCCCTCGGCCAAGGTTGCCGTGATGGCGGCCAGGCCTTCCAACGTTGCCGGAATCTTGATGAGGACGTTCTCCTTGTCCACCTTCTTGTAGAGGCGCTTGGCTTCAGCGATGGTGCCCTCGGTGTCCCACGCCAGGCGGGGGTCCACCTCAATGGAGACCCGGCCGTCCACACCATTGGTTGCGGCGGCGATCGGAGCGAACAGGTCGCAGGCGTCGGCGACGTCGGCAGTAGTGATCTCGAAAATCGTCTCCTCAACGCTCGCGCCGGCCGCGGCGAGCTCGGCGATCTTGGCCTCGTAGTCCTTACCGGAGGTGATGGCGGCTTGGAAAATGGACGGGTTGGTGGTCACACCTACAACGTTCTTTTCGTCGATGAGCCTTTGCAGGCTGCCGCTGGACAGCCGCTCGCGGGAAAGGTCATCCAACCAGATGGAAACGCCTGCGGCGGAAAGCCGTGCGGTGGGAGTAGTAGACACGTTATTTCTCCTGTATTTGGGGTTACTTGCCTGCGGCGGCGAGGGAGTCTTTGGCTGCGGCTGCGACGGCTTCGGTGGTGATGCCGAATTCCTGGAACAGGCGCTTGTAGTCGGCCGAGGCACCGAAGTGTTCCAGGGAGATGGAGCGGCCGGCGTCGCCGACGAATTCGCGCCAGCCCAGTGCGAGGCCGGCTTCAACCGAAACGCGGGCCTTCACGGCGGTGGGGAGCACCGATTCGCGGTAAGCCTCGTCCTGCTTGTTGAACCATTCAACGCAGGGCATGGACACAACGCGGGTGGCGATGCCTTCAGCCTGCAGGGTTTCGCGGGCTGCGACGGCGAGCTGGACTTCCGAACCGGTGCCGATCAGGATGACCTGCGCGTCAACGGTCTTGCCGCCCTTGGACGCCTCGGCCAGCACATAACCACCCTTCGCCACACCAGCCGGGGAGGCGAACGTGTCACCTTCTGCCGCGCCTTCGCCGCGGGCGTAGGTGGGAACATTCTGGCGGGTCAGCACAATGCCGGCGGGGTTCTCGTGGTTCTCCAGGATGGTCTTCCACGCGATACCCACCTCGTTCGCGTCACCGGGACGGACCACGTCCAGGCCCGGGATGGCGCGCAGGGACGCGAGCTGCTCCACCGGCTGGTGGGTGGGGCCGTCCTCGCCCAGGCCGATGGAGTCGTGCGACCACACGTAGATGGACGGGACACCCATCAGGGCGCCGAGGCGGATGGCAGGCTTCTGGTAGTCCGAGAAGATCAGGAACGTGCCCGAGAAGGCGCGGGTACGTCCGTGCAGGGAAATACCGTTCACGATCGAGGCGGCAGCGTGCTCACGGATACCGAAGTGCAGGACCCGTCCGTACGGGTTGCCCTTCCAGGCGTCCGTGGAACGCGAGGCCGGAATGAACGACGGCGAGCCTTCAATGGTGGTGTTGTTGGACTCGGCGAGGTCTGCCGAACCGCCCCAGAGCTCCGGAAGGACCGGGCCGATCGCGTTCAGGACCTTGCCCGAGGCAGCGCGGGTGGAAACGTCCTTGCCTGCTTCGAACACGGGAAGGGCGGCGTCGATGCCTACGGGCAGCTTCTTGGCCTCGATCCGCTCCAGTAAAGCGGCTCCCTCAGGATTGGCTTCCTGCCACGCGGTGAATGCCTCGTCCCACTGCTCACGGGCAACCGCGCCACGGTCCAGGACCTTGCGGGCATGGGCCAGGACTGCTTCGTCAACCTCGAAGGACTTGGCCGGGTCGAAACCAAGCACGGCCTTCACGGCTGCCACTTCCTCGGCGCCCAGGGCTGAACCGTGGATCTTGCCGGTGTTCTGCTTCTTCGGGGCCGGGTAGCCGATGATGGTGCGCAAAGAGATGATGGACGGCCTGGAGGTCTCTGCCTTCGCAGCGAGCAGTGCCGCGTAGAGTTCCTGGAGGTCCTCGACGTACTCGCCGGTGCGGGTCCAGTCCACGCGCTGGGTGTGCCAGCCGTACGCCTCGTAGCGCTTGAGGACATCCTCGGTGAACGCGATGTCGGTGTCATCTTCAATGGAGATGTGGTTCTCGTCGTAGACCACTACGAGGTTGCCCAGTTCCTGATGCCCGGCCAGCGAGGACGCCTCGGACGTGACACCCTCCTGGATGTCGCCGTCGGAAGCGATAACCCAGATGGTGTGGTCGAACGGCGATTCGCCGGAGGGAGCATCGGCGTCGAACAGGCCGCGTTGGCGACGCTGGGAGTAGGCGAAACCAACCGATGACGCCAGGCCCTGGCCCAACGGGCCGGTGGTGATTTCCACACCGGCGGTGTGCTTGTATTCCGGGTGGCCCGGCGTCAACGCACCCCAGGTACGCAGGGCTTCAAGGTCCTTCAGTTCCAGGCCATACCCGGAGAGGAACAACTGGATGTAAAGGGTCAGCGAGGAGTGGCCCGGGGAAAGGATGAACCGGTCACGTCCGATCCAGTCAGGATCACGCGGGTCATGGCGCATCAGCTTCTGGAACAGCAGGTATGCCGCCGGAGCCAAGCTCATCGCCGTACCAGGGTGACCGTTGCCGACCTTCTCCACAGCATCAGCAGCCAACACCCGGGCGGTATCAACGGCACGCTGGTCCTCGGACGTCCAGTCGAGTGTTGCGGTTTCAGGATCTGCGCTGCTGAAGGTAAGCACCGCGCTTGCTGTCGGATTCACGATTTATCCCCTTTGATGTGGTCATCGACCATAGTGGTCGTATACGTGCTTTGTGGTTGGTACCCATGCTCCCGAAATAAACAGGTAGGGGAAACACTGTTTTCTGACAGTTTTTGACTACACTTTAGGACAGGTCGCATTTTTCGCCCCGGTAGGTTCCGCACTGTCGCGCAGCCACCAAATGAAACCCAGCAAGGAATCTGCAATGTCCCCATCAGACCTCCCTTGGCCGCTGTTGCGTTCCGTGGCAGCCCTGGCCGATGCCCCCCTGTCCCAGATCGCCGAACGGTTGCGTGAGGCCACCCTCCCCTCTGTGGCGAGCAGCGCACTGGTCATCTTCACCGAAGACTGCACCGGGCGCCCACAGAAAAAGGCAGGGGCTGAAGACATCATTTCCCGGGTCTCCATTGCCGAATTGGACACACTCCGCGCTGCCCTCCCGGACGAGACCCCGTGGTTTGGTGAAGCGGAGCTCGCGGGCCAGCCCCGGCAAGCGTTGGCACTCAAGCACGCCGCGAGCAATGCCCTCCTGGTGATCACCGATCCGCTCCCCGCAGATCCGGAGAACTCCTGGCTGGAGCTCGTGACCTACCTGTGGGACATCACCGCCCGACGGATCCAGGAAAAAGTGGCGGATGCACCGCCGTCGTACCTGCTGGAATCGCGGGCGGCCTCGGCCGAACGCATCCGCGTGACTGCCGAATTGACCGACCTGCATTCCACCACGCTGGAAACCCTCCTGGCTGCCCTGCGCTCCTCCTCGCTGGACCATGCCACCGCCCGCACCACCGTCACCGACCTCGCCGCCAGGGCACTGGTAGGTCTCCGCACGCACAGCGACCGCACCACGGATTTGGTAAAAGAACCGGTGGCGAAAGCCTTTGAACGCCTGCGGGAAGACCTGCGGCCACTCACGAGCTTCAGCGGCATCGAGGTCCAGTTCATCGAGCCGCCACTGAACGGCAGAGCCCTCCCGGGCGAAGTTGCGCACGCGGCACGGGCCATCGTCCGCGGGCTGGTACTGGTCATGATGGAACAGCCTGACGTCACCAGGATCCGGACGCACTGGGACTGCGACGGCGAGAACCTGCTGATCAACGTCCGCGACGACGGCGGTGGGGCGCTCACCACCGAGGATCCAAGCATCAGCCGCCTGGACCGCAGGGTCCAAGCACTCACCGGACAACTGCGGATGGACGTCATGTCCGGTTGGGGCGCCGACGTCTTCGTCTCGCTCCCCTTGGACCTGCCGGCACGCCCTCCCGGCGATATCACCGAATGGAACCTCGCCGCCCGGGAACTCGAAGTGCTCCAGCATCTCGCCTCCGGACACCGCAACCGCACCATCGCCTCTTCCATGGGCATCAGCGAGAACACCGTCAAGTTCCATGTGCGGAACGTTTTCAAGAAGCTCGACGTCGGTTCCCGCACCGAAGCGATCGCACTGGCCCACAGCCACGGCTTGCGGCAGTCCTAGCAGCCTTCGGTTCAGGGCACGGTTCCGGGCACGGTTACGGGCACGGTTCCGGGCACGGTTCCGGGCACGGTTCCGGGCACGGTTCCGGGCACGGTTCCGGGCACGGTTCCGGGCACGGGAAGAAGCGGGACGACGTCGTCGTCCCGCTTCTTGATCCGAGCCACCAGGGCTCACTGGGCACGCAGAAACTACCCTAAAGAATGGGGTTGGTACTTGGTGGATGCTACGCGGCTGGCCTGGAGGCGTGGCCTCCAAACTGATGACGGAGGGCCGACACCATCTTCATCGCCGATGAGCTGTCCTCCCGTGACGAGAAGCGGGCGAACACCGCGGCAGTGATCACGGGAGCGGGAATGGCGTTGGCAATAGCCTCCTCCACAGTCCATCGGCCTTCGCCGGAATCCTCCACGTAGTCATCGATGGTGCGCAAACCCGGGTCCTCTTCCAGCGCCTTAACCAACAAATCAAGCAGCCAAGACCGCACCACCGTGCCCTTTTGCCAAGCGCGAAAGGTGCCAGGCAAATCTGTGATGATGTCCTTGGCCTCAAGCAGTTGGTAGCCCTCGGCGTAGGCCTGCATCAGGCCGTACTCGATCCCGTTATGCACCATCTTGGAGTAGTGACCCGCGCCGATTCCGCCCACATGGACAAAGCTGTCCGCTCGTTCGCCTTCAGGCCTCAGGGCATCAAAGACGGGGAGGGCGCGCTCGATGTCCTCTGCTTCTCCCCCGACCATCAGGCCATAACCGTTCTCCAGCCCCCAAACGCCGCCTGATACCCCGCAATCCGCGAAGCGGATGCCGCGGGCCGCAAGCAGCTCGCCGTGTTTCTGGTCCTCGGTGAACCGCGAGTTGCCGCCGTCGATCACCAGGTCGCCCGGCTCAAGTTTCCGGCTCAGCTCTGTCAGAACGGCATCCGTGGCGGAACCGGCCGGGACCATGACCCAGATAATCCGGGGCGCCGGCACAATAGCGAGGAGTTGGTCCATTGACGCTGCGTCCGTGACGTCCGGGTTGGGATCGTAGCCCGTAACGTCCACGCCGTTGTTGCGCAACCGTTGGCGCATATTGAATCCCATTTTTCCTAGGCCAATCAATCCGATGTGCATGCGCAACTCTCTCCTAGCGTGGTTGGGGTTGTGGGGTGGGGGTTAGGTGGTCATGGTGGCGAACATGAGGGCCATGATGGTGGCGCCTGTGGCTTCGAGTCCGTGGTTGGTGCGGGTGGCGTGCCGGGTGGTGCTGGTGTGGTGGTGGGTTTTTTGGTTGGTGGTGGTTTGGCGGCGCAGGAGCAGGATGAGGAAGACGGTGGCGGCGGTTCCGAAGAGCATGGTGAGGGTGATGGCCAGGGCGGGGGTGTGCTGGAAGGCTGTTCCGGTGGCGGGCGTGGCGGTGGTGATGGTGTGGTGGGCGTGGCCGGTGGTGGGTGTTCCTGCGGGGGGTGCCGGGTTGGTGGTGTGGCTGGTCATCATGGCGATCATGAGGGCTGCGGCGGCCATGGTGAGGGCGTGGTAGGTGCAGGTGATCCGGCCTCCGGTGCCGGAGCAGAAGGTTTTGAAGTGGGGGCGGGCGACGGCTTGGATGATGAACCACAGGGCCGCGGTGGCCAGGACGAGGATCTGGAGCAGGGTGGTTCCGGGGGCGGCGTTCCAGAGCATGGCGGCCATGAGGGTGTGCATCAGGGCGTGGAGGGCCTGGTTGATGCGTTCGGTGGGGCGGCCGGGCCGGATGGCCTGGATGGTGTGCCAGGTTCCGCCGAGCAGCAGTGCCACGGTCAGGGTCCAGGTTATGGCGGGGATGTTGAACACGTGGATCACTCTCGCTACGGGGAAATGGCGGGCTTTGGGTTTCGTAGATCCAGGTTCAGTCGGCGGAAAGAGAAACCATGGCTGGGGCATCACTATCTGAATCATTTTCAGGAGAGCTGATAGTCGCCGCTTTGTTGTTCTGACGCCTCAATTCGTGCTGAGTAAACAACCAGATGGGTAAATACAACGCCAGCACGATGAAGCCCACCCACGTGGAGGCCCAGCCGATTTCGAGGCTGTTCAGGTAAACAACACCGATCAAGCACAGCGGCACATTGAACAGGCCGAAAGTCAGGGCGACGTTTTTCCAGCCTTTGGGAGCTTTGAAAGGCCTTGTCAATCCAGCGAAAACCGGATCTTTCATGGACTTGACATAAGCGAAGAGGCTGATGCCATGGGCCAGAGTATAGCCAATTGCCGAGGCGGCCAGAATTGCCGCGGCATTTCCCATGGAAATCAGCACAACGTTGAAGACTGCAATGACCAACATGGCAACCCATGGAGTTCCGCGGCGATTCGTTTGGCCGAGTGCCTTGGGGAGGTTGCCTTCTGCGGACATGGAGTGCATGGCCCGGGAGGAACCCAGAAAAGCGGTTTGGATGATGAGGATCATCGCGGCGATCAGCATGATGATGGTGACCATGGTTCCGGCCTGGCCGAAAACAGCATGTGCCACCGGAATCAGGGGCGATACGCGCTCCGCAATCACACCGTCAACCCCCAGAACACCGATCACGGCAGATTGCAGCAGCAGATACAAGACGAGGCAAATGATGCCGCACGCCAACAATGCCTTGGGGACGTCTTTGGACGGATTCTTGTATTCAGGTCCGTAGATGGCCGCCGTTTCCCAAGCGCAGGCACTCCACTGCGCGATCCCGAAGATGCCGAAGAGCATCAGGATATGGTGCACGTCCCAGGCCCAGTCCGCCGGCCACCAGTTGCCGGTGATGTTGGCCATGTCAACGTGCCCGGTCGCAAAAGGAGCCACCGCCAGGATGAGCAGGGGAATCAGCGAAACAGCCGCCAGAATATACCCCAGGATGGCGCCATCTTTGAGGCCGAACCAGTTCACCACAAACAATCCCGCGAACATGACCACACCTGAGATCAAGGCGAGCTGATATTCGGTAAAGGTTTCGCCCAGAATCGGGAACAGCCCGTGAAGATAGTTTCCCACCAGGATGGCGAAAATCGCCATGATCGGACTCCAGCCAAACCAGTAGCTCCACGCGGTAAAGCCACCGATCAACTTGCCTTTGTCATACTTGCCCTTGTAGTTTTCGGTACGAAATACGTGTTGCGCGAAGCCAGGTAAACCAGAGGCTTTGGGAAAAGTCGTGGCCATTTCAGCGTACGCGGCGTTCTGAATAAAACCCTGAAGGACAGACAGTCCCCAGATGAGGATTGCTGCGGCAGACAGATACAGCGGCAAGTAACCCAATGATGGCAAAATCAACAAGGGCACACCCAAAGCAATGGCCATACCCTGTTTCCAGTTGATTGACCTTTTCAGGTGATCGGCTCCATCCATACGGTTTTCGCTCATGACAATCTTCCTTTGACAACGTTGTCGGTTATTGGGATGCCGGCCCCCGCCGGCGCGTTCAAGAGAAAGGCCGAGGTCCCGGAGAAAGCCGTGGCGGCTCGACCGTGTGGCATCCCCCGGGACCTCGTACAAACGATGTTCAGTCAGTTGCTGGTTAGCGCCGGTGAGTTGGCTGTCATTCTCCGGTGTGGCAGCAGGTGTCGTCGGTGGTGGTGTTGTTGGTTGTTCCTGCGGGGAGGTTGAGGGTGGGGTTTTGGTTGAAGAAGCCGTGGGGTTCG